>CAILEM010000135.1 GCA_903833215.1 uncultured Armatimonadota bacterium
CAGTACAACCCGGAATTTGAACTCGGCAGTAAACCTGCGACGATTCTTTAGCTTTTCTGTAGGCACACTTACTCCTAGGGGGTGATACCCCCTTAGACAGGTGGCGAAAAACTCGGGATATTACAGAGAAGGGCTGGGCAATGCGATCGTCGGTTGAGCCCTTGTTGGCGAGTATGTCGGAGATGAACCTGAGCACGTACACGTTCGGCTAAATATCGACCAGCAATTGGAAGCAAGTTCGACCTGTGTGAGATGAAGTTCTGCGCTACGACCGCGGTGCCAGCGTCACCGACAAGATTCCGTCGACTATCGCAAGATCGGTGCCCTTCACCGGATAAATCGCCGACCCGTCGATCGCGTACATCCCCGACATAGAGCAAATCGCTCGTCCGGATGAATTCTGAATCACCCCGTTCACCGGCGTCAGCCGGGCCAAATCAAGGTTAAGTCGGGCCACCAAATTCGACTTTGAAGGAAACGTCTTCGGTGTCGCAATCCCAGGGTTATGAATCAAGATGACGCTCGGATCGGCCCGTCCATCGCCGGTAGTCCCATATCCGACGACCGTGACCCAGTGCCCCACCATCCGTCGGTACGTCCCCGGCGTGGACCCCTTGGTGTAGTAGCCCATGTTCAGAAGCACTACCGTCCGAGGGTTCGCGAGCTGATCCGCGATCATTCCAAACAGGGGGACCTTGCCGTAAACCTTGCCGTGAATCGTCGCCTCATTGGCTCGCCAGCCGGAATATCCAAGGCTCTCTACCTGGTACCCCGCCTGCGTAATATAGCGAACAAGCCCCGTCGCCATCGCTGGAGTCGTGGTCCCATCGACGGGATCGGTACCCAAATAGTCGCTCGACGCCAAGGTCTTTACCAGCACATGAAGCGAATCGATCGTCCCGGTTCCAGAAGGCAGCAGCTTCGGGTACCCATGCCCTATCAGCCAGGAAAACGCCATCGCAGCCGAGGTCGGCCCGCAATAAGACTGCCCCATCGTCCCGTAATCGACAACCCCCTGATACAAATAGTAAGTGCTGAACGTGCGGGCATAGGAGAATGGAGGAGTCTGCTCGCCGCTTGATGGAGATTGCCCAGGAGAACGTGACCCTAGGGCGAAAACCGCGGATACCATGAAGCCGATCCGCCCCAGGTGGGGAACCATGCCTGATTATAGGTCATGAGGAGGCATGTTCGAGGGCCCAAATGATCTGCTACGAATCTATTCCGTTTGAAAGGAGCTGACTGATGATTTCATGAAGCTCGTCCAGTTTGGTATGAGCAAGTTCAAATACAGCTTCAGGGTCGGCAACGTCGTAGCCATGAGCTAGGAGGTTTCGAAATCCGATGATTGCCCGGGCATCTGGGATCGACTCGAACACAATCGGTTCACGATCCCGGATCCTAATTAATGCCTCGCCAATGATCATGAATTGCCGCTCGACCGCTGATTGCTTCTCCCAGTTGCCGAGAAATTGTTCGAGTGAGATACCCCGAAATCGTCGATCTGATAAGAGCACTTGCGCGTAACGCGTCGTCTAGGCCAGCTCTTGTATCAAGCCGCATACAATTCTCGAGCCTGGGCTTCCGCTGATTCTCTGAAGAATCGGTTTTTTGCCATCGCCCAGTTCACCACGTCAACTTTTCTGCCCAGCAGATCCTCCAAAGCAAGCTGAAGACCAACTAGTTGTTCTAGAGCAGGCAAAGATCTGCTCTCTTGAGCGTATTCCGCGAGGAAGTCGAAGTCACTTTTCTGGTCATCCCATTCGTCGGTCACAGCACTCCCGAATAGGCGAAGTCTCTTAACACAAAATCTGCGGCACAGATCTTCGATGTCAACTTTTTTATCTTCAAGTAGATCGATCGGCGACATGGCTTGGTTCCATCTTCGAAGACTTAAGAAATGTTGGCACCCCCGACATGAATCGAACATGCGACCCACTGCTTAGAAGGCAGTTGCTCTATCCGCTGAGCTACGGGGGCGTGCTGTTCTATTTTATCCTCTTCTAAGGGTGCGAAGGGTAGGATTCGTTCATCGTGAACTTAGCAGCGCTCTTACTTCTTCCCTCGGGCCACATTGCTGCGGCGCCGAGTTTGCCTCCAGTGGTACCAAAGCCGGTGTCCATGCACGTGGGAACCGGCAGGGGATTTACGGTTTCGCGGAACACGCTCCTTGTCGACGAGAACGGAACGACCGCGTCCGCACTCCTCCAATCCTTGCTAAAACGCGGCGCTGGCTTCACGCTGAAGACCGCCAAACACGGCAATACACGCGGTGCCATCTCCCTCATCAAAGCCCCTAAAGGCGCGCTCCGGCAGGGCGAATACAAGCTGCACTCCGGTAGCGATGGCATCCGAATCTGGTTCGGAGACAAAGGTGGTGCAGTCTACGCAGTCCAGACTCTGCGCCAGTTGCTGCCCCAAGCCATCGAAGGACCAAAGCCATCTACAACCACCAAATGGTCGGTTCCAGCGATTGAGATCACCGACTATCCCCGGTTCTCGTGGCGCGGTATGCACCTCGACGTTTCACGTCATTTCTTCCAGCCATCATTCATCGAGAAATACCTCGACTACATATCGATGATGAAGATGAACGTGTTCCACTGGCACTTGGTGGATGACGGCGGTTGGCGAATTGAAATTGAGAAGTATCCCAAGCTCACCTCCGTTGGCGCGTGGCGGTACGGCATTACCACCGGTTGGGATCAAAGCAAGTTGAGCTATGGTGCCGAGGCGGGGGCCAAGTACGGCGGGTTCTACACCAAAGCTCAAGTTCGTGAGATCGTCAAATACGCCGCAGACCGCGACATCAACGTGGTGCCAGAGATCGAAATGCCAGGCCATACGATGCCTGTCTTGGCGGCTTACCCGGACCTGATGTGCCAGAACCAACCGGCATCTGCCGTCTCAGGACAGCCAAGCTCTAACGTGTACTGCGTCGGCAATGAGAAGACGTTTGGATTTATCCAAGACGTGCTCGACGAAGTGATGGAGATGTTCCCGTCGAAGTGGATTCACATCGGCGGAGACGAAGTCGACAAGTCGTATTGGCATCGATGCTCGCTCTGCCAAGAGAAAATGAAGGCAGAGGGGTTGAAGAATGAGGAATCGCTCCAGAGCTACTTCGTCAAGCGCATCGATAAGTACCTGGCTTCCAAAGGTCGTCGGCTGATGGGTTGGGATGAGATTCTTGAAGGAGGACTCGCCCCAGGGGCAACGGTTATGTCGTGGCGCGGTATCGATGGCGGCATTGCCGCTGCGAAATCCGGGCATGACGTTGTGATGTCGCCGACCTCGCATTGCTACTTCGACTTCGCCTATTCCGGTCAGTCAACAGAGCATGTTTACACGTTTGATCCGGTTCCGGCCGCACTTAATGCCACCCAAGCCAAGCACGTCCTTGGCGGACAGGCCAACGTTTGGACGGAGTGGATCCCTACTGAAGCTCGTGCTGAGTTCATGATTTGGCCGCGAATGGGGGCAATGGCCGAAACCCTATGGTCGCCCAAAGCTGGCCGTGACACCGGCGAATTCATGGGACGCGTTTCCTCGCTGTTCGGAAGGCTTGACCGACTTGGATCTAGCTACTTCCTGCCAGCTCCGCAGGTAGCAATGAGCGCCATCTTGTTCAAAGGCAAAGCCAAGGTTGAAGCGATTCAGGACAAGCAAATGCCGGGCAAGCTGCACTACTCCATCGATGGCACGGTGCCCACCCTAAAGTCGCCGCTGTATACGAAGCCGGTGACGGTCACCAAAGCTGCATCCATTCGCTTCGCGTATCTGACTCCTTCCGGAAAGCCGGGCGATATCGCTCAAGTGGACTGTCTGCCGGCCCACACCGAGAAGGTTGCCAATGTCCAGAACGGTTGGAAAGCCGCTTACTACGAAGGCTCGTGGACGGCGGTGCCGAATTTCGCGAAGTTGAAACCGGTGATCTCCGGGTTTATGAATCGGATCGGCTTTGACATTCGCCATCACGATGAGAACTTCGCCCTCGACCTCAACGGTTACTTCAAGGCACCTAAAGACGGCGTCTATCACTTCGAGATTTCGAGTGACGACGGTTCCATTCTTAAGGTCGGTGGTGCGACCGTCATCAATCATGATGGTTCGCACGGTGGGACGATGAAGGATGGCAACGTGTGGCTACCGAAGGGCTGGCACAAGATCGAAATCGGCTACTACCAGGGAAGTGGGGCTTACAGCCTGAGCTTGGCGGTAAAGGTCCCCGGCACCAGCAAAATAGCCAAGGCAGATTCATTTGTGTATTCCCACGGGCCGGGTCGGGATTAGTTAGTCGCATAAAAGCGTTAGAAGACGGTTAAGAAGGATGGGGGTAGCATGCCAGTGTGCCCCCAGACAGCAACGTAGCTAAAAAATCGGATAGTCCCGTCCGAGTTGAAGCCCGCCACCGGGTGAGGCTGATGCTTACGTGCCTTTGTGATATCTACTTCGGCGAAGTAGGTATCTCTACCGTTAAAATTCTGGAGCATCTCAACTGCGAAGTTTTGTTCGACAAGGAGCAAACATGCTGCGGGCAGCCCCCTTATAACGCAGGGGACTGGAGTGCAGCTCGACAAGTTGCGGGCCTTACCATGCGCGCCCTTTTGGAGTCGGAAGACCCCGTCGTGATGCCGAGCGCCTCGTGCGCCGCGATGATTCGCGAGGGATATCCGGTGCTATACGAAGGCATGATGCACCCCGAAGTCTTTGAACTCGGGGAGTTCCTCGTCCATCAACTTAAAATTCGCTCTTGGCCGGTCACGACGGCAAACCCGCCCGCAAAGAGGCGTGTCGCTTTCCACCGTGCATGCCACGGCCGCGGAATTGGTTTAACCAACGAGCAGGAAATGCTTGTTGGCAGTTTGCCATGGATCCAGTTGGTTCGCATCGCACAGGGCGAACAGTGCTGCGGTTTCGGTGGAGCTTTCTGCGCAACGCACGGGGCGATATCGGCCGGCATTGGCATGGAGAAACTGCACAACATCATGAAAGCCGGGGCCGAGGAGATCGTCAGCGGAGACATGGGGTGCTTACTGCACCTCGACGGACTGATCAAGAAGAATAAGTTGCCCTTGCGGACTCGTCATTTTGCCGAATTGTTGGCTGAGGCGATCGCTCCATGAAAGCGAAACCTGTAAACCATCCCGCCGTCGAAGCGTTCGCGCGTCAACTTGCCGAGACCACCCGAGATAGCGTGCGCGCTACGTCGGTGAAGGTTATCGAATCCCGCAAGGCGAGGCTCGTGGATGCTTTTCCTGACCTTGAAGCGACCCGAACTCAAGCGTCTCAGATCAAAGATTTCGTCCTCGCGAATATCTCGAATCTCCTCTCGCAGCTGGAAATGAAGTGCCGACTCAACGGAGTCCAAGTTCATTGGGCAAAAGATGCAGAATCGGCACGAAAGATCATCCTAGACATCTGTAAAGAGGCAGCTCCAGATGGCGGAACCATTGTTAAAGCAAAGTCGATGGCGACGGAGGAGATCCACCTCAACAAGCACCTTATCGACGTTGGCTACAACGTCGTCGAGACGGATTTAGGTGAATTCGTCGTCCAGATCGACAACGACACACCAAGTCATATCGTGGCTCCCATCATTCACAAGAACCGTCGTGAGGTTGCAAAGAGTTTTGAGCGAGAGGGGCTCGGACCCTACACCGAGAGTCCCGAGCAACTTGCCGCGCAAGCACGAAAGCATTTGAGAGAGAGGTTTGTCGAAGCGAAGATTGGCATCAGCGGTGTCAATTTTGCCATCGCGGAAAGTGGTCGCTTGGTACTCGTCGAGAACGAAGGGAACAGTCGTCTTTCAACCACAGCACCTGATACGCATATCGCGATCATGGGGCTCGAAAAGCTTCTTCCGAGTGAAGCGGACCTGCCGCTGTTTCTCAAGCTTTTAGCTGGCTCGGCCACCGGGCAGAGGATGACCGTCTATACCCATCTCATCTCCGGTCCTCGCCGCAAAGATGAAGACGACGGACCGACAGCAGTTCACCTCGTCATCCTGGATAACGGCAGATCAAAGGTGCTCAACGGGCCCTACAAGGACATCCTGAAGTGCATCCGATGTGGTGCATGTTCTTATGTCTGTCCGGTGTATCGGCAGGTGAGTGGCCACGCCTATAGCCACGTCTATTCTGGCCCGCTCGGCGCGGTTCTGGCCCCTGCCTTGGAAGGCATAGAGGCGCTTCCGGAGTTGGCAAAGGCCTCAACTCTCTGTGGAGCATGCGAGGAAGTTTGTCCTGTAAAGATTCCGATTCCGAGAATGCTGTTGCAGCTCCGTGATGAGGCGATGCGAAAGGGCGTTGCCGAAAACCCCATTCCGTGGACACTCTTCACCTTTGGTGCCACCAGCGGGCTTCGATGGCGTACGGGCTTAAAGATGCTTCCCATGGCACGGATAGCAAAGCATCCGCTCAAGGATGGTTGGACAGAATTTCGTGAACTTCCAAAGAAAGAAGGTCGAGATTTTAGGAAGTGGTGGAATGGCAGATCGTGACGACATCCTCAATGCCTTGCCCCAAACTGGGAAAAAGGCACGGGTTCCGGTACCGGCACCACCGTTGCCATCACTCACGTCGGATGCGATGTGGCAGATCTTTGGTGCCCGACTTGAAGAGCTTGGCGGACGCCTCGGCACCCTTGAAGATGTTGAGGTCATCCTTTCTCGGCCCCACGTCATCGACCAAGAGTCGGCGACGAGGCTCGGAAGACAACCGGGTGGAGTGCCGATATGGGAAGCCGAGGTGGGAGTTACGACCGCCGATCTCGCCGTTGCCGAAATTGGCTCGCTCTTGATCTCAACTGGTCCAGGGCGGCCGCGAATGGCTAGTTTGAGCCCAGTCGTTCACGTCGTCGTTATGCCGAAAGAACGCATCGTGGCAACGCTAGAAGAGGCTTTTGCGCGATTGAGCGACCGCTCCACTGTGATGATTACGGGGCCAAGCCGCACCGCAGACATCGAGCACGTCCTTGTCCGAGGGGTCCACGGACCAGGCGATATCGTGGTTGTGCCCGTTTAGGCGCGAAACCTTGGCTTAGTAGCGGACGCCGAGCGTTAGGAATATTTCGTTTTGCCCGAAATTGGGGTGGTTGGTGCCCGCATTCGAAATATGCAAATAACGCAGCCCGATCAGGAATTCCTTAGATCCATCTCGGAATACGCCACCGAGCCCTAGGACAGGCGTTGAGTTAAGCCTCGTGTCCAGATCGAGTGTTGGGCGATTCGCGAACTGCATACCCCATCCGAGGTCCACGTAGACTCCATTGCCCTGCTGGTCCATCGGCCAGCGCCACCGCGCGTATCCCAGGCCTCCAGTTGCCAGTGTTGAGTTCGGCGGGAAGCCAGATCCACCGGATTGGGTGTGGTCGACGTAGCCTTCGTAAACCAACTGCGCCGGAATATGTCCCAACTGAAATCGCTTTTCGGGTTTGCCGTAGGCATACGACAAGCCCCCGCCGAAACGACTATCCTCACTCCCGAAAATAAGCTCGCTTCGCCCAAAGAAACCCATGAAATAGTGGGATGACTTGGTCAGCGGATCGGGATCATCGGCCTTGGCTAAGTGGACGCTGAGCGCAGATACGAGGACGGCAAGGGCTAATTTCATAGTAGGAAGAGGTTCAAACGGAGCCGAGGCTCCCGGACATGATGCAAGATCAGGTACAGTCCGACGCAAGCCCCCATGCGTTCTACGCTTCCTGTTGTCGTCATCGTTGGCCGTCCCAACGTCGGTAAAAGCACTTTGTTTAACCGGCTAGTAAGAAAACGCGTAGCCGTTGTGGAGGACACGCCCGGCATTACACGCGATCGCCTCTATTCCGAAACGGAATGGAACGGTCGTCGGTTCCAAATTGTCGACACTGGCGGCATTGTGTTCCAGGAAGATGATCCCCTTTCTGAGCAGATCCGAATCCAGGCGAATGTCGCACTCGAAGAAGCCGATATCGTTCTTTTCGTCACCGACACCATCGACGGTGTGAATCCTGACGACCAAGATCTGGCCAATCGCCTGCGTCCCATCGACAAGCCTGTACTCGTGGTCGTCAACAAGGCTGATAATCCTCAGCGCGATGACTTTGCGAATGAGTTTTATCGATTAGGTCTCGGCGAGGTCTATCCCGTCTCGGGTCTACATGGCCGTGGCGTGGGTGATCTGATGGACGTGGTGGTGGAGCTCCTGCCGCCAAGCTCCGAAAAGCGAGACGAGCGAGAAGAAATTCGCGTCGCAATCGTGGGCAGGCCCAATGTCGGAAAGTCTTCGTTGGTCAATGCCTTTACCGGTGAGCAACGAATGATTGTGTCCAGCATTGCTGGTACCACCCGGGATGCGATCGACACTGAACTCGAATACAAGGGCGAAAAATTCCGATTGATCGACACCGCCGGTATTCGTCGACGTGGAAAGATCCAAGGCTCGGTTGAGTACTACATGGTGGATCGTGCCCAAAAGGCGATCGACAAAGCCGACTGTGCCCTCATCGTTGTCGATGGCAGTGAAGGGCTGACCGATGGCGATAAGCGCATCATGAAGCTGGCGCACGATGCCGGTAAAGCCTGCGTCTTCGCGGTGAACAAGTGGGATACCAAAGAGCCGCCCGATGGTGAGCCTCGCAAGCTATCGCCGATCAAAAAAGATTTCCTTCGAGTTATCTCTGACGAGATTCCAGAGTTGGCTTATGCAACCGCCGCGTTCACATCAGCCAAAGAAAGTGCTGGCCTCGAACCCGTGCTCGATGAGATCTTAAAGGCGCAAGAAGCTTATAGCTTCCGAATTTCGACTGGCCAGCTGAATCGCCTTATTCATGACGCGACATTTGCGCGACCGTACACCTCCAAAGGACGAGCGCTCAAGGTGTACTACGCGACCCAGGTTTCGACGAGACCTCCAACGTTCATGTTGTTCGTGAACGATCCCGATCTACTGCACTTCAGCTATGAGCGATATTTGCTCAACAAGATTCGCGCGACATTCCCTCTCGTGGGAACGCCGGTGAGAATTCGAACGAAGTCCAGCCACGGAGACAAGGATCTGCCGCATGGCGCGAATAAGCGATCGAAGAAAGGCGTTAAGCCTTCCGTTAAGCCTGCCGAATAGATTTTATAAACCTATTCGGCACTTGGGCCGTTACACTAGGGAAGATGCGACGTCTCGACCGATCGAAGCAGCTACCTTATCTCAATGAGTACATCCAGTACGCAACGGACTGGCGTGGAGACCATTGGCATGCCCAACTCACATTCAAGACTGTTGGTCTTGGTGCTGGGATCAGTCTTGCCATTGGCGTGGTAACTTCGCTTGCCGTGCATATCCCGGCAGGAGGCTTCTTAGCCGCTTCATTGGCGTTCTGCGTGTACATGCTGGGGACCTTCGCAATCGACCAAACGAAGCGAGCAAGAGATACCGACCCGCAAGTCGAACTGCGTCGAGAGGCGAAGCAAGTTGCCCAAAGACTCGAAGCAAGCGTCGGCAAGAAGCGCCTGCATCGAGATCTGAGTATCGAGGTTTCTTCACTCCTTGAGGAAGCTGCGCGAAATTGGCATCGGGCGCGAATGGCACTCGAGTCGCCATACTGGCGCGCGGCCGACCTTCCCGCTCATCTGCGCGCGGTGCGTGATCAGTCTCTGTTAGCGATTGATCAGGGCATGCAGGAGATGCTTGTTTTGTTCTCGACTTCGGTCCCCGCCAAGCCAGGAAATTGGACGTTTAGTGAGGTCGTCGATGAGGTGATGGGCCAGGACATGCTCACCACGCGCGGTCGAGTCGAACACCTATCTCCGTTTTACGATCAAGGGCGAGGGGTAGCAGGCAAGCTGCACGAGATGGCGGATCAGGTTGAGACCATTTCGCGTCAGTTGGCGAGCCAAGAGTTGATCACAGGTGCCCCCAAGCCCGGCACCGCCCTCGAATCCACTCTCGCCGAGCTTCGGCAACTGAAGCAGGCGGAAGATGAGTTGAGGCAAGAGCTTAGGGGTTAGTCGCAAGAGAGGCCATCGGTGGCGGCGTGCTCCCTCTGGTTCGAGAGTCTTGGGCTTCCGAATTAGGTGCTATTGGTCGACGGCCGGGACGTTGGCCTTTCGATTGCACAGGAGCTTGACGCCACTGCTGCCCTCGCTCGCGTCAACGCTGGAGAGACCATCGGTGGCGCGTTGCTCCGGTCGATTAGAGAGTCTGCGGCCTTGAATGTGCCTTCAGAACACGGAGTCCCGACACCCTTGTGAACCGGATTTGCCCTCCAAACCTCGAACGCTAAGACTCGAGAGAGGCCACCGCTGGCGCATTTCTCCGGCGGAAACCAAGTTGCTCGAAGTACGAGAGGTACTCAGCCGGATGCATGATACGCCCGCTCTCCTGCACCGCGCCACCAGCAGCAATCAGCGTGGTTCCGCAAAGGCCCCAAGCCTAGCGTTTCGCGCTAGGTTTCAGGCTCACCTTCAACATCGCATATCCATCGATCTGGAAGTGCTCGACTCGAATCTTGTGCTTCGTTGCATCAAGACGTAGCGGAGCGGTGTATAGGGTTGGGCCCTGATACTTCCATGCGTTTGTGACGGCTGCCTTGCCGTCGACCCAAACTCGGGCGCCGTCGTCGGTGGTTACTTCCAGTGTGTAATTCCCGGCGGGAACGCTAAAGCTGCCATCGCAAATGGTTGCGAAGTGATCATTACCGGTGGCAGGGTCAAATGAGGCGCCCGCGAAGTCAAGCTTCGAAAGGTGGAGGTTCTTGATTGGCGTTCCAGAGATCAACGACTTGAAATCGTCAGCCTTGGTTCTTGGGTCGTTGGTCGCATCCCACTTGAAGAATTTCACGTTCCAGTCGATTGGAGCGAAGAACTCGCTGAAACCGAACTTGACCGGCTTACCGGCGGGGGTTGCGATGCCACGGTGATCTACAGTTGCGGCACCTTTGTATTCCAACTGAATCTCGGTTTTGGTCGCCTGACTTGCGGGGAGATCAATATCAACAAAGCCTGGGACATCGCCCGATGTCTTCGAGAGGGCAAGGACTCCTGACTTCGCGAGTAGGCGCCAATGACCTACTGGACCCAAGATCTCGAATCGTCGACGTGCGACCCCTGCAGGGGCATTCGGGAGCTTTTCTCTGGCCCACAGCTTGGGAGAGTGGAAATCGTATGGTCCCCACTTGTCGACGAGGATATAGCGTTGACCTTTGAGTCCGCCTTTTTTGAGGAAGGCGCTAGGCGTGCTGGCCACCTGTTTGAGGGAAACGGGTGCACCGAGTTTCTTTTCGGCAATCAAACGATTCAGGTCTTGGAGACCAGCAGTGGGAGTCCAAGGCAAGTCGAGGCGGTGTAGATACTCGCTCACATTGTTGCTGGTTCCTGGGAGCGGTTGGCCACCGGGTGTGATGGTTCGCGGAGCCGCCTTACCTGGCGTAACGCTTCCCAGATCGAAGGTGCTTCCCGTGTTAACTCCTGCTTCCTTTAAGGCGGAGACGCATTGAAGGAACTGGTTTTCGGCCACGTGGGCACGATGGGTGTTGCGAATCGAAATCGCGGGACCAGCACTGCGATCAAACACGTTACGCACGATCTGGTAGTCGCGGCTGTCAGTGTCGTGATACTTGCCATATCCCCAATTCTTGTCTGTAATCGGGTCCTGCCAAAGATTGATGGCGGTGTTCTCACGGATGAACTGGTTGCCCGTAATCGAGATATCTTGGCCATGCTCGATGGCGATCGACTCGCCGTTGAAGCCAAAAGTGTTGTCCTTGATCTGGGTGTCAAACGAATAGCCACCCCACACGCCATGCCAGCATTCGACCAGCTTGTTTCGGATGAACGCATTGCTGCTGAAGGTGGCTTCGATCGCGTTGCAGGGGGAATGGCTGAAGTCGTTGCCGTAGAGTACGTTGCCGTTGCATCCGCCCTTTCCGGTGTCCATCATCGTTTGCCCTGCCCACAGGAAGAACCCGTCACCGCCGTGGGTCACTGAGTTGAAGGCGAAGAGATTGTTGTTGCAGAGTTCGAAGATTAGGATTCCTGCGGAGTCCTGCCCTCGGTTGTAGACGCCATAAGAGAACCCGCGAACGCACCAGTCCATCTTGTTGAACTCGATACGGTTGTTGGACGATCGGTACATTCCCAGACCAATTCCGCTCAGGAATGAGAAATTGTTGTTGGTAACCTTGCCACCGTTCGATCGGTTGAGCATAAGACCGCACTGGCCGCCAACGGCTCGCGTGCCTTTCACCTCGAACTTATTGCAGCCGTCGAGGTACATCGCTGCGCCATAACGGAACCACTCGCCATTCTCGTTGTGGTGGTAGCTCTGCCAATCGCTTTCGTCCTCTTTGTCAGGAGTCGACATCAGGCGTTGTTTCCAGTTGTAGGAAAAGTCGCTATTGAGGATGCGCAACCCGTTGCAGTGCGAAGCGAGGAGCCCGACCATGTAGCCATGGACATGAAGGTTCTTGATCGTGATGTTGTTCCCGATGACCTGAATGGCGAGCCCCTTGCGCTCATCCGGCTCTGTCGTCGCCGGAGTTCCTCGCAGGACTGCATCGTGAAAGTCCACGGTGAGGTTGTTTCCACGAATCACGATGGCTGGTGTCAGTGCCGGGATCTGTTCGTCGCCCGCCTTTTTCACACCCTGCTTGGTTGGAAGCAGATATTCCTTCGCGGTCACGACGCAACTCTTCGAAATGACAAGACCATTCTTGAGAGGCACGGTCGTCGATGACGGTGCCGAAAGCAAAACGAGTGCTGCACTCGCAATCAAAAGCATGTGCGTAGTGTACATCTGTGGGCTCGTCGCTTCGATGATCGTCCTTCGAACGTGTCTTGCACGTTCCTTCGTTTTATGCTGGTCCATAGCTGGGTTGGGCGCTCGCACCGATTGGTGCTGTCTCTCCCCGCCGTCCCGAACCGTCGCTTTTTCGTTCGTCATCGATGGACGCGCGCCAAACTCACCCCTTCGGGCTCAGACAGTGGCGCGCTGACTGCCCAAAGCCAAGCGAACGGCGACGATTATGGACGTCGGAGGGCCCGTCCACCGTAGCTCTGCGAAGGAGGGAGACGAGTTGGACTTTCCCATCCGGACCCTGCGGGTCGTTGTTCGTTCCGCGGTTGTATCTGAGATGCTGAACCTACGTGAATGCATTCGGTACGCGCAGATGCCGGATCATCCAAGAAGTGCCCTTGATATTGGGCAGCAGGTAAGCCTTACTGTGCAGACCAATGGCGTGATGGGATGCATCTGCTATACGTGGCAGACACCGTTTATTCGAGGGGGTATCCTAACTTGGTGGGTCGGCTTCAGAAGTCTTCGTCTATGCGCCGAGAGCGATTCCCTTGGGTGTTGCTTTTTGTCTTGCTTGCGACGATTTACCTCTTCTGGATACTCCCCGCCCAACTCGGATCTCGCCCGGTCGATGTCCATTTTCCGAAGCAGGTTTAGGCTTCAAGAACCGTCGTTATGAAAGTTGCTCTCATCGGATATGGCTCTAGTGGCCGCAGTACGCTTTATCGCGCTGCAGCCAGGGGATTGGCGAAAGGGGACGTCACTGCGGTGCCGGTACCGGACGAGCGGTTTGATCAAATCGTTGCCCAAGTTAAGCCGAAGAAGCAAACTCCGGCAACGGTGATTTTGCATGACGACCTCGACCCGATTCAGGGTGGTGGAAAGGCGTTTTCGCTCAAGCTGATCGATAGTGCCAAGAAAGCAGAGATCTTGCTGCACGTCGTACGAGGCTTCGAGTCACCGGTTGTTCCGTACTTCGACACAGTAGACCCTGTGCGCGATCAGGATGCGATTGACGTTGAATTGGTACTCGCCGACCTTCAAATCGTCGAAAATCGCTTGGAACGACTGAAAAAATCAGCAACTCTCAAGACTTCCGGTTCTCCCGATTATATGGAGAACGACCTCTTCACGCGCATTAAGGAGCCGCTCGAGAATGGTCAGGCCATTCGAGCGATGGACCTTTCCGAAGACGATCAAGCGATCGTTCGGAATCACCAATTCCTGAGCGCGAAGCCGATGGTTGTTGCGTACAACGTCTCCGAGGCAGAAGCAGCAAACCCATCCGACCGCCTCAAGAAGCAGATTGCGGAGTTGAAGGAGCGTGGCACACCCGCCTTCACCGTTTGTGCGACGATTGAAGAGGAGATTGCCGAACTCGATCCTGCCGATCAAGCCGAGTTCCTTCAGGATCTCGGTCTGACCGAGCCGGCGAGCGCCCGGGTGATTCGTGCGACTTACGATGCACTTGGACTCATCACCTTCTTCACCGCAGGCGAAAACGATACGCGCGCCTGGGCACTGAAGAAGGGTAGTAACGCACTGAAAGCGGCCGCAACGATTCACAACGATATCGCCAAAGGTTTCATCCGCGCCGAGATCGTGCATTACGAGGAATACTTGGCAGCAGGATCGCTTGATGCCGCCTACTCGGCAGGAAAGATGACCCTCGAAGGCAAAGAATATGTGATGCGAGATGGAGATCTCATCCACATTCGAAACAAGAGTTAGGGCAGCGCACTTCAATTCGCTGTCATGATATGACGTCATGGCCACGAAGCCTCAGTCTATATGGGCTCCGATCACCGTGCCGGTGATGTCCTTCCTCACGTTTACGGGTGAAGTCGGCATGATCTTCGCGGATGCGGTCAAACGCTGCCTGCGACCACCATTCGAACTCGAAGAGACGATCAACCAGATGGCATTCATCGGGGTTGCTTCTGTGCCAATCGTTGCCTTAACCGGCTTCTTCTCGGGGGCAGTTCTTTCGCTGTATCTCTCGCAGCTTCTCACCGAGTACCACGCGACTTCCTTCGTCGGCGCAACGATCGGATTGACCGTTACGCGCGAAATCGGGCCCGTTATTGCCGGGATCATGGTTGCGGCTCGATGCGGTTCGGCGATGGCAGCCCAAATCGGCACGATGAAGGTAACTGAGCAGATGGATGCCCTTCGAATGCTCAGCGTTCATCCCACCAATTATTTGGTCATTCCAAGAATTATCGCTGGCATCACCATGCTCCCCGTGCTTGCGTTGGTGTGTATGTGGTCGGGAGTCGTAGGTGGTCTCATTATTGCGGGCACCGAGCATGTGCCGTACGCGGTCTTCATGCACTCAGTGACTCACTACGTTCAGCCCGCTGACATCATGCGTGGCTTGGTCAAAACTCCCTTCTTCGGCCTTATCACCGCTTTAGTCGCCAGCCAGCAAGGTATGCGGACAACGGACGGGGCAGTCGGCGTCGGTCGATCCACCACGAACACTGTCGTGGTTTCGATGATCCTCATCTACATCACGAACTTCTTGATCGCTCGAATGCTCTACTGAGCTTCCGGTTCGTCGAATTCCAACTCTGGTGTTTCTACTCGCTTGGGTGGTTTTAACCCAAGTTGCTTGTAGGCCATGTCGGTCGCGACACGCCCTCTAGGGGTGCGCTGAAGCATTCCGATTTGCAGCAGGTACGGCTCATACACATCCTCAATCGTTGTGGAGTCTTCTCCCGTGCTTGCGGCAAGGGTTTCGAGACCGACGGGGCCACCACGATATCGCTCGATCATGATGCGCAAGAGCGTCAGGTCAATACGATCAAGACCTAGTGCGTCAATCTCAAGTGCCTTGCACGCCTTGGCGGTGATGTGACGATCGATTGACGGCAGGTCTTCGACCTGAGCGAAGTCTCGCACGCGGCGCAGAATTCGGTTGGCAATTCGAGGTGTGCCACGGGCTCGACGCGCGATTTCATCGGCACCGCTTTGGTCGATTTTGTAGCCCAAGATGCCTGCCGAGCGGGTGATGATCTCGTAAAGCGCTTGGTGATCGTAAAACTGGAAGTGGGAGATGATCCCGAATCGGTCTCGAAGGGGACCGGTGAGCAAGCCTTGCCGAGTGGTGGCGCCAACGACGGTGAATCGAGGCACGTCCAACCGGATCGATCGTGCAGCCGGCCCCTTGCCGATCATGATGTCCACCTTCGCATCTTCCATTGCGGGGTAGAGAATCTCTTCCACAGGGCGGCTCAGACGGTGGATCTCGTCGATGAACAGCACTGCTCCTGGGTCGAGGTTGGTGAGAATGCCGACGAGGTCACCGGGTCGATCGATGGCGGGGCCTGAGGTGATGTGTAACGTGGCATTCATCTCATTGGCGATGATATGGGCCAGGGTGGTTTTGCCGAGGCCGGGAGGTCCGTACAGCAAGACGTGATCAAGAGGTTCATCTCGCTGCTGGGCGGCTTTCATGAACACCGCCAGGTTCACTTTCATCTGCTCTTGGCCGATGAATTCGCGCAGAAGTTTGGGGCGCAGCGATAAGTCGAGGGCTCGGTCTTCGGCAATCTTCTCAGGATTTAGGTCGTTATCTCGCATTAAAATTCGTTACTACCTTTGCAATAGGCGCAGCGCAAGTCGAATCTGGTCTTGCAGGTCACCTGATTGTTCTCGGGCCTCATTGGCGGCACTCTCGGCTTCGCTTCTGCGATACCCAAGCGTGAGCAACGCATCGACCAATTCATCCGCCGGTGGTGCGACCTTGCGAACTGGCGTGGCCGACTCGATCTTTCGAATGAATGCTTCCTCTTGAATCTTGTCCTTCAACTCTAGGATGATCCGCTCGGCAAGGCGTGCTCCAACTCCCGTTGCTCTAGTGAGAGTTTTGGCGTCTTGAGCAAGGATTGCGGAGGCAACCGAATCCTCCCCAACTTGCCCGATAAGAGACAAGCCAACCTTTGGACCGCACCCTTTCACACTTAAGAGCAAATCGAAAAGTCGCCTTTGGAAGGGCAGCAGGAACCCATATAGAGAAACGCCATCTTCGCGGAATATCTGCCGGATCAAGAGGTCGGCGCGTTCGCCAATCATGGGCAGTCGGATAATCACGGCATCCGGAACCAGGACTTCATAACCGACGCCACCAGCATCGATGACGACCATCGACCCCTCGACTTCAAGAAGCTCCCCCCGCAGGCGACCAATCATGCGTAAATGTTAGCATGTGTCTACGTAAATTCGCCAAGTACTCGCTTCGTGGGTCCCAATCTTGGCGTAGGAACCTTCGTATAATGAGGCTGCTTGACAACGTCTCAAGCAATGAAATCGGATGGACTTCCTTCGCACGCTACTGATTGGGGTCTGTATCGCATTTTGTGCGCCTTCGGCGCACGCTCTTCAGGGTTCTTTGTCAGGGTCTCCTTGGCCAGCACCAAGGCATGATTCTGCGAACACCGGGCAAGCCAGCACGGGCGGATCGAATGGCATTCTGCGATGGAGATTCTCAACTGGGGGACCCATCCTGTCTTCACCCGTTTTGGATTCCATTGGGGACGTTATCGTCGAGGCGAATGATGGCTACCTGTATGAAATCGCGCCAGGAGGGACGCAGAAGTGGAAGTTCCTCCTGGGAAGCCTGCCCGCGACAGCCAGTTTCTCGCCGGTGATCGCGCCTTCGACGGGAGTGATCTATGCATTAGGAGTCGGTTATCAGTCGGGAATTGGCTCAGCCCAAAGCGTGCTGTATGCCGTCAATTCCGATGGATCGCAGCGATGGAAGTTGTTCACCGAGCAATCGACGGCGAGCCCTGTCATCGATGCGAATGGCACTATTTACGTATCCGGGCACGAAAACAATCATCAGGTCTACACGTTGTTGGCCGTCAATCCGAGCGGAACGCCGAAATGGCAATTTGTGACAGGCTCGACGGTAGCGGATGCTTTGAACTCGACTCCCGCCATCGCTGCAGACGGCACGATCTACTTCACCACTCAAAAGAACCTCGTCGCAGTGAATCCTGATGGCACCCTCAAGTGGTATTTGCCCATCGCAACAAATGGATCTTCTCCAGCGGTGGGAACGGATGGCACCATTTACCTTGGTTCCACCGAGTCCAAAATTTATGCGTTGAATCCAGACGGGACGATTCAGTGGAGCTATTTCATCGGTAGCCCGATTTGGTGTTCTCCCGCGATCGGTTCCAATGGAATTATCACGGTCGGAGCGCTTGATGGCTATTTGTATGGATTCATGAGGGGCGGGTCGCTCCTTTGGAGTTTCAATACCGGCAACGCAATCGTTTCCTCACCCGTGAAGGGTGCCGATGGTACGAGCTATGTTTTCTCTGGTGTGGCTGGCGGTTCTGCCAATGCCTTTGCAGTGGGGATACCAGGGATCAAGGTTTGGAAGACCGTCGTGGGAGAGGGTGTTGTTATTTCGGCCCCAGCCATTGGACAAGATGGAGCTCTCTATGTAGGTTTAAGGGATGGCAGCCTTGTCTGCGTCGGCACAGAGGTTAACACTGTCCCGATAAGTAATTTTGTCGTGACACCTGTCTCTACCCTTGGAGGAGGCGGTGTCGTTGGCACGGTCACACTGTCCAAGAACGCACCTGCGGGCGGGGATGTGGTCAACCTCATCGCCTCCAACTCGTCAGCAAAGCCACCGCCTTTTGTCGTCGTGCCCGCGGGTTCAAACTCCATCTCGTTCACGATAGGGACCAGCGCAGTCTCAAAAGCAACTGACGTTACCGTGACGGCTGGGTCGGGTGGGCTCATCTCACCAACGCTACTCACCATCGTGCCCGCAGATCTGAGTAATGTTTCCATTACACCAGCGACAGTGACGGCAATGTCGCCATCGACGTTGACGGTGCGGTTCAATGGACCAATTGGCCCCAAAGGGGCAACAATCGCGCTCACCTCAGGCAATGCTGCCGTTCAGGTACCCGCTACTGCAGCCGCATATCCGGGTGATTTGAGCATCGACGTTCCTATCACCACCTCAGGGGTTACCTACCAGACAACGGTGGTCATAACTGCCTCCATGTCGGGCATCTCAAAGTCGGTGACTTTGACCGTGAATCCCCCGAGCCTGCTTTCGATAAATTTGGGATATTCAGAGGTCGTGGGTGGTACGTCGATCACGGGCTCAGTTTTACTCAACGGACCGGCCGGTCCTGGTGGACTCTCCGTGAGCTTGCTGAGTAACTCATCCGCGGTAAAGCTTCCCGCTTCCGTCGTCGTGCCTGCCGGAAGTAGTAAAGGGACGTTCCCTGTGAACACGACGCCAGTGTCGGCGAAAGTGCAGGCTGTCCTATCAGCATTCGCCAGCGGAGTCTCCAAATCCACGAGCTTAACCCTTGATCCCGTCTCACCTGCATCGCTTTCCGTGGTTCCTGCAACCGTGGAAGGAGCCGCCCAAGTTATAGGAACCCTGAGCCTCAACGGCCCTGCACCCGTTGGAGGGCTGACCGTTAAGCTGTCAAGCAACCTGAAAGCCGTCGCACTTCCGGCCAGCGTCAAGGTCGCCCAAAATCAGACTTCAGTCAGCTTTGCCGTGAAGCCATCGGCCGTTGCATCAACCGTGGTGGCCACGCTCACAGCGACGCTTAAGTCGTCAACGGTTGCTGGACTGATCATGGTGAATCCACCGTCTCTTCTCGGTGTAAAGCTAAGTTCGACGAGCTTGAAGGGTGGGAATGCTGCCCAAGGAACCGTGACTCTTTCTAGTGCGGCACCCGTGGGTGGGTTGGTACTGAAACTCGGAAGCGACTCAGGCGCAGCCAAGGTGCCTCAGACGATCACCGTGGCGGCGGGGAAGACCAGCGCTGTCTTTTCTCTTAGGTCTTCAAAGGTGGTTGCCGCCACTACTGTGACCGTTAGCGCCACTCTGGGAACGCAAACACGAACAGCTAGCCTGACGATCAATCCCTGATCGATGACGCCTAATGGCGTCGGACGGAACCCGGTAACGGGGAGGCAATCGGTTTTCCATCTTTCTTTACAGCGCTATGGATGACATTGGCATGCCTCAGCTGCCAGCCCTGCTTGCTATGAACCCAAGTGTCCATGCATCTGGCCGTGATCACATAGGAGTGGGGGCCCTTCTTGTCAGTGATTTTTCCTTCCGTGCGGTTCTCCGTCATTGCCGCTGCTTTCTCGCCGTTAATTACGACGGAAAGGACTTTTCTCTGTGTCGTGCGGAATCTTCCATCCCAATTCTTGAGAGCATCTAGCGTTGTCTGCTTATTCATCGGCCGATTTGCGTTGCCAGCCGAATAGTCCGGGGAGAAGTATTGGGAGGCAGTAGCGACATCTTGATTGAGGTATGCCTTGGTCAGGCCATCGTAGCGTGCCTGAAACAGAGCGATCGCAGCTTTGTTATCCTTCTGAGGCGCGGCTAGTGCCGAGCACAAAATCAAACCTGCTGAAACAATCGATGTAAGTTGTCGCAATCGCGCCATGCCGTTAAGATACTCTCTGCGAAATGTTCACTGTCGCACTGTTTCTCTTGGCAACTGCTTCGCCTCAGGCGATCAAGGACTCGGTGATACTTCCTGATCAGTACAAAGCCTATCGCCAGGGATCTCATAATTCCGATCCGAAGAGTAACAACGACAGCAAACGACTAAATCCGGGGAAGTCCTTGACCCTCCTCGAGGCAGACGGACCAGGAATGGTGACGCATTTCTGGATCACGATCGCAGATAGTGAATATGGCTGGCCGCGACTGCTGAGACTGCAGGTGTATTACGACGGAGCAAAATCGCCCAGCGTCGATGTGCCATTGGGCGATTTCTTTGCCACTGGGCATGGCCGGGAGAAGGACGTGAATTCCCTCATGGTCCGAAACACCAGCCAAGGACGGGCGAAGAATTCGTATTGGCAGATGCCGTACCTCAAACACATCAAGGTCACTCTCAACAACGAAGGCGAGCGACCTGCTGCCATGACCTATTGGCAGGTGGATTACCGCAAATATAAGTCGCTGCCGAAGGACGTGTTGTATTTCCACGCCCTGTACCGACAAGAGCTGCCTGCGATTTCGGGGCGTAACTACCAACTCCTATCGACGAAAGGTAGAGGGAAGTATGTGGGAACCGTTCTCAATGTAATCACCAACGAGGATCAGTGGTTTGGGGAAGGCGACGAGTACTTCTATGTAGATGGTGAGAAGGAAGCTTCGCTTTCTGGCACAGGTACCGAGGATTTCTTTAGCGACGCTTGGGGACTCCAGGAGCAGCAGAGCATGTACACCGGCACCACCGCCGCTGGTGGCTTCACGATGGGAGATCGCGTCTCTGCCTACAAGTGGCAAATCCCAGATCCGATTCCATTCGAGAAGAGTTTGGTTGCCGAGATTGAGCATGCCGGATGGACCAACAAGCCGGACGGCTCCGTTCACGGGTCGTTCGATGAGCGCCCCGACGACTTCAGTTCGGTCGCTTTTTGGTATCAAACGCCATTTCGGACGGATCTTCCCGCGTTGCCCGTCGGACGCGCGCGCCTTCCATTTGGAAATGCAACCGTGATTGACACCGAGACGCTTTTGCCTCGTGTGAAAACGGATCAAGGTTCGGCTGAGGTTCAAAAAGGAGTGTTCTGGGAGCAGAACATCATCTTCTTTCAAGCCAAAGCTCAGGGTGCCAGCATAACTATTCCGTTCGATGTTTTAGAGGCGGCACGGTACGAAGTCATGCCCACACTGATTTCAAGTTATGACTATGGGACATACACGGCGGAACTTGACGGAAAGCCGGTCGGTGGATCGATGAACCTCTATGCGACTGACGTATTGATGCCTCAGGGATATCCACTAGGTCGGTTTGACCTGTCGAAAGGCGAACATACACTCAAGTTCACCTGCAAAGGCAAGTCCGGTCAATCTGCGGGCAACTACTTTGGAATTCACCAGTTGGTGCTCTCCAAGACATCAACCGCGTTTCCACCCATTCGAAATTGATGAGTGGTTGGAACAGTGCATGCGATAAGCCCAGCCATTGGGCTCATTGCGTCAAGTGATCGCCGTTCGCGCTAAACTACGTCATGCTTTCTAGTCGCGCTCGGTATGCCACACGGGCGATTTTGGATCTGAGCCTACTTGCCGACCAGGGGCCGATTCAGATTGCCGATATCGCAGAGCGACAGAACATCCCAGTTAAGTTTCTCCAGCAGATCCTTGTGGCGCTGAAGATGACAGGGTTTGTCCAGAGCCGGAAAGGACCTGGAGGCGGTTACTTGCTCGCGATGCCGCCGAGGGATATCACCTTGGGTGCCGTTGTACGAGCAATGGATGGACCGATCGCACCGATAAGTTGCGTCAGCGTCACCAAGTTCAGCGAGTGTGGATGTCCGAATCCGGAAGTCTGTTCTCTGCGGAATGCGTTCAAGGATGTTCGAAACGCCATTGCAAACGTCCTCGATAGCACGACCTTTGCCGACCTTTCCGCCAAGCAGCTTGCCAACATCGACGAGATGAGCCGCTCGTTTGATTTTGTTATTTAGGCTGGATGCCCACAAGCTCCGAACAATCGACGGTTTGACCTCTGATTACGCCTGCTTGATGCTGATTACGGGCTAACCTCTACGAGAGCCCTCGGGTAGCTTGGATGAAATCCATGCTGCTCGACAAAGTGTTGTCAAGGTTTTCTCTTAGGGCTATTCATGTCATTTTGGCTATTTAGAAAAACGCGAGTGAGTCGGGATTTGGTCGTTGCCTTTGTGGCGACAATGGCACTCGTCATCTTGAGCATTGCCTTTGGTGGCTCACCCGAATCACGCCATTCAGGGGATGCGCGATCGGCACTCCGGTTGGCTTACTTCCCCAATTTGACCCACGCCCCCGCACTCGTCGCGGTCGCTCGAGGAACGTTTCAAACCGAGGCAAACGGCTATTTCATCGAACCCAAGGTTGTGAATGCTGGACCAGAGGCGATGGAAGCACTGCTTGCGGGCGAAGTCGATATCGCCTACGTTGGGCCGACGCCGGCGGTCAACACCTACATCAAATCAGGTGGTAAAGCTCTGCGAATCTTGGCAGGTGCGTGCAGTGGCGGGGCATCCCTCGTAGCACGCAGCGAAGTAGATATTCGGTCCGTCCGCGATTTGGATCACAAGCGAGTTGCTGTTCCCCAATTAGGAGGTACTCAAGACGTTTCGTTGAGGCATTTCTTGGACCTAAATGGCTTGCGGTCTTTGGCAGAAGGCGGAACGGTTGAGATTATTCCGATCAAAAACCCAGATATCTTGGCGTTGTTTCTGCAGAAGCAACTCGACGCCGCTTGGGTCCCTGAGCCTTGGGCATCGAGGCTGAAAGTCGATGCACATGCAAAAAACGTTGTTGATGAGCGTGATCTTTGGCCGAATAGATCTTTCACAAGCACGGTGATCGTTGCTCGGTCCGCGTTTTTGAAGGAGCATCCGGAAGCGGTGGAGGCGGTACTTCGAGCCCATCTGGTCACGGTGAAGTGGCTCAACAGCAACCCCACGGATGGGCAACGGGTCGTCAACGCCGAGTTGAAGCGATTGACGGGTAAAAAGCTATCTAGCTCCGTGTTGAAAGATGCCTGGAACCATGTGACCTTCACCGATGACCCAAATAGGGCCAACGTGGTGGCGTTCTCCGAAGCTGCAAAGAAGGCTGGTTACTTGAAAGGGTCGATTGACATCACTGCTGCCTTTGACCCAAGCCGACTGGCACTTGCTCGACGTCAAGAGGGACTCGGAGTCAGCACTTGGTAAAGCTGTCCATACGCAATGTCGAGAAGCGATTCGTCACCGAGGACCAAAAGGTGCACGCGCTCTCCAGCATTTCGGTGGAGGTTCAATCGGGCGAGTTTCTGATTTTGGTCGGTCCTTCCGGATGCGGCAAATCGACTTTGCTCAACATCATTGCTGGCCTTGTTAAGCCAGACGCTGGCGAGGTGTTGATGAACGGTGTACCTGTGACGGAACCGGGACCCGATCGGGCATTGGTTTTTCAGGACGGTGCCCTGTTCCCGTGGCTGAATGTACGACGAAACGTCGAGTTTGGCCTGAGGCAAAAAGGAGTATCGAAGCGTGAAGCCTCCGAAAAGGCAATGCACGTGCTTGATCAAGTGGGCCTCTCAAAGTTTTCCGAGAACGATCTGCATACTCTCTCCGGTGGAATGAGGCAACGCGTTGCGATTGCCCGTGCACTCGCCTTGGAACCCGAAGTTCTCCTCATGGACGAACCGTTCTCGGCGCTTGATGCATTGACGCGTGAAGACCTTTACGTCGAGATTCAAGAGCTGTGGCAAGGCAGAGGCGCGACGATTGTATTCGTCACGCATAACGTCCGGGAAGCAGTGACACTTGGTGACCGTGTGTTGCTTCTCGCGTCTGACCCAGGTCGTCTGCAGGGTGAATTCCCTGTGAATATCCTTCGTCCGCGGCATATCGAAGATGTCGATGTCGCTCGGACCGCGCAACAGATTTCGTATGAGATGAAGAAGGGGCGCATCCCATTTGTGGGGGACGCCTCTACGCCGGATCTAGAGCCTGGGGAGGTTGTGTAGCATGTTCAAGCGGCTCATCTTCTTCGTGGCGTTGATCGGAGTTTGGGCTCTGATTGCCGAGAGGCACGTTTGGGACCCGACCCTGTTCCCGTCACCGTGGAAGGTCGCAGAGACACTGTGGCAGAATTTCCGCGATGGCAGCTTGGTTCACGCGACCGCGATTAGCCTTCGGCGCGTCCTTGTGGGTTACTCGATTTCCCTTGCGATCGGTGTTCCTCTCGGTGTGTTGTTGGCGACTCGCAAGTGGCTAGAAGACACAGTGGGTTCGCTGGTTTCGGCATTCCAGTCGTTGCCCAGCATCTGCTGGCTGCCCCTTGCGCTGCTGTGGTTTGGGATGAATGACAAGGCGATCCTCTTTGTGGTCGTCGCTGGGTCCTTGGTGTCGATCACGGTGGCTGTACAAGACGGCATCAAGAACCTTCCGCCGACGTACGTACGTGCGGCCCAGACGATGGGAACTCCCCAGTTCAGGATCTACACTGAGGTGCTTTTGCCCGCTTCCTTGCCAGCCATTCTGACAGGCGCAAAACTCGGTTGGGCCTATGCCTGGCGCTCGCTCATGTCGGGGGAACTGCTCTTTGTTAGCCTCGGCCTTGGTCAGATGCTCATGCAGGGTCGCGATTTGGCCGATATGAGCCAGGTCATCTCTGTGATGATCGTGATCATGTCGCTTGGACTCCTCACAGACAAGGTCATCTTTGGATCCCTCGAGCGACACGTCCGTCGCCGCTGGGGCCTCTCAATTTCCTAACTTCGTTAGGACTGCGTCACGAATTACGACGGATGAATTTGAAAGGTCTACTTAATCTATAGACTACACCTAACATTGCGATACAATTCGTGTTCTGGGCGAAGAACGTGATTGAGGCAAGTAAGGTGAGCGGGGCAAAACAGAGCAAGTTGGTCATTCCGATCAACTTGTCGCTGCGGGTATCGGGTGCATTCTATGCGGTCTATGGTGCGGTGGGACTGTGGAAGCTCCTTCAGTCGGCCACTGGAACGAATTCAGCGATCAACATCATCGCCTGCGCGATCCTCGGGGCTTTTTGTCTCTTTGGTCTGGTCCTCAGCCTGACCGTCAACAGCTTCACTTTGGATTTCGACCGTCGACGATACAGCTACCGAAAGGGCCTGGGCCCGTTTGCCGCTGCTATAACTGGCGATGCCAGTGAGATCAGGGCAGTTTCGATTTCGCGGCACGCAAAGCCGCAAGGCGATCCCGAGTTTGCGCATACCGAATCCTTCGAACTCAGGCTAAATATCGAGTGGGTTGGCGACCAAGCTCCGCTCCACATCAGTAGAGCCCCTGAGGAAAGTCTGTTCGGGGGCAACACTTCCCGAAGCCTAACGCGAGCCGTTAAGCTCGCCCGAGATATCGGCGTCCCGGTCGAGAATCGAATGTCACAGTCCTAGACGTCGCCAATCCCGAGGGGAAATGTTTGGGAGTTCCATTGCAAACTCTTTGGCAACGTATTCAGAGAAAGGCCGGACATACCAAGCAAGGCGCCCAAGTAATTCTGGCACTGTGCGCACGGCTTTGGACGCCATGCTGTTGAGTGCATTTGCCACGGCAGCCTGATCATGGTCAAACAAAACTCTCAGGTATTCGGCTGGATGGACTGCGTTGATCCCCCAAGGTTCAAGGGCAGCAGGTTTGAAGTCTTTGGCGTTAAAAGTGACAATAATCTCCGTCTTAGAATGGATTGCTGCAGCAAGTACATGTCGATCTTTGGGATGGTTTAGACAGTGGGGAATGAGGTGTTCGAACCCTTCGATCATCGCCTCCGGGAAGAACCCAGTTGCCGCTCGAACTCGAGATTCGGCAAGCTCCACTGACCAGCCGCACCTCTCGACCCATGTTCGCAGCGCTTCATCCCAGATGGCCTCCGTCCATCGTGGCAAAAGAAGTCTCGGCTCTTCTGAAAGGCGAAGGAACAGGTCGGAGACGGCCGCCTCAGCAAGTACGCAGGCATCGAGAACGACCGGAAAATCGGCCCGCATTTCAGACTATTCGCCCTCGGGCCGGGTGAGATCGACGAAGCGATCGTAGACTCCCGCACTAACCAAGTCCTCCGTCATTTTGTCCAGCCCTGCTCTACGAAGCTGGCTGCGGTTACGCTGATAGTTCACCAAGTCCTTGAGAAAAAGTCGTCGATGTGTTCCAACACAGTGATAAGGAATTTTGTCTGCCTCAAGCAGCCTGACAAGGTATTGCCTCGAAACTCCAAGGTAGTTGGCGGCAGCCTGAGTGGTAAACGCCTCATCCTCATGCATTAAGAATACGGCTTGCTTCTGCTTCATGGCCTGAACGACTGAGACAAAGAGGTCGTTCAGCGCCTTCGGCAATTCGATCACATCTCCGCCTAACGTTAACAGAACCGGTCGAACCTCTCCGAGAAGAAATCGATCGAGGCCAGATCGCTCTTCTGGCGCGATGTCGGATGGGCCGACCCTGTTTTCTGCGATTGTGCTCATGTACTCATTATGGAGCCTATCCGCTATATCTGCAACCAATTGATCCACGCTCGCTGGCTAATTCCAATGCAAAAAGAGCTGGACGGTCAGGTGGTTCAATCTTAACGCACGGTTTTACTCACTTTGTGAATTTGTACAGTCGCGCTGGATAACTAGAGCGTTGGGCCAGAAACATAGTGCCAAGGCTCGATTTTTCCTTCGGAGGTTCGGACCGTACAATACATTGTGCTGGCCTTCAAACTGGGAATCGTAACCACCGCCATCAACTCCAGACCGACTTGGTGAAGCGAGGTTGCTTCTCCAACTGTTCTCTTACGTTGAAGCAGCTTGAGCCCGAATTTATCTGTCCCGAGGATGCGGTTATTACTCAAGCTCCCTCTCGCTGCATCGTAGAGGCGCGTGTTCGAACGGTCGACACTATGAAATCCGTTTCCGACTTCGGACGCACTCCCTTGGCTCATATGGATCCACTGCCGGAGTCCAGGTTTTCTTGCCAACAGGTTGGAAAGAATCGATCGGCAAGGTGTTGGAATGCAAACCCACTTAGGACCCGAATCAAAACCGTTTTTGAGATGTCCAATAACGGCGAGCGGTATGCGATGTTTTCGACACAATCCCCGTAATTCTGTTTCTGCGATCAAATCCCAAGCTCGTAAATAGCCGAAGCAGGTCGGATCCAGTTTGTGGTGACTCGTGGTGAATAAGCCCAAATCATAGCGATTTGCCCTGATATCCATAGCGATTTCAATGGACTGTAGTGCGATTCCCCAATCTGAACGTGGTGTCACGAAGTCCAAGTATGTCGCTCCACGCGAAAAGAACGGAATAACGCAGTTTCTTTTTGAACCAATGCCGAGCGGACTGAATCCTAACCCTACGAGATAAGGAATCAATTCAACCCGTCCACCACTCATGAAGCAAGAGAAAACTGGGGAGACTTCTCGCTCCTCATAACGAGGGTTTCCTTCGACAATCCGCGAAACCCGTTCAATAGCGGTGAAGTAGGCCCGCAACTCATCCCTTTCGCTGCTCCAAGTCGAATGAATGACCCCAAGCACGGCATCTCGTACGCGATCATTTTCTCCTGCCTTGTGGAAATAGACGAGTGCAGGTGCGTCGCTACACGGCAAGTGTGTACCACCAATCAGAGTCGTTAGAAGCAATCCGCTAATCATCTCATCGCAGCAATTACCTATGCAGAAAGCGATTTCAAACCCCGGATCGCTGCGGGCGCGATCCATCGTGTCATTGAGTACCGCCTATCGACTTTGCCCCCACGTGAAGAGCCACAGGCAAGTCTGTCCACACTGTCTGGCCTAGTGGTTCCAACTCAACCAACGCCATCTCTATATCGGCTTGATTTTGCGATCAAGGACCCACGCATGTTCAAAACCTGCTTGTTCGCTTGACGAGATTTCGTGGTCGAAATGCACGTGTGCCATGCTCCTCAATGGTTTGCTCTGTCAAATCTTCAGGCAGTCCAAACGATTCGAGCCTTCCGACGTAGACCAAATCCATCCCAGGGATGACTTCGAACTTTTGCATTTCTTTCTTACCAAAGCGGAAATAGAGGTCGTAAGGGTGCTCCTTGCCCCAAACAGGTAAGGGTTTTCGTTCGGCGACGGCATAGTATGTTGGCCGCCGTCCCCTGGCCACTTTTCGGTACTGTCGGGAATCGAGCGCATTTCGAATCACCCCAACAACTTCGCCCGATGGATGGGGTTCAAGGGACTCAATTGCCTTACCTGCCCAATTTGGACTGGGGAGTTTGGGATCATTACCTTGCCTAAACTCTGGTAAGTGAAGCGCCTCACGATTGATCTCCTGATCCCCAAATAGAAGTGATTTTGTTTGGCTGCTAAATTTGGGCCAGTCGTAGATTTCCATGAAGGGGCTCTTCAGCATGCCCTGTGGGGGCAATACGTCGACACAGACTGCGATCCCTTGATCTCCTGCCAAGCTTCTGGCACGTTCGGCAGTTACTAGGTCTAGTCCACTCAACCTGGCGATTTCTTCCTGGCCGAAGCAGGGCCCTGATTTTGCAATCTCAGATTCAAGAAACGGGGCATTTACTAGCTGGCGACGAACCCGTACTGCGACAAGAACGGAGGCGCAACTGACCAAACCGAGCATGACGATGCCTGCAAGGTACTTCTTCATGCCTTTAGCCGTTTGTGTTTCTTGGTTGGTGTTTCAAAAACAACTTGCTTCGTCTCAGGTTCGAGGATTAAGGAGTCGTGTGCGATGACGAGTCTTTGCTTGTTTGCCTGAAGCCGAGGAATGAGATACGCAGCAATCCGCGGAACCGCCGATGGTTCCACCTGGATGAGGTGCTGAAAGCCCCATGTGTCCATGCAATCCACGTGCGTTTCGTGAATCGCTTGGTCAAGTAACTTTTGGCCAGCCGGGTCCTTGTAATCACTGCGGCAAGCAAAAGTCAGCTTAGCAATCATTGAGAAGGAAAATTTTTCCTGCTCAACAGGGAAAGCTATCAGAGCGGAGACAATGGCGGCTATCAACATAAAATCGGACCTCAATTTCCTTCATCCGCGTGATCACCACGGAATCTGGAAACTGACCACTATCTTAAGGCAAATATTCGCGCATCCCAAATGGCGCAGCATGCCAGCGCTCGGTTGACAATCAGAGACTCGATCTTAGCTCGGCTCATCCACCAGATATTTCTGCCGCTGCTCGGCACCTAGGGTTCGCCATGTCAGGAACTGTTTGCGGAGGTTGGCGAGGAAGCGGCGGTTTACGACCGGCCAGTTTTCGGGGTCACCGGCGAGGCGGGACAGGGTGAGGTCAAGCGTATACACGCCAGGTACCTGGGCGGGACTCGCGGTGAGGACAAGCCGTTGAGAGATGCCCAGGTCATAGGGAGCGAGCCAAGCTACCGCCGAAACACGAAACACATCTCCCCTCCCCGATTCCGCTTGGCTTCGAGATGTCGCGGTTTCCGCGGTCACGAAGTCACCGATCGTGTACTGCTCATATGCCTTGAGCCACTCGCCCAAGAATCGCACGAGTGGAGCTGCTTCGGCGGCACCAATGCTGAATGGTAGGGGCAGATCCCAGACGTCTCCTTCTGGATCCGTTTCAAAGACTTCTTCATTCATCGCAGGAGCTGCGATCTGACTTGCCTTCCTTGCTGGATAGATGGTGGAGGCCAACACGACCGCCATAACGATGACCGCCGAGAAAACTGCAGACGTTGAGCTGAAGTTCAGCGTGAGGCCTGGCAATGCTCCCGTCGAAACGATTATCTTCGCCGATAGTTGGGCCACGAAGTATCCGATGACGGCACCGAGTACACCGTAAACCAGTGACTCAGCGAAGAAAAGCATCGCGATGTGGTTGGGTGCCAGACCGATGGAGGAGAAGATCGCGATCTCCCTTGTCCGCTCGTAAACACTCGCCACCATCGTGTTCAGAACGAATACCGAGGCGATGATCAGTTGGATCAGAATCAGCCCCAATCCAACGCCTTTTGAACTCTCAAATACGCTGAACTGACGGACCTCGAGTCCGCCTTGGCCATTTGGCACCGAACCGTAGAGGTTGATCCGCAAGCGCGGCATCATTGTGTCGAGAGCATGGCGCGTTTCCTTCGGATCAGCAAATGCCACAGCCATGTTGCGAATATCCGCGCCCAAAGCAAGCGCTGTCTCAGTCGGGACGATGAAACAGGCGCTGGGGTCGAGGCGAAGATAGCTGCGGAATGCCTTCGTGGTCGATGCCGACTCCTGCTGATACTTCCTCGTGAGACTGAAATCCGCTGGCATCGCCCCGTCGCCATCGAGGTCGAGCAGTGCGCGCATAAATCCGGAGTCGATGATCCCGATGACGGTGTAGTTGACACCCGCATAGTTCACCTGGGCGGTTCCAACCTCATTAGCGTCAATTTTCAACTGCTGAGCAAGGCGCTGAGGCAGGATCATCACATCCCTCTCGCCAGGGCGGAACCATCTTCCACCTGGCAAAAGTGCTTCTTGGGGATGGAGCACTTCGGTTTCGGCAGGTTCGAAGCCCGCCATGGCACGGACCTCGGCGATGCGGTCCGCTCTTTGGAGAGTCAGTACCCCGTTATCGCCGATGTCGGCCCCGTAGTAAGCCGTTCGTCGAACGACGGTCCCTCGACCTGAGAATTCGTTGGTCAATTGCCGGTACATGGCCAGCTGCATCGGGTCGAGCCCAGGATTGCGGAGGAGGATTCCGGAATATCGAGCCTGTGTATTGCTGGGATACTCGTTCAGTGAGAGCTCCTGAACAATGGACATGAAGCTCAATACGATGAACGTCATCACGACGAGAGTCAGTGTCGTTAGGATCGTACGTGCCTTTCGGCGCCGCATGTTACTGACGCCAAGGTTGAAGGCTGCCATCGCCACGCTTGACCGTTTGATGTCAACTTCGTGAACACCACTCTGAGCTTGCCGTACTGCTTTGAGTGAAGCTTCGAACTTGCCAAGGATAAACGAGATGACGACCAGACTGAGCGTGCCCATCACGAACGCGACAAAGATCATCAATGGGTTGCTGACAATTTCGAACGCAGGGTGGATAAGCCGCAGAAGGATAAAGGCGAGGATGAAGAACAGCACCGACCACGCCAGCTGCTTTGCCATCAGTTGGTTTCCTAGCAGAAGGCGCTCTAGGAAGTAGCTGAACGGAATCAGAAGAAACAGATAGAAGATGACGCCATTGACAACGTCGTTGGCCGTGCTTTGAAGGACGGGATGGGCGCGCAGGGCCAATCCCCATGCCGCACGAGTGTGGCGTTCGGCCTCGGGCCAGTTCAATGCCTTTTGCGCCGTTTCTGCCTCTCGTACTTCCTTCTCGGCGTCAGCCTGCAGATCAACGACGCTTTTGCTGACGATTCGGTACTTATTGAATCGGGCCAGACGCGTCGCGTTGATTCCAAGGATGTCCTTTGCTGTATTTAGAGGCAGGTTGGGGAATCGTCCGGGGCTGGGAAGATAGCCGTCGCCCGCTTCATTTCCTAAGCGCGAGTGGGTGAGGATAAGGCGTGATGCTCCTGGGCCACCTTGGCCGAGCAGGAAGAATCGTTGTCCCGGCTTGATGAAGACAACCTGGGTGTCTTCAATCTCCGGGCTGAATTTCAGGTCAAAGCCAGGACCAAGTACGCCAAAGTCTTGGGGGTGTGCCCCTGTGGCCGCATCGCCAATCCACACCCACGCAAGGGCCTGTAGGTCTTGCGGATCGACGAGGTCGTAAAGGTCCACCGGAGTGCATGGAAACACAACCAGCGGAGAAGACCGATCTGCGGTTTTCAGCGGGAACTCGATGCGGTAGGTTTCGTCGCCGTACGTACCCCATGACGGCGCAAAGTCGATGTCTCCTGACTTTGGGTCAAGGTGAAACGCAGCGATGCGGGTGAGGGCAACCTGAGTGTCTGGGTAGGCGGTGATGGGAGCAACGCCGATGAGCTTGTATTTGGCATCAGCGTCAACGGCTTGGAGGATATCGCCCCGCACCCCCATCATCGTCTTCTGCTTGGCAAGCACACACGCGATAGAATCTTTTACCGGTGTGTCTGGGACAAAGCTCTTGTTTGCGTCGTACAGAACGACCCTTCCCGAGAGCGTCGAGAAGCCGCCCGTTAACCGCATACCGCGCGGGGAACACGGAGCGATTGGCAGGCGGTAGTCGGACGTATTGGTCCTATCGCTTGTGTCGTTGAGGGCGTGATGGAGCATTGACGCGACGGTTTGGATTTGGCGGCGTACGTTGCTGAAATCAACCGAATTCAGAGTGTCTTGGGGAGTGTCCGTCCGCTCTCGGCTGTCCTCTACGGTCATGAACGTGAGTGCATTCAACCCAGCGTTGATAAGCGGCTCGCAGTCAAGGGCAAATTTCCCAGGGATATTGTTCTTCCAGGTTCGGCTGTCGCCGTTGTTGACCGCATCGATAAGGACCATTCGCGCTGGGCTGATGTTCATCACCTCAGCGAGTTGGTCCGCGTGGGCTCGGAAGACGCGCGAGAGCTGGCGGAGGTTATCTTGCTCTTCATCCCGATAGTCGTAGAACCAGCCACGGGCATAGCTGCCAATACTCCGGCTGCCTGAACTAATGTCCAGAGTCAGGCATAGAAGAGGCGGGACCGGTGCCGTCTCCAGTTGTCGTTGTGCGAATTCACGGGCTCCGCGAAGAGCAAGAAAGTGACCACCCGAGACGACGAGTCTTAATGTGCGTGGATGGGGTCGTTTGGCGTAGATTCTTGCAGTTTCTAAGAGTCCAACGAGACCACCCGCCTGTTCGGCCCCCATTGATAGCTGGGGAACGATGCTCATCGCATCGGCATAGGCCATGAGCTGGATCGGCTCGTTCGCTGCCTTGGCATCGCTTCCCGGCAAATCTGCGATCAGGTTACAACTTGGCAGCTTGACCCAATCTTGCCGGCACACTAGCTCCACTTTTCGCTTGGCGCGGCAGGCAGCCAAGACAGGCCCTGACGCTTTTATCGGAAGATAGAACCTGGGAACATTGATGGGTACCGCACTGAATTTGTTCTCCGCATCTCCCCGCGGCATAACGTCGGGCTCTACGAAAACAATCGCCGACGCCCCGAGCTTGGCTGCGTTTTTCCATGCGGCTCCAACCCCAAACTCCTCGACGACGACGGCTCCCGCAACATCAAGCCCTTTCAGAGCCTCGAGTGACCCGTCTCCGCCGTAAAGAACTCGACCGCGAACGCTACATGTTGAGGTTCGAACGAGGTTTGGCCATAGCGGAAAGAGCGCTATGGTCTTGTCGCCAATGGTGAGGTTGGCAGTGGCGTGTGGATCGGGAACGGTTACGGGGAAAGCGTCACGATGGACGTTGATTGCCCCAAGTGCGCGAAATTGGGCTTCCGCATAGTCGATGGCTTTCTGTTCGCCGCTCGATCCCGCCAGTCTTGATCCGAATGAGGTGATCTGCCGGTAATCGTGCTCAATGCGATCCATTCGCACCTCGCGAATGAGTTCACGGTACGTCTTTTTGACTTGATCAGTCGTCGGGGAAGACCACCCAATCGTTGTAGTGAGCGCGAGCCAGAGACATAGCCAGGATCGTAACCCTCGACATCGTCGGAACACGTTAAGTAGTTCGACGCGGAACTGTAAGTTCCTTTAGGTTCCTACTTGATATCCCACATATAAATCGCGGGATTGCGAATGGAACCAGCCCACTGGCCCAATACGTTACAGCCGATCGTCAACTGGCTCGGATCGAGGGAGTGAACGCTGCCATCAACTTCGGCAACATTGAGTCTGCCAAGGTGCCAAGGCCAAGCGCCGCCATAGATATTGCTTGCGTTTGGACTCCCAGGCTCCCAGCCATAAGTTGTCGTGTAAACGTTGGAAACCGTCTTCACGATGCCGGTGAAACTATCGACGGCAGGTACCCCAGCGGCGGTCGGCTCATAGTAACGGCAGGGGGGAACGACTAGCCAGCTGCCTCCCCCGGAGGGAGTGCCGCTGGGGAGGCGGCTCCAAACCGAATCCATGTACATGATCGTGTTGCCGGGATCTGCAACGACGGTCGTCTCTCGCGGCTCAGCCATCCACCCTGCCGGGGTCTTGACGATCGGGGCGAGGTTTTGGAAGTTGTAGCCGTAATTCGACCGTTGCGAGGCGGTGTAGTACTGAGAGTCGGCATCCCCTGGCACCAAGTCTTGATCGAACGTGGCTTCAGACTGGGGGCGGCCCGTAAAGTCGGCGGGACATCGGAAGATGGCGAAGTCTTTGACATAGGGCAGCAGCATCTGTACCCACGTTCGATCGTTTCTGGAATTAGGTGTGGATGCAGGCTGGTAATTGATCGGCATGAACCGGTCATCGTAGTCGGTGGAGTAAGCCGCTCCAGCCAAGGAAATCTGGTGCAAATTCGATGCGCATGACTCACGATAAGCAAGCCCTTTCGCGCCCACAAAAATGGGGAAGAGAACCGCAGCAACAATCGAGATTATCGCGATCACCACGAGAAGCTCGACCAGGGTAAACGCCAGGTTGATTCGACGCACTTTACGTACCACTCATTATATCGCCACGACCCGGTTTGGACAACGTGTAAACCTCAATCATGCCTGTTGCATGAAAACCCAAGTCTTCGTACCAGGACTGCAAATGAGAATCGCATTGCAGTGTGACAACCTTTTGTTGCTTGAATGCTTCAGAGAGGGCCCATGCGGTGAGCTCTTTTCCCAGGCCCAACCCGCGGCTTGCCGAGGCAACACACAGGTTATAAATGCCGATGACTTTCTCTCCGGGGCACAACATCACGCCTCCCGTGGTTCGGCCGTAGGAAAGGAGGGAGTAGAGTTCCAACTCCGTCGCGTCCGCTGTCGCCGTGGCGACCCTCGTACGAAAAGCTTCTGTCTGACGGGAAAAGAACTGTTCCGTCATGAATTGAGCGATTTGAAGGCGTGATTCAGAATCTGTCGCCCTCACCACCATCGGACCTGAATGGCGTCCTATCGGTTCGGCCACCATTTGAACCAATCGATAGCTGATTCGAAAATCGCAGCGATGGAGAAGTTCTTGGAGATGTTCGGGGCTATCGCCTGGAATGGCGTACACATTGAACGCCTTGCGACTTGCCGCGAGTGACGCAAGTTGTTTTGCCGACCATGGGTCCAAGTGGAGCCCAGCGGCGAAGTTGCAGATGGGGTGTTCGAATTCACCGAGGCATGCCCGATAGCCTTCATCGGTCAGCGTCGTCGAATTTGGGATCGCTAGGCCCAGGCTGAAATAGGTTCGAAGCAGGTTCTCAGACGCACCGAGACTAATTTCCTCGGGCGTCATAGGACAGCGCTCCAAAGCAGCCCGATTCCAGCCTTGTGCGTGGATCCGATAATTCCGACAGCAAAGCCTTGAGTCACATCACGCCCCAGAAAAATCTCGGGCCCGCGAGGAGTCACGAATAGAGTCATAAAGCTATCACCCTTATGATCAAATTTTAACAGATCTAATCCTACTCCTATATCAAATCCATTTCCAGAATCAACTTTGAGCCCCAATCGGATTGTGGGTGCGTACAGTTTTGCCGGTGGAGTAAATGCTACACCCGAGAATTCCTGGGTGAAGAAGTGAGAGATCTCACGCATCAAACGCCGCTGAACGAAAATCCCGCCATAGTGCCCCGTATCTAGCCACAGCACTTTTGGATCGGTGAGAGATGCGATCAGTTCTTGGGTGGATTGCTGTTTGATGACGGTGTCGTATTGCCCGCCGATCACGAGGGAGGGCGATGTCTTTCGGCTCGGTAAGTATTTCAGCGGCTCAATCGCTTGGATTGCGTCACGAAGGCTTTGTTCTGTGTAGCCCTGCCGGATAAGGACATCACGCTGCCGAACGAGGAGCGATGAAGACCAAACGACATGGGCGATATCCACGCCTCCCAAGACGAAGGCGACGTGAGTGATCCGGTCGTCAACACCGTAGGTCAATTCAGCAACCAACGCACCAAGACTCGTGCCAGCGAGTCCAAGCTTGAAATGATCGAACTCCGGACGCGAACTCAAGAAGTCGATTGCCCGCCTTGCGTCCAAAACAGCCTGCGTCATGGTGAGCAACATCTGACGTGGATCGGGTTGGATAGCCAAGTCGCCGGAATGTCGCCCAGGAGGAGTTCGACTCAAATGATAGGGCAGTGTCATCACCGCGGCAGCGATGTTCGCCTGATTGAGTTCTTGGGCAAGCGCTCTTTCATTTTTCAGGTCTGTCGCACCCCAGTAGTGCAGCACAAGCACCACCGGTACCGGACCCGTGCTGTTGGCAGGAAGAAAAACCCGGAGAGGCACCGTGTTGTTCGTGGGAAACGGACCCGGAAGTGGGCTTGGGAATTCCTGAAGGTACTCGGTCCCGAATTCTGTTTGGGTCACTTCGTGCCAGGGCGAAAAAGTGATGGGTTCGGGTCGAACGGTGACACTCGGTATCTTGGGCTGCTGTACCGTTTGCGCCAACGAAAGACAGGGAAGAATCGCGAACGCAAGCACAGCAACGGGTCGCAGTCGCGCACACCAGACGGCAACGTTACTCAGTAACGGCTCAAAGCTTCGGCGCTTACGGCGATTCACATCATCAATTTACTCTGGGATGCGATGGGTTGGTGCCAACCTACCATGGTGACGCCCAACAAACCTATTGCGCGACGCACGCGAAGATATCGCCTATCACCCTCGTTGAGCATATTCTCAGCGGGTCATAGACGTTTCGGCCAAAATGAAGAAGTCTTATGTACTTCACAAAATATCCACATAAATCGAACTTCAGCTTTACCGATAGTTACGACGCAAAAACGTCAACCATCGCCGTCGGTGCGAGGCAGTTTGAACTTGGTGTGACGGAACACCAAGGGGATATCACTCACATTCAGGTCAAGAACGCTGCCGTGTGGCAGGACAATCAGTGTTTGGAGAGTCTTGAATTACCTGCGGTCGAAGCGAACCATCGCGTGAAAATCAGCAAGGATTTCCAGATAAATATCTTAGGGAAGAACGGAAAGCCTGCATTCAAGGGACGATTCGGAGTGTCCGGCCAGGCATCGATATTCCTATTCGAGATTCCAGAAAAGACTCAGTTTTTTGGGATGGGTGAGAAGACATTTGGCACGCTTGAGCTTTCGGGATTGCGTACGAAGTTCTGGAATACGGATGTGTGGGGAGATTTTCACGCCGAGCATTACGGCCGAAATCCGACCGATCCTCCCTATCTCTCATTGCCCTATTTGATTGCCAAGGCCGGTGACGAATATTTTGGGTTCCTGCTTCACAATCCGCACCCTGCATTCATGGAAACCCCAGGGACAGATCAGTCGCGCGCGTTCAATGAGTGGCAAGAGACGTCGAGTGAACTCATTCTCGGTAGCGAGGGCGGCGAACCAAACTTGTGGGTGCTTTGGGGACCAAGTCTCCGTGAATTAACGCAGAAGCTACAGAAACTTGTCGGAGTCACGCCGGTACCGCCAGCTTGGTCGCTGGGATATCACCAATCCCGTTGGGGATACGGTGGTCACGACGACCTCATGGAACTAGATCGCCAGTTTAGCGAGCACAAGCTTCCTTGTGATTCGCTTTGGTTGGATCTGGACTACATGGACGGCTATCGGATTTTCGTGACGGACAAAAAAATGTTTCCTAAGGGGGCAGCTCACACCGCCGAGAAACTTGCATTGACGAAAAGGCGAATCGTGCCAATTCTCGATCCTGGTGTGAAGTTCGACCCTGGGTATGTGGTCTATGACGATGGCCACTTACACAAGATGTTTTGCCTAAACGCTGAAGGCAAAGAGTTCATTGGACTCGTGTGGCCGGGCGAAACGGTGTTTCCTGATTTCACCCAGACCAAAGTTCGCAGCTGGTGGAGTGACTACGTCAAGCAGTTTGCCAAGAGCGGCTTCGGAGCCAGTTGGTTGGATATGAATGATCCTTCCACTGGGCCAGTTGATCCTCAGGGGATGCTCTTCAACGATGGAAAGGAGCTTCACGCCGCGCACCACAACCAATATGCCCTTGGTATGCAGATGGCGAGTAAGGACGGTTTTCTTAAAGCGAGACCCGACGAACGACCATTTCTTCTTTCACGATCCGGCTTCATCGGATCAAGCAAAAATGCCGCGATTTGGACCGGAGATAACCTGTCGAATTACTTCTATCTGAAGATCACGATCCCGACTTCGGTGAACTTATCGCTGTCCGGAATTCCGTTCAACGGTCCTGATATTGGAGGATTTGGTGGCAGTGTCTCCGACGAATTGATGATGGATTGGGTCAAGGCTAATTTCCTTTTCCCATTCTTCCGGAATCACTGCGCGAAAGGTCAGCGAGACCAAGAGCCATTTTCATTTGCCACCCCGACAATGTCGGTAATAAGGCGCTATATTCGTCTGCGCTACAAGCTGTTTCCCTACCTCTACAACCTGTTCGTCGAGCAGGAGTTGCTCGGCGATCCGATCCTGCGGCCGCTGATGTATGAATATCCGACCATTGGACTAGAAGGTGCGAATGATCAGTTCCTAGTCGGAAAGTACATCCTGCAAGCTCCGTTCGTTGAGGAGAAAGCAAAGACTCGGTCTGTGTTCCTTCCGGGAGATGAACCCTGGTTCGACGCGGTTTCGGGCGAATGGGTTGCTTCGGGAAGTCTGACTGTGAAAAGCGATAAGGTCTCAACTCCGCTGTACATTCGAGCAGGCGCGATTATTCCGATGCAAGCTGGCACCCCCATCGATAACGCCAAAGAACTCCGGAATGTTCATTTTCACGTGTTTCTGCCCGAAGCTTGGTCTGGTGATTCGTCGGAGACCTACGTTGCCGATGACGGTATTTCCTTCGCGTACAAGGATGGAGGCCGTAGCTCGGCCGAAATCAGCTTCGCTTGCGCGGAAGGAAATCTAGCCCTCAACTTTGTGCAGAAGGCCTCCGGCTTTGGCGAGATCAATCCGACGTTCATCATCCACGGAGAAACCAAGAGCGTCCGCCTGAACGGGGCGGTAGTAAAGCTCTCAAGCGCAAAAGTTGTGCTGACCGGAAAGTCCTTGAAAGTGCAGATCGTCAAGCCAATTTAGCCCGTATCCGCTCCGGTGTAGAGAGGCACGCCTCGCATCTACTTCGATATGCGGTAGATGTGGGGTTCGTACGGCTTGAAATCATCGGCGAAGATCCCACCTTTGACCGAGATCGTTCGATTTTCATCGACGACCTCTGCGACTCTGTTCTTTCCGACTCCCGTGATGGAGAACTGGCCCTTGGTGGGTCCGTTTCGCATTCCGACCGCGAAGATGTAGGTGTCTGAGCCGACTCGTTTGGTCATTGTGTCGATTGGAATTCCTGCTGATGTAGATGTGACAGTGGGACCAAGGACCGAGGGGGCATTGATGACCGGGGCGAGTTTAGCGATGAGCTTGTTGAGCTTGGTCACCGAGGCAAGCATCTCAGGATCGTCGAGTAGGGCATGCTCGTCGAACGAAGGCTTGAATTGGTGGACGAAGTAGATAAGGCCCTTCGAACCATGGATGATCGACATCCAGACCTCCGAACGAACCTGCTCGGGTGTTGCTTTTCGATTCCCGTCGATTCGAGTGCATTCGATGCAATTCCATACGGATCCCGAGCCGTTCATCCACTTGTTGAGTCTGTCGACACCCTTTGGGACGTACCATAGGTAGTTTTCGGGATCTGGCTTGGAAAGGCCCGCTATCGGATACACGTCGAACGAGACGATATCGCCGCCTTTTACATAGGTCTCGTAGTCTTTTAGGCTTGAACCATTGCCACGGCCATACCACTCGTCGTTGGCGACACCCTGCCCAAGGTTCAACATCACCGGACGGGTGGGATCTTTCGCCCGGAAGGCGTGGTATTCGTCAACGATTTTCTGAGGTGGAATGCAGGGTCCATAGCCAACCTTGCCGGTCTTCGGGTCTCGAACTTCCTGTGCATTATCCGGCTCATCGCCATGCATCCAGCCGTAGATGATCGGGTCCTTGATATGAGCGAGCCCGACGGCATTCTGCTCACAAACGACTGGCATTCTGGCGGTTTTCAGGTCTCGAAGCTGGGCCTCGGTTGGACCCTGCCAGAGACCGACATACAGGTTGAATCCCGCTTCCTTGTACCGCGAGGCATTTGACGGATCTTGGAGCCAGACCGCGATTGGAAAGGTGTTCAGATCTGCTTTCGGGCCGAAAAGCCACGCACCGAGAAGAGCCAGCGAAGTCATGCCCGATTATGGGCTGAGAACCGTCGCTGAAGTCTTGAAGTGCATTTTTGCCACATTGGACAGAGCATCGGGGCCGTACTTAGCGACGAATCGCTTGCCGGTAGGGATCACGTTGGTGGCACCCTTGGGCAATTCGATTTGATACTCTTGCCCTAGCTTCTCGAGGCGACGAACAAATTCAGATCGAGCGAGAATGGAAGCGGCGGCGACGGCAATGTCCGCCTCGGCACGGACCATCGACCGGAATTCGATCGCGCGGCCCTTCTCGTAGAGAGCTTTCTTGACTGCGGTCCCGCCCGAGGCAAATTGGTCGGAGATGACTAACTTAGCAGGCTGAAGTTCCAGAACGTTTTCGATGCATCGCGCATGTCCCCAAGCCAGGAGGGTGTTCAGATTCTTGAACTTCGCGTAAAGCTCGTTGTACTTCGCCGGGCCGATCGCAATGATCGAGTGAGGACAGATTGCCTTGATCTTGATGGCAAGCCGGTGAGACATTGCATCGGTCAGCTTCTTGGAGTCCTTGACACCTTCAAGCTCGGCGAGATGCTCCGGGCCGACGTAACACGCTGCGATCACCAACGGTCCGAAGAAGTCGCCTTTTCCGCTTTCGTCGACGCCAATATGTCCTTCATCCATGAACCAACGAGTGTACCGACTACTTGGCGGTCAATCCTTGGGAATCATGTGGCCCATTTTGTCTCGCTTTGTGCCGAGATATTTCTCTCGCTCATCCACATGGGATGCGATAAGCGGGACATGCTCAACGATTTCCAACCCATAGCCTTGGATGCCTGTCACCTTCTTGGGGTTATTGGTCATCAGCCTGAGGCGTCGCAATCCGAGATCGGCAAGCACTTGCGCCCCCAAACCGTAGTCGCGAAGATCAGCCTTAAATCCAAGTGCCACGTTGGCTTCGACAGTGTCCATGCCGGCGTCCTGCAATTCGTATGCCTTTAGCTTGTTGACCAAGCCAATCCCTCGTCCCTCTTGGGCGATGTAAAGGACGACGCCTTGTCCAGCCGCTTCAATGTTCTCCAGAGCCATGTGGAGTTGGTCTCCGCAATCACAGCGAAGCGACCCCAATAGGTCGCCTGTGAGGCAGCTAGAGTGGATTCTGACGAGCACGGCATCTTCGGTACAGACATCGCCTTTGACGATGGCGACGTAAGGATGGGGTTCCACCGAAGTTTCGTAAACGTACAACTTGAAGTGCCCGTATTTGGTCGGGAAGTCGATGGGACCGGCTGCACGTTCTACGAGTTTCTCATTCTTCCGTCGATAGGCGATCAGGTCCGCAATCGTAACGATGGTGAGGCCATGTTCCTCGGCAAATTGAACCAAGTTATCGAGGCGCATCATGCTGCCGTCCTCGTTGAGGATTTCACACCCGACACCGGCAGGCTTAAATCCGGCGAGGACGCAGAGATCGACGATTGCCTCCGTGTGACCAGCGCGACGCAGCACCCCACCCGGTTCTGCACGCAATGGAATGATGTGACCGGGCCGTCCGAGGTCATCAGGAGTTGCGGTGTCATCGACAAACAGCGCGACAGTACGAGCTCGATCAAATGCAGACACACCTGTCGTAGCGCCCTTAAGAGCATCGACGGTTTCTGCCATGGCCGTTCCATGACGAGCGGTGTTTTGCTTCGTCATCATCGGAATCTGAAGCTGCTTGAGGCGCTCAGCCGTCGTCGGGATAAAGGGAACCCCTCGCCCGTACTTGATCATGAAGTTCATCGCCTCGGGTGTACACGTTTCTGCGGGCATCACCAAGTCACCTTCGTTCTCGCGGTCAGGATCGTCGACCACAATGATCATCTTGCCGGCCTTCAGGTCTTCCAGCGCATGGTGAATTCTCGCGAATGGCATTTCAACTTTAGTCTACGCTCTAGCCCCAGGGGCTCGTTTTACTCGGCGGCGGTTCTTAGTGCCTCTCTGATGATCATGTTTTCGTTTTAGGATGCACAGAACTCGGGTTACCAGGTTCCGCGCAAGCCGTTGACGTCGCTATAATTTGGCTATGAGTCACCTCATCGATTCGTATACAGGTGCCATTCGCCTAGAAAAAGGTTTGATCCTTACTCGTGGACAAACACCGGATGAACTCATCCACCTCATCGGAGCTCGGCCGACGGGCAGTATCGGAAAAACGCTTTGGTATTCCGACATCCGCATGGAAACCGAGCATGGTGCGTTGATCATGGCTCTCTGCTTCAAGTCCGACTCCCTCGTCTCATTTCAGGCCAGCATTACGTCGAGCTATGGAACGACGGGCGCAATGATCAAGGCAAAGAATGACAAACTTCTGATCGATGATTTGGGACGACCGCATGAGGACAAAACGTACTCCCCAGGGTTTATTGGGCGGTTCCTCTTGAAGCGACATGCGCAGTCGTGGCACACCACTGCCAAAGAACTTACTTGGAAGCTTCCGTTTGGCACGGTTGTGTCCACCATTGAACCTCGTGATGGTTCGTCGATTTTCAAAGTGATTTGGAAGTAAGAGCGGTTCGCTCTAGAAGGCGGCAACCATTTTTCCAGCCAAGGTAACCAGGTCTTTCTCGGTTGCCTTGGCGGCGAGAGCATAAAACCCCGACCTGCGATCCTGCCAAGCGATCACGGACACAGCCCCGCCTGAAGACACAAAGAACAGAGTCTTTGCCGTTCGAACTTCCTTCATCTCTTTGAACTGCTTGGAAGCCTCGCGGAAATAGTAGAGAAGCAAAACAGACTTGCCGTACTGGTATTGGTACACGGCAGCCTGTTGGCCACCAAATTCATCCGTTCCGATTCGGGTGAGCTTGCCACCCAACTGACGAAGGTCGGGCGGGGCGACTTTGATGTGGAGTTCGTTGGAGAGGGATTTCGGGTCCTTCGGTTTTAGCCCCTGGGCGAGAGCGGTGGTTGCCGGATCGACCATGTCTGTCTTTGGTGTCGCGATTTTCGGACCGATCACTAAGAACCAAAGGACAACCGCCACGATCGCGGTTGTCACGTACGCGCCCTGCTTGTACCACCAGACCTCGTGCAGCTTTGGCTCAAGATGTCTTGCAAGGACTTCGCGTTGATCGTCTTCGTTGAATTCCTGTCCGCCGCGCATCCGTAAGCTCCGTGAGAAGTATGGCCCCGATACTGCCCCCGAAGCATCGCGAAAAACTCGCTTTTTTCTGGTTCGCTGGACCCATCTGTGCCAAGTGAACGTATGCTCGTTGTGATGCGACCTTTCAATCCACCGCTCCCCTTTGGGATTCAACTGAAATCGTTGGCAGCGATCGTAATCGCGTCAGGCTTGGCTATCGCTCCTTGTCACGCAGAGTCTTCACTCGGGAGTTCAAAGAGGCAAAAGCCGATTGCGGATATGGACTTCGAATTGGTCGGGGGGCGAATCTACGTGCCTTGCACCATTAATGGCCATGTCGGAACCGCGGTGCTGGATACGGGGGCAGGTGCGAATGTTCTTAACCTTAACCTCGTGGAAAGGTGGAAGCTTAAAAGCTCTGGAGCTCTCAATGTCCAAGGTGCAGGAGAGAAGACCATTACCGGCAAAATGCTCTCCGATACGTCCCTGAAGATCGGTCCAATTAACGTTTCCATGATGTTCGCAATCCCTATTCCTGAGCTCTCCGCGATGGAAGGACGACCGATGCAGGCGATTGTGGGTTATGGGTTTTTCAGCAAGTACATCGTTGAAATCGACTATGCCAAAAAGCATCTGAGAGTGTTCAATCCGGAAGACGCGGTGAAGGCAAAAGGGATGGAGGTGCCGATTCACTTTGTCAGCGCACTCCCACATATTTCCTCCGCAATGACGATTGGTGATCAGACCTACAAGATGGAGACGATGGTGGACACCGGAGCATCTGCGGCATCATTGACGACCCACTTTCTTCAAGATCACCCTCTCAAGGTTGAGTCGACACCCGAGACGATTATCGGCGCTGGGGTGGGAGGTTCGACGCTTGGTCGCTTATTCCGTCCAACTTCCGTTGAGATCGCCGGAAGCAGCTTTGCCAAGCCTGTAATCGCAATGACCACCAGCAAGGGCGGCGTGATTGGGGGACAGGCAAACTTCGATTTCCTAATGGGTGCCGATTTCTTGAAGCGATTCGTAGTCACCGTCGACTACCCGCACAAGAAGTTCATTTTCGATCCCAATGAAACCGTCAACACACCTTTTGAAGCCGATAAGGTTGGTCTCCGTATCTATTCTGAAGGGGCGGACTATCACACTTTTCGCGTGGTTGGTGTCCTTGATGGTGCGTCGGGTTCCAAGGCTGGGATCAAGCCCGATGACCTAATCGCCAGCATCGATGGCAAGCCTGCCTCGGAATACAGCCTCACTGATCTGCGGGAGTTGTTCAAATCACCCGCGGCAACCGAATGGAAGGTTGGCCTCATTCGAAAAGGGCAGCCCATTCAAGTTGTGATTGCAGCGAAGAGCATTATCTAGAGTTGATCGAAGGTGAGCTACGGGTCTGTGATTTGGCTATAGGCATTTTTTGCTAGTGGGGAGGACCCGAAGAACCCACGGATGCGTCCACCTTTGAGGTAGTTGCAGAGGGAGATCAGGATCATCGACTGATCCAAGATGAGGAAGCTCTTGGAGCTCTTGTTGACTGAGGTATCGAAGCTATCAAAGAATCCAAGCATATGCACGGAGTCGCGTGAGCCAAGGCTCTCCATCTCTCTAAAGTTCTGAACAACGGCTGGTGCCCAATCCTCAACAGCCATTGCGCTAGCATACGGCGTCACGACATTGTCGCGAGGCACCATCCCGTAGGTGTTTGTGTATCCGTTTTGAGGTGAATCACATGCCGACCATCCCCAGATGGGAGCATATACGTCGCATTGGTGGGCCATCTGGTCGAATGCGAAGTTTCTTGCAGATTGTCCGACCAGCGATTTTCGCTCGTCCACAAACATGCTGGCGATGTACTGCATAAAGAGTCCACCACCTTTCCAGCCCGGATTCAGGATGCTCACGGTGTGGGACTTGGTTGCATCCCGATTGAGCTTCTTCCAAGTTGAGGCTGGTACCCCAGCACCCACCGCCAAGAACGACGTCAGTCTCGAGTCGGAGGCGAGGTCGGTAACCCACCAGTTCTTCACGAAGTCGTTTGCCTGGATATCGAAGCCACCATGCAGACGGTCGCTTGCCTTGTCGTAGAAGTGGCGGAAATCCATCTGGCGGACTAAGGCATTACAGTCTTGGGCTAGTTCGGGAAACGCCTGTCCGACAGTCACTAGGCTGGCTGCGAAGTTGCCTGCATCGAGCAACGACACCACATGCTCGTTGGTGTCGATTCTAGGCTTGAGGGTATGAACGTTTGTCCAGGTAGCGATGAATCCGTGCCACGTGGGCAGAGACTTTAAGACTTCGATCACCCGTCTCAGCTTGGCCAGTGCTACGGAATTGTCGGTAAAGCCAAATTCCCGTGCGGCTAAGATTGACGTCATGTAGAACCCGAGATTTGAGGTGGAGGTAGTTTCCGCATGCGCAGTGGAATCGTAGGGCAAACCATGGGCGGGTTCGACCAAGGCATCGATGCAGCGCCAGGTCTCGGCGGCAACGAATTTCAAATACGCCTTGTCAGCACCCGTAGCCGTCAATCGGTGAAGTTCGAAGTCATCCCATACGTGAAACTCAGGATTCTCTGGTGCAGGGACGGCTTTCATATTGACGACACCTCGCACGGAAATGAATGCCGTTCGGGGTGGGGCCGGTAGGTTGCTGAACCGCCAATTTGCATAAGTGCCGGATTTCTGGACGGAAGGAGAGTTGAACTGTAGGATGACCAGGTGACTTGCATCAAGGAACTGAATCTCCAGAGTCGAGAGGCTGCTCTTTAGGGAGACGGTCTTGAGCCAGCACGACGCGATGAAAACCTCGCCGGGTTCGGCGGCAATGTTTTGGTAGATCACTCGCCACTGTTCTGTTGCCGGTTGGGTCGGCAACACATCGCAGACCGCACCATTCGTTCCGCTGTGGGCGTCTTTTCCGCCGCCCGTTCGCCAGCCTAATCCCGTCGTTTTCCAGCCATCTAGCCCTTGCTCAAATCCCGGGTTTGTCAGCAAATTCTGAGCAACCACTACTTGGCTCATCAAGGCGACGAAGGAAACGCAGAACGCTACGGACAACTTCATCCTGACTTGAGTTTGGCCTATTTAGGAACTCTGCGCCGCACTTGAGAGGCTATCCACAGTAGTCGCACATCCTTCGCCCAATCACCAAGGCCACCGTAGTCGGCGGTGATCGTACCGACGCAGCAGCCGACGAAAAGCACACATAAACCGTAACCATCAACCGGATCCGTAGTCGGCGGTGATCGTACCGACGCAGCAGCAGAACGTAAGCACACGTAAACCGTAGCCACCAACCAGATCCGTAGTCGGCGGTGATCGTACCGACGCAGCAGCCGACGAAAAGCACACG
>CAILEM010000136.1 GCA_903833215.1 uncultured Armatimonadota bacterium
ACCGGAGTCTCTCCCGGTGCTAAAGCGGCTGGCTCAGAAGCATGATACGGTCATTTTGCAACTGCGGGATCCCGCCGAAGACGCCCTCAAGGGAGCTGGATTTGTACGGGCACGCGAGGCCGAAACCGGTCGGGCCTTCGTAGCACATGGACGGGCAACCTGGCTCGACCAGCCCTGGCTCGAAGCTGAGTTGAAACGTGCCGGGGTCGACCATATGAGAATCGATACAGGAGTTCCCTACGCCGCCCGATTGCGGCAGTTTTTCAAGACGCGCAACTTATTAGGTCGGGGGGCACGATGATGAATGCGAAGTTCCGCCCAGCAGCCTTACTTCTCGTTCTGTCACTGGTCGCATTAATGCTCTGGCCGCAGCCCATGCTAGCCCACGATGGGCCAAGCGTTGGTATGGCTCGGTTAATCAGACAGCAAGTGCTACCAGGCCCTGAACTAGAAGTTCGTCCTCTCAACGACCGCAAAGACCCTATGGTCGTCCGGATCTTGGATGTTTACCCCCACGGTACCGACTTTCGTTATGACATCGAGTACTACGGCTTGGAACCCGGTCATTATGACTTGCGAGACTATCTCAAACGCAAAGACGGATCACTTGCCGATGATCTCCCTCCTCTGCCAGTCGCCATACTTTCTGCCGTTGGGAAGGGACAAGTATTGCCTCACGCTATCGAGACATCAGGGGCGCCAAAGCTGGGTGGTTATCATCTCTTGCTCACACTTGGGGGCTTGCTCTGGATCACAGGCGCGGTCCTGCTCTGGCAGCGCAGCCGACGCAAGTTTTTAAGCTCGGAAAGCCGTTTAAACCCAACTGGCCCAACGCTGGCCGACCAACTTCAACCCTTGGTTGAATCTGCAGCAGCCGGTACTCTTCAGCCCTCCCAAAGAGCCCAACTCGAACGACTTCTGCTGGGATATTGGTCCAAACGCCTTGGAGTCGAGTCTAAACACCCGTCAGAGGCACTTGCCGTGCTTCGCAAGCACCCCGAAGCAGGTCGCTTGCTCGAGCAACTTGAGATCTGGCTCCATCGTCCAGGCCAGACTGGTTCGGTCGATATCACTGCGTTATTGGAACCTTATCGCAACCTAGGCGCGGAGCAATCCATAGAAACTGGGAGCGATGGGCCATGAGCATCAGTTTTGCCTACCCCTGGCTGCTGCTCTTGCTGGCGATACCGTTAGCACTCTTGGTGTGGACCTGGCAAAAAACGAGCAGACGCGTTGCATTCCCTTTTGATCACGGGCGGCAATCTTCTGGGCGGTTCCTCGCTACCCTGATCCAGATGGCCGAATCACTCCCTTCACTACTTCTTGGGGTGGCAATCATTCTGATCGCCGGACCACAACAGAGTGGTGCACCCCAATCGAAACGAATCTTGAGCAATATCGAATTCTGCGTGGATGTATCCGGGAGTATGGCGGCCAAGTTTGGCGAGGCGACACGATACGACGCATCAATGCGTGCCATCGACGAGTTTCTCAGCTATCGCAAGGGAGATGCCTTCGGTCTCACATTTTTCGGTAGTTCCGTACTCCACTGGGTACCACTGACCAACGATGTGTCGGCTATCCGCTGCGCCCCTCCGTTCATGCGGCCGGAGAATGCTCCGCTCTGGATGGCGGGTACCGAGATCGCCAAGGCTCTCCGGGCCTGCAAAGATGTGTTGATCAAACGCGAAGAAGGGGATCGCATGGTCATCATGGTCACGGACGGAATCAGCTTTGACCTACTCAATGGAAACGATCTGGTTCTGGCCGAGGAACTCAAGAAAAACAAGATCGTGGTGTATGCGATCCACGCCGCTGAGACCGAGATTCCAGGTACAGTTGTGAATGTTGCATCACTGACAGGGGGAGAAGCCTTCGCTGCCGGCGATCCAACCGCTCTTGAAGCGGTTTTCCAGAAAATTGACTCTATGCAGCAAACCCGCATGGAGAAAACCGCCGCCGAAACCATCGACCACTTCGCCCCGTTCTGCATCGCCGGGCTCTCTATGCTGGCAGCTACGGGCCTGGCTCTGTTCGGTCTGAGGTATACACCATGGTAGCCGAACTTGTTGCCTTGGGAGCTATTTTGATCGGCTCGATCACTGAATGG
>CAILEM010000137.1 GCA_903833215.1 uncultured Armatimonadota bacterium
CTATCAGCAGGTTCATCCGCTACTACAATGCGGAGAGAATGCACTCATCACTCAACTACATGAGCCCCGAAGAATTCGAGGAGTGGCTCAAGAAGAACGACCCATCTTGATGTGTGTCCAACTTAAGGGTTGCATTCCAAATATGTGTTAACTGTGCCCACACTCAACCCAAGCTTTATTGCGATCGCGTCGTTTGTTAAGCCCTCTACGCAAAGCTCGACAATTTCTTCTTCTCGGGGAGATAGGTCACGCATTAACATTTTTGTTCACAGCAATCCAGTAATAGAGAAGTAGCCGAAGCCGCGTCTCGAAGATCTCAAGGTCTTTGTCCTTTTGGACATAGCTATTTGCGTAAAGATCGAAGCAGCGGTCCACATCGGCAACCTCGCCCGACTGGGTGAGGACAATCACAGGAATCCGCCGAGTGCGCTCGTTTGCGCGAATTTGCCTCAGCACTTCAAAGCCATCAAGCTTCGGAAGATTCAGTTCAAGCAAGACGATATCCGGGAGTGACTCCGACTTATCGAACAGCCTATTACAGGCTTCGACTCCATCTCGGGCGACCCAAACCGTGCAAGCAACTCCCGATTGGGTAATCGCTTGCCTAGCTCGATTCTCCTCAATATCGTTGGGCTCCACGAGGAGCACTTTCGGTTGAAATCCCATGACTTCATGATGCGACCTCCCGCCACAACAGTGAAAGTCCAATTTCAAATGTCAGGAATCTATGTCGAATCTAGTCTGACAGCAGATTCAGGTCATAAAAGATAGAGGCAAACATTCCGATACGCAGAACTACGTATATACTAACACTGTCAGAGTTGCTAGGCCAATTATTTGAAAACCGACCTGTCCGCTAGGGAACTTGCCGTACTGAATTTTGCGGCGAAGGGTTACACCGATGACATGGTTGCCAGTGAGTTAGGCATCCAGACTGGCACAGTGAACAGCTATTGGGTCCGAATTCGAGGCAAGCTAGGTAACCTCAGCAGATCCGAACTCGTCGCCCAATTTGTTCAAAAGAACGCAGACTCCCTTCATAAAGATTCGATCACAAAACTAGGCGAAGAGGCAGTCCGTCTTGCCGACGAGAATCGACAAATACTTGCCCTCGCCGACGAGGCGTACAAGACATTGACGGCTCGGACCCAGGCGACCGCAGACGCCCTCGCAGACCAGAATCGACATGATATCGAAGCAGCAGGTGCCGCTCATGAAGCTTATGTCCTTAGATCGGATAGTGCAGCCGCTTCGCTCGCCATTGAGAACCAGCAGATTCTTGCCCACGCCGACGCAATCCACAACGCTTACGTGGTTAAGTCAGATGGTGACGCAGCATCGTTGGCCGACGAAAACAGTCACATTCTCGAGCTTGCGAATGCTGAAATCGAGCGTCTGAAAGCACTGCTAGTAAAGGCGAGCCAGTAACGAAGGCCCACAGCATCACAGTAGGCTAGGCCCGAAATACTTGTGGGTTCAGCGCCGTAAATGAGTCAATCGATACTGCGGGTGTATTCGCGAGGGCGGAGTGTGCGCGTTTTACGTCTCTCTCAGTCCCGTGAGCGAAAATAAGGAACCGCCCTAATTCGAGTGCCTGTTCATATTTCTGAAGGCTGTGTTGAGGAACACCGATTCCCTCAAGCGCCACCCTAAGTGCAACCATATCCCCACCTGCGACGGCCCCCTCAAGGAGATTGACGAGCCATCCACCAAACATGATGGTATTGAGTCCGGGCACGAACAACATGGCCGATCCGAACAGCAGCCCTCTTGCCCGATCCGTCGCGCAAAGCTTTTCCCATGACGAGGTCATACTCGATAGGTCTCCATAGCTCATGGGGCGATCTTCAGTTGAGAAGTTTCGGCTCACGATACTCACGTGCTTCACTTCGTGGCCACAGCTTCCGAGAAAGCGAATGGCTCCCTCGGCCTGGTCGCGCGTTTTATATACGGCAACGGTGTGATTGGAGAGTGGTGATCGTTCGAGTTTTGAGTCTTCCATGCGCCGAATCCACTCCTGGTCACGATTTGAACACCTTCAAATCGATGAGCCGGGAGGTGACTACAGTGTTCTCAGAACCAAAACATTCCGCCAGTCGATAAAAAGGGAGACGGTCGATTGCTGTCTATGAGTTTGAGGACACTAAGTATTGGACTACCGGGCCAGCTGGATTGGGCTTACACTCATCGGGAACCGAAGATACGCGCTAGGCAAACGATGAATCTCATAGAATCGATTTCTCAATTCACGAGTTTTGTGCCCGAAGATACTTCTCTGGGAGATATCGCCTTCCTCCTCGCAGATTCCAGCGTGGGTGTCGTAGGAATCACTAGGGATGGACAGCCGGTAGGTACGATTTCCGACGTTGACATCGCTATCCGAGCCGAAGGGCTGGGTTTCGCTCTTTCGGATCTCAGGGCAACTGAAGTCATAGGTCAACGCCCCGTACTCGTGGAATGGCAATCTGACGACTCCGATCTCATCGATGCCGCTATCCTGATGAGGAGAAATGAGTCCCGCCATGCCGTCGTCATGCGCGATGGCGCGCCCTTCGCAGTGCTATCGTTCGCTGCTTTGGCGCGCCATAACGTCGGAAACTAGGCGCTTCCGACTAACGATAAACGACCCTATGGCAGCTTGTTGCCAGCACCACGATAGATCTCATACCAGTGAGGTCGGCTCAGTTCGATCTTGCACGCTTCGACGACTTCCTGAATTCTTGACGGGCTTGTCGTTCCGACTACCGATTGAATCTTGGCTGGGTGGCGTTGGATCCATGCGATCGCCATACCTGTCTTGGTCACCCCGTAGCTCGCGCAGATATCGTCAAGCACTTTGTTCAATTCAGCAAACTTAGGATTGTCGATAAACACACCCTCAAAGAAGCCAAATTGGAAAGGAGACCAAGCCTGAATCGTAATCTTCTTTAATCGGCAGTAGTCGAGGATGCCCCCATCGTGATCAACGGAGTTATCGAACTTGGTATTGGCACAAATCGCGCTGTCGATCATTCCGGTGTTGGTAATGCTGAATTGGAGCTGGTTGACATGCAACTTCATCGGCAAACTAGCCTGTAGCAGCTCGATCTGACCCGGCGTGAAATTACTGACACCGAAGTTTCGAACCATACCGCTATCGTGAAGTTGAGTAAACGCCTCGGCAACCTCTTCTGGCTCAATGAGGGTGTCTGGCCGGTGCAACAACAGGATGTCGAGATAATCCGTCTCAAGCCGCTTCAGGATGCGCTCAACTGACCCCAAAATGTGTTCTTTACTGAAGTCGAAGAACCCTTGTCGGATGCCGCACTTGCTCTGAAGGACTAACTCCTTGCGGTTGATACCGAGTCGAGCAATGGACTTCGCGAAAACTTCTTCGCATTTGCCCCCACCATAAATGTCGGCATGATCGTAAAAGTCGATGCCGGAATCGAACGATGTCTTGATCAATTGATCAAGGGCCGTGTTTTCCATCCCTCCGATGCGCATGCACCCGAGGGAGACTTCGGAGACTTCCAGACTAGACGTACCGATCTTAAGTTTTTTCATGTTTGGAATTAATTGTAGACGAGCTATCCGGCTCGGAATATATTGAAGCGGAATTCACGTACAAGCAGGAAGATTCGAAACAAAGGATAATCACAACTATGAGTGACGCCGAACTGAGCCCAACGAAAAAGGCTGACGACAAGAAAGAGACCTACGCGATCCAACCAGATGTTGCGCCTGTGGTCACTGACCATAACCTTGGCAACCTTAAGTACAAAGCCACGGTCGGCATGTTGCCCATCAAAGATTCTCTCGGCGAAACCAAAGCAGGGATTTTCTACACCGCTTACACCGTAGAGTCAAAGGAAAAGCGTCTGCTCACATTCAGTTTTAATGGCGGCCCAGGCAGTAGCTCTGTGTGGCTTCATTTAGGTGCTCTTGGGCCAAAACGAGTAAGACTGGGAGATGAAGGCGAGGCAGTCGATGCACCGTACGAACTCATCGACAACCCCGAATCCTGGCTCCCCTTCACCGACCTCGTATTTATCGATCCGGTTGGAACCGGTTTCAGTCGAAGCGTCATCAAAGAGGACGAGAAGACCTTCTGGGGACTCAAGGGCGACGTCGACTCGATTGCTGAGTTCATCCGCAGCTACTTGACCCTCACCGAGCGATGGCTGAGCCCACTCTACATCGCGGGTGAATCCTATGGCACCACACGCGCCGCCGGGCTAAGTGATGCCCTCATGGATCGTGGAATTGGGCTGAAAGGCTTGGTTCTGATCAGCAGCATCCTCAACTTCCAGACAGCCAGATTCCAACGCGGCAACGATCTTCCATTTCTGCTCTTTCTGCCGACATACACCGCCACGGCGCACTACCACAAGAAGTTGACAGCAGACCTTCAGGCGAAGCCACTCGAAGAAGTACTCGCCGAAGTCGAAGCGTTCTGTGACGGCGAATACCTGTTGGCGCTGAACCAGGGCTCCGCTCTCGGGGCCGAAAAACGCACTGAAATCGTGGAAAAGCTTGCTCGTTACACGGGACTCGATCCGCAGTATGTTGATCTCACCGACTTGCGCATCAACATCCATCGGTTCTGTAAAGAGTTGCTACGCAAAGAGGGCAGAACGGTCGGGCGGCTCGACTCTCGATACAAAGGCATTGATCCGATCGGAGTCTCCGAGCATCCCGAGTTCGATCCTGCGACCGTCATTTCCCCGGCATACACGCATTGCCTGAATGACTATATTTACCGCGTTCTCGGATACAAATCAAATCTCCCCTACTACATCAGCAATCCGGATAGGCTATGGGCAAGCTGGGTTTGGGGTGATGCAGGAGCCGGCTATCCAGACACCAGTGAAGCCCTGAGGCGAACGCTTAGCAAGAATAACTTCATGCGCGTGTTTATCGCCAACGGCTACTATGACCTTGCCACCCCGTACTTCGCGACTCGGTACACGATCAACCACATGTCCCTCGATTCCACTCTGCACAAGAACATCGAAAACGGATTCTACGAGTCCGGACACATGATGTACGTGCACGCTCAAGAACTCGCTCAACTCAAAACCGATGTTGAGAAGTTCTATTCCGGCGGCTAGGTCGCCAAGAGAACTACAATGCCCATCCTAACATTTGATGCCAAAGAAGTTATCAATCAGTCAGCTTTAGCGCAAGCCGTTGAGGCGCTGGAGAGAGACGGAATCGTGGTCATCGAGAACGCGATTGATCTCGACCACCTCGCTGTTCTTCGCGAGCGATGCCTTGCCGACATTGAGCTACTGCTGAGTCGCCCGGACAAACCATTCAACTGGAATCCGGGCAACTTACAGCAAGACCCGCCGCCCTTTCCTCCTTATCTGTTCCGAGATGTGCTTGTGAACGACGCTGCGATTGCGGTGACAAAGGGCGTCCTTGGCTCCGGACTCAAGAGTGGATTCTATAGCGGTAACACGGCTCTTCCAAGCCCCCACCGCCAACCGGTTCATGCTGATTCCGGCCAACTGTGGCCCAACCTCAAGGTCGCCCATCCTGCTTACGCCATTGTCGTCAATGTACCGCTCGTGGACATGTGCGCCGAGAATGGAGTGACCGAAATGTGGCCGGGCTCTCATCTGGATACTTCCGTCGTGTTTCAGAACGGTGACATCAAGGTCAGCCCGGAAATGCTAGAAGCTCAAAGAGCTATCGAACCGCCGGTTCAGCCGAACGTGAAATTAGGCAGCATTGTTTTGCGCGACATTCGAATGTGGCACGCAGGCATGCCCAACCACACTCAGAATCCCAGGCCAATGATCGCAATGATCCACTTCGTTTCGTGGTGGCCCACTTCCCCACTGAAATTCCCGGTCGGGACCGAAGAAATATTCACTCATCCTGACTTAATCACCCACGCGGAGTTCGTCGAAAAGGCGGTCGATCATATTGCCGCGCCAGGATCCTACGAGTTCACTTCGGAAACATGCTGTCCTCCCAGCGAGGAGTAGAACCAGAAACGAATCTTGGGGTGGTTAGGAAAAAACATCGAGATTACATAAGAGCCAGTCTGGACTCAGAAGTAACTCCTCAACCTGCAACGGCTACCGCCCTGAACAGCTATGGCTAACAATCGTCTCCTCATGGATGCCCTCATGGGCTATGCCGATTCCGGAAAATTAGTTGCCTTCTATAAATGGGAAGAGGGCGACTCACTTCTCGTCGGTTACGTTAAGGAAATCGGAATTTCCGAGGTTACGTTCAGCGAAATCGACTCACGCGGACAGCCCGATGGCGAAACGACGGTTCCGTTTGACTCCCTCTACCGCCTTGATGAGGCCCCCGCGTACATGGAGCGTCTACGCCTATTTTCGACGATTTCCCCACCGTCTGAAAAGGTCCATAGTGCCACAACTCAATCGCCGAAGGTGATCGCACGTCGTCTGCGAGAGGCGACTTCAACGGGCGAATGCGTTTCACTTCAATTGAAGGGTTCGTCGCGTCAAGACTTTCAGATTCTAAGGGCGGACGGCGGTTGGTTTGAAGTAGATGAATACGCAGACAACCCACTATGTCCAATGACAAGAACACAGTTGTGCCTCGGCCAGATCCAAGAAATGCGGTGGCGTGGGTATGCCGAAAAGATGGTGACCGCACTTTGGCAGAAGCGCGACGAGTCATCTCTTACGACTCGATAAGTGCGAACCTTCCTGACGAGGCTCGTCGAAAACAGCCTGATCGCTATAGGTTCAAATGCCTAACATTCGAAGGCCTGAATCTCCAATTGGCGTATTTTGAGTGGATGCCAAGAGGAAACTCGCAAGTTAACATACCGATGCCTGCAGTGGCGGTTACTCTGAATGCAATATGAGCAAAGAATCTTCCTCCAAGGCGTTTGAAACTTTGGCGTTGCACGCCGGACAGTCGGTCGACCCTACAACCAAGTCCCGAGCCGTTCCGATTTACCAAACGACGTCTTACGTGTTTGATGACACGGCTCATGCAGCTCGTCTATTTGGCCTCCAGGAATTTGGCAACATTTATACGCGGATCATGAATCCGACAACGGACGTCTTTGAGCAACGAATTGCCCAACTTGAAGGAGGAAGCGCGGCCGTCGCGACGGCGAGCGGTCAGGCAGCAGCAACGCTTGCGATCACGAATATCGCGAGTGCCGGAGATGAGATCATCGCTTCATCTTCGTTGTACGGCGGCACCTACAATCTGCTTCACTACACACTGCCGAAGTACGGCATCACTGTACGATTCGTAGACCCCGCCGACCCATCATCTTTCGAAAAGGCAATCAACGAAAAGACCAAGCTGATCTATGGTGAGTCGGTTGGCAATCCCAAACTCGATACTTTCCCTTTCGCCGAAGTTTCAGCAATCGCCAAGGCGCACGGGCTACCCATCGTCATCGACAACACGCTGCCAACGCCCTATTTGCTAAAGCCGTTTGAGCATGGGGCAAATGTGATCGTTCATTCCGCGACGAAGTTCATTGGAGGCCACGGCACGACTATTGGCGGCGTGGTGATTGATGGTGGAAACTTTGACTGGGGCTCTGGCAGATTCCCAGGATTCACCGAGCCAGATGCTTCTTACCACGGCCTGAAGTACTGGGACGTGTTCGGGAATTTCCCTGGCCTCGGAAATGTGGCTTTCGGAATCAAGGCACGAGTTTCAGGACTCCGTGATACAGGTGCCGCGCTTTCGCCGTTCAACTCGTTCCTATTGCTCCAAGGCTTAGAGACACTTCACGTGAGACTTCAACGCCATTCGGAGAATGCGCTCAAGGTCGCTGAGTTCTTGAGCAACCATCCCAAAGTCGGGTGGGTGAACTATCCGGGACTTGAAGGCAGCCAAAGCTTTGAGGCAGCGAGTAAGTATCACTATCGGGGACTCTTCGGAGCCATCATTGGCTTCGGGATTGAAGGCGGTTCGGAAGCAGCTCAGGCATTCATCGATCGTCTGAACATCTTCTCGTTGCTCGCAAACGTCGGCGATGCGAAGTCACTGGTCATTCATCCAGCTTCCACAACGCACCAGCAACTCACCGCCGAAGAACAGCTTTCTACAGGGGTAACGCCTGACTTCATTCGCCTATCCGTTGGAATTGAGAACGTCGACGACCTTATCGCCGATCTCGATCAAGCTCTCAACTCTTAGCGGGTCGACCCCAGACCTTCAATTTCTGGAGGAGATCTCCGAAAATTACGGGTTTGGGCAAGTAATCATCCATACCGGCATCCAAGCAGAGTTGCCGGTCTCCTTCCATCGCGTGAGCCGTTACGGCGATGATCGGAATTCGGTTCCCCGAAGCCTGTTCGCGCCGTCGAATCTCAATAGTCGTTTCAAAACCATCAAGTTCTGGCATCGACACATCCATAAGGATCAGATCAAAGTGCTTTGTTTCCAGTGCCTTGAGGACCTCAAAACCGGTCTCAGCCACCTTGCACGTACATCCCCAGTTTGATATCCTCTTGGTCTCCAAGAACGCGTTGACAGGGTTGTCTTCGGCCACGAGAATGTTAAGTCCAAGGTCGACGACTTCCTTAGGAGTATGCTCAACGACCCTAACCTCGCAATTCTGCTGATGGAGGGCAAGCAAGAATGCGCTCTGTAAGCGTCGCATTTTGACGGGCCTTGCGACAACTGCAGCGAATTCAGAAGCGCCGGGGTCTTCAAAGTACTTGGATGTCTTGTTTGACGCAAGCAAGATAACCGGCGAGTGCTTTGTCGCATCGAATGTTCGAATTTCTGACAACATCTTCAAACCGTCCGGGTCATTCGATCGGGTTCCAAGAACGACCAAATCGAAATGTCCGGAGTCGTTTCCACTGCTCACCAATTCCGCGAGTCTGGCTGTATTTGCCACAGCGGTAACCCTGCATCCCCAACCGCGAACGTAATTGCCAACATTTGCACGGTCCGTCTCGTTTTCAACAATGATCAATGCCGATTTATCAATTAATTGAGGGACCGATGGAAGTTCAGACACTTGACCTATGGGCCTTTCAAATGGAATCTCCAACCAAAATTCACTACCCACCCCGACTTGGCTCTTCAACCCAATCGTTCCGCCCATAAGCTCGGTGATCTGCTTCGTGATGGTCAGGCCAAGACCGGTCCCGCCATGCTTTCGAGTCAGCGCTCCATCTGCTTGGGTAAAGCTCTCAAAAATGGATGAGTGTAGGTTTTCTGGAATCCCCATCCCAGTGTCATGGACTTCGATGCGAACCTTAACCGACTGAGGGGTTTCTTCAAGGCAGGCAAGACAAATCGAGACCTCTCCTGCCCGTGTAAACTTCACTGCGTTGCCTAAAAGGTTTGTCACGATCTGACGAACCCGATTTCCATCTCCAACAAGCCACTCGGGGAAATCGACCGGTATGTAGCAGTTCAAATCAACTGCTTCCGTATTCATGTGAGCGGTAACCAATTCGGTGACGTCTTCGATGCAATCCCGAATATTGAACAGATGCTTGCTTATCTTCAGCATCCCTGCTTCAAGGCTGGAAATGTTCAGAACGTCGTCGATGATCGAAAGAAGGGCATCAGCACTTCGCTGAACAGCGCGGCAATACTCCAGCTGCTCCGAGGTGAGAGACGTTTGCATTAGGACAGACGTCATCCCGATGACGCCATTCATCGGAGTGCGAATTTCGTGACTCATATTTGCCAGAAATGCGCTTTTAATGCGAATTCCAGCGAGAGCTTGATCTCTCGCTTCTGTCAACTCATGAGTTTTCTGTAGAAGTTCTAGCTCAATTTCTCTGCGATGTTCAACTTCTGCATGCGCCGCCGCAAGAAGTCGACTCTTGTGGACAACAACTGCAGCTTGACGAACCAATGGCAGGATCAGGTCGACCATCGAGGGGCTTAATTTTCGCTTGGTCAGAAGCATGTCAACGACGACAAAGCCAATCCAATCGGAACCAGTCCGCAACGGGATGAGCGCGTAGTGAACACCTTCGACAAAGGTGCCGTCAGAAAGTGGAACGGAGTGGCAATCATCAAGAATGTACGGCACATCTTCGGCCATACATTTAGCAAAGATCTCGGATCTGCCCGGAAGGACGAAACTCGCCTCGTGTTCGTCGACAGGTTGACCATCGTCGCCCGTACCCCATGTACCGAAAGCCATGTTGTCGGTGACCAAAAACACAGCGGCTCGGTCAACGATTTTTGTTTCAAGAATGGCGTCGCGAACCATCCTGAAGACCTTGTCGATGTCTACGTCCTCGGTGATGGCAACTGCAATCTCCATAAGCATCCTCTGTTGCTGGACCATCGCTTCTGTTTCAGCCAAGAGGCGAGACTTCTGAACCGCCACCGCCGCCTGATCTGCGATTGCCACAACTGGTTGAAGCATCGCCGGTGTGATTTTTCGCCTGGTTATCGCCATATCAATGAAGACAATGCCAATAAGTTCCTCACCAACCCGAAGGGGCAGGAAGGCGTGCGGCACCTCTATCTCCAGGCCAGAACTGGCCTGGATGAGCCGGATCGTATCGATCACAAACGGCATATCAGCACGATCGAAAGGTTCGTAGAACATGCCCCCTGGTTCGACTGCAAACGACATATCGTGTTCGTCTCGAGTAACGCCCGTTTGGTCCGTTCCCCAAGTTCCACGTGCAACCGAATCTTTAACCACCCATAGCGAAGCCCGATCCACACGGCTGACTTCAAGGATTGCGTTTCGAGCCATCCTAAAAACTTCATCTTGGTCATCGTTTCGGGTAATGGCCAGTGATATATCGATGACGCGCTGCAACTGCTTGATACTCTCGTCGTATCGAGAGCGCATCATGGCTTTGTGACTCACCATTGCAGCAAAATCTGCAAATGGGATGAGTCTTTCAACCCATTCGTCGGTGATTTTTCTCCTCGAAAGTAAATTATCAAGCGTGATACAGCCGACGAGCTGACCGGATTCACGCATCAAAACGGTTGCAAAGTCACAGATGTCTGGCTCACCAGTCGTTGATTCGATACCACATATTTGGATATCCAAGGCCTCAACGAGATATCCCTTGGATTGAATATCTGCGGTCCATTGGTGACTATCAGCGAGTTCACCCATCACAAATCCCTGCCCAGATAAGTCTTCCAGATTGCCTTCAAAATCGGTTCCCCAGACACCTCTCATGAAGTCCGATACCGGGTCATAGGAAAACACACCGGCGCGATCGAAGCCGAACTCGCTTATTACGAGATCGCGAACGATAAGCAAGATGTCGTCAAGAGGAAGCTCGGAATTTGAAGTGCCGATAAGTGCAACAATATATCTGCTTGAGTCAAAGAACTTTAGCGATTGTGATGGGTCGCCAACGGATGATGGCTGCGCGATATTAACACCATCAGCACTTTCCTGCTCATCCATTTAGTATTGGACGTTTCGCCCAGTGGAAGGTTCGCCGTTCGCCGCGTTCGGAATTTCGGGAACGAACTGGAATGTGGGGTCAGTTTTCTGGCGCTTCAGAATCGAGCTAATCTCCTTCCATGTCGAGATGAGGCCATTGGGGCTTGGTGGGAGTTCAGCCTTGATAAGTCGATGCAATTTTGCCAGGTTATAACACGGAACACCGGCAAACATATGGTGCTCGGTGTGGTAATTCATGTGCCAGTAGAGGAATTGCAGGATCGGATTCAACGTAAAAGTCCTGCAACAGATCCTGAAGTCGGGATACTCATCGGTTAGGCCTATGTGCTGAGTCGCATTGCACATGAACTGAATGCCGCCCCCAAAGAATCGGCCAAAGCTGACGGCAATGGCGACGGGCCAATAGCCCGTGCTAATGGACAAGATAGCAACCAACGTGTGTCCAACCAATACCGTCGCCGCCCATCTGTGTAGCGCTGGCCTCATTTCTGGCTTCTTCTTGGTAAACAGGTACGTATCCCATTCACCTCCTAGATGTCCCCTCGCTGATCGCAAGGTTCCAGGGATAACGTAGCGCAGACCATTCAAATCCACGATCCCAAACTTAAGAATCTGTTTGAGAGTGACTTGCTGAGGAAGAACCACTTCCAAATCGTCGGGTGGATGCAGTGTAAATCGGTGATGTTCGGAATGACTTGCCCAAAATCCGATATGGTTGTACCAACCCAAAAAGCTAAAGATCTTCAAAAAGAAGCGGTTGAGCCAGCGCGTCTTAAATACTGAGTCGTGAACAAGTTCATGGAAGCCGTTGATAAGGAAAGCACAGCAGGCACCGTGAAGAAACAATGCGGGTACGGCAAACCACGGCCAGTGAAAACAGGCGTACACGAACAACGTGCCGGTAGCGCAAAGCACCCCCAAATATCCGCCCGTCTGAAGAAAGCCCTTGAAGTCGCTTTTCCTATTCAGCCCAGCCAAAACGTCCTTATCGAGTTTTGGTCTGTACCAACGAATAGCAGTCCCTACGGGACGTTCTGGCTTGATCAAACGACACTGTTCTGACATTAACAAACCTTTGCTTCGACGCGACTTCATTTTAGCGCAAAGTTCGCCTGTATTCCGTTCACAGTTGCCCCTGAATTCACTTACCGGCAAGGTCGAACAACGAGCTTATTCTCACAGCATTTCAGGTTCCTTGACTGTCTAATCAAGAGCATTAACCACAATATTTACCTACCCAAGAACGGCACTTACCCCTCCCATTTACCGTTCAAAAGAACCCTCCAATTCCTCATATCCAAAGTGGCGCAAGGAATAGAGGGTCAAGTACAAATTCCGCCATCGTTTCACGGTTAAATTCGTCCTTCTTAATAAGCGTTCTGAAAGATGATACAGCAGTCCCTATTTGATCGAGCACTTGATGAAGGCTGCCCGCGTTGCGGCGGCGCGGATGTCGTGTCGATGGAAGAGCTGGGCAAGATGATGTCGACTCCCGGATTTCATTGTCCGCCCGACCTTGCAGAATGGCTAAATCCGCCGGAAAGTCCCTCTCGGCCGGTGTCAACCCGACGCAGAATTGCTTCGAGGAACGCCATCGCTTTCGCAGTATCTTTGGTTCTGGTACTCACTGTGGCATTCTTCGCCCTTTCTGGCTCAATGCCTTCATGGCTAGTTGTGATTCCGATCCTCGCACTTGGTGGCGTAACCGGGGTTAGGACCTGGCGAACGGAAACCCGAATAGCCATCGAAGAAGAGACTCTCCAGCTTGATACCTACTGGGAGCTGTATCGGGCCTACCTGAGCCGACAGCAAATCTGGGAGCGTCTTCAGTACTGCTGTAAATGTTCCGTGGTGGTTGACCCAACCACTCACCAAACACGATCGTTGTTTGAAATTCACGAACTTGCCAATCGCCGGACAAACGGAGCGAGCCTGCGCTGAACAAGGTTGTTGCCACCATATGTTTGATGGGTTCCTGCCTATCTGCTTTCGGATCTGATATTCAGATCCGACCGTTTTTTGCGGACAAGCCAATGCACTCAGAGGGGGGCCGCTGGACGTACTTCTTCCAGCTACCTCACGGACTGACTCTAACCGCGGATGGCTCTTTCGCAATCGACTACGATACATCACCGACCCTGGCCGCTCCAGATGAAAGCCTAACCGTCATCCTCAACGGCCAACCTGTTGACTCTAAGACCATCGTCGTCGCAAATCCAAATCCAGAACGCTGGGTTGTCAAACTGCCTCGAAAATACTGCAAGAGTGGTTTCAACGAATTGTCTGTGGTCGTGCGAAGCGTTTCACGGCTAGGACCGTGTAGCGAAGACGATGACATGAAGAACTGGGTTCGATTCAGAACCACTTCGGTGATTGGGTTACCGCTCGTCGAATTGCAGGCATGTCCTCTCAACGCTTATCCGTTTCCCTATCTCAACTGGCTTTCGGAACCCATTGGCACGGTGCCAATCGCAGTCGGTCCACTCGCAAAGGATGCAAGCATCTCCGCGGCACTCAATATTGCCGCAGGCTGGGGCCGTCGCATCACCGACCAGGCACTTATCCTGACCATGACGCGATCCGCATTGAACGTGCCTGCCGTTCATGTTGGGACTCCAGCAGAATTAGGCATCCGGAAACCGGATGCAGAAATTGAGGTTCATCGCGGCGATCTGTATATCACTGGCCCTGATAAGGCTGTTCTCGATGCCTCCGTCACATCGCTAAACAATCCTGAGGTTGCCTCACAGATGAGTGGGCTGAGTGCCAGCCCAATGGAAATCAAGGCCAAACAGACTGAAGCGGGCCCCCGGTTGGGAGCCACCACCTTTGAAGAACTTGGTTACCCATCCATTCGACTTGCTGGAGTCGGCAGCCAGGGCACAGCCATCGTGCTGCGACGGCCACTGCTCGTCAAAATCGGCCGTGGTGGGCAGCTTCGGCTGCGGTTCCGGCATGCCGCCACCCTCATCAAAACGCACTCGATGCTCTCTGTGGCGATCAACGGCCAGCAAATCGGCAGTTCGCTTCTCACGCCAGAAAACTCGAACGACGGTGATTTGGTCTGCCCGCTCCCGATCAACCTCGCGGATGCGAACCAGTGGAATATCGAGATCACGGCACATAACGAATTGGCTAATGTCGACTGCTCCAAGCGCTATGAGGATATCGCTTGGACAACGATCCTTGGAATGTCTGACTTTGAACTCCAAGAAGGGACATTGCCGAACACGCCTTTTCTTGAGGGATTTCCGTATTTCCGATCAATCGATGGTGCTCTGCCTCACTCCCTAACCGTTAATGTCGGAACAAAGCCAAGCACTGAGCTTCTCTCGTTTACGGCAACAATCGTCGCCCGCGCTGCTCAAACAAACCATGGCGTTCCCATTTGGCATGCGTCGTCGGAAGAGATCACGGGTAACGAAGACCTTGTCGTCGGCCTGTTCCGCCAGGAACAGCGATTCAGTCGCATCCTTTCCAATCTTTTGGTGGCTCCGTCCAAATCAGGAGTCCCAACGGTAACCCGTGGGCTACCCATTCTTCCATCGAGCCTTGTCGGTGCCGTCATCGTACAAGCCGTACCGAAGCCGTCGGGCGGCGTCATGTACGTCATCCTTGCTGCGTCCAATAATGCCCTACAGAAATTCACTCAGTTCCTTGCCAACCCTGAGGTAGGCGGCATGCTGAAGGGACAGATTGCGGTCTTCACGCAGGAAGGCGAAATTTTCGCCTTCGACACCATGTCTGAGGCTGAAAAGCGAGCAGCTGAGGCAGCTGAGATGAGGAGATATAAGCCTGAGATGATCCTCTGGATGACAACGGCGCTCATTGCGCTTGCCGTCTTGGTAGGATTCATGGGTAGTAAGTTCGTCAAGAAGAAGAGTGCAAAGAAGTAGAGGAAGATGTCTTGACACTTAACTCATACGACTTCATGCTCATGATTCGCGATTTCTTCGTCGGCATGACGTGGATCGTTGCCGTGGTTTACTTTCTGAGCGGAACCCAAGATCTCGTCTACGATATCGGTGCCTATTGGCTCCGGTTTTGGCGACAGTTCACCTATCGCCAAAAGCCTCGCCTGACTCTTGAGCGCTTACGTGCCCGCGAACAACAGAGAATCGCTGTCATGGTTCCCGCATGGAACGAAGGTGAGGTCGTGGCCAGCATGGTCGACAACATCATCAAGCGGGTTGAATACGACAACTACTCGATTTTTGTTGGTACCTACCCCAACGACATGGCGACCCAAAACTGCGTCGACCGCCTTGCCAAAGAGTATCCACAGATCCTCAAGGTCGTCACAGCAAGACCCGGACCCACCACGAAGGCCGACTGTTTGCATAATGTTTTGGCCTCAATTCGACTCTTTGAGGAGGCCAATCGAGTCAACTTCGACATCATTTTGATGCACGACGCTGAGGACTGGGTGCATCCCCAAGAGTTCTTGCTCCACAACTATTTGATCCCCCAGATCGACGTCGTCCAGATTCCGATCTTGCCCTTCCCCACAACTTGGCATAAGTGGGTGCATTGGATCTACGCCGACGAGTTCAGCGAAAATCACATGAAGGACGTGCCTGTGCGGGAGAAGATCTCCGGGTTTGTCCCCTATGCCGGAACCGGAACCGGGTTTTCGCGCAAAGTCATCGAGTACCTCTCAGACGAGCATGGCGGGCACGTGTTTAACGAAAGCTCCATGACGGAGGACTACTCGATGTCCAAAAAGATCCGCGAGGCGGGCCTGAAATCGGTGTTTGTCAACGTCGTGCTTGGCGATGATAAGTCTCCCTGGTGGAAGCCCCTTTGCCAACGCCCGATGTTCATCTCGAACTGGTCGTACTTCCCAATGGACTGGACCCGGTCGGTTCGACAGAAGTCGCGGTGGATTATCGGCATCTCCCTACAGGAGTGGGAGCAGACGGGCTGGGAAGGCAACTGGTTGATGAAGGAGAACTTCATCAAAGACCGTAAGGTATTTGTAGCAGCTTTTGCCTCTATGCTTGGATATATCCTCCTCATCTACAACATTTTCTATGTGTTGGGATATCTTGGATGGGTTCCTTTCAGGCTCTTGCCGACGCTCACCGTCGGCGGTTCCCTCACGAATCTGGTGACCTTCTGCACGTTCTTCATGGCCCTCAGAATCACCCAGCGTATTGTTTGGGTTGGGCTCACCTACGGGCTTGCCGCAGGCCTGATGGCCGTCCCTCGTCTGATCGTAGGCAACGTCCTTAATGGACTCGCATCCATGCGTGCCCTCAAGGTTTTCGCGGACTCTCGAAGCGGAAAAGCGGCGGTTAAGTGGGACAATACCCAGCACCTGGAAGGTATCGGGGACATGGATGCCCCCACCCAGCAAAAGGAAACCATTGTCCTTCAGGGAATCCCACGCGATCAGGTTCTTGCTGGACTACGCTCGGGAGACCCACAGCGAATTGCGAATGCACTACGGGTTATTCGCCCAGAACTCACCGAAGTGGATCGCGCCGAAATCGTCGCATGCATGCGTTATCTCGCGGATCATCGCGAATTGGCAGTTCGAGCCGCTCTAGCCCAATCACTTGGGAAGCTACTATGGCCAGAACTGAATCCAACGCTTTTCCTGCTCCTTAACGATCACGAATCGGCAGTTGTAGTGAATGCAGCGAGAGCACTGTTCCAAAGGCGCACGATCGGTGCTCTCCTCGAACATGCCTTCACAATTTCTAGTCCGAAGGCGATTGAAACTCTTATTCGCGTCATCGAGCAAGACCGACGCCGTCAAAAGCATGTCTTTGAACTGATCGACCTAGAAATGCTCCTCGTGACGCGAATGCGTGTATTGGGCGTTTCTCCCATCCTGAGAAAGCGATACCTGAAGTACATCGACGCAGGCACAACTGACCTTCACAGCCTTCAAGCAACCCTAAATTTTGACAATCCGATGCCGGAAGTCATTTAGGTAACGACCGTCAAGATCCGTTAAGGGTGCTTAAACAAAACCGAAACCGGCAAAGGCAGATCTATGATCGATGCCTCCGCATGGAGTGCACCTGTTGCCTGATCAATCTTCAGAGAAGCCAGATTGCTGCTTCGCTGGCCACCAACAACAATCCAGTTGCCAGTCGGGTCGACTGCAAAACCGCGCGGTTCGTGGACTTTCAGGCGGTGTATTTCGATCAATGTCAAGCGGCCTGCCGGGCCAACTTCGTAACAGGCGATACTGTCGTGTCCTCGATTGGAGACGTAAAGCCACTTACCATTTGGATGAATTACTATTTCGGCAGTGGTGTTCTGCCCCGCATAGTCGCCAGGTAGCGTGGGGAGATTCTGGATCTCATTCATCGGGCCCGTTCGTGCACCCACGCCAAAAACGCTTACTGTGTTCTTAAGTTCGTTGTTGACGTACAGGAACTTGCCCTTCGCATCCATGACGGCATGGCGGGGACCGCTTCCCGCCGGAGACTTCACTCGACGCGGACTGAGCATGGAGGGCGTTCCTGCGCGTTTGTCAAATGGAAAAACCAGAATTTCATCGGTTCCTAGATCACATGCATAGACAAATCGCCGCAACGGATCTGCCGCGATGTCGTGCATATGTGGGCCCTCCTGCCGACCCGAATTAGGTCCCGACCCTTGATTTTGGAATTCACCCGTTGCAGCGGCCAACTTACCGGAGGTCTCAATCGGAAAGGTGGTTACATTGCCTTTGCTGTAGTTGGCAACCAAAACCGCTTTGTTCCCCGGTGCAACAGAAAGGTGGCAGGGGTCACTCCCCTTTGTGGATTGATGGTTGAGATACGTGAGCTTCTTGTCGGCTCCAACCGCATAAGCCCAAACCTCTCCTTGACTTGATTCGTTGACGGCATATAGAAATCGTCCGGTGGAATCGAGAGCCAAATAGCTTGGATTCGTGATCTCTGCTGCGACAACTGGCTGCGTTAGGGTTCCAGTGTCCGTGTTCAAAACGACGTGGTAGATTCCCTTGCTGCGATGGTCCGTGGTATAGGTGCCGATGTAGAGGTCCACGTCGGGAGTAGGAGCAGGGATGGAATTCAGGGCAAAAAGGAGTGGAAGGATCATCATAAGCCTGGACGCGTGGAAGTGCCATTACACTACCACGCGTGTTTGATTCCTCATCCCTTTTGCGTGCTAATCGTGAGATTCTCCGACTTCGAAACTCCGCCCGCTGTTGCGGTGATTTGTACCGTCAGCCTAGATGTGACCACCAAGGTCGTTACTGCAAATGTCGCCGCATTCTGGCCGGCTGGCACGGTAACGGTTGCAGGAACAACGGCTGAAGGCGAGTTACTCACCAAAGTCACCACCAAGCCACCGACAGGTGCGTATCCGTTCAGTGATATCGTTCCAGTCGCGTTGCTGCCTCCAAGCACTCGGTCCGGATGAAGAATAAGACCATGAAGGGCAGATGGGTTCAGCGTGAGGCTCGCTGACTTCGAAGTTCCGCCCAACGAAGCTGTGATCGTAACCGTGATTGGGCTTGCGACTGCTGACGCAGCGATGCTGAAGGAAGCACTGCTGTGTCCTGCTGGGACGGTAACCGTCGCTGGAACCGTTGCCGCAGCGTTGTCGCTCGCGATTGAAACAACGACTCCTCCGACTCCGGCCGGACTGTTTAACTCGACGACTCCGGTCGCTGCCTTTCCTTCTCGGCCGTTTCCAGCGTGCACAGCCAACGAAGCCAAACCAAGTGGGTTCACGGTCAAAGCCGCGGTTTGAGTGGCAGATTCGTACGATGCCGTTATCGTCACAGCAGTTGAAGTGGTAACCGGTGTCGTCGCGACTGCGAAAGTTGCCGACATCTGACCTGCAGGAATCTTTACGCTTGTCTGAACTTGTGCGATCGTTAAGCTGCTGGCCAAGTTAACCAATGCCCCGCCTTGGGGTGCAGCACCGGAAAGAGTCACCAAGCCCGTCGTCGAAGCACCACCACCCACTCCATTTGGGTCAAGGGTAACGGAAACCAAAGTCGCCGGAGAAACGTTTAGAGTCGTGTTGGCGGATGCATTTCCGATGGAAGCGGTTATCGTAACCGCTGTCGGAGCAGCAACACCTTGGGTTCGCAGATCAAAATCCACCGTCGTTGTTCCGTGCTTTACTTTCACCTCCCGTTCAACCTGGACAGCGTTGCTGCTGCTGACAAGCTTCACTTCCAAACCATTGGGAGGAGCTGGAGAACTCAAAGTGAGAGTGCCCACTGCCTTTGCCCCACCAACAACGGTGGCAGGATTCACGGTAACCGAGACGGATTCCGAGGGGCTCACCACGAGTTGTGCACTCTCTGACGAATTGGCGAGATTCGCCTTGATTCGCAATTCGACTTGCTTAGTCACGGCGGTCGTACTGACGGCAAAATTGACAGAAGATTGTCCGACATCCACGGTCGCCATTGCCGGGACCGAGGCAGTAGGAGAACTGCTCGATAGACTCAGGACGACTCCTCCGGTTGGGGCTACCCCGTTGAGGGTCACCGTGGCCGTGGAGCCTTCTCCACCCGTTACAGTGGCCGGAGACAATGTAAGGGACTTGACGCCAAGACCCAAGACTACAAGCTGAGTGTGCCTGGAATGAGTTCCCAACGTCGCCGTGATCGACGCAACCGATCTTGATCCAACAATGGTGGTAGCAACCGAAAACGTTGCTTGCTTAAAGCCGGCGGCAACCGTAATCGAACCTGGAACTGTAACCGCGGCACTATCGCTTGTCAAAGAAATGACTGCTCCGGCCACAGGAGCCGGTCCACTCAAGGTGACTGTCCCTGCGGCGATACCGCCTCCGAAGATGGAATCTGGATGGATACTAACAGCCTCTAGATGGACCTCTTGAGCCCTAAGTCCTCTCGCATGGCCAGAATATGCGTAGGCAGCAAGAGAGCAACACATCAGTGCGACCAACCATAAGCCTTTTGCGATCCTGGCGAAATTGAGTTGGGATTTTTTAGGGGTGAAATTAGGATCCATGTAACACTCCATATACGTGGATTGTAGGGCCTCTGACCTAAGCGAACCAGACCTTAGACTTACTGACTCTCCTATTTGAACGAGAAAACCCCGTATAAGTTTCAGGTTCGGCAAAATTCGGTGCTCTCCCTGCGTTCATTTTCCAGGCGATTCGAACCGCATGTGCCCATGCCAGATTTGTTTCTGTGGAATACGCCTTTGACTCCTTAACAACTGCATCGAGGATCCTTTTTCTCTGCTGACTTGAAAGCCAACCACTCCAGAGTAAGGTCATCATGCCATTGGGCGAACGCGTTAACTTATTTCCTTGCCTTTCAGGGACTGCAGGGATACAATTTGGTCTGACACCGAGGTCCAAATGTCACTGAAGAACTTGAGTCTCTCCACTGTGCTGCTCTCCGCAGCCATCGTCATCGCAACGCCCACACAATCTGAGAAACCCACAACTCAGCTGCCGCAACTGCATACCAAGGGCAATCTGATTCTCGACAGCAGTGGAAACAAGGTGCGTCTATGTGGGGTGAACTGCGCCGCCCTTGAATGGAGTTCAGATGGTGAGGGCCATATCCTCGACACCGTTCGGGTCGCGATCCATGACTGGAACTCGAACATCGTGCGAATACCCCTGGCGCAGGACCGATGGTTTGGCGTTACTCCTGAGCAGAAAGATAAGGGCATTGCTTATCGGGCACTCGTCAAGCAGGTCGTTGATTACTGTGCAACCAACCGATGCTACGTGATGCTCGATCTCCATTGGAATAATTGCAACGTTTGGGGAGCGAATATCGGTCAGCACGTGATGCCCGATATGAACAGTATCACGTTCTGGAGAAGTTGTGCGCGCGAGTACCGAAACAACCCTGCCGTCCTTTTTGACCTCTACAATGAACCGCATAACACAACTTGGGATATCTGGCTCAAGGGAGGAGTGATCTCCGAAAACAATGGAGCCGGGGCCCGACAAGGAAGGTTCGTTCCTGTGAAGTACCAGACCCCTGGCATGCAAGCGATGCTTGATGCGGTTAGGTCGACCGGTGCCGAGAACGTGATCATTTGCGGTGGACTCGATTGGGCCTACGACCTATCCGGGTTCCTAAAGGGATACCAACTGAAAGATCCCCTTGGTAACGGGGTGATCTACGCATGTCATGCCTACAATAACAAGGGCGAAACCATCGACAAGTGGCTCTCTCATCTTGACGCCGCCCTTCCCCACATCCCGGTGATCATGAGCGAGTTTGGTGGTCAAAACCGTGGAACGACAGTCAATCAACCCAACGCCTGGGTAGATCGCGTGATCAAGGAAATGGATAAGCGGAACTGCAACTACACCGCTTGGGACCTCCACCCTGCCGCTGGTCCCACCCTCATATCAGATTGGACCTACAAGCCCACCCCGTCGTTTGGAGCCCTTGTGAAAGCATCGCTCGCCAAGCGAAAATAACGGCGCTGCGTGTCTCGCTTCTTGCTGCCGCTGTGACTGACCAACGTTGGGTTAGCAGAGTTGCGGCCTGTCCGAATCCGGTGTGAGGGCGAGGCGTGCCTGGCTTCTTGCTGCCGCTGTGACTGACCAACGTTGGGTTAGCGGGGCACGCCCCGCCCCTACACCGGAAAATACAAAGTGGCCCGTCTCGTATGAGACGGGCCACTTTGTATTTGTTCAGTTAGCTGAACAAATTACCAGCGGTTGCCGCTGGATCGACCGCCGCCGTAGCTGCTGCCGCCGCCGCTCGATCGGCCGCCACCGCCGCCGCCGTAACCACCACCGCTGCCGCCTGGGCGACCGCCACCACCACCGCCGCCGGTGCGGTTCTCACGAGGCTTGGCCTCGTTAACGGTCAGAGTTCGACCGTCCATCTGGACAGAATTCTTGTCAGCAATAGCTGTTTCCATCTGCTCGGCATCAACGTCAACGAAGCCGAAACCACGACCCTCGACGATGCGAGCGTTGGTTGCGCCGTAGTTGGCGAAGTGAGCTGTGAGCTGCGACTCAGTCGCTGAGTAAGGCAGGTTGCCTACATAAAGTGTTTTGATAGCCATGTGACTTGTATCTCCCGATATTCAATTGTTCCGGTTCAAGAGCAGAAGGGCAAAGTAGAGAACCGGCCAGGAGGCGGGAGCCAAACGAAGTCCGTACCGTTGGATCGTAACGGCCAATAATACCCGAATGCGGAAGGTGCATGGGAAAATTACCTGGAAATGACGGATCTGGCCGGTGATTCTTGACGGTCAGATCCACATCGATCGACCGCTATTTCTTTGACCTTAGGCGGACAACCGTGATCGAGAAGGCAGGAAAGTTATGCTGAAATCCCCCGTCACCGACTTCAATCTTGATTGCTTGGGACCAACTTTCTTAGGTGCATGAATGGAGTTCAATTCCTACGGTTCCCCAACCATTTGCTCAAGGTCAGCAACCGATTGCAGTTGTTGTGTTCCACTCAAATTCACACGAGTTTCATTTGATCTCGAAGGAACGAACCCCAAGACGAAGTGGAGCAGATTCGTCTTGGGCATCCGTGATCGCTAGCTACTGTACGTGCACTCGATTTGGCGACTCGGCCTTTACGGGAGTGTGAGGTTTGACGTAATCAATGAGTGCGTCAAGGTCGATTAGCCCCGTCTCCAAACGTGCCCCTTTGGCAGCCTTCAACACGTTATGCGCATCTCCACCGTTGGCGGTGAAGTTCAGCAAGGTCACTTTGTAGGTTTTCGCGAGATCAAGGGACTGACCGTCAATCTTGATGTCAGAAACTCGTGCCCCTGCTGGTTTGCTTCGATCCATCGAATAAGAACTTCCCTTCGAAGGTGTGAGTGACCCGCCCGTTCCGATACCTTCCTCAATCGCACCCTTGATCTCTTCACCTGTAAGGTCGAGAACAACCAAGGTGTTGCCAAAAGGCTCTATCGAAATAAGCTGCCCATACGTGATCTTCCCTGGCTCAAGAGCTCCACGGACGCCACCAGAGTTGATGAAGGCGACCTGCGATCCGCTCTTTGCGGTGGCCGATTGCATCGCATCGGCAATGACGTCTGCCATCGGGCTATCGCTGCCGCCTGGTGCCTCCTTTGACAATCCCGTCGAAGTCTGGCCGATTGGTTGACCCTCTAGTGCTGTGATCGGGCGCTTAAACGCAGCGACCATAGAGGCGACGTCCTTATCCTCGGGGATGGATGAATCCATGACGATCGGTTTCGCGTTGCTCCACTTCTTGAGGTGCCCTTTTGCGTCGAACTCAAGCGTGATGTGGCCAAACACCTTCCCCCACTCCCAAACCTGTACGATCGGCACATCAATGCCATCCGCGTTCTTTACGATTGTCGGATACTGCCCCTGCGACTTGGGCCAACCTGGAAGATCTGGCGTGCCAAGCGGCGTGTGCGAGTGCCCCCCAACAACGAAGCAAACTCCGTGCAGCGTTTTGACGAGCGCCTGGTCCTCGTCATAGCCGATGTGCGTCACCAGCAGAATCTTGTGAATGCCTTGAGCCTGGAGTGCATTGATGGAACTCTGTACCGAGTCGTGCAGGTCCTTTAGCTTGACCGTCGGGCCTGGTGAACTTATGTTCAAGACTGTTGGCGTAGTCGCCCCCACGATGCCAAATCTCTCTCCTCCAATGGTTACCACAGCCGAGTCGTGAATCGTGTCTTTCAGAGCGGGCTCGCCAGTCAGATCCAGATTTGAACTCAACAAGGGAAAATTCGCCATCGAAGCAAAGGTGCCCAACGGCTTGGGTCCGCGATCGAATTCATGATTGCCAACCGCCATTGCGTCGTAGTGGACAGCATTCATAAACGCAACGTCAGCAAGACCCTCATACGTGTTAAAGAAGAGCGTGCCCTGAAATGTATCGCCCCCGTTAAGCAGCAGAACATTCGGCTCCGTCGCACGGGCTCGTTTGATGATCGTAGCCTGTCGCGCGTAGCTGCCATAGCCTTGGCCTTTGATCTTCGTGGCTTCGATGTGAGCGTGAAGGTCGTTGCTGTGAAGCAAGGTGATCGTGATCGGCTTGTCGGCAAGCGCAAGAGACGAGGCAAACAAAGAGAGAGCTACTACCCAACGGCGCATGGCATTGATTCTGACTGGTTAAAGCGATGAAGAAACTGGAAAAAACACCGAATTCGGGTGTTGCAGAAATTTGAAGCGTCTGCGATAATAGTCGACATGCGTCTACTATATAAACGCACGAGGAAAACATGAGAATTCAAGACTCCATTATTGAAAACACACAAGCTGCGGCCAACGAAGCCTTTCGTTACGCCGCCGCCGTTCCTAGCGAAAAGCTCAATTGGTCTCCACTGGATGTCGGTCGATCTGTTCTCGACCAGATTCAAGAGCTAGCAAAATGCCCCGACTGGGCATACACGCTCGTATCGGGTGAAGATATGCCAGAGATGAACGAGGAATCTATGGCCGCTTACAAAGCTGAGATCGCAACATGGGACACGGTTGACGTCTGCAAAGCCGAATGCCAGAAGCGCCTAGAGAAATTGTTCGAACTCTACCGAAACTTGCCCGACGAGAGGCTTGCCGAAACCAAGTGGCTACCGTACGGCGGGGGGAAAGACTTTACGATGGAAGAAATGATGTCGTACCCCCACTGGAACTTCACCTACCACGCCGGCCAGATCGCATACATCCAAACGCTCTACGGCGACAAAGAGATGTACTGATATTGGGTCTTGCATGAACTGAGTCACTGAGTAATCGGAAGTGACAGCACCTGATCCGTAGTCGGCGGTGATCGTACCGACGTCCGGAACGTGTAATGGGTTATGCGCTGATGTTTCCAGCCCAGGCCGTAGATAGAGGCTGGAGGCTTCGGCGCTGGGTGGTGCCGCTCGGGGCGAAGGTTGTGCGCTAAACTCCCGTCGTGGACCCAGTACGAATTGGCTTCGTCGGTGTCGGGAATATGGGACAAGCCGCCCATCTTCGGAACTATGCTTCTATTGATGGCTGCGAGGTCGTCGCGATTGCCGAACCCAGGCCGAACTTGGCGGCTGAAGTTGCCGCCAAGTTTGCCGTTAAGAACACTTATCCAGACGCCGACTCGATGATGGCGAACGAGCAAATTGATGCGCTCGTCGCCATCCAACCGTTCGACAGACACGGTTCGATCGTCAAGCCGCTGTATCGATTCGGCAAGCCGATTCTCACGGAAAAGCCTTTGGCCTCATCGCTCGAAGTCGCAACTGAAATGCTCGACGCCCTCAAACTGGGCGGCTCTTTTCACATGGTCGGCTACCACAAGCGAAGCGATCCTGCCACCGAAGCCGCCAAAGCCGAAATTGACCGTTTGAAGACCACCGGTGAACTTGGTCGGATGAGATACATCCGAATCACCATGCCAGAAGGAGACTGGATTGCTTCGGGCTTCAATGAACTGATTCATTCTGACGAAGCCATTCCGGTGACAGATGCAGATAGGCGTCCGTCAGACATGGCCCGAGAGACATTCTCCGAATACGTTTCCTTCGTGAACTATTACATTCACCAAGTGAATCTCCTCAGGCACCTGTTTGGAGAACTGTATCGAGTGACCTATGCCGAAGCCAGTGGCGTTCTCATGGCCGTAGAGACCGTGTCGGGCATCGCGGGAACTCTGGAAATGACTCCCTACCGAACCCTAACCGATTGGCAAGAATCCGCACTCGTCGGATTTGATCACGGGTACGTAAAGTTGAATCTTCCGGCCCCCCTTGCCCTCAATCGCCCTGGGAGCTTGGAGATCATGCGAGATCGACCCGGTCAGGTGAGTCAAATCATCCATCCCCAACTACCCTGGGTTCACGCCATGAGGCGACAAGCCGAGAACTTCATCGCATCGGTACAAGGAGTCCGCCCCCCACCGTGTGAGGCGGCCGAAGCCCTTGAGGATCTGCGCATGGCCAAACAGTATGTAGAATTGAGGAACCGCGCCAAAGCTAGCGGCTGAAACTACACCGTATAGTCCCAAACCTGGTTCCAAGCCGTCATCCAATCGGAACCTCGACTGACGACCGTCAGCGGGTCGGGAAATTCGACGCCGGGTCTTCCCTTCCATTTGGCGGCATGGTCGACGGTTCCAATCTCAATCGTAATGGATGTCGGCTTTGCGGGAACATAGGGCATCACGTTCTTACGATTCTCAATCGCCTCCTTGGCACCTCGCTCGATCATTTGTCGGGCTCGGACCGGTGGTATCTGGCGCGCTGAATACCGCGTCAGCCCCTTCTTGACGGCGACAGTCGTGAGACCAGGTCCGATCAACGCAGCGGACTCAATGCACGTGGCCGTATCGCCGGTGACAAGGACGCACGGCACACCGTAATGTCCACAGAGGGCAGCATTTATTCCGACTTCACCGACGTAGGTGTCGTTGAACCGAAGGTGTCGCCACTGGGTCGTCGAAATGGTGTGGCACAGAACACCATCGGGAGTAGCAGCGCGCGCATGCATTCCGACGAGCAAACATGCATCGCAACCAGTTTCCAGCATGTCAACATACCGAGACCACGGATGGTGGGCAACCCATTCGCAATCCGGGTCCAGCAGCTCGGGGATCAGCGAGTTGAACGTCCAACCACCACCCGCGCCGTGACAATCGACAACGTGGATCTCTGTCGCCCCCGCGGCTTTGGCACCGCGAACGGCAGCATTGATCTCTTCCGTATACAGTCTTCGGCACTCTTCAAACATCGGATCGCCACCGGTGACCTGGTTCCAGACCACAATTCCCGAGACGCCTTCCATGTCGGTCATGATCAAAACTCGCATAAGCATTAGGCTAGCCGAATCGCCCTCATAAAATCCTCATGTTGATCCTCGAAACTATCGTGCATTCGGGCCACTGGCCAAACTCAAAAAGGAACGACAAACCATGATCGCTAGCATTCTTCTCACACTGCTACTGGGTACCCACTCTGAAGCCGCGACCAATCTCGTTTCAAATCCGAATTTCGATAGAGCGGATGCCACGGGCAAAGCTCCTGCTGGTTACGAACTCACAGGAAACGCACGTTGGGCTTGGTGTGGCTACTCCGATGAAATCACCACCAAGGGTATTTCGCTCAACGGCTTTGATGCCAAAGGGAGTTCGGCAGGCTCCGTGAGCCAGCTCGTAACAGGAATTCAACCAAAGAACGGCAAATGGCTCAAGTTCCGATTTCGTGGCCGCGCCGAGGATGGATTTACGGTTGGAAACGACTTAGTTGGGATGAAAATGGGCTTTTACAGCAACGGCGGAACCAACTACCTTGATTCTGGCCAGCGCCTCATCTATCGTGAGATCCTAAAGGATCGTAAAGACTTCGCCGTCAACGGCAACGATGGGAAAAATGGTGCGACCGCCTGGAGGTCCTACGAATTCGAAGAGATGCTGCCTTTTGCCGAAGTCGACGCTGTAAAACTGACGGTGGAGTTCAAGAATGGGAACGCCACTCAAAACAAGTTCTCCTCGTTCTACATCACCGACTTCTCACTCCAACAAAGTGCCAAATCATCGGATGGCCGAGTCGCTCCGACCGCGAAACAAAGCGCACAGGTGTCTCCAGAATCGACGGCCGGAATGCTGCCTCTTGGCGGTAGGTGGTTCTATCGACCGGCTCAAGGCGAGTCGGTGCCCATCGACACAGCCGGACACCTTTCCGGCGACCTCAACGTCACCGAGGCGAATTCTGCTCGCCTGTTCTACCAAGACGAACGACTTGAAAATCCGTTTGCGGGAAACATGACGGCTTGGCTTCGCAAGGGAAACCTCGATGTCAATCGACAATTAGTGAATGAGGATCGGTATTTAACCGACAACGTGACCATCACGTTCAATGCTTCGGGATACATGGCCTTACACGTCCGAAACATCCCAAATCATCCAACCGCGAAGTTTCCCGATACCGTAGGGACCCAAGGCTACAACCCCAGCTATATCCAGGAACACAATGACACTTATTACCTTCCCGTCAACCCTGTGAAAAATCCCAACGCAGTCGCTATGACCGATCGAGATGCCAACGGAGCACTCAATATGGGGCCGGTTGGTTTGGCGGTCAATGGCGTTGTGTTCTACAACCCATACGACGCCAACATGGTCGATGCCTCAAATATCATGGACCGATGCTGCGGTCACCCTAGCCCCGACAACCGGTACCACTATCACAAATATCCCATATGTGTGAACACTCCGTTCGTCGACAAGGGTGAATCCCATTCGCCGATCATCGGTTTCGCCCTCGACGGCTTTCCCGTCTACGGTCCATACGAGCGGTCAGGCGAAATGGCAAAAGACGACAAGGAACGCCCCTTGAACGCATTCAACGCCCATTTCGATGACGTCAGAGGATGGCACTACCACGTCACCCCCGGCAAATTCCCCTACATCATCGGGGGATACATGGGCAATCGTCCACAAAGGTCGAGATGAAAGTACCGCCTTCCCTAGTGCCCTGCTAACCCGCGTTGGTGGCCCCGGCGGTAGCAAGAAGCGAGGCATGCCACGCCCCTACACCCTGGACTATTTAGTGAATTTCGCAGCGGGAATCGGCTTATTGATGATCGGCTGGCCGTATTCGATATCGATTTGGAAACCCATGACCTTCGCATTGGTGCGCACCAAGAAGAAGGTCTTGCGGTCAATCCACACCGAAGTTTTGAGTTCTCCCTTGTCTTCCAGGCGGTAGCAATCTCGTCCATTTTGCTTCTCTTCAACCACCTTTGATTTCTTGAGATCTGGCGATAGCGAACCCCATGCCGTGTGAAGGAGAAGCGATGAAACATTGGTGATGGCACTGCCAGAGGTACCGGTCAACGTCGCGACACCCATCTCAGCCGTGTCTGCAGTCTGCCACTTATCGGCGCTGTAGACATTCACAACCTTGTTCTTGATGAGCAGGTCGTACTTGGTGCCAAATGTGGTTCGCCCCGTTACACGGAATTTACCGGGGCGTGCAAAGTAGAAGTGCGCCGTGGTAGGCGTCTTACCCGTGAGTGCATTGACGACTACTTCGAGTGTCTGCACCGAATCATAAGCCTTCTGACACCGTGCCACGATCTGCGCAGATGAGGGCTTTTGGACGTGGGTCAAGCTGACGAGAGACAAGGCGATGGTGAGTGCTGATGAGATAGCCATTTTGGGATTTGTTACGAATTCAAGTTCGCGGGCCGATGAATAGATGCCACCCAAAGTCTACTGATATTCACGTAAGTACGCACCCTCCGTTGTAGGGGCAGTGCGTGCCGTGCTTACCAAACGTTGATAAGTCACGGCGGCAGCAAGAAGCGAGGCGTGCCTTGATGTCAAACAGTTTTGGTATTTCAAAAACCGCCGTAGCCGCCAGGTGGCTTGTACCGGCGTTCGGACCGTTCGCCAAGACCAAAAATGGGTTCAAGCCGCGAGCTGGGTGCGCGGCCACAAACCATGCCACGGCTACAGAACAAGTTTGACATTAAGGCACGCCTCGCTTCTACTCTTTGGCCAACACCCACTGAAGGTCTTCGGACGTGAGGGTTCGGATACCCTCGGCGTCGTCAGTGAGGATGCTTCGAGCAATGTCGCCTTTACGCGCTTGCATCTCGAGCATTTTCTCTTCGATGGTGCCGGATGCCACTAATTTGTACACGATTACAGCCTTATCCTGACCAATTCGGTGAGCCCGGTCAATCGCCTGATTCTCGACGGCGGGGTTCCACCATGGGTCATAGAGGATCACGGTATCCGCAGCAGTGAGGTTTAGACCAGTACCTCCAGCCTTCAAGCTGATGATGAACAACGGAACTTCGCCGGCTTGGAATTGCTGAACAGGTGTCTCGCGGTCGATGGTGTCGCCACTGATACGCACCCACTTGATGCCATCTGCCTTCAGCCGCTCTTCGATCAGGTTGAGCATAGAGGTGAACTGCGAGAACAGAAGGATCTTTCGTCCATCTTCGAGCAGCACGCCGAGCATTTCCAGCAACCGGTCGAGCTTGGCCGACTCTGTTACCGATCGAGCCGAGGCCAGCTTCACCAAGCGTGGGTCACAGCAAACCTGTCGCAACTTGAGAAGTGCATCCAGGATCTGGAATCGACTCTTCTCGAAACCTTGGGCGGCAATGAGGCTTCTCACCTGCTCATCCATCGACATTCGGATGGCTTCGTACAAGTCGCGCTGGGCTTCATCGAACTCAATCGTTTCGATAATTTCCGTCTTCGGCGGCAGTTCCTTAACGACCTGCCCCTTGGTACGACGCAACATAAACGGCCGAATCCGCCGCGACAGTTTGTCACGAGCTCCCACGTCCGCCTGCTTCTCGATCGGTCCTCGGAAACGCCGTTTGAAGTCGGCATCCGTACCTAAGAAGCCGGGCATGAGGAACTGGAACAGCGACCACAACTCTCCAAGGTGGTTTTCCACTGGGGTACCGCTCATGCAGATCCGATGTCGGCCCCTAAGTTCGCGTGCAGCCTTCGCCGCCGCCGTGGCAGGGTTCTTCACGTTTTGCGCTTCGTCTAGGACAATGATGTGATAACTGACCCCCGACAACAGACCCTTGTCTCGAGCAAGTAACGGATAGGTCGTCAAGGCGATATCGACATCCTTCAGGTCGCTAAATCGACCCGAACGGCCCGCTCCCTGAAGTGTCAAAACGGTGAGGTTGGGTACGAATCGTTCGCACTCTCGACGCCAGTTCGGAATCGTACTGGTAGGTGCGACGATCAGGCAAGGTCGATCCAGTCGCCCTGCGTTCTTCTCGGCCTGAATGTGGGCAAGAACCTGGACGGTCTTTCCCAATCCCATGTCGTCGGCCAAAACTCCACCAAAATCGTACTCGCGGAGGAACTGGAGCCAGGCAAGGCCCTCCTTTTGGTAGCCACGTAACTCGCCGCTAAAGCCCTCTGGCTCCGGTAGCGGCTCAAGATGGTCGAAAGCAGCGAACCGGTTACTCAAGCGCGCGAGTTCGTCGTTTGATTTCCAACCGACTCCTGCTGCTTCGATTGTCTCACGGAAGGCTCCAGCCTCCGAGAGTAAAGAGCGTGGCAACTTGAGTTCATCCGGCCACTCCACTGCGCCACCGAATATCTCAACTAACGGCTGCAATATCGCCGAGAGGCGTTGTCGAGATAGACGGATCACCTGACCATCAGGACCAAATACGAAGAAGTCATCCGACTTACGACTTCGAGCCACCGAAGCTCCCGGTACGCCAGCTTCGCCGAGTTCCTTGAACAAAGTTGACAACACCGGCCTGAGGTCGTACGGCTTCCCTTCGACTTTGATGCCGAGCTGGAATTCAAACCAGTCGATTCCCGAACCACCGTCAACGCCGATATTCCACTCAATTTCGGAATCGGGCACGAAGCGGTACGACTGATCTACATGAATCTTCCAGCCAGCGGAAATCAACTTGGGACCGTTGTTTTTCGCGAATGCTGCAACCCGCTCGATCGGCTCGAGCAGTCGCGTGGTGTCGGAGGGCACCATGCAAAACGATGCTTCGCGCCCTTTGGGAATAACCCAGCCACTGTATTTGGGATCCTCCCAACCGGCCTTGATGAGGTAATCCTTCGCTATCGCTTCCGCCGTCGGGTTACGTCGGAAAACCACAACCTCATCGCCCTCAAAGACGCGAACATCGGCGGAGTCACCCACTGCCTTGTGGCCCTCGTACTCAAACGACAACTTGGCAAATGCGATCGGTGCCGAGATGCGTTGCTTGGTCCAATAATCCTTGTCCCGTTCACAAGCCTCAAAATCGACGTCAAGACACGGCACGGGGAGCGGCGCTCGGACATGAAGCGACTTCGTGGGTGTCGGCAAGTAATTGCCGGTCAATCCAAGCGACTTTAAATAATCGCGAACCGCCTCAACATACTCCGGTGCCACATCTCCTGATTGAACGAGTGTGCTCGCCAACTCAGGCTCCATATCGAATGATAGAGGACCACACTGCAGAGCCTGGATATCCACGTACCATGGATGCGGCGTGTACAAGACTTTCCCAGATCCTGCGAATGTGACGCGGGCTCGAATCGCAGTCTTCTTGGTTCCTGTCTCCCAAACGATCTTTCCAGGCTTGTTCTTGCCCAGGGTCAGAAAAGGACCGCCTTCCCAAATGCAGCGCTCAGACCGGATGATCGTCTCGATCAGCCGTGAGCCGTGCTTGCCGTCCAACCGGAACTCGGCGCGTTCGTAATTCATCCGCTGGGCATTCGCATCTAGGTCGTTCACGACGTCACAGTCGAACACCGTGCATGCCTTAGGATAGGTTCGGCTCTTGATCGCCGGGTTCTTGAATTCGATCAACGATCCCCAGCCACCTGACTTGAGCACGGTTCGCGTTACCGGGGTGACGGTCGGAATATCGACTCCCGATGCGTTCGTCGTTACCTTTAGGACATAGAAAACGCGTGCATTTGATTCAGGGTCCCAATCGGTTCCCGACTTCGCAGCGATTTCAACCTTGTGAAGCCATGAAACCAACTCGGGAGGCAGCGCAAGCTCGACCTTCACTTCCGGAGCCTGAGGAAGAGAAATTGCTTTGTCGACCACCAGCGCATCTTCGCCTGGCTGAAGCTTTCGAACTTCGTGGGCTATCGCGTGGAGCGCTAGCGCGGCAGCATGCTTACACTGATAGCCATAAGGGCAAGAGCACTCAGTATCGAGGTTGACAAAGCGCCCGACCTTTTGGAATGAGATCTTCACCACATAGGGTTTGGACTCGGTTCCTTGTACGGTGCCAAATAAATCGCCTTTGTCGTTGTACCAAGCATCAAGCACTCTGCGCATTCGCAGATAATCGGTCCCGCGAACCACAATTGTCTTGCTAAAAGTGTGGTCAACGTCTTTACGGTCAAAAATTGGCACGGGTGCCTTAAATTATGGGCGACTTGAGACCCTAGGTATACTGCCATCTCCAATCAGTGGGAGGACGCGAACCGTCCGCCTGCACCACAGGTGAATGAATTGAGACAAAACGTTAAGAAGAATCCGCACTCGCCACGTTTCGTGGCCATCGCCAAAACCGTCGATAAGGACACCACGCTTGAGGTGCATTTGGCCCTCGCTGAAGTCAAAAAGACCGCTACTGCCAAGTTTGTCGAAAGCGTCGACCTCGCTGTAAAGCTCGGTATCGACCCTAAGAAGGGCGACCAGAACGTTCGTGGTATCACCAATTTGCCCCACGGAACTGGAAAAGTTCGAAAAGTTGCCGTTCTTGCAAAAGGCGATCTCGCAGCTCAGGCTGAAGAGGCGGGTGCCGACACGGTTGGCGCTGATGACCTGATCGCTAAGATTCAGGCTGGCTTCCGAGATTTCGATGTTCTGTTGGCCACTGAAGAAATGGCACCACAGATCGGAAAGATTGGTCGTATCCTCGGCCCACGAACTCCGAACAAGAGAAACGGCACCGTTACCAACAACGTCGCAACCGCTGTTAAAGAAATCAAGGGTGCAACCCGTGTTGAGTACCGCGCCGACAAAGCTGGCATCGTCCACATGTCCATTGGCAAGGTCAGTTTCACCGACGAGCAGCTCCTTGAGAACTTCAAGGCTGGACTCGGTGCCCTTATCAAGGCCAAACCAGCGTCCGCCAAAGGCAAGTACGTTCGATCCATTACGGTCAGCGCCACCATGGGCCCTGGCATCCCGATCGACACAAACACCGCTTCCAAGCTTGCTGGCTAAAAACTGTTCAGCGTAAAGAAAGCCTCAATAGGCCGAATGATTCAAGTCATTCGGCCTATTGTGCTTTTCTCTTAACACAGAACGTGGTACCTTGTACTCTTACGGGGGACTATGAGAATAACATTTCGGCTTTTGGCACCGTTGAGCATTCTAGCGACTGCTCTGTACCTCGCCTTTTTGGCAGGACGGCCCTCACAGCAGAATTCAATTTCAGAGTCGAATTTGAATACCCACGACCTGTACCTGACGACCAGTCTAGATTCCAGCCCGAAGAACTCCGCAGAAAAAACTGCAAAAGATTCCAAGACGAAGAACTTGACTGCCGCTAACAACACAATTCATCCGTAAGAAATACGTATTGCTATGCGTATTTTCACGAATCTACTCGTTGCCGTAGTGGCCATTGGCCTCCTCGGCTGTATTTCTGTAGCGGCACCGGCGCAGAAAGCTCAACAGAAATACGAGATCACCCATACGCTTGCGGAGTGGCACAAACTGCTTTCTCCGCAAGCGTTTTATGTTTTGCGGGAGTCCGGCACGGAGCGATCGTTCACTGGAAAGCTCCTTGACGTTCACGACAAAGGAACGTTCGTGTGCGCTGGCTGCGGCCAAAAGCTGTTCCGCTCCGAAACCAAATTCGAATCCGGCACCGGCTGGCCCAGCTTTTACGCACCCATCAAAGCAAAAGCCGTCGACCAAATTGAGGACGACAGCGACGGCATGGTGCGCACCGAAGTCAAGTGCAGCAAATGCGGCGGCCACCTAGGCCACGTCTTCGACGACGGCCCCAAACCCACCGGCCTCCGCTACTGCATGAACTCCGTTGCGATGAAGTTCACGCCAGACGCAAAGAAGTAGGAACGCCGCGGCATCGCTTTGGGAAGGCCCACCCGCAGCCAACGTAGTCGGCGGTGATCGTACCGACGCAACCACCTTCGGAACGAGGACGAATCTGGTTCACACAACACCCAATGAGGGCGTGATCCTTCCTGCCGTTCGTCGGTACGATCCCCGCCGGCTATAAGAGCTTCGCGGTGTAGGCGACTACAATAAGTCACAAACCGAAATGGCCAAGGAACCATGAATTCAGACGATGATGAGATGCTCGTTCTGCTGCGCGGGGTCCTATGGTACGTTGCTCCCCTAGGCCTATTCGCCATCGGCATTCTCGGCATGGTCGCAATGGCCGCGGAATCATCGTGGCGACATCACAGCATGTCACCAATTTGGTTCTTATTCTTTCGCCCGGGCTGGGGCCATGTCGTTATAGCCATTCATGTCCTCCGCATCATCTGCCTCTTTCGCTCCACGATCTCGGTCGGCATGACCTTCGCTTTATGGCTCATCACGATGCCGCTGGTTGGGGGAATGTCGATGTTCATCTACGAAGTACTCGAGGATTCGCCGTTTCAAGGAAATGCAGCTTTTGCGGCATTCTTCAACTGTTGGGCTACCGGAGTTGCCTTGTCGATCTTCATTCCGCGTGGTAAGCCGTCGCTCACTCCAAAGTAGGATGCAGATCTACAAATCAATGATCGCGGATGCTCTTTGAAGCGGTGTTAACATCACTGAACCGGTTGCTCGATGTAGCGCGGATTCCCAGGATCAATCATTCAACGATAGAACGGATCGGAAATCTTCCGGGGTGTCAAAAATCTGAAGCAAACGCATCTTTGGCTTGCTGGGCTTTCGGGCGCCCTGCTCCCAACTTTGAAGTGTCTTCACGTTTACAGCCAATAGATTTCGCGAACCGAGCCTGACTCATCTGCCGACGGTTCCGAATCGCTGCGACCACGTCGCCTGTAAAAGATCGGCCGTGCGGCACGATGGTTGTGGCAAGACTCAATTACGCTATAGCCTTTTGTAGCGCCTCACCGTTTGTGACGAGTCGATGCTCAAGGCCAAATCGCTGGATATCCTCTGGGGTCAAGATGGCGATGCTTCCGCTCAGTAACTCGACCATCTGGAGCAGGCTGTCGACACTCAGCGGCGCTTGACCACGCTCAAGTTGACTGATACGGGCTTGCGAAACCTTCATTCTCTCCGCGAGTTGCTGCTGAGACATGTGCTGCGACTTGCGGATCGAACATAGAAGACTCATGAGCTCCTGGCGCTTCTCCAACTCCTTCGCAAGGTGAAGCTCTTCCTCCTCGAATGCAGCGCGGTACTTGGGGTTCTCCGCCATCTTCTTAGCGATTCTTCGTTCTGTGTACGTCACTTCTTCCTCTCTCCCTGTTTCCGTTTCGTCAGGTCAGCCTTCATCCGTTTCTCTGCTAATTTCACAATGGACTGCGGCGTCTTCTGCGTCTGCTTACGAAACACCACCAGCATCACCATCTCCTCTGTTCCTTTGGGGAATTTTGGAATGTAGAAGAGTAGCCGCCCCTTGTAATCGCCTTTGATGTGCCGAAGCTCCAAGAATCCCTCATCAAACGACTCGACTAAGGCAGGGCTTGGGTTCTCCTTCGGGCTCACTTGCTCGTACCTCCTAATACAAAAGTCGAGTTTTGCCAAGTCGGAGATTGACGCCTTCTCAAGCGCGTCCAGTTCCTCCTCGATCGCATCCTCATCGAACGCAACGAACTCACGAGCCAAGCCTGAATTATAACCTATACCTTATAACATCAAAGCTTGCCCTCTTGGTTCCTAGAGCTTTCACCTGCCGTTCGTCGGTACGATCACCGCCGGCTACGTGGTGGGTTGAGTTTTGTATTGGGCGGTTGCCTTTGGAAACGGGTTGTTCCGACTCGGTCTCTATAACGGCGCGAAGAGGTCGATGATGTTGCCGTCGGGGTCTTGGACTTGGGCGTAGCGTTGGCCCCAGAAGGCGTCCCAGGGTGGGGTTTGGGATTTGAAGCCAGCGCCTAAAATTCGCTGGTAGGTTGCGTCGACGTGAGCGGGATTGTCGCAGAGGAAGGCGATGCCGGTGCGATGACCTTTGGGTTCTTCCCAATCGGGGTTGATCTGCTTCATCAGTGCCAAGGTGTCCCAGGCGATGCGCAGGCCGTTCTCGAGGATTGCCTCAACATGGTCGTCATCGGGACCGGGTTCGGGGATTTCAATCTCGAGCAGGCGGTAGAAGCGCAATGCTTCTCCCATATCCGCAACTGTGATTCCGATCATGTCTAGCTTGATTGCCATATTTCTCTCTCCTCGCTCCTAGTCGTTTGTGCTGACTACCAGTCCTTCGTACCTAGTTGCCAAGCCTGCCGACACAAGATTCTCAATCGCATCGTTGAGCAACTTCGCGTCGAGCCTTAGGTGCTTTCCGAAAACCTTGGGGTCCAGATAGATGGATTGGGTGATGTACCGCGCCAAGAACTTCTGTAGAGCCTCTTCTGCATGCAGTGCCAACGATTCGTCCACCTGCTTGGCGTACTTAATCCTTACCAACGAATGCGACATATCGTCGCCTTCCCCGCCCACGTCGAAGGTCTTGGCCAAGAACATGTGGGAGTCGAGTTCCTCGACCGCCTTCAAATAGGCGGCACGCTCTGCCTTCCCCGTCGGGAACCCAGCACGTTGCCGTAACTCCTTGGTGGACAAGGTTCCTGAGGTGCCTTCGAAAGCGCGAATGACTCTTATCGCACCGTTTGAAAGTTGACCATCGGCGTACAACTCGTCTGGATCGCGCCGATCCATGGCGAAACACAGAACAAGAGGCAAGATCTCGTAGGAGATCCATGTAGGCTTCTTCGCAACAAGAGCCCCGTAGAACGCAGCATCTGCACGGCCAAGATCCCAGCGCCAGGTATACACTTCTCCCGAGGGGCTATTCCATTCGGGCACACCTTTCACTCCTTCTTCGCTGACGTATGCCCAAAACAAGTTAGGAACCTCGGGCGAAGCTGAATAGTGGGTCACGATCCCTTGTCGATTGATGAACTGCGCTGCTGCCGTTGGGTCTGGCACCCGGTCGATTCCGTTTTGACACCAAGACTGAAGTCGCCGCATCTTAAGTTGTTCGAGATCCATCGCACAACAGCTTAACGACCCGCCGGTGACAACTGCTTGTCACTGTTTAGAAAATCTTAGAAGATTTCTCAGACATACAGTTCAAGCAGAGCTGATGCTCGGCCTTTGATACGACTTCGTAGTTCCTCGGGCTCCATCACCAACGCATCTGCCCCCATTCCCCCAAAGTAGATTGCATACCAATCGAGTTCGGAAGGCGGACAACGAAACTCCAGGATTTGCTCGTCCAGCGTGACGTCAATACTTGATCCAAGGTGGGGTTCGCGTTGAACTTTTCTCGCCCCACGGCGTGTGAGCTTGACTCGCACGAGTGGATGGGCAGGGTCGTGATAGCTAGGCGGCTCTTCGATCACACTCGGCGCTTCAGCCGAACCAACGCCGCGGATTCGATCTATTCGAAACGTCCGCGAAGTGCTCTCAGCTAAGCCGACGAGATACCAAAGTCCACTTTCGGCATAGACCCGATCGGGCCGCACGGTAATCGTTTTGATCCCCTCGGCGGCGTCGTATTCCAAATTCAGCCAAGTGCCAGACCCGACAACTTCTACGATAGCATCCAGCATGGGCGCTCGCATCTGCCTCTCGGGCACCTCAAGCGTGACCGACTCACGCAATCCCTCAAGCCGTTCCAAATGTCGATGCGGAATCAGCGGTCGAAGCTTGGCCACCAACGAACTTCTCTCGGCGGAAAACGGCGAATCCGACAGCCTAGAGAGACCATCCAACGCCATGATGAGCAGCAACGCTTCCTGCCAACTTAGTTCCAGCGGCTGAATGCCGTAGTGCGGCGACAGTGAATAGCCGCCACCAACGCCGTCGCGCGACAACACGGGGATGCCCATCTCGCACAGGGCTTGGACGTCGCGCATCACCGTCCGGCGAGAGACTTCGAGAGCTCGGGCGATTTCATCGCAACTTCGGCCCCGCTCCTGGAGGAGCAGGACTTCCGCCATCATTCGCTCGATGCGCGTCATTTTGAAATCAGAAGTCGGACTTCGCGACGAGTCGACGCACGTCTTCCCACACACTTTGCAGGTCGGACAGCAGCGGTGATTGGGCTCGAGACACGGCGACCAGATACGGATCGATGTCAGCCAACAGCAGATGCTCTTCAGAGACAGGGCCTTCAGCCAGCACTTTGCCAAACGGATCAACGATCATCGAGCCGCCGATGAACCCTTTGCCGCCCTCAAATCCGCAAAGCTGGGCGCTCGCGCAGAACAGTCCATGCTCCTCGCAGATTCCCCGGAAAAGTCGTCGATAACGATCATGGTTTTCGACATCCTGACCAGAAAAACCTCGTCCCGGCGACGCTGCAGGGACAAGGATGAGTTGTGCACCATTGACGGCACACAGCGTCGGTAAGAGGCCGTGCCACACGTCTTCGCAGATAAGCACCGCGATCTTGCCAAATCTTGTTTCAAACACCCCGAGTTCCCGCCCTCGGTTGACGAACCGCTCTTCATCAAAAACCCCGTAAGTGGGCAGGAAGAACTTTCGATAGACTCCGACCAATCGCGGCCCGTTCTGAGAGAGTTCGATATACGCAGCGCTGTTGTACAGAGTGCCTTCGTTGTTTTCGTAAAAGCCAAGAACTACGTCGACGGTTCCAGTAAGTCCCTTGCCCATCCGCTTCCATAGCGCCGCCATCAACTGGGTTGCGGTGAGCGAAGACTCAAGGACGCCACCTTCGAGGAAGTACCCGCTGGTAGAAGCTTCAGGCAGAAGAACCAAGTCAGCCCCTTCGGCGTGAGCTTGTAACACGATCTCGGAAATTCGATCCAGATTCCGATCGACTTCGGCCTTGAAGGGAGCAAATTGTGCGCAAGCGACCTTAAAGGCCATGCCGTGAAGTTTACTCGCGAATCTTAACTCCCGGCATCTGAGCCGGGTCGATTACTCCCGCAATCAACTTCGATACGGTTGGGACGCTTGTGACGGGAGACAAGCAAATGCAAAGTCGGGACTTGGCCCGGGTAAGCGCCACGTACAAAACGCGCTTCTCCTCTTCGTCGTCCAACCGCTTCCGCTTTTCGGTGAGCATCTTGTGCATCAATGCTTGGCCCTTTGAGAACTTCGTCGCGACAAGCCCGAGCGAGGGTTCGACGACGACGTCGCGTGCTCGCCCCGACAGTCTTTTATCGGTCTGTGGGATCACTACCACCGGCCACTCAAGCCCCTTTGCCTTGTGGATCGTCATGATCTTCACCAGGTCGGCGGCATCATCGTCGGCAGGAGCGTCTCCCTCTTTGTGGCGAAGATCCTGAATCTCCCGAATCCGCTCTGCAAACTCCAATGGCCCAAGTTCAGGCTCTTGAGCGGCGAGCGTCAGAAGCTTCCGGGCATTGGCAAGCAAGTGATCGGCTCGGTTACGCCTGGCCAAAGCTGGCAAATAGTCCGACTTCGCAAATATTTCCGAAAGCACTTCCCATGCCGACAGTCGGTCCGCGTGTTGCCGCAAGGGACTGTACCAAGCCAGGAATGCGCTCAATCTTGGAATATCCTCCACGAGCGGCGGCTCGAAGGTCGCCAATTGCTCAATGACAGGAGAGTTCAGGCCGAGCAACGTAATGCTATCCAGCGTGAGACCAACCATCGGACTCCGCAGCATCGCCAACATGGAAAAGTCATCGTAGGGATCAGCGAGAGCTCGGAGGGTATTCGCCAAGTCCCGAACCTCAAGTCTCGTATAAAACTTCTCCGAGCCACCTGCGATTCGATTCGGAATTCCAGCATCGGTTAGCGATTGTTGAATCGCCAAAGCACCCATGCTGTCTCGAACGAGGACGGCGATGTCGCTTCGACTTACGTTCTCTCGCTCGATGAGTTGCTGGATGAATCGGGCCGTCGTCCGCGTATCCTTCGGCCCCTGTCGCCAAATCTCAACCCCCTCAAACGATGTCTGCTCGTCGGCGTCAAAGTCCATTGGCCCTGTATTCAGGTTCATGGGCTTGTAGTCCGGCCCCCACAGGCGGCTGAAAACAAGGTCGACGAAATTCAAGATGCCAGGCACCGACCTCCAGTTCTTGGCGAGTCGTTTGGTGGACGTCGCCTCTGAACGTTGTTTGAACAAACGCACATCCGCCTGTCGAAATCCGTAGATCGACTGTTGGGCATCACCGACCATCATGATCCGTTCCGAACCGAGGAGGTTCAGCAACTGATATTGAATCGGATTGACGTCCTGCGACTCGTCTACCATGACGACCAGATATTGGTTTCGAAGCCGTTGTCGGGTGACCTCGGACCGCTTTAGGAGCCGCTCGGCGCGAATCTCTAGTGCGGCAAAGTCAAGCGATTGCCGCCGTAGCATCTCCCGGTCCATGCGCCACCAGGCAGCGCATGCAAGTTGGACAAGGCCGCAAGTATGGCGTACCGCCTCGTCCTCTGCGACAAGATCGATCTTTCCTTTCGCCCAGGCCGGAACGGGCACCCCAGCCGCCTTACATGACAATTGGGTACGTGTGTTGAGGTCGGCGGACCCATCGGCATCAAATAGCGCCAGTGCCTTCTCTGGCACTTCAGCTCGAACTCGATCCTCCCAGAATGCGCGTAGGCTTGTTGCGTTGGCATACCACCGAGTGACCGACTCGCGGTCGAATGGGCTGCTTCTCAATTCCTGAAGAACGCGTTCGACCGCTGTTTCTAGAATGCCGTACGGAGATTTGTTGTCACCAAACCCATGGCGCTTTCCTGCGAGATAGCGCATGAGTCCCTCGGCTTCGGGCTCGTCTTCTAGGGATGATGCCAGGGCCTCTCGCACGCATTCAACAGTGAGTCGCGTGGACTGCGCCTCGCTCATGATTTCAAACTGCGGATCGAGCCCCGCCTCCAGCGAATTCTCACGAAGGAGCCTTTCACAGAAAGAGTGAATCGTTTGGATTGGTCCGGTTTCTGCAACTTGAGCGTGGTCATACAGCCCTTTGGCCCGAAGCCGACCGACGATACGCTCTTTCATCTCGGCCGCAGCCTTTTTCGTGAACGTGATGGTCAGGATCTGGTCTGGGCCAAGTCGCTCCTCTTCGACGTGGCGCAGGTACCGTTCGACAAGCACGAACGTCTTGCCTGCTCCCGCAGCGGCGATCACCGTGAACACCTTTTCTGGCGAGGTGATCACCGTATTCTGCTCGTCGGTGGGTTTTCGCACTTCGAGATTAGCCATCTTCGGGCTCCATTTCCGTGTCGAACGGTGAGTCTTCCTCGCCAAATCCCCGAGACCGGCGACACAGCTCACCGAAGTCGCACCAATCGCAGTGGTCGCCTTTGATCGCATCTACCCGGGCATCCACGATGTTTCGCATGGCATCGGAAAGAGCCAGCTTCACTTTTTCAAAAAACACTTTTTTCGAGACGCCCGCGTCATCTTCGGTAGCCAAATCCACGACCTGTAAACCATCGCTGGCGCTGGAGGGCAAAGGTTCAGATGCTTTGCGCCCCATGATTACCAAAGAACGCTTGCCCGCCATCCCCTCGACTTCCAACGCCCCCTCCCTGCCTGGCTCATGAATTGCCAAAAGGTGAAGGCCGAGATACAACTGGTCGGCTTCGGAAAGCCCTTTAGCGGAATCGATGGGCGAGCCATAAAGGTGAACGACATTGTAGGAATTCAGTCGCGAGATTCCAGGGACTACGCCTTCCAACTTCACGTCTCCCGGCATATTCGACCGAACGCCATGGGTGCCAAACGCGACGTTCGACTTAACCGACCCAGAGGTTTTGGGCCATTGCTCTCGTGAACGTGATTCGCGCTGCAGCCAATCCCTTATCAGTCGTTGACCACCGGCACGTAATAGGCGCATTTCCCATTCGGGCACCTCGGCATATAGTAAATCGAGTTGGGAATCGAGTGCGATGATCATCGCCCGCTCTGCATCCGCCATGTCATCTTTGGTAAGAAGCTGAGAAACTTGGGGAAGCCGCCTAAGTGTGCTCCATCTTGCCGGTTGGCGCTTGACTCGGACCTTCAGCACATGCCTTGCCAAATACTGAAATGGGCATTGTAGGGCATCCCGCAAGACATTGGGTTGAAACGCAGCATCGATCGAGGGTCGAATCGCACTTCGTGCTGGTTCTGATTCGAGTCCAATTGCCAATGGAGATTCCCTTGGTCCTTCGTAGGCACGCCGTAAGTTGATATCCGCTTCAGCCAGGCACTTCTCAATGGCTGGAGCGAGTTCGGGTCTTGGGTAGTTATGCGATTCGATCTTGCCATGGGCTCGTTCGACTTCGCTCAAATAGAAGGCAGGGATATTGTCTTTTTGGTCGTCAGCCAGCGGGTAGCTAAAAACAATGGATCGATTGGCAGCAGCACAAACGCGATAGAACTCATCCCTCTCAGCCTGCGCCTTGGATCGTGAGTCAGGCAGAGGCGGTTGGTCAGGGCGAAGTGCACTGATCTCGGCTCGTTCGACATCTGTAAGAATAGGGTCCTCAGATCGTCGTCTTGGGAATACGCCTTCGAGCATCCCGAGAACAAACAAATGGTCCACGTCACCAATCACATTTGGGTCCGAAGTGACACGCACGCCATTCTCGGCAAACGGGATGCTAACGTCACCGTCGGTCCAGAGCTTTTCGCAAAGGGCAACAAACTCCTTCAGGGACATCGAACTCGACTGGGTGACGTCATCTACCGAGATGTGGTTGACGAGAAGACGCTCCATTTGGTTGAGTGCACGTCGATCACGCTCATCCATGAGCCCGCCCTTGTTTTCAAGTGTTACCCAAGGTAGCTTCTGCTCGCGGTTCAATTCCTTTAGGATCCCGAACCATTCGGGCAACCTAAGCGATCCACTGACAGCTTTGCGGCGCCAATCGAGAAGCGCTTTTAGCCATTCGTGAGCCTCAGAATTCTCTTGAACCCAGTCTTCGAGAGCCTGCCACTGACCATCGCGTTTGAGGTAGCAGTCGCGCAGTCGCATATCCAATCCATGCTGATCGGAACCTGAAAGATGCAGGTAACTGCTCCTCAAAACGGGAGCAAGCGTTCGGACGTCTTTCGAAGCGCAGAACTTCAAGGCAGATAATGTTAGGCGTCCGAATGAATTAGTTAGGAGGGGCGCCCTTCTTGCCATGCGGATCGGAACGTTGAAACGCTTCGCCGCCGATTCAATCAACGGGGCATACGATTCTAGGTCGCGCACATAAATTCCCACCCGGCTGAACTCTCCCGCCGCCACGCAACCACGCAAAGCCCACTCCGCTTCGGCAAGAGGATCGGCAGTGCTCACTTTGGATACTGAAATCTTCGGCCCATCGTGTTCGGCCCCCGAGAACAGGTTCCGAGCGAGCTTGTTTCCATCCCCCATATCGATAGGGCGAGCTTTCAGTAGTGCAATCGATCGAGCAGCTCCGGCAAAGATAGGGGCGTCGGTGGCATGTCGATCGAACACGACCGTCACGTCGACACCATAATCGGCGATCCACTTCAGCCACCGAATTCTTAGCGGATCCTCTTCACTCCCAACGAATACAAGCAATCTTTCGAGACTGTCTTCCAACTCAAGCGTGGATTCGAAACAAGAGAGCATTTGGTCTGTGTGAAGCTGCCTACCAAGGTTCTTCAGGATATCGAGAAGACTTCGGTCCAACTCGGCGAGTTCCTTGAGCTTGGTTGAGAGCCGCGTACCCGTCTTCTCGGCTAGGTCGTCCATCGCATCCGCATCAATGCCCCAGTGACGAAGCTCGTCCAGAGTGCTCCCGATGGCGGCATGGAATCCAGGAAAACCAGAGGAGGCAGAAAACGGGGACTCGTCAGTGAACTCTCCGCAGGCATGAGAGATTGCTGCGGTTCTTTGTCCCCCCTGTGCCAACGGCATCGCCTCCTCTCCGCAAAGGACAAGGATGTTGCGCACGACTTCACCGAACGACATCACGTCAAGGGTCGAGTCGTCGCCAAGCATCTGTTTGCATACTGGCAAAAGCGAATCGGCAAACGCAGTGACGGTGCCGCCTTTTCTTTTTTCGAAGTCACGAAGGATCGGTCCAAGGCTCGTGGAACCTGGGATCGCTCGTAGAACCTTAATGCGACCTTTCGCCATCCGCTTTTGGAGTGTATCATGCCCCTGGTGGCTGTAACTGTTTGGAGTACGCGAAGAAAGTGGTTGGGGAACCTTATTCCGGCCGTTTTTTGGCTGCCCCCTGCCGTTGCTGGCATTTATCAGATAGCAGCAAAGGGCCAACTCATCGGCCTTGGTCTGTGGCTCCTCATTGCGTCCACAGTTCTCGGTTGGCTCGCCGTGAATTTCTTTGGGTTCTTTGAGAACGCGAAGATGCGCGCTTCTCTTGAGCGAATTCTAACCACGGAAGGCAAGAGCCTCGCTGGAGAGAAGGTGTTCGTAGGATTCGCCACACCGAAATACTCCAGCATGCTAGACGCGCATGAGGATGTCGGATTCCTTCGCATCCTGTCTGATAAGCTCATCTTTGTCTCCGAGTCACGAACGATTGAGATTCAGAAGGCAGACGTCCACGGCGTCCGTTTCCGCCCAAACGTCCACAGCGTGCTTCTGCTAGGCCGCTGGGTCAGTGTCGAGGCAAAAGTCGGCGATCAGCAGATTCGGCTGTTGGTCGAACCCCGCGAGAAACCCACGCTCGTCGGTAACCGCTTCTACGGCAAGAAACTCTTGGCTACTCTCCGCGCTTGGGTACCTACACTGAAATAAGGCCAGCCCAGTCCCGGTATCCTCTTTCGCATGACCACATTTCTCGCGACGTGGCGCGAACCTGGAAAGACGGCAGTTGAGACAGCATGGAGCGAAAGGCTTAAGGGCGGTGACCTCAAGACGTGTCTTGAGATGGGACTGGCTGCTTGTGAACTCGACCCCGCATTCCTCGCGATCGGCCTAGGCGCACTGCCAAATGCAGAAGGCGAGATTGAACTCGACGCATCCATCATGGATGGCGCTGACCTCTCAGCAGGTGCCGTTTGCTCGGTTCAGAACATCGTGCCGGTGATCTCGGTAGCCCGCAAGGTCATGGAAGAAACTCCTCATGTGATGCTCGCCGGCGAACAAGCCAAGCGTTTTGCCATCTCCAAGGGATTTGAACCGAGGAACTTGATGACACCGGAGTCGATCAAGTGGCTCGACGAGTGGAAGGCAGGCAATGCACCCTACAAGTACGTTCACGTGACCGATGACCACATTCACGGTGACACCGTCACGATGATTGGCTTGGAAGAACCAGGTCACCTGGTGGCGGCCAGTTCCACCAGCGGTATCGCTTGGAAGGTGCCGGGGCGTGTGGGGGATTCTCCCATCATTGGCGCGGGCATCTATGCTGACGACGAAGTCGGAGCCGCTGGAGCTACAGGGCTCGGAGAAGAGCTTTGGAAAGCATGTGCGTCATTCCGTACCGTCGAGTGCATGCGACGCGGCATGACCCCTCAGGAAGCCTGTGAGGATACGATCCGCCACATGCTCCGCCGGCAATCCCATTCCACAGAACACGCTTGCGTGGTGTTTGCGATGAACAAAGAGGGCGCGTACGGTGCAGCAACCACTGACGGAGTGTTCCACCTCTGGATTTGTCAAGACGGGGCTATAACGGTTGAGGAATTCACGGGGCTAACTGCGTAGCAATGATGTGGGCCATGCTTAAGCGGTATGGCCCACAAAAACGAAAAGGCGATAAATGCAACAAGAGATTGAGGACACGATCCTTCAGATGGTGTCCGATGATGCGAACGGCGTAACGACAGAGCGGATCTGTCGATTCACCCGCAAAACTCCTCAGGAACTCGGGGATATCTTTGAACGGCTGATTCAAGAAGGAAAACTGCTCGGATTCGCAGGGCTATGGATGGCTCCCGACAAGTACCGAGAGGCCGGGGAGAAGTTCTGTACCGCCCTCAAGGAAATTCATGAAGCCAACCCGTCGGCTTCTGCTATCGACGGTCGGCAAGCCGTGGTAGCGTCTGGATTTCCTTGGTCCGGTAAGCAACTCGACCGAATTCTGGCAAAGCTATCGGCAGATGGTCTGATCGAAATCTATCCAAACGGCCTCAGCCTGAAGTCATTTTTGATTCAGCCGACTTTAAGGCAGAGAACTCTTTTGGACCGCGTTGTCGCACACCTGGAACTGGAGACGATCAACACCCCGAACCCCCAGCAGATTGCTCAAGCCCTCGGTATCCCTCGCCAAGCGATCGAGGAGATACTACGCCTTGGATGTCGCGCCAGTGAAGTTATCCAGGTTTCCGAAGTCGTGTTCTACACGCCAAAGCAGATCGAGGCGCTCAAACAAAAAGTCGCCGAATTCGCTCAAGGACACCCCTTCTCCGCCAACGACCTCCGCGACGCCCTTGAATCCACGCGCAAATACACGCAGCCCCTGCTGGACTATCTCGATGAGTCTGGGTTTACGGTCAAAGAAGGCTCTACAAGGCGTCTGATCTAGCACATCAGCGGTCCAGATCTCTGCCGCGATTGCGATCGCCGCGCTGCCGCCTCGGCTCCTCGGACCGGTTCCTTTCGTCGTTGAATTCTCGCCGGGTGCGATTGCCGCCTTCAGCATCGAGGGGATCCTCGTTTGCGGGTAGAACCTGCGCTCGGCGGCGGGTGATGTCGGGTTTGGCGTTATCATTCGCCGCCGGTGGGGTCTGGGTGTCTTCAAGCCTTGCAGGCAGGATTTGCGTGATAGCGTCTGTGCGAGCCAGGTTTCTTGCCATTCTTCGGACGGCCTGGCGCTCTTCATTTCGCTCCTGGACGTCGCGGTTGTAATCGCCCAGACGGATGCCTGGGTTCGGAGACTGCTTAGTGAGCACCTCACGCGAGACCGGGATAGGGCTCTGTTTGGACTTGAGCCTCTATAGCTGGGTACCTCCGTGCACTAACGCGTCACCAGCTTTAAAGGCTCCTGACAATGGGACGCTAATTACGGCGTAATGGGCCTGATGTGTGAAGCGTCCTTCTTCCCCGTCGCCTTCCGGACTATCTCGGCGAAGAAACTACTGTGCCCCCCCGGGGGCAAAAAGGAAACGAAGGTTGCAGCAAGTTTTCTAGCTGCCGAATATTGGCCTCTTTGCCAGTATTCGAACACAGCACTCTTTGCGATATACGCATTGTGCGGATCCAACTCCAGTGCGACCTCCAAATAGCGCGGCTCGTGGTTTCTAATCCCTAGGGCCAGGCTACTGGCAGCAAGGATTGACGTAGACTGTTTTGTGAAGCGCACATCGTCCCCGATCGTATTACCGTGATCGGCAAACTGCTTTGTTCGCAGTTGCCGCTCGACGAACTCCAGTTGTCCCGGATATGTCTCACCTAAGCCGGCAGCAGCCATCGATAGCTGAACGTACCGGTCTGCCTGGCCATCATCGTCTAGGTGTGTTGGCATCGCCAATTCCCTGACAAGTTCGTCGTATGCCTCTCGGTAATTCTTCGTCAGAAGTGATGTCTCGATCGCGAGCAGGTGTGTAGCGATCCATGTGTCCGGATGCTTTGCTTGATAACTCCAAATGTAGGAGTGCGCACCATCGTAATCTTGCTCATAAATAAGTTTCTTTGCAGCAAGGACTGCCTCGGTCGCTTCTTTGAGGGCTTGAGCCACTTCCAGCGGCACCAAAGTGGGATGCGCACCAACTGTGCCGAGGGTCCCGCCACTCCCTCGCTGACCAGGCTCCTTATGGGCGGAATCGCCCAAATGCGAGGAGGCATTGCTCGCTGCAACAAGCGCTAATTTGCCGTGCTTGCTGCCGAACAGTTGATCGACCCATTTCTCGTGGGCTGAATTCTGGGACGCCAATGCGGCACCGGAAGTCCCAAGCGCCACTGCCGCCGCGACGAAGAGTGAGTAGAACGACGAAGACTGCAGGAAAATTTTTCGCAGAACCATTTTTTCTTACCTCCTACCAAGTGGGCCACGCCGAAGGCGCAGGATTGTCCGAAGCGGTGCCCCAACCGGAGCCAGTGTCGGACTGGAGCCAAGGTCCGCCGCTTTGGCTCTCAGAACATTGTCCTTTGGCATTCCAAACCTGAAGACGGATTGGGACATAGATAGACGAGCCAGCACTGTCGGGTGGTGCCAAGTAGAATGTCCAGAGATTGAATGTGCCATTGAGACCCAACGAAACGGGAACGGCCCGGGGGCCATCGGATTAAATCCAGGTGCGTCTCTGAATGCCCTCATGGTTCCTCCGTCTGCTGACGTCCATGTGGACCCTCGCAAGGAGTCCGTGTAAGGGAAGAGGCCGCCATCAAGCCCGGTCTTGACGGTCGGGCTGCCGTTAATTGTGTAGGTTGCGTTCAACGTCTGAACATATCCCCACTGTCCCGAGCCTGATGTCACACACGCAGGGTCTTGCAGGGTGTCAATCTGGTAAACCCCGCCGCTAGTTGAAAGAATAATAACCCCCCACAGGTCGAACGCAGATGGAGGCGTCCCTCGAAGCTGCATTGAGCCAATTGAATGATAGACCTGACTTCTAGTCAGCCCTTGGATTATCACGGCCTTAGTCAAACTGACCGAGATGTTCGCTGTTTTGCTGTAGTAAGTACAGTTAAACGTTGCCGTTCCTGTTGTGCCGAAGTAACAGTCCATATTCGACGAATTCGCGGGCGGCAAGCTAACATCACTGGGACTAGCACAACCTGAAGCAGAAGGAGAGTAACCGCCAATCGGATTACAGCCCGAAGGAGCGCTCCAGGTATAGGTGTCATCTTTCCCTCCCATACCGTTCACGTTAGCCGTAACATGTTGTCCAACGGCTGCAACATAGCTCGTTCCGGACAGTACCGCACCTCCTAAATCAATACTTATTGGCGTGGGAGTTACTGTGACGTTGACGCCACCACCGCCGGAAGGAACAGAAAATGACACGTTAGGCACACTGTAGCTTAATGTCGTCCCGCTAACAGCCTGCAGGATGTAGTGCGTTCCGCTGCTACTGGTTACGGAAAAAGGAAACGGGCAAGAAATCGGGTCTCCAAATCCGTCGCTTACCTGCCCCCCCATTCCTGAGGCGGTCGCGCTAGCGGTTATCGTGAAAATCACATAAGGAGGTGCCGGGTTTGGGCCAGTCCAAGCCCACTGCCAGGAAAGCGTGCCACTGCACCCGGCTCCCGCAGGTGGTCCTCCTCCTGCACTACCGGATCTCGTAGATCCGGTAGTTGTGTAACCGCCAGTTCCAGCTGTGACGGCTCCGCCCGAAGGGGAGTTTGAATTAAGCACAAAATCGGCACGGGAAATCGCCATGCTGCATATCATGACGAGCGGCAATAGGATGAGTTTCAGAAGTTGCCTTTTGAAAAGTAGGGCGTGAACTCGACGCTGGCGCCATCGGCGTACCGCGACGCAACGCATGTGACTAGATTGAGAGCCAAACCGAAAGAGAGACTTCCTGGCATTGTCCAGATTACACCACCGTCCAGAAGATATTTTTCCTCGCACTATTACTTTTTTTCAGCACTGATCTGCTACAGGCACTTGTACCTGACCATATCGAGCCAACTAGTTCCATACTACGAATTGAAGAACGCGTACAGACTGCTCTTAATCCTTGCCGATATTCAACTATGCCGGTTGTAGATTGGTGCGTACTCGTACCTCAGAGAACACAAGTAAGACACCAAGCTAACAAGTAAGTAGCATCGGTGGATTCAAAAGCCGGCATTGAAAATGGGAGTTGCTTAGAGACCCATTAGATGGTTCTGCCGATGGATGGGACGTCAGCTACCTGACCTAAGCGGCGGAATTCTAGCTTTCGATGAGCGCGCAATGTTCTGCGAAGCTGGCGGCAACGGGCCGGCCAAGTTCCCGGATGAGGTCGACCAGGTCGATCACTTCAACTCCGAGGACGCCAGTCTCGATCCTCACGAGGAAGTTGTACGGCTGGCCCAGGCGAGCCGACAACTCGCGCTGGCTTAAGCCCGCCTCGGCCACCAGCGGGCAATGAGCTGCCGCAGGGCGTCATGCTCTTTGCGATCGACTGCATTTACTAAACCCACAAATCAAAACTGCCTTTTTGAGTGGTACCCATATGTTACCGTAGTCTCGTTTTGATCTGGTGGTTTATGAGAAGTTGTGGATTTACTCCCCATGGAGACGTCGTCTACGGGGCTGGTTGGTGCTTCAGAATTTCGATTACGTTCATTCGGCCGTTGCGTCGGTACGATCACCGCCGACTACGGGTCTGGTCGGTGTTTGTGATTTTCGATTACTTTCATGCGGCTAATGAAAGCCTTTGAGGGATGCTAGAACAACGACAGTAGCGCTTCCTCCAACGTGGAGGGGCGCGAGATGACGAACTGGATGTCGCCGTAGCCTTCAAGCAGTAACTTCGCCGCCAGCTGTTGCCCTTCGGGGGTATCGAACTGGATTCCATCGGGCGTCTGGCTGACATTCACTTGGAACGGCGCTACGAGCGCTCGCACGCCTTGCTGATGTTCAGTTGTTACCTGCACGGTGTGTGAGGGCCCCAAACGCTTGAGATCCTCAATCGAACCAGCGAATCGAACCTGTTTGTCTTTCAAAACGATCACTGCGTCGAACTGCGCAAGCAACTCTGGCCTATTAGTAGCAGCAACAAAGGATACGCCTTTTCCTTGAAGGCTATGGATGATTTCCATTGCGTCGCGCAAAGCCCAAGGGTCCAGCTGGTCAAGTTGTCCATCGATAAGGATCAAATTTGAATCGCTGATCAGCGGACCCAACAGCTCGTATGCGGCTAACTGACCGGGGGTCAGGTCGCCTATCTGCTTGAACCGTGCCTCGCCAAGACGCATCTTGTAGAGTAACTCGGCGACACGCAAACCTCTAGAAGTCATATCTCCTCGAGGGATCAGTGACTGAACCTTTGTGCGGCGAGAAACGCCTTCGGCTGAAGCCACCGCAAAGTTGCCGTGGATGCGAACGGAACCTTGAGCAGGTTTCTCAATTCCTGCAACGACCTGCAAGAAGTGCGTCTTTCCGCTTGAGGATGGACCAACTATTGCGAGTGAATGCCCAGCTCGAACGCTCAAGGAGAGCGTCGGCCCGCTGGGCACAATTGCCATATGCTCAAGCGAAAGGACCTCTGTCATGCCAAGGGCAGAATCGTCAGTTCCTTGGGCGAGTGGGTTAGAATCTCGATGCCGTCCTCGGTGATCAGCACGTCGTCCTCAATGCGAACTCCGCCGAGACCTTCGATGTATACACCCGGTTCAATGGTCCAGATCTGCCCAGGGGAGATCACGTCGTTGCTCGAACCACTGAGTCGACCGCCGTCGTGAACGACGCGTCCGAGACCATGACCGAGGCCATGTCCGAAATACTTCGCTAAACCAAACTTGTCGAGAATTGCCCGGGAACCGGCGTCGATATCGCGCGCCATTTTGCCCGCTCGAATCGCGTCGATCGACCACAGTTGGGCTTCCAGCACAGCTGCGTAAATCTCTTGATGGCGAGGGGATGCTTCACCCACAACGACGGTTCGAGTGATATCCGAGTTGTACCCTTCATAGCGAGCGCCGAAATCCATGGTCACGAAATCTCCGATCTCAAGCTTCTTCTCGCTGGGCTTGCCATGAGGACGGGCGCTTCGCTCGCCACTGACGACAATCGAAGGAAACGCCACGTCGGCACCCTGCCTTCGCATGAAGAACTCAAGATCCAAGCAGATATCCATCTCGGTGACACCAGGCTGGATCATTCGGGTGATGTGGTCGTACGCTGCGTCAGCGATGCCGCATGCAACGCGGATTTTGGCAACCTCTTCGTCGGACTTCTTCATCCGAAGCTCTGAGAAGATGTCTGGAATAGGTAGGAGTTCCACACCCTCCATCTTTTCTGAAGTGCGCTTCCACTGGGAATACGTGGTCGTAGCCGACTCAAACCCGAGTTGAGTCACACCAAGAGCTTTTGCCTGTTCGCCAACAAACACATCACCGTCAGTTGGTGTGGCAAACGTCGCCGACGGCATCTCGGTGACCTCTTCTTTCGCCTGAATGACATATCGACTGTCGGTGACAAAGATCGCGTCAGCCTGAGTTACGATCACTCGGCCAAACGTGCCACTAAAACCTGTCAGCCACCCTACATTTACGGGATCGGAGACGAGTACAGCTGCAATTCTGTCAGCCTCCATCCTCTCACGCAGTCTTACGAGGGCACTCATTACACAACCTCCTTATCGAAGTTCACCAGCGCGGTGAGGGCCATGATGTATCCGTATCCACCGAAGCCAACGACCTGCCCTATCGAAATCGGGGCAACCACGCTATGTCGACGAAATTCCTCACGGGCATGAACGTTGCTTAAGTGCACCTCGATGACCGGCAGACGTACACTGACCAGTGCGTCTCTCAGGGCGATGGAGTAGTGGGTGAGTCCGCCTGGGTTAATCACGATGGCCGTCGCCCAAGTGCGATGCTCGTGAATCGTGTCAATGAGTACGCCCTCAGAGTTCGATTGGAGAATCCGAATCCCAATCCCCATCGACTCCGCCGCTGCCGAAATATCACTGTCCAATTCCTCAAGTGACTTCTTGCCATAGACATCCGTCTCTCGAAAGCCGGTCATGTTGAGATTGGGTCCGTGCAGGACCAGTACCTTGATCGAACTAGTTGCCACTCAGTAATTCCTTGAGTTTTTCCTCGGGGATGACATCTTCAGGAAGAAGATGGGGGATGCCATTGACGACGGGAAATCCGTGTCCAGCGACGGTGCAGACAAGATAATCGCCTTGCTGCGTGAATGGGGGACGCTCGGGGTGCAGAGGACAGCCCAGAATCTTAAGAAAATCCGAATCAATCATTTGGCAACCGCTCGATACACGTCAAACGTCGTCTGGGCTGTCTGTGCCCAAGAGTACGCCTTCTCTCGCTCAAGACCGCGCTCTCGCAAGGTTTGGAGTTTACTCGGATCATCAACCAGCTTCGTAAGTGTTCCTGTCCAGTCGGACGCGCTCCAAGATCTTTCGACTACCGCCGCATCGCCTGCGACTTCTGGCAAGGCGCCACCCGAGCTACAAAGCACGGGACAACCACAGCGAAACGCCTCAAGTAATGGAATGCCGAAGCCCTCATGCCGACTAGGAGCGAGGTAAATCTCAGCGGCTGAGTAAAGACACGAAAGCGCATCCGTATCGACGTAACCGACGGCTTGGCCCCTTGCTCCAAGTTGAAGTTCGCCCCAACCTGGTTTACCGGTAATAACGAGACGGTGTGGATAGCGATCCCCCAAATTGCTAACGGCGTCCACTGCAAGCTGCATGTTCTTTCGCGGCCATCGCGTCCCTACTGTTAGAAAGTACGGTTGCTGCACGCCGAGCGAATCCGCAACCATCTTCGCAGCAATATTACGATCCACACGCTGAATCCATGACGGACACGCATTGGGGGTTACCACGGTCTTCCCCACTGCGGACGGAATGTAGCTCTCAATCTCTTTACGACATGTTTCCGAAACGGCTAAGACTCTTGCTGCACGACGAATTGAACTGGGAACGGTTCGCGACAGAATGATCCGATCCTTCGCCGAGAACCATTCTGGTCCGATAAGAAACGATACGTCGTGGACAGTGGTGACGCCACGCTTCCCCACCATCGGACTCAAGCTGTATTGAGTGTGAATGACGTTTGCCCCCATCCGTCGAGCCGCCATCGGGAAGCTGACAAAGCTCCACCACCGAGAAGTCCTAGAAGGAATTTCCACCCACTCAAATCGACTATCCAGACTCAAATCAACTGGTTTGGGGTCTCTTGAGAACAGCAGGAATCGAGCCTTGACATCCAGGTTTGAGAAACCTTCGAGTAGCCCCGACCAATAGGTGCTGTCCCCAGTGCTGGTTCCTTGGACCAAGCGAGCATCTAACGCGACAACGAGATCTTGGGCTGCCCTCATCTTGCTCAATTCATGCACTCCAACATCTGGGAACTCAGAATAGCGTCTAGATGGTTCACAATAACGTGAGTCATTATTATTTGGTGCTTAGATTGTCATGAAAAAACAGAAGAAGCCGATCATTCTCATTTTGCTGCTTGCCCTACTCGTAGGAGGCGCGGCATTCATGAACAAAGGGCCGTCTAGTCCTGAGCAGCCAACGCCGCAACCTTCGGCAAAGGAAGCTGAACCAGAATCGAAGGAAAAGGTCGGTGGCGATGTTGCCAGCAAGATGAAAGAAGACAAGCCGGCACCTCCTCCCGAAGCTTCCGTTAACAAGCCGCGAAAGCCAGGTATGCCGGGATTCGAGGGCCCTTCAATCATCAAGCGAAAGATTGCACCTTACAAGCCGAAGCCAAACGACAGCGCAACTTCGACTCAGTGGTACACCGAAGCATCTCCTCGCAAGTAGTCCATTGAGGCTGCTAAACCCCTATCGCCTTGCCTCTGGAAAGACGGCAAGGCGACCGGAATCGAGCCACGAGCGTTGGAACTTCACGTTGTACGCCTCATCCAATAGCTCGCTTTCCAAAACCTCCTGCATCGGCGCATCCAAGCCGATCTTTCCCTCGTGAAGCAGCACGGCCCTCTCTCCAACTAAAGGCGCGAGATTAAGGTCGTGAATCGCAACCACGGTTGCGCGCCCTGTGTTCGCCAGCTTATTCACCAATTGCGCCACAACAAGTTGGTGTTCGATATCCAAGTGCGATGTCGGTTCATCAAATAGCATCAACGGTGCGCCTTGGGCCAATGCTCTGGCAATAAGAACCCTCTGCTTTTCGCCACCACTGAGTTCCATGACCGACCGATCGGCGAGATACAGGCAGTCAGCTTCTCGCATGGCTTCTGTCGCGGCGACTGCATCCTCCGGCGTATCCCACAGCGAATCCGAGATAGGCAGTCGGCCCATCGTGACGACATCCCGCACCAGGAAATCGAAGCGGAAACTCTCTTCCTGGGGGACGAAGGCTGCGCACTGCGCGACCTCACGATGAGACATTGAGTGCAGTTCCTTGCCAGATAGCGCGATATGCCCACTCGATGCCTTCAAGGTTTTCGATATCGACTTCAATAAGGTCGATTTTCCGCTTCCATTGGGACCGAGCAAAACCAAGGTTTCACCGGGGCGAACCACGAGATTGATGTCCTTGAGCACTAAAGAGCCCTCATATCCGCAGTTTAGGTCTCGACACTCAAGTAGATTTGGCATAACCGCTTCTACTCCAACAGTCCGCCGCTGAACGCCCTGAATAGGCCCGCATAGGCACCGTCTTTCTCCATCAGTTCCGCATGGCTACCTAGTTCGATCGCCTTGCCGTGACTCAGAACAAGGATGCGATCGGCTCTGGCTGCAGTCGTCAAGCGGTGGGCGATGTACAGCGTTGTGCGCTCTTTCATGATCACATCCAGCGCCTCGGTAACCGCTTTCTCGCTCGTAGCGTCGAGGGCAGAAGTCGCTTCGTCGAGAAGCAAGATGGCAGGCTCGCGGACAAGAGCTCGGGCAATGGCAATCCTTTGCCGCTGCCCGCCGCTCAGGCGTACACCGCTCTCACCCATCTGGGCACCGTAACCACCTTCCATCGTCACGATGAATTCTTCGGCGTAGGCAGATATCGCCGCCTTGCGAATCTGCTCCTCAGTAGCGTCCTCTTTGCCCAACCGAATGTTGTCGGAGACCGAACCAGCAAACAGGAATGTCTGCTGCGGCACCACGCCAATCTGATTTCGAAGCCAGGAAATCTGGAGGTCACGAACGTCGACCCCATCCAGCAGGATCTGGCCAGACGTTGGATCGTAGAACCGCAGGAGTAGGTCCGCAATCGTGCTCTTGCCCGCCCCGCTCGGCCCCACGAGCGCCAGCGAAGTACCCGGCTCGATCGTGAAGCTCACGTTCGAGAGCGCTTCCGTGCCATCAGGGTAGGAGAACGTCACGTCGCGAAATTCGATCTGCCCAGCAACGTTCGGCAACGTCTTGCCTGCAAGTTGGTCGACAACCTGATCCGGAACGTCTAGTACTTCGCGGTAGATACGATCGGATGCTGCTTCTACCTGCTTATAGGTATTGCTGACTCCACCCAGGGATTTGAGAGACTGGTTGATACGGTCAAGACAGAACATCAAGCCCGCAATGATCGGGAGATTGAGATCATCATTGTAAGCCAAGACGCCGCATACAAAGAGTACTGTTGCGATCGCTCCTGCGCCGATCAACTCGACCAGAGGCCGAAGCGAAGCCAGAATTCTCGCGGCCCGCATCTGACTCTCAAAACTTGTCTCGACTTCCTTGCTATATGAAGTCTCAATTCGCTCTTCGGCAGAGAACGCTTTGATGACGCGTGTCCCTTGTAGGGCTTCCGCGGTCACTGCGCTGAGTTCAGACAGGTCATTCTGAACCGACGCCTGCGACTGCTTCATGCGTTTGCCGTTCTTCTGGATCGCGCTAATCATTGGTGGCAAGAACAGAAGGGCAACCAATGCCAAACGCCATTCCCAATAGAGGACGAACCCAAGGGAAATTACCGCCGTGATCGGTGCGTTGATGCTGTCGCGTAAGACCGCCACCGCCAACTGGTACACATTGACGTCGTTGGTCAGAACGCTTTGTATCGCGCCGGCCCGCTTGTCGGAGAAATAGGCCACGGGCAAGCGCTGCAATTTCTTGAATAGCCGCATCCTGAGGTCACTCGTGAGCCGCGCCGATGCGCGCGAGAGGTAATAAACCTGACCCCGAATAAACCAATAACGGCAGCCGTACAACACGATGACCAAACCGCAGCAGATAGCAAGTTCAATTAGCTTGTCGAGCTTGCCTGATGCCTTGCCTTTGATATTGCCAACCGCGTCGCGAACTTTGAACTTATCAAGCTTGAGTTCCTTGGCAAGAAGGTCCGAGGTTTGGTTGATGTCTCCTTCATAGATTTGTGATTCAATGTTGTGGAACGCTCTTTGAACATCCTTGACTTCAACACCCAACTTCGGGCCGATTTTCTCCGACTGCTTATCGAGTTTTTCCCTAAGCTGGACAAGCTGAGCTTCCTTCACCAGGTGAATGGGAGCCGCTTCGGAGATGAGTGAGATGCTCCTCGTGATGAGCGGAACGAACATGCCGTCGAACAACGCCCCGATGACGACGCAAGTAAGACCAATCAGGATTGCTTTGCGTTGTTGACGCAATTCCGCCGCGAGTCGGGGGTCAAACTTGCGAAAAAACTTCAGCTTGGCGAGATTCTTCAACTAGCCCACAAGTTTGACAGAAACCGTGCCCGTACGGTGAACGCTACCGAGACCTAAGGTCACAAGATCTCCTCAAAGGCGGCGATCAAGCGTTCAATCTCGTCCATCGTGTTGTAGTGCACCAAACTTACGCGGACAACTCCTTCGGCAAGGTCAATTTCTAGAGCCTCGCAAAGGCGAACTGCGTACATGTGCCCGTAGCGAATACCGATGGCGCGAGTGTCGATTTTCGCTACGATTTCCGAACTCGTCATTCGCTCGTGGACAAAGCTGATGGTCCCGACACTTTGATCCCCTTCGTCGGCAAGGCCAATTAGTCTGACGGCGGCTTTCGACCTCAAATAAGAGATCAAACGATTCTTAAGGGGAAGCTCCAATGCCTCCATGGCTTCAAATGCCTTCACGATCGTATGACGATTCTTGTCTTCAGTGCCGGCCAAGAACTGCAAGTAGGGCCAGAGTGCCAATAGTCCCGCGCATCCTTCGTGAGAAATCGAGCCCAGTTCGAACTTATAGGGAACGAAATCTTTGGGAATGAAGAAGTGGTTCGGCCCTGTCAACGGTTCAAAAGAATCGAAGGTGCCAAACAGGGCAGCCATGTGGGGGCCATAAACTTTGTAGGTGGAATACACATACCAATCGACTCCCCACTCCGCCACATCAATGGCCCGGTGAGGTGCGTAGGCGACTCCGTCGACGACCACCTTGGCCCCGTGCCGGTGAACAAGCTCGGTGATTGCTTTGACATCCACAACTTCACCTAGCAAGTTCGAAACGTGGGGGAAGGCTACGATTTTCGTGCGCTCCGTCATCAACGACTCAAGGGATTCGAGATCGCATTGGAACGTCGCCGGGTTGACTGGCCATGTCTTGATGACAATCCCCTGTTTTTCGAGCTTCACCCATGGCCCCGCGTTTGCCTCGTGGTTTGTTTCGGCAATGATGACCTCATCACCCGACTCCCAGACTTCGGCGTAGGCATTCGCCAGAATGTGCAGAAGCGCCGTCGTGGAGTTCCCCAAAACGACCTTACCGATGCCGGTCGCGTTCATAGAGAGTTCAATAAACGCGTGCGCGTCGGCAACGCTGGCGGTGGCTCGAATCGACTGGGAATAACCCGCACCAAGTTGCACGTAATCCGACAGCATGTAATCGTGAATGGCATCCGCAACGACACGCGGGACTTGCGATCCACCCGCATTTTCTAGGAAAGCGAATTCAGAGGCAAGCGCAGGGAACCAGGATCGAATCACTTCTCGATCTGGCAAAGTCCCCTCGCGGGAGGATTGGCTCGGCATTTGAAGATGTTAGACCGAAAGTGCGTGGTAGTGTCGAGCCATCGCTGCCACAAGGCGGGTCAATGCGACTTCGCTCTGGGCAAGAAACAGAGTTGGCTCTATTAGTTCAAGTTCAGAAAGCAACCATTCACCGCTTGCCGACTTCATTAAATCAACCCGCGCGTAAAGCCAGGGCTCGGCAATGGTAGCAATCACTTTGGCCGCCGCCTTGGCAATATCTGGAGTTGGCGGGAATCCAACAGACACCGACTCATCACTCCCCGCGAATCGTGGTTCCTTCACCACGCAGTGAGTAAGCTCACCGTCAATGTGGACCACGGCAACCTCACCGCCATGGTTCACACTCTCGATATACGGCTGCACCATCGCCTGCCGCTGATTAAGGATTTGGGCCGCAAACACCTTGGCCTCTTCCATCTGGCCGCGATGAAACCTCTGGGTCATGTACGAACCGGCTGAAATGATGGGCTTGACGACGAAATCATCGCTGCCGATTCTCGCGACTTGATCCTCAAACCCGTTTATCCGCCGCACAAACTCTGTGGGGACAATTGGGATCCCAACCCCCGCAAGCTCGCGAAGGTAGCCCTTCTCGATATTCGCCCAGGCGAGTTCGGTTGGATTCCAAAACTTTGTCTTGGTCGAAGCTCGATCCATCCAGGCCAAAAACGCGGCCGGGTTTTCGTAGTAGTTCCAGCAGGAATGAAACTTCGCAAAGCGAAACCTTGACCAGTCCACGTCGGGATCATCCCAAGCCGCCATCTCAACTGGCAATCCGGCTACACGACAGGCCTCCAACAATATCTCCTGATCCGGATCCGGTTCAGGCAAGGTTTGGCAAGTAACAATCGCAATCGCAGACACGCCCCAAATTATGCCGGTCCAGGGGTGTCCAGGTTTCAAACTTCGCGCTTGGTATTTTTGAATGCTTCAAGACCGATAAAGTCGTCGCCAAGAATCTGACCACCCGCAGGGTCCGGAATAGGAAAGTCCAACTCGTCTCTCCCCGACGTCCATAATCGTCGCCGTTCGCTCGCCGCTGGGCATTCAGCACGATCCTGTTTGAGCGCGAAGGCGCGAGTTGATCGTGCGCCCTGCGGTGACGAACGATTCAGCGACGGTTCGGGACATCGGGGAGAGA
>CAILEM010000138.1 GCA_903833215.1 uncultured Armatimonadota bacterium
ATCACTCCTGAAGTTGGACCTGGTACCTACCAGAACGTTGGCATCATCACGGTTAGCCGAAACTAGTTCCTAACGATTCACCCCAAAACAGCAGAAACGCGAGGTCCAAATCAATTGACCTCGCGTTTCTGTGTTTACCGAACACCACCCGCGATGATGCCTCCACCCGAAACGAAGTGGAGCGTGGAGGCTACCCATAGAGTGCTCGGCAGGAAAACCTTCCAGCCCCCACCCACGTCGATGCCTCACGACTGAGGCACCGCCGAAGCCGTGAGGCTAAACGACAGAGTGCTTGGAAGTCAAACGGCGCGTTCGTGTTCGAAAGCAGATGGTTCGAGCCTCCATGCTCCGCTATCGCTCCGGCTGGAGGCATCATCGCAGTTGGTGTTTGTGATGCTCTTCCGGTCTCCCCCGAGAGCAGGAGGACTCACAGCCTCCAGGCTCCGCTATCGCTTCGGCTGGAGGCATCATCGCTAGTGGTGCTCCTTCGGACCCACCTCCGATGGCTGGTCGGTCTCTTAGCCTCACGGCTTCCCCATTTGGCTCAAGCAGGAGGCATCCTTGCTGGATGCAGATCGTCAAAATGTTGTCGGAAAGATCAGAGCTACGTTTTTGTTTAGTACGTAGAAACTACCGGACGCCTAACTGATTGCCGTTTTAAGGCCGAATCGACCTCACATCCAGCACACTGGAGAGACAGCTGATTTCGGCGCGGGTACGCTCTTAGGGCTCAAAGGCGAGTGGAATGACTTGACGTAGACAGTAATGAGCACGAATTTGGTTGATGTAACGATCGTCGGTGGTGGTCCGTGCGGACTCTTTGCGAGCTTTTATGCAGGACTGCGAGGAATGTCGGTTCGGATTATCGACTCCCTTCCCGAGCTTGGCGGACAGCTTGCCGCTTTGTACCCGGAGAAGTACGTCTACGACGTCCCTGGCTTCCCCAAGATTCTAGCCAAGGACCTAGCCCACGACATGATCGTTCAGGGCACGCAGTTCAACCCCGAACTCGTTCTGGAAGAAACCGCTAATGAGTTGATCAAAACGGACGAGGGCTACCTCATCAAGACCGTCAGCGGATTGGAGCTTCCTACCCGGACGGTCATTATCAGCGCAGGCGCTGGTGCCTTTAGCCCAACGAAAATCGGAGTTGACAGAGAGGATGACCTTCATGGTAAGGGCGTCCATTACGGAGTGCGCGATAAGTCCGTCTTCAAGGATAAAAAGCTCGCCATCGTTGGTGGCGGAGACAGCGCTTTCGACTGGTGCATTAACCTTGAAGACACTGCCGGTGAAATCACACTCATTCACCGTCGAGACGTCTTCAAAGCTCACGAGGACAGCATCGAGAAGGTCAAAGACAGCAGCGTCAACATGAAGATCTGGTACGCGGTGAAAGAACTACACGGCGACGATCAACTCACAGGCGTGACCTTGGAACACACTCAAACGAAAGAAAAAGAGCACTTCCCCTGCGATGCCGTCATCGTCAATATCGGTTTCAAGTCGAACCTCGGCCCAATCAAGGACTGGGGATTGAATATCGTCAAGAACCAGATCGTCGTGGACAACCACTACGAAACCACCCTCCCAGGTGTGTTTGCGGTCGGTGATGTCGCAACATTCGAAGGCAAACTCAAGCTGATCGCCACTGGCGTTGGAGAAGCCGCCACTGCGGTTTGTTTCGCGAAAACTTATATCGACCCCGAGGCGAAACTATTCCCAGGACACAGCTCGGATATGGATATCCCGGCTCCTCAAGCCTGATATCTATCATCGCCGACCAGATTCACCTCAGCGAGCCGATACGAGTCGGTTCTCTGAGGTGAATTCAGTTTAAGGGGCGGTAAACTTCCGCCTGCGACTTCGTCGCTCGTTTGGAGGATTTCGAATACATTGGCTAGTGCATACACACCCGGTCTCACAGTTAGCGGCGATATTGTCGTCAAGCGCGTTCGCCGACTTCCGATTAAGGGTGAAGTGCTGGTCAAGCTCGGAGAAAAGGTAGGTCCTCAGCAAGTTGTCGCTCAGGCGATGCTCCCAGGCGTTCTGCAAACGATGAAAATTGCGGACAAGCTTGGAATTGAGCCGCAAGACATCCCCACTTTGCTGAAGGTAAAAGTTGGCGATCCCGTCACCAAAGACATGCTGATCGCCGAAGGCAAAAAGCTTTTCGGGTTCTTCAAAGCTCCTACCGTGACATCTGATTTCACTGGCACCCTTGAGTCGATCTCAGACGTCACCGGAAACCTCCTAATCCGAGAGCCTTCGATTCCAGTTGATATCAAAGCTTATATCCAAGGCCAAGTCGCTGAGATCATGCCTGAAGAAGGCGTTATCGTCGAGACCCGATGCGCAATGATTCAGGGAATCTTTGGTGTTGGCGGTGAGAGAGTCGGTGTCATCCGCATCGCCGTTTCAGATCCAACCAAGATCCTTGATGCTTCCGATATCCTCGATTCAGATGCAGGAAAAATCCTCATCGGTGGCTCTGGGATGACGTACGAAGCGATCGTGAAAGGTTCCCAAGTCGGAATCACGGGCATTGTCGCGGGCGGACTCAAAGACAGTGATCTCACCAAGTTCTTGGGTTTTGACATTGGTGTTGCGATCACCGGCCAAGAGCAGATTAACCTCACCCTCATGGTAACCGAAGGCTTTGGATATCTTGGGATGGCGCAGAGAACCTTTGCGCTCTTCAAGACGCTCGAGGGACAAACCGCAAGCATCAACGGGGCAACCCAAATTCGTGCCGGTGTCATCCGACCCGAGATCATTGCTCCTATCGCCGCAGATGTCAAACAAGCGGTGCAATCCCACGAATCGTTCGAGCTCAAGATCGGAACACCGATTCGAGTTATCCGGGAACCATATTTTGGAAAACTTGGAGCGGTCACCGATCTGCCGGCTCAATTAGTTGTGCTCGATTCCGGCACAGAGGTCCGCGTCCTTCGAGCAAAGCTCAGCGATGGTGAAGATGTCACAGTGCCCAGAGCCAACGTCGAAATCATCGCTAGTAACTAAACGAGCTAATTTTCGGCTTCCTCAAGCCGAAGAAGCTAGTGTAGTGAGTCTATTTGCATCTGCTTTACAGTCCCTTAACCTGGATCGGCTACAATTGGTAGCGGGCTCGTTTTTAATACTTTCGGCATCAAGCTGTTATATTAGGAACACAGGGCGCGTGAACGATGTGATCGGATGGCGCTTAGCGAAAAACTACAACTCGATCCCCAAGGGGCTGGCTCAGTGAAGCTGCTCATTATTGACGACGAACCTTCCATAGTTGAGACGGTTGAGAACAAATTCCGAAAGGAAGGGTTCTCTACCTTCACTGCGGATTCTGCCGAGGAGGGAATGCGCCTCTTTCGCAGGGTCAAGCCTGACCTCATTATTCTGGACATCATGCTGCCTCAACGGTCCGGCATGGATTTCTGCCGCGCAGTTCGAAAGGACAGTTCCACCCCAATCATCTTCATCTCGGCGCGAGCTGACGAATCAGATAGGGTGAAGGGGCTTGAAATGGGCGGAGATGACTATGTCGTCAAGCCGTTCAATCTTTCAGAATTGGCTGCCCGCGTGAAAGCCATTCTGAGAAGGTCAACCGGGGAGCCGATCAAGGAGATCATCGAGCGGGGAAACTTGCGTATTGATCCCCGAAGTCATGAAGTGACGCTTGACTCTGCTCCCTTGAGTCTGTCGCCGAAAGAATTCGCCTTGTTGTATTTCCTCGCTCGAAATGTCGGCCAAGTATTTTCGCGAGAGACGCTGCTGGACCGAGTTTGGGGGCGGGATGCATTTGTATCGGCGCGGACGGTCGATGTCCACATTCGATGGCTCCGAACGCGCATCGAACCCGATGCCAACAACCCGACTCGTCTGATGACGATTCGAGGCGTAGGCTATAAGTTCAGCGGCTAATCTCTCGCCGCGATTTCTAGAGTGAAGAAGAAGGTAGCCCCCTTTCCTACTTCACTCTCTGCCCACACTTTGCCACCGTGTTTTTGGACGATGCGTTGCACGGTTGCCAAGCCAATTCCTGAGCCAGGGAATTCGCTTTGCGTATGAAGTCGCTCAAACGCGACAAATAGCTTTTCGGCATAGGCAGGATTGAATCCTACACCATGATCTCGCACGTAAAAGGCTGAGCCGTTGTGGCCGATCTCAATCCTAGCTGGCAATGACCGTTGACTAAACTTGACGGCATTCCTGACCAGGTTATCCAGGACAACTCTGGCTAGCTTCGGATCGGCTTCCACAACCATTCCAGGCTGTACGTCCACGGTGTATTGAGACTTGTCTTTGCCTTCCAGAGTGTCTTCTACCGTGAGCCAGGCCATTTGCGTCAGGTCTACGGTTTGACGAGCAAGCTCCAATCGTGTGATCCGAGATAAGTTGAGTAGAGCGCTAATCAGCTCATCCATTCTGTGGGATGCCTTTCGGACCCTACCAATATAATCCTTGGCTTGGTCATCGAGCTGCTCCCCATAATCCTCAAGCAATGACTGACTAAAGCCATCCACACTCCGCAAAGGTGCCCGAAGGTCGTGCGACACGGAGTAGCAAAATGCTTCGAGTTCTTGATTCGTGGCCTTGAGCTCGGTGGTCCGCTCGTCGACGATATGCTCTAGATTCTCGTTGAGTCTGCGAATCTGAGCTTCTGCCTTCGTACGTTCTTCAAGCTCACGCTGCTTTTCTTCGAAAAGTCGAACGCTTTCCAAAGCGACGGATGTTCTTGCCGCGATTTGTTCAAGGACCTGAACGTCATCCGGCTCGAAACTCTTCCCAGTTCGTCCAGCAATCATCGACATCAAAACGCCAGATCGACTGAGAATTGGCACGACAACTATAGATCGAACTCCGAGTTTCCTAAGCGGTTTCAGTGCAGGTTCGCTTCGACTAACCGACTCAATTTGAACGACGGATCGTTGCTCCAGAAGCCACTCCAAGAGAACACCCTCGTCAAGGCAGGTACCTGGGTCTTCTGGGAATTGGCACCGATCATCGACTTCCGACACTCGGGTTATTCGGGAACGGTTTCCTTCGGAAACGACAATCGAAAACCAATCGGCAATTTCGGCAATGACGAGGCCAGCAACGGCTCTCAAGTTTTGCTCAGTGGCTCCAGAATCAACGAGAGTCGCCCCAATTTCGGCCAGAAGACGCTGATCAGCCTCGCGCCGAATCAAAGTCGCAGCTTGATTGCCTAGCTGCCCGTATGCGCGAACCTGGCTCAGACTGACAGCGGCAAGCAACAAACTCACCATGAACCCAGCGATGGGAATCCAATTCACGAGCCACGCTGCCGACTGCTGCTCAAATCCCAAACTTGAGTGGTAGCGAACCTTCCACCGGCGTCCCTGCACGGGAATATAGCCATCGAAAACGATTCTTGATTCGCGATGGACAGTCTGTCGGGATGAGGCGTAGAACCTCGTCTCGGGACCTCCGTCTGGGACGTCGGATATCTCAATGTCAAGATCTTTTCGCGCCTCGCCCTCCAGAACATTTCGGAAGATATCGATTCCCCTAAAACGGATGTAAACGAAGCCAATCAGCAAACGTCGCCTTTCGACGACCGAATCTGGGTTCTCTCCCCCCTCGTAAATCGGACAATACAGCACGAATCCGCCCTGGGACCTCTGCGGCGTTACGCCAGGGCCTGACGTAATAACGCCAGACATCGTCGTTTGACCAGTATCCCGTGCTACCGTCATTGCCTCCCGCCTAACGGGTTCAGAGAAAGGGTTAAATCCAACCGAAGGCTGATTTGTCTCCGTTTCTGGTTCGAGATAAATGATTGGATAGACCTCTTGTTCAGAGGGTATCGGATGAACCTTGAAGCCTTTAGCACCCTGCTTGATAAGCGCCTGCTCCAGCTCCGGCACTTGAGACTCCCGAACACGTTTGATGAATCCCAACCCCTGCGACCCTTGAAAATTGGTACTCAGCCCGAGGTTGGCTACGTAGGTTCGGAATTGAGATCGCGACCAACCACCTTGAATCGTAAAGGCGGCCGCGCTGGTCTTTAGGAGGTCGACCTCGTCGTCAATGCGGCCCTTAATGGACTGCTCCGCTTCCTCAGTTGCATAGGCGAACCGATCTCGGTCCTGCCCGCCGATGATCATTCCAGCCCATACCCAGGCGCAAACTGTCGCGGCAATCGAAAGTATGAAAACAAGATACGGCAGTGACGTTCGATTGCCACCCCATCCTCTCTGCCAGCCAAGCTTCATGGGTTGAACGGCGAGGAACTCTCTTCAAGGCTCGCCGTAATAAGCATAGTCCGAATCTACAGTTTAAGTTTGATGGTCAGAATCTCAAATGGCTTAAATTCAAAACTTAGGATGCCATCCTGCAAGTCGAGATCCATGATTTCGTTCTCTTCAAGGTCGCACAGGACCGCACTCTTGGGAGTTCGAGCACACGTCAACTCGGCCCGGCCACGGCTGTTGTGGCACTCGTAGAGCCTAACAATGATATCGCCCGAATCTTCTGCTTTCTTGACTGTTTCGATCACGATATTGCGATCTTCACAGGCCACGAGCGCAGGCAAACTACCATCTTCTCCCTTGGCTGGGTCAAGGAGTACGGAGCGAAGTGGTGCATTCAATGCGTAGCCAGCTTGAACGATGCCAGCGTAGTTATACGGCCCGTAGTGCGGCACGAGAGTGTAGGTGAATCGATGCCTACCCATATCACAAACAGGGTCTGGAGCCTTTGGTGCCCTTAGCAAGGTTAGGCGCATCACGTTTCCATGAACGTCATACCCATATTTGCAGTCGTTGATAAGAGCGACGCCTTGATCTCCCTCACTCATGTCAACCCATTTTTGTGCACAGACCTCGAACTTGGCCATGTCCCAACTCGTGTTCATGTGGGTCGGCCGCTCAACATTTCCGAACTGAATTTCGTAGGTCGCACGACTCGCATTGATATTCACTGGGAAAGCCACCTTCAGCAGCTTGTCTTCCTCGTGCCAATCGATCATTGTGTCAAATCGAATGCCCGGCGTCGGGCCGAGTGATATCCGTTGACGAATGGTCGAGTTTCCAAAGCGCTTTACGACCTCCGCTGCAACTCTGACTGGACCTTTTTCGACAATTTCAAAGGACTCACTTCGAATAAGGTCTTGTCCTGTTTCGAATGCGAAGAGATCCACATCCCAAGCAGACCAGAAATTCGGCTTATCCTCAAAAATCTGAAAAACGTTACCAAGCTTCCCTGGCTCTAAAAATTCGGTTTGGTCCTCAAGGCTCTGAATGGATGTAATGTTTCCGTGAACGTCGAAGCGAACGCTGAGTTCCTCATTTTCGATACGACGATTGCTGCTCTTCAGTCGATTTTTGACAGTAGACGCAGCTTCACTCAAGTCTCCAACCACAACGCTGCCAAGCGCACCTTGCGGGACAGGAAGAATGAGTTTTCTCTCGTCAAACTCGGTTACGAGCTGAACCGGCAAATTCTCTTCCGTGGTGACCAGAGAAGCTGGCACAACTTCATCTTCCCACGGTATTTCCCCTTGAGAAACCATGGTGGCGTTCTGGAAGAGCGCAACGGGTCGACTCATCGACGAAGTGTCAAAGGCAGACCCAATCTCGCGAAGTGCAGTCGTGACGATCAGACTTCCGGCCTGCTCGATCTTCACGTAGTCCGCTGCACTATCCACATACACCTCGTTCACCGAGGAACCAGGAATGATGTCGTGGAATTGGTTCAGGAGCACCAGCTTCCAAGCCCTCTCTAACTCTTCAGAGGGATAGGAATTTGGAAACCCTGGCGTAAAGCACGAGAGAATCTCGGCATCTCTCAGCAGAAATTCGCTAACTCGATTTCCCTTCTTATTTGCGGCCTGGCTTGTATATGTGCCCCGGTGAAGCTCAAGATACAACTCACCGACCCAAGTCAAAAGATCGCGCGACTTCGCCTTCGCATCTCGGAAGAAATCAACCGCTTTTTTGCCGCTGGCGATTTCTGGGTAATTGGGCGACAGCCTTCCCCGTCGCAAGAATTCCAAGTGTCGCTCGGTAGGTCCGCCACCGCCGTCGCCAAATCCGAACACATACATTGACTGGTCGACTCGCGCATGATCTTTATAATTCTTTACCGAGTAGACCACCTCTTTGGGCTCGCACGAGGCGTTATAGGTATCCGCAGGTGGAAAGTGAGACCAAACTCGGGAGCCATCGATTCCTTGCCACCAGAACGTGTGGTGCGGGAATTTGTTGAATTGATTCCACGAGATTTTCTGGGTTAGGAAGTATTTGATGTTGAACTTCGCGAGGATCTGAGGCAATGCTGCGGAGTATCCAAAAACGTCCGGCAGCCACATATCATCGGTCGTATATCCCAACTTCTCACGGAAGTAGCGCTTGCCGTAAAGGAATTGCCGAATCAGCGATTCAGACCCCGTCAAGTTACAGTCCGCTTCAACCCACATCGATCCAACCGGCTCCCACTGCCCCTTCTTGACCGCCGCTTTCACTCTTTCGAACAAGACTGGATAGTCCTGCTCAAGCCACTCATACTGGCTTGCCTGGCTGTGGACAAAAACGTACTCGGGATAGCGCTCAATTAGGCCCAACTGAGTCGAAGTGGTGTGGGCCATCTTCTTACGTGTGATATGCAACGGCCAAAGCCAAGCGGTATCCAAGTGCGCATGCCCAACCGGGACGATTGTGTGCTTGAACTCACCATTCAAGGAGCCCAACGCGTCACGTATGATTTTTCGACAGCGTGCGATCGATTCCCTTGCAGTTGCGGAGTAGTTATTAACGACGTCGTTTAGCGCCCGTAGGACGGTTGTGTAAGCGGGATCCTGTGGGTCAATCGTCTGAAGCAAATTGAGTGTGAAATCGACGTCGTAAAACAGGTCTTTCGTATCGGGGTCAACGATCACCAACTCGGCGCGATCGACCTTCTCGGTAACCGCAGTTCTCGGTTGCTCTTTCCCGTGAACTGTCGTTTGAGCGTTGCGAGTGTAGGCCTGAATATAGAACTCAACAGGCTCGCCTCCCTTGGCCGGCGTTCCTCCGTTCGAGAAAGCAGCTCCTTCGAGCCACCCAAAATCGCTGTGCTCAACGTCAACACCGCACCACGGTGAATTATCTTTCCAGACCGTTCTTTCACCCCCTAATTCAGCGACAACGGCAACAGGGTGACCGCCAAATGTGTCCGGAATCGTCCCCGTGAGTCGAAACCAATAAGTCGCATAAGCGGGACCATATTGGTATCCTTCCTCGACTTCTTTCCAGGGTCCCTTCTCAGCTTCAGCTTGAGTGGCGCAAGGATTCGCGTTAATTTCTATCTTCAGTGGCGTACGCGACCCGAAAATTCTGGGCTTCAATTCGGTGCTGAGAAAGGCGGAAATGCGGTTACGGGTTAGATCGGAGTGCTTTAGCATTGGACTATGAGAGGCCAGGGACTCGTCAGTTTACACTGACAATGAAACAAACATTCCATATGTCCCGATAACGGGACTCTGCATAATTTATGCTGTAAGGACGAACCATGTTGGAGGAAATCTCGGTCTGCTTGACAGCGCTTTACTTGCGTGGGCTCTCTCGCCCGATCAACGTTCCTCGTCGCCGGTGGGTCCAGGTCGTTTCAAACCTACGAACCGCAGAGTGTTCGATTGCTGATTCCCCAGCAGTGCTTCGTAAGGCCGGCTTTTGGGAAGAAGCCATTCTCCTTGAGACGGATGAACTTATTCAAGCATCCAAAGAACTGGTCTCAGCGCGCTCGGTGCTTACAGCTGTAGAAGTGACTTATCCAGCACGATGGCTTGAGCGACTCGGCCACTCCGCCCCGCCAGCACTTTGGATCAAAGGCGCAATGCCTGAATCTGCTTTGCTCGGCATCGTCGGGAGTCGTCAAATTGAGCCTCACGTCAAGGAGTTTGCCGTGAACGTTGGAGGCGAAGCCGTCCGGTTAGGTTTCTCGATCGTCTCGGGAGGTGCAGATGGATGTGACCGTGCTGGTGCTGCCGGGGCTGTTGCACGTGGGGGGCAAGCTGTTGAGATCTTGCCATTTGGAATCAACGGGTACGTTCGCGCGGCACGTTGCGGCTTGTCCGTTTGTGCTCCGGACGACGTATTTAGTACCGCCGCCGCCATGGAAAGAAATACGCTCATCTATGCCGCATCTGAGCAGACAGTCGTCGTCCAGGCAAGATTCAAAGAAGGTGGAACTTGGATCGGGGCAGTGGAAGCGACACGAAAAAAACTTTGCCCCCTGATCATCCGTGAAGATGGATCTCCCGCTAGCAAAGCCCTCATTGGACTTAGTGGCACTCCGTTGGCCACCCCGGAAGGACTTCAGGAAGCACTGAACAGCCAACCAACTCAGAGAGGACTGTTCGGCATTGGATAACGAGAGTGTGTTGGGGGCCCCACCTCGGTACACTGTCTCACCGGCATGAAGATTCTGGTAGCAGATAAGTTCGAAAAGAGTGGGCTCGACGGGCTCAAGGCAATTGGGGCGGAAGTTCTTTACGAACCTGACCTAAAAGACGATTTGCTCGCCACTAGGCTCACAGAATCAGCAGCAAAAGTGCTTGTCGTTCGATCGACAAAAGTCACGGCAACGATGATTGAGGGTTCAAGCCTGAGCCTAATCATTCGCGCTGGCGCTGGTTACAACACGATTGACGTTGAATCTGCGAGTCAGCACGGAGTGTTGGTTACAAATTGTCCAGGCAAGAATTCACAGGCTGTCGCTGAGCTGGCATTCGGGCTGATCATTTCCTGCGACCGCCACATTCCCGATAACGTTTCTCAACTTAGAGAAGGCGTTTGGAATAAGAAGGGATTCAGCGTCGCCCGGGGACTTCACGGCAGAACGCTGGGGCTCATCGGCATGGGCAAGATCTCGCAAGAGATGATTCCACGCGCTAGAGCTTTTGGAATGAATGTCATCGCCTATTCGCGCTGGATGACGCCAGATATCGCTGCCGCCCTCGGTATTGGGCGTGCCAGTACACCCGAAGACCTCGCTCGGATGTCCGATGCCATCTCGATTCACGTTTCCCTCACTCCAGAAACGCGTGGTCTCGTCAATGCGAGTTTTCTCGATGCCATGAAGCCAGGGGCAATCTTCGTGAATACGAGCCGAGCCGAAGTCGTCGATCAGGCGGCGTTGCTCAAGGCGGTTAGCGAGAAGGGGATCATTGCCGGGCTTGACGTCTTCGAGGGTGAACCGTCCTCGGCGACAGGTTCTTACGACGGAGTACTCCGGTCGGCTGAAAACGTCTATTGCACCCACCACATCGGTGCCAGCACCGAGCAGGCTCAAGAAGCTATCGCTGCAGAGACTGTCCGTATCGTCCGTGAGTACAAGCTAACCGGAATCGTCCCGAACGTCGTCAACATTAGCCGTGCTGAACTTGCCACGCACCTCTTAGTAGTTCGCCACCTCGACAAGGTGGGTGTGCTCGCTCACATTTTGTCTGTGCTCAAGGACGAAGGAGCAAGCGTTCAGGAGATGGAGAACATCATCCTCGGCGGTGCCAAAGCGGCAATTGCGCAAATCACCATCGACAAAGAGCCGTCGGAGGAAGCGATTCAGCTTATTAAGCGAAATCCGAACGTGTTCGACGCCAGCGTCTTTGTCATCAACAAGTAATCAACCCGAAGGCTTCATACTTAACCAGTGCTGCTTTCCGTTTCCAATGTCGCTAAGTCGTTTGGCGTGGATCAGATCCTCTCTGGCGTAACTTTTCGGCTCGACTCGCGCGAAAAGGTGGCCCTCGTTGGGCGTAACGGAACCGGTAAGACGACCCTGCTAAAAATCCTAACCGGCCAAATGGAACCGGATAGTGGCACGGTACATTTTGCCAAGGGTGCCAAGATTGGATACCTAAGGCAGGAAGCACCGGTTTCCATGGGCCACTCCGTTCTCGAAGAGGCGGAAGAGGCAGTCAAGCAGCAACTTGAGTTGCGGGGACGACTCAACGAACTCGAAGCAAAACTGGAACTCGGCTCTCCTTCCGATGAGGACTTGGAGGAATATGCTTTGCTCCATGAGCATTTCTTGGAGGCTGAGGGCTACTCCGCGGAACGTGACATCAAAGTCGTGCTCCAGCGAATGGGCTTTACGGAAGATGAGTTCGATAAGCCAACTTCAAAGCTGAGTGGCGGAGAAAAGACGCGCCTCGCAATCGCTCGCTTGCTTCTGGAAGAGCCCGACCTCCTGATTCTTGACGAGCCAACCAACCACCTTGACCTTCAGGCCACAGAGTGGTTGGAAGGATGGCTCAAAGGATATCACGGTGCGGTCCTGCTCGTATCACACGACAGGGCCTTCCTAGACAACACCGCAGAGCGGGTTCTGCTCATGAAGGATTGCACCGTCAAATCCTATCCTGGTCCCTTCCCCAAATATCTTCAACTCCGCGCCGAAGAAGACGAAAGACAGGCTGAAGTCGCCCGACGCCAAGAGATTGAACTCGCCAAGATGGACGAGTACGTAAGGCGTTTCATGAACTCCCAGCGCACCGCACAAGCTCGTGGTCGCCTTAAGCTGATGAACCGACTTTTGGAAACGAAAGTCGAAGCCCCTAAGAACGAAAAAGGCATGAAAGGCGGATTTGGCGATGCCAAGCGGAGTGGTGACGTCGTCGTCGCGGCCGAGAAACTCGCCATTGGGTTTGTGTCAGAGGAAGGCGAAAAGACGACCCTTTTTTCGGGCATGGAATGGACAGCAAGATACGGCGATCGTTGGGGTGTTATTGGCGAAAATGGCGCGGGTAAATCCACGTTGATCAAGGTTCTCCTTGGCGAGCTCGATCCCTTGGTTGGCAAGATCAAACTTGGCTCGAACGTTATTGCCGGATATTTTTCACAGGACACATCAGACCTCGATCCCGATATGTCACCGCTCGACGTGATGGTATGGGAAATGGATATGAAGCCCCCCGATGCCAGAAATCTGCTCGCTAGGTTTCTCCTGGTTGGCGACGACGTCTATCGGCCCGTTAAGACTCTAAGCGGTGGTGAGAAAAACAAGCTTTCACTGGCGAGATTGACTCAGCTTCAGCCAAACCTGCTCATCCTTGACGAGCCAACAAACCATTTGGATATGGACTCAAGAGAGGCCCTGGCCGAAGTTCTCAAGGACTACAAAGGCACACTTATCTTGGTATCTCACGATAGGTGGCTACTGACCCAGGTGACCCAACAAACTCTCGATGTTCGTAAAGCTGGTCCGATTGTCTTTCACGGTTCGTACACCGAATATCGAAACCGATCCACGAAACAAGCGACAAAGGCACAGAAACCCATTTCGCCAGCCCCTGTTATTCCTAAGCTCTTGGGCCAGGAAAAGCCGGAAGAGCCACAGCTAACTCCTCGCGAACTCAGTAAAGAGATTGGCCGTATCACCAAGCTTGTGGCCGAAGTGGAAACCCAAATTGCGGATGACGAACAAGCTCTCAAGGATCTAGAAGAGCAGTTGGCAAACCTCTCGCCAACCGCAGACGTCTTCAGTTTGACCCGAGAACATCAACGCCTTCAAGAAGAACTTGAAGGCAGTATGTCTGCATGGCAAGAGCATTCCGAAAGACTCGAAAAACTCATCGCCATGCAAGGTTAATCGTCGCTAGACCTGAGAAGTTTAGCGATTTCCGTGCTTGGCAGTCCAAGGACGCAGCGCTCGTCCAAGAGCAATCTGAGCGGCTCGTTGCTCTCTTGGTGTTGCTGGCCCGCCGCTCACGACGGTGACGAGTGGGGTGAGCACAACCGCTGCGATATCCTTGATGACGGATTCCTTCTCGTCACTTCGTCCTTCTACCCCGAGCGCTTGGTACGCGATTTTGTTCGCTTTGGCGTTATAGATGAACAGATCAATCGTGGCGGTTGAAATCGTCTTAGGGCCGGTACCAACCCAAATGCTGCGGGTATGCCAAGAAGCGGCACCAAACACCAGACGGTCAGCCTGTAATGCATGGGCGTATCGCGCTAGGTCTGGCAAGTTCACGCCACTTCGGCGGTGCTTCATAGCTGGCCGTAGGCCGTCGTAGGTGCTCTGAACTCGGTTTTGTGGCAAAACAGTAAAGCCGTTGTGCTCCATGATTCGCTTGACCGTGCTAATCAACATTGTTCGAGATGTCTCGTTACCTTCGGTAAATCGCCATGGACCAACTGCGACAGTCCCTGCTGCTTGCGCCGTGCAAATCGATGCCAGAAGACCGCATGCGGCAGCCAAAGTTGTGAGTCGAATCGTTTTCATTTCTTCCTCTTAAGAGTCTATTGACATCTTTTGTGGTGTGACCTCCTGATGACCCGTCGATGTTCCGTTTTGCCAAACGATCCCTCTCTTTTCGTCGCCGCCAATGGAGCAAGAGCGCGCTATCATCAAGACCAAATGGAAAAGCGTAAATTTGGGAAGACAGACATGCTGGTGAGCGTGCTGGGCTTTGGAGGAGCCGAGATCGGATTTGAGGGCGCCCCCCAGGCAGACGTGGATGCTCTGCTGAATGCTGCACTTGATTCAGGCTTGAACGTCATCGATACGGCAGAATGCTATGCCGATAGCGAATTCAAGATTGGGCAAGCAGTGAGCGGTCGCCGGAGCGATTTCTATCTTTTCACGAAATGTGGCCATTCCTCTGGATTTGACCTTCCCGACTGGGATCCCAAAATGCTTACGCTGAGTATCGAGCGAAGCCTTGAGCGACTTCAGACGGATTGCGTCGATCTAGTCCAACTGCACTCGTGCTCCGAACAACTATTGCGCCAAGGGGACGTCATTGATGTTCTTCTTCGTGCCAAGGAAGCAGGGAAAACGCGCTATGTTGGATATAGCGGCGATCACCTCGATGCACTTTATGCGGTGGAATCTGGTGCCTTCGATAGCCTCCAGACCTCTGTTAACATTGCCGATCAAGAGTGCTTGGCCCTGACCCTTCCAAAGGCCGAAGAAAGTGGAATGGGAGTCATCGCAAAGCGTCCGGTGGCCAACGTTGCGTGGCGAAGTGGTAACCAGCCACCAACCAACGGTTACTACCAAACGTATTGGGAGCGACTTCAGAAACTCCAGTACCCATTCCTCACAGAAGCCGATGCCGTAGCAACCGCCCTCAGATTCACCCTCAGCCAGTCCGCCGTTAACGTCGCGATCGTCGGGACGAAGAACCCTTCGCGCTGGGCCGAGAATTCTGCTTTCGCGCAGTTGGGTCGGCTTTCGGATTCAGCTTTGCAGTCGATCCTGAAGCGATGGGCTGAGGTTTCGGATGCGGACTGGTATGGCCAGCAGTAGAATCGGCAACTAGCTGAATCTTTCGCTTCTTGAAGAAGCGGAGGTTCAGCATCTCCACCAACACAGACCACGCCATCGCGAAATACGTGTATCCCCGTGGTATGTCGTATCCAAAGCCCTCTGCGACAAGGTTGACCCCAATAAGGACCAAAAAGGACAGCGCAAGCATCTTGACGGTCGGATGCTTGTCAACAAACTTGGCCAGCGAGTTGATGCCGACCAACATCACACCTGATGCCAAAACGACCGCAATCACCTGAATGGCCATGATCTGCACCATGCCAAGCGCGGTGATCACCGAGTCGAGCGAAAACACTACGTCAAGAACGAAGATCTGGAGCAATACCGCGTTAAGGCTCGGAAACACATTCAGTTTTCGGTGGTGCTCGTCCCCTTCCATCTTGTGGTGAATTTCAGTGGTTGCCTTTGAGATAAGGAAAAGGCCGCCAGCGATCAAGATGAGGTCTTTACCGGAAACCCCTTGGCCGAGCACCTTGAATAGGGGATGTTCTAGAAAACTTGCGATCCAAAGCAGTGTGCAGAGTAGGATCAGGCGTGACACCATCGCCACGATAAGTCCAAGTTTCCTGGCTTTAGCTTGATCGGATGCAGGCAGTTGGCCAGACAAAATCGTGAGCAAAACGATATTGTCCACGCCTAAAACGATCTGTAAGAAAGTCAGCGTTACGAGCGCTATCCAAGCCTTAGGATCCGAAACCCAGAAAAAAGCACCCATCTTGCCGACTAATCATACCGGCATGGTGGTTGAGGGGAGATCGGACACATCGCCCTCTACACGAGGTTTTGAGTGGCAATTCATGGAAAATTCATCAATTGGGGCCATCTCTGAGGCGTGCGTAACCCAACGAAGTCTGGGACTGAACTGCTGCTAGCCGGGCCAAGTGTACTGCCGCCTGCCAGCCACGCTTCGAGACCGCCTGCCATAATGAACGTTATGATCCCTATTCGCCCGAACGTGTTGCGCATGCAACCGTACTCCCCCGGCAAACCTATCGACGAGGTCAAGCGGGAGTTGGGGCTGGACCGCGTAGTCAAGCTAGCAAGCAATGAGAACCCATTTGGCCCGTCGCCAAAGGCAATCGCAGCGGTAAAAACCGCGGCGGAAAAGATGCACATCTATCCTGATGGAGCTGCCTACGACCTGAAGTCAGCACTTTCCCGCCATCTAGGCATCCCTGCCACCAACTTGATGGTGGGTAACGGCAGCGATGAACTCATCCATATGATTGGCCTCATCCTGATGGGTGAAGAATCGGACGAGATGATCATGGGCGACCCGTCGTTTTCACGCTACGATCCAGCGGCTCAGCTCAGTCCTTCCCGCCTCATCAAGGTCCCGCTTGATGCAGAGTATCGGCACGACTTGACGGCGATGGCGAAAGCGACCACTGAAAATACGAAGCTTATTTGGATTGCAAACCCAAACAACCCAACGGGAACGATTGTTCGAAAACCTGAATTCGACCAGTTCCTTAAGGACATCCCTGAGAATGTCGTCGTCGTACTCGACGAAGCCTATTTCGAGTTTGCTGACGGTGTTGCAGATTTCCCGAATTCACGAGACTACGTTCTTGATGGCAAGAATGTGATCGGCTTGCGGACGTTCAGCAAAGCATACGGTTTGGCTGGAATTCGCCTTGGATATGGCTTCGGCCCCGATGAGATTATTGACGCCATCAACAGGGTCAGAGAACCCTTCAACGTGAACTGCCTTGCCCAACTGGCAGGCATTGCCGCTCTGGAAGATGAGGAGCATGTTAGGAAGACGGTGGAGAACAACCGGCGAGGCATTCAATTCCTCGCCGGCGCCTTTGAGAAGTTAGGGGCAAAGCCATGTGAAAGCTTTGCGAACTTTATATACGCGGACCTGGGGAGGCCCGCTAGACCCGTTTTTCAAGCCCTTTTGGAGCGAGGAGTTATCACTCGCCCGGGCGACGTGCTAGGAAATCCGAACTGCCTGCGGGTGAGTGTCGGTACAGAGGAAGAAATGCAGATTTTCGTTGAACAGCTTGAGATTGTCATGAATGCGGCGGTGACGAATTGATCGTCGTCATGAAAACCGGCAGTACAACTGCCCAAGTGAAAGAGATCAGTGATCGCCTTGAAGAGTTCGGATATGTCGTCAATCCGATCTTTGGGGTGGAGAAAACCGTCATTGGCGCCGTGGGTGGTGCCGAGCACCAAAAGGTGGACTCGATTGACCAACTTCGTGCTTACGAAGGGGTTGAGGATGTGATCCTCATTACGAAGCCTTACAAATTTGTCGCCAAAGAGTATCGCGGGAAGAAATCCGTGATTGACGTCGGCGGCGTTTTGATCGGCGGTGATAAAATTGTCATGATGGCTGGTCCCTGCACGGTTGAAGATGAAGGCCAGCTTCTCTACACGGCCGAAAAGGTTGCCAAGGCAGGCGCACGCATTCTTCGAGGCGGAGCCTACAAGCCGTGCACATCACCCTACTCCTATCAAGGAATGGGAGTCGAAGGGCTAGAACTCCTCCAGGCAGCTGGCAAGCAGTTCGGCCTTAAAGTCGTCACGGAGGTCATGCATGTCCGAAAGGTAGAGGAAGTGGCGCAGTACGCTGACATCCTTCAAATCGGGACCCGCAATATGCAGAACTACGACCTCCTACGTGAGGTAGGTCAGTCCCGCACCCCGGTCATGCTGAAGCGTGGAATGACAGCAAAGTTCGAGGAGTGGTTACTCGCTGCTGAATACATAGCTGCCGGCGGTAACGAGAAGATCATGCTGTGCGAGCGCGGTATTCGAACCTTCGAGCCGTACACGCGCAACACGCTCGACCTCTCGGCGGTCCCTGCCCTCAACTCACTTACCCACCTTCCCGTGATCGTCGATCCATCACAAGGCACCGGGCGACGCGAATTGGTTGGCCCCATGAGCAAAGCCTCGGTCGCAGTTGGCGCCGATGGTCTCATCATTGAGGTTCATCCAAGCCCAGACCATGCGATCAAGGACGGAGCTCAAAGCATCACTATAGAAGGCTTCGAAAAGCTCATGCCCGAGCTGGAAGCAATTGCCGCCGCGGTTGGAAGGACGTTCCGACAGCCCGTTTTGTCTTAGTTATCCTTCGAAAGGCACAAACGCCTTCCGGTGAGCAGAAGTGCTCGCTGGGAGGCGTTTCTATTTCCGTACGGTCCTCCTTGGCACGAATCCTTTTCCCACAACTACGCCCCTATACAAATAGAAAGCTCAAGGAGTGACACCAATGACAACAGTAGAGTGGAAAGGAAACCGAGTATTTGAGGCGCAGCCGCCAAGTGGCAACAGGTTCCTCATGGACGCTTATCCCGAAGTCGGCGGGCAGAACATGGGACCAAGTCCAATGGAGGCATTTATCAGTGCCGCCGCCGCATGTTCAGGCATCGACGTTCTCCTCATTTTGGAAAAGAAAAGGCAGCAACTCACGTCGTATTCGATTGAGGTCGAAGGAACGCGAGCAGAGGATGGGCCATACCCAAGACCGTACACCAGCCTCGTATTCAAACATCACCTAAAGGGTGTCAACTTGGATACGGGTGCTGTCGAACAAGCAATCAAACTCAGTGATGAAAAGTACTGCACGGCCATCGCCACGATGAGGATGAGCCCCGATGTATCTTCAGTATTCGATATCTCGGAAGCAGCCTAGGTTTCGGAATCCACCAACTGGCGGCAACCTAAGCCGGTATCTAGCGACTCCCGCATCATCTCCCGCGCACGAAACAAACGGGACTTAACGGCTGGTATGGATATATTCAGATTCAGCGCGACATCCTCGGCCTTTTCGCCGAGGATCTCTCGCTGCAAATAGACATCACGATATATAGGCGGCAATAAATCGATTGCTCCACTCACGCAACTTTTGAGGGCCGATTGCTCAGCTTCAGTGAGAGGATTTCTAGCCACGTCTTGAACTTCGAAGCCTCGAGATTCTAGGTCAAATAGGGAGATCGTCTGGAGCAACCGCTCACGTATTCGCGAACGAATGCATGCTCGAGTTCCAATCCGAGCGAGCCATGCTTGAAAATTGGCGGGCTCTTTGAGTTGTTCCGATGCCTTTATCGCGGCAAGAAGCGCATCGGCCAAGGCGTCCTCGGCATCCTCATGGTTACCGCATGTTCGAACCATCTGCCGATAGACAGCATCCTTATGGCGGAGAAGTTGACGTTCCAGTTCCATCTTGAAGTCTGACCGTAGGCACTCAACTTACCATACGCGAATTGCCCTGGCTGGACACTCGTGTGGGGCGCTAACCTAGGCTCACTCGGGGTAACCTCTCGGAGACATGCAGGAGTATCTTGGAATACTTGTTTTGCTTGGGTTTGCGGCCGTTCTTTGCGGCGCGTTTGTTGTCCTAAGCTGGCTCGTTGGCCCGAAAAAGGTCACCCCGTACAAAACCTCCGCATATGAGTGCGGCGTTGCTCCCGTTGGAGACGCTCACGAAAGATTTCCGATCAAATTCTATTTGGTCGCCATCGTGTTCATCCTGTTCGACATCGAGGTCGTGTTCCTCTGGAGTTGGATGACGGTATTCAAAAACTCCGATACCGAATTCGCGATATTCAGCTTCTTCGAATTCATAACCTACATGGCCACTTGGATTCTGGGATACGTCTACGCGATTAAGGTTGGCGCAATCGACTGGGATGAAACCACCGGTCTTGCACCGGAGAAATTGGGCATCATCAAATCCGAGATCGAAGGACTTGAGCCAGCTCTCATTGGAGGCGCAAATTGATCCCTGTAACTGACGGAGTTCGGCTTGATGTATCGAAAGTCCAGGAAGCATTTCCAGACGACCTCATCAAGGTGAAGGAATTTGTCGGTGAAACTTATATTTGCGTAAGCCGAACTTCTCTTCCAGCGGTCGCCCAGTTCCTGAGAGATGATCCAGATCTCCAATACAGCTATTTCTGTGAATGCGTAGGGGTGGATTACAGCCGATGGGATCACGAACGCGACCTTGAGGGGCGCTTCGAGGTGGTCTATAACCTCATGTCTCTCAAGCACTACTCAAGGCTCTTTGTGAAGGTAGCCGTTGATGACGGCCAAACGATTCCAACCCTCAAGAATCTGTACCTCGGGGCGGAATACCCTGAGCGAGAGGTCAACGACCTCTTCGGAGTCGTGTTTGAAGGCAACGAACAAATCACTCGATTCCTTCTGCCGGATGACTGGAAGGGCTTCCCGCTTCGCAAGGAATATCCTCTTGGCGGCGACGATGTCATCTTCGACGGCGGTGACCGTGGTCCAGCAGTCGAAGATCTGATGATGCCTCACGCCGGTGAGAGTTTCACCGGCCGAACAGGCTCCGAAGAGATTAGCGGTCGCTAATCCTTCTCACTCTAAAAGAGGCGGTCACATCATTCAAGGCTCGTGACCGCCAATAACACATCCAAGTGCTCTGATCGTAACGAACTGATTATTGCTGTGAAAGGGGCCGTTTCGCGAGTCCAGCTTTCCCGTTACAGGGTTTCCGGCTTTGGCTAAACAAGTGCGCGTAATCGCTCAGCCGCACCTTCCGGGGTGACGTCCCGTTGAGCTTCCGCAAGCAATTCAAAGCCCACCATAAACTTCCTAACGGTCGCTGAACGCAACAAGGGCGGATAGAAGTGAGCATGCAGTTGCCAATGCGGATGATCAGCGCCATCCGTCGGCGCTCCATGCCACCCCATGGAATAAGGGAAGCTCGTTTCAAACAGTTCGTCGTAAACTCGAATTCCGGTCTTGAGTATCACGGCTAAATCGTCACGCTCACCGTCGGTAAGTTCCGGCAGCCGTCGTACATGCCGCTTTGGCATTAATAGTGTCTCAAAGGGCCACGTAGCCCAGAACGGAACGATCAGTAGCCAGTGCATCGATTCAGCAACGACACGCTGCCCCTCGCGGAGCTCTTGCTCAACGAGGTCAACCAACATTGGACTCGCGTTCTTTGCGAAGTAAGCGCTCTGACATGCGTCTTCCCGCGCAACTAATGTCGGTAGGTAATCACAGGCCCATACCTGACCGTGAGGATGAGGGTTGGATGCTCCCATCGCTGATCCTTTGTTCTCAAAGATCTGCACCCATTTGAGCCTGGATCCCACATCGGTTATTTGGTCCGCCCACATGTCCACCACTCGCCGAATGGCCGGTGGATCCATCTGTCCCAAGGACAAATCGTGTCGGGGAGAGAAACACAGCACCCTGCACTCTCCCGCGGTAGGTTCGCTTCGGAGAAGGCCCTTTGAGACTGGCTCAGCCCCAACTAACGCAGGTAGAAGAGCCGCAAAGTCGTTCTCAAAAACGTACGTGTCAGTGTAGTCTGGATTGTGCTCGCCATTGGCACGAACATTGCCAGGACACAAATAGCAGTTCGGATCGTGTTGCGGACGGTTATCCGCCGGAATCGTCTCTTTTTGCCCCAGCCAAGGTCGTTTTGTGCGATGGGGTGAGACGAGCACCCACTCATCAAGGAGCGGGTTGTAACGACGATGTGGATGGTCGTAATAGTCCGTCATTAAACTGGAGCCGAAGACAGGATTCGAACCCGCGACCCGCTGTTTACAAAACAGCTGCTCTACCCCTGAGCTACTTCGGCGAAACGGTCTTATGGTGACCCATATGACCACACTTAATCAAGGCTAACAGACAACTTACTCGAAAGCAATCAGGCCTTTCCGCGTTTTCGGGTGCGAACGAGCTTTGGAGTCCCGTCCGTACCGTATCCGAGCTTATAGCCAGACGGCAAATTCTTCAGAGCCTCGGCAAGCTCTGTTGGCATCGAAACCGAGGAAGAGCGGCGTCGAGTGCGTCTCTTTCCAGGATTCAGAACATCGAATGCATCGGTCGCATCCGCATCTTTATCCAAAGCCGTCAGTTGCTTTGAATCAATCTCGTATAACTCGGAAGAAGCTGGGAAGGACAGAAACAGATAGTTTGAACTGCTCAGCATGCGAGCCTTAACAGGTACGGAATACTTCTTGACGCCGACCTTTATCGACAGCACTCCTTCTTTTTCCTGAGCTTTGAATTTGAGCGAATTCTTTACGTTCTGTACGGTTTTTTTCAATATTTGCCTCTTAACTTAATTTCGTTAATATACACCACGTTTTGCTTAATTAACCTTAAATACTGCTAACTCAGAAGCAAAATGGGCCTATATTCACAGCAATACGTTGTCGATTAAGCGTGTCTTTCCCAGACGCGCAGCTGCTATAAGCGCACACTGCATCGAGAGATTTCTAACAGCTTTAGTCGTCTCTAATTCGATTAGCTCAAAGTAGTCGACTCGAAATCCATCATCTTCCAGGGAGGTTTTTGCATGGTGGAGTATGCCTTCAGCCTGCTCGTGTGTGAGATCTGGAACTTGAAGTTTCTGTTTACACTCTGATAGATTCCTGTATACCGAAGGAGCTAGTAGTCGTTCCTCGTGCGTTAAGTAAGCATTGCGACTCGACATCGCCAACCCGTCTTCTTCACGCACTGTTGGCTGCAAACTAATCGTTAACGGCATGTTCAGGTCTTCCACCATTCGCTTCACAACCAAGCACTGCTGTAAGTCTTTCAATCCGAAGTAAGCCACATCGGGCCCCACCATGTTAAGCAACTTACAGACGACGGTTGCGACGCCCTCGAAGTGTCCAGGACGATGAGAACCCTCCCAAAGCTTTGACACAACAGGGACATGAATCACAGATCCCAGACGTGGATACACTTCTTCAGGACTAGGCGCGAACAAGACGTCAACACCTACTTCTTCTGCAAGGCTGGCATCTCTTTCTAGGTTACGCGGGTAGCGCTCGAAGTCCTCCCCTTCACCAAACTGAGTCGGATTGACGAATAGTGACGCGACGACAAGATCACACTCTTCTTTGGCTGTCTTCATCAGCTGAAGATGACCTTTGTGGAATCCGCCCATCGTCGGCACCAAGCCTATGGACGTGCCGACGTCGTGCGAAAGTTCTGAGATACGCGTTACGATTTTCAACAGATTGTTCCTGAATCAAACTTCAATGAGCAGCCTAAAACGAATGTTTATCACTAGGGAATGTCCCATCACGAACCTCAGCCGAATACTCTTTGATCGCACTTACGATGCTGTCGTGACCTGAGAGATACGGCTTGGCATGCTTCAACGGCTTTTGATTTAGGCCCAACACATCATAGATAACTTGAACCTGCCCTGAGCAATGCGACCCAGCCCCAATACCAATTGTGGGGATAGACAGATGGTCCGTAATCTGCGCCGCTAGTTGGGCAGGGATAAGCTCCAATACAATCGAGAAAGCTCCAGAGGCTTCAACTTGCTTGGCTTCTTCAATGACTGCACTACCTGCGTCCCCTTTCCCTTGAACACGGAATCCTCCAAACGCATTAACGGATTGTGGTGTCATTCCAACGTGCCCCATTACCGGGATCCCAGCACGCACAATCGCAGCAATCGCCTCGGTGTAAGCGCCTTCGAGTTTGACCGCCTGGGCACCTGCTTTAATCAGCTCGACTGAAGCATCGACCGCCTGTCCTACTGAAGACTGATACGAACCAAAAGGCAGGTCCGCAACCAGGAGTGCATGCTTTACTCCTTGCCGTGTCGCGCGTGTGTGATGAACCATCTGTTCGAGGCTCACAGGCAGGGTAGACGAATAGCCCAACACTGTGTTGCCAACGGAATCACCAACCAGGATGAGATCTGCACCAGCGGCATCCGCCAACGCTCCGAGAACGGCGTCATAAGCGGTAATGCAAACCACTTTGACTCCTTTAGCACGCATGGCTCTGATTGCCGGGGCAGTAATTATGTCAGGCATCCGAATGAGTTTACCGTTCGCGTTAGGATAGGACGGCCAATACCTGTGCCGCGTGACCCTGAGGTTTGACTTTGTTGAAGGTTTTGACGATGACTCCCGCCTCGTCCAAAACAAAAGTAGTTCTTTCGACACCCATATACTTTTTGCCGTACATTGACTTCTCAACCCAAACGCCAGTGGCCTCACAGAGCGCATGGTCAGGATCTGCCAACAGGGTGAAATTCAAGCTGAACTTATCCACGAATTTCTTGTGAGACTTAATATTGTCTGGGCTGACGCCAATCACTTTCACGCCTGGAATATTGGGAAGCGCGTCTCGAAATTCGCATGCCTCAACGGTGCAGCCGCTAGTGTCGTCCTTCGGATAGAAGTAGACGACCACCTTTTGACCCTTGAAATCGTCGAGCGTCCAAGATTTTCCATCTTGATCGGACAAAGAGAAATTTGGGAAGGGGGAACCTGTTTCGATCATTTTTCCTCGTAACATTCACTCAAGCTTCAGTTGAGTGAATGTCCAAAAGCATTGCCTGCATAAGGTCTACGCGCAATACTATGCCTGCCATTCGCCCATCGTCAATGATTGGCAAAATTGTTAAGCCGCTGCTCAGCATCTTGTGAAAAGCCTCACCAATTTCACTGTCCGCAACCATGGTGGTCGGGTCTTGACTTCCATAGATATATGCCGGTTCCTGAGCCATGCTCGTAAGGCTATCTCGTTTGGCGACAACTCGACAAAGGTCGCCTTCCGTCACCACTGCAACAGGCCACATATCTTCATCTACAACGACAAGCGCTGGAAACTGATAGATGTCCATCTTGTCGACAGCATCCCGCACCGTGCTTTCGCGCGTCAGAGTTGGTATGTGCGCGTGGAGCACCTCACGAAGAGTCATTGAGAGACAGTTTACACCCTCCAAATTCAACAACCCCCGTAGACGACGTCTCCGCGGCGTCGTCCGGAATCGTGTAATGAGAACCCGCGACGGCCTCCCGTACGATGATGCCTCCACCCGGAGTGAAACGGAGCGTGGAGGCTACCCATCGAGTGCTCGGAGGGCACATCATGCTTTGGACTTCCGAAGCAGGCGGTTCACGAGCCTCCAGGCTCCGCTTTCAGCTCCGGCTGCAGGCATCATCCGTGGTTGGGATCTCCAGATTCGGGAAGTCGGTACGATCACCTCCGGCTTTTTCGGGGCTGGCTGGCTACCTTCTAGGGGATTTTGTTTCGTAGCTAAAGCTATCCATGGGAGCGTAATTGCCAGGAGAGGTTCTTCCCTTAAACGTCACTGTCGCCTTCGTTCCATCAATCTCCACGAGCAAATAGCCGTAGGTGTGGTCAACGTGCTTTACGTTCTCTACTTTCCAGCCAGTGTTGTTTCCCGAATACTCGCCTTCCTCATAGAAAGGAGCACCTGCCGTTCCAGCCGTAAATTGATGCATCTCGGGTCCAGGAATTCCGTTGGCTTTGACAACCTTCATGTGATCATAAAAGTGGTCGTGTCCACAGAAGAAAGTTCGAGCTCCAGCCTTGATAATGCTTTCCCAAAATGCATCTCGCTTATCAGGCGAGGCATCCATGTTGTCTTTATGTCGACCATCCATAAACGCTGGCTCGTGGCCCATAGAGAATACGAACGGCTTCTTGTGCTTGGCCAGAACTCCATCGAGCCATGGCTGATTGACCGCCTCGCCTTTCTGAATGTACTGGTCGAGTCCTATCGCAAGAACGGGGCCCTGCATGTGATAGAACGTTCGGTTGATCTCGCTCGCTGGCCCATTTTGGGGCAGGGCGTACTTGCCAGAAAACACCTTATTCCACGTCGCGTCAGCCTCTGCACTTGAGGAGTCGTGGTTGCCACGACATGGGAGCACGGGGATGTGCTTGTCGTATAGCGGCTGCATGATGCTTCTCCAACTAAGCAACTGCGTCTCAAACGCTTTTGGATTGGCCTTTTCGTATCCATAGACCAAGTCTCCCGTCCACATCAGGAACTTTGCCTTTTCTTTGAGTACGGCCTTACATATCTCGCCAGTGATGAGGGTATTGACACCGTCTTTGTCTTCTGGCCGATGGGCTTTGGGGTCAGACCGTCCGTCGCCTGCGACGATAAAACAAAACTTGTCGGCGTGGGCCGAACCGGCAAGCAAGAAGGTACCGGCGACCACCCATCCAGAAACTGTTCGCATCTGACAAGTCTACAACCCAGTCAATCCATGCAGCCTAAGATTTAGGCAAGGTTCCCTTTGCTAGCCATTGAGGAAAGATGGACGCTTTCAACGCTCCACCCTTGATGATCGGATCCGCATCAAGCCACGCTTGAATCGCAGCTTCATCCTTGCCTCGGAATAACGCAACACCATAGATATCATCTCTGTTCACTGTCGCTGCGGCAAAGCTGAGGTGACCTGACGTACCCGTTTGGCGAACGTAGTCCCAATGAGTCTGGGACGTCTCCTTGCTCAAACGAAACGGACTTGTGAACACCACCATGCGATTCTCTTCGATCCCTTCAGGATCAATCTTCACCGTCTCAAACCGGCCGTAAGAGATCGTCATCGGAATGGCGTGGACGTCAAACACTTTCGCCTGCACGTATGGATCTGGCCGGAACGAGTAGTTCACCTCTCCAACATTTCCAACCTTGAGCACCACGATTCCCCGCTTGTTTCCACCCGGAACATCCTGCATGGGCCCCGCGCAAAAGAGCTTGTTGATCTTGAACAACCGCTTGAAGTTGGCAATATGCCCATCCTGCATCTTCTCCACTTCAGGCTTTGGGACGGTTAACGTAGTCTTTGTCCGCTCCAGAAACACCCACCAAATCAGGTTCGGATCGGATGCTATCGATGGGATTCCATGCCCTAATAGTCCAAACGCAGCAGCGCAAGTCGCAAGTCCAATCATGATAATTCCCCAACCTCCGGGTTGGGAAACTATAACACGACTCCGATAGAGGTGCCAGTTCTATTGAGTGCCCGCAGGCGCTTTCGAACACGAGATAGCCTAATTCAGGGAAGGAAGCTTGGGTTCTCCCAAAATGAAGTCTCTAAACGCGCTGACAGTGAGCGGCTTCGGGATACCTTCCCGTACATTCAACCCACGACTTATTCCTGTATTTTTCGCCGTGCTCATGGCATTGGCACCGGCTCCGCTAGAAATCGCAATTTGAGAGACGCAGCCAGTATCGGCAAGAGACTGAAGCACTTCCATACCATCGATCTCGGGCATGATGAGATCGAGAATAATATGGGTGGGGTGCCATTGTTCCACCGCGTTAAAAAACTCGGCAGCAAGGCAAACCGATACTGCGTCCACATCAAAGTGCTCAGCAAGCAGTGCAATGCAGTGGCCAACCTCTGCATCATCGTCGAATATCAGGACTCGGTTTCTAGTTTTCATTATGTGTTCATGGCTAGGGCCACAGGTTGCGGATGCCAAGTCAGGGTCATTCACCCACTTCGGATCGGAAGGGAATGCAAATTCAAGAGCAGGATACGAGGAAACTTTTGAGATCTGTCAGTCTTACTGGTTTCGGTAGTACAGCCGTTACGGAGAGTCCGAGTTCAACAGCGATCTTTTTTGCATCACTTAAATCGCGACCGCACATGCCACTTGAAATCGCTATCTGGGCATCGCAGTGCTCAGCGGCTAATTGGTTAAGAACCGTGATACCATCCGTATTCGGCATCAACAAATCCAGAATGATATGAGTTGGAAGCCAATGCCGTACGATCTCAAAAAAGGCGACTGGCTCACAAGCACATTGTGCCTCCACATCAAAATGTTCCGCCATAAGGATCATACTCTGCCCAATACTTGTATCGTCATCTAAGATCAGAAGACGATGATTTTGTTGTTTCATGTCATTATTTCGATAGATTAATGCGTCTACTACTGCCGAATTTCGTAGAGAATTATCAGAAGTGAGGCTGTTCATTTCGAAAGGACTTGCGTCAGCGCGCTGGTCAAATTCTCTTGAGTGAATGGCTTTTTCAGGAAAGTCTGGACTCCTTTTTTCATAAACCGCCCAGCCTCTTCTTCGTCCAAATTGCCACTGATAACGATGATTCCAATATCCGGCAGGATATTCCTCACTTGCCTCACAAACGTGAGGCCATCCATATTGGGCATGTGGACATCGGTGATGATCGCGCTCAATTTTTCGCCGATAAGGCCTACGATCTCAAGCGCCTCGTTCCCGTCCATCGCAGTGATTACATGCAGATTGAGCGCGTCGAGAACCGACAAAGCTGCCGCCCTCATACCTTCCGAGTCATCAACCACCAGGATGGATTCTCCTTTGCCGACAAAGGCGTCTCGGATTACGACCGGGGCGATAGTGTCGACAGAACCCGACTGATCTGCGGGCAAGTAGATTGAAAATGTGGATCCCTTGTTTGGAGTCGAATAGACGTTTAGGAATCCGTGGTGACTCTTCACGATACCTACCACAATGGATAGTCCCAGACCAGTACCCTTTCCCTGTGCTTTAGTCGTAAAGAATGGCTCGTAGATTCGATCGAGCATCTCCATGGGAATACCTATGCCCGTATCGGAAATCCTCCACATAACGTAACTGCCTGGAATTGCACCAGGGATGGCGCTCGCGTAACTGGCATCAACCTCGACATTGGCAGCTGATAGCGTGAGGGTCCCACCGTCTCGCATCGCATCGCGGGCATTCACACATAAATTCAAGAGAACTTGCAGGATTTGAGTGGAATCACCTTGCACTGGGCAAAGCTGACCTTCTACGTCCAGCCGAAAATGGATATTCTCGGGAAAAGAACTGCGAATCACTTCCTGAATCTCTTCCAGCATCGCGACTGTATCGACCCGTTTCGGTTCGATATAAGAGCCCTTTGAGAAGACCAAGAGTTGGCGGAGCATTTCTACACCACGATTGGCCGCCGACTCCATGGTGTTGATGAGCTTCGAGGAACTTGGATTTTGAACGCGGAGCAAATCCATCGACATCAGTACCGGGGCGAGGGCATTGTTGAGGTCGTGGGCGATGTTGCCAGCAAACGTGCCAATGCTCTCAAGTCTCTGCGCCCGAACCAATTGGGCGTTCAGCTTGTTCCTCTCCGTGAGGTCACGCATCGCCAGAATCGTAAGCGCCCCGTCCACGGTGTTTAGCGGACGAATAGTGGCCTCAAACGGAAATTCTGTTCTGTCTCTCTTTCGTCCTACGAGTTCAATGACAACGCCAGGGACTTGGTTTTGCGGTTCCATGAAGAACTTGGCGACATTTTCTGTATCCTGCGGTCGATATCCGACCGGCATTAATAAATCAACCGTCTGGCCAATGAGCGCCTCAGACGAATAGCCGAACAATTTCTCAGACTGATCGTTATTCAGCATGATTGTTCCGCTGCGATCGATAATAACGGTTGCATCCGGCGCGATCTCAAGGAGGCTCTTGAACTTCTGTTCTGCTTCCTCGTGCAGACGATGCTCCCTGGCGGTATAGGATGCGCGGTCCCGCACCTTCTGGTCTGCAAGCCCCACCGCGATATCTGCACGGCGAGTCATCTCCGCCTTCAGTTCGTCGGAGCGCCCTTGCATGACCAAATCCTTGGCCTCATTCTCAGCCAAATCAACGACTCTCTGGTCGGCAAGTCCGGTAGCAATATCTTCGCGTCGGGTCATTTCGGCGACCATCTCTTCCGTACGGCCCTGCATCAAAAGATCTCTGGCTTGCGTCATTGCCTTGTCAAGAAGCCGTTGCGTCGCCAGAACAGTTGCCTCCGCCGTTTGCCGAGTGAACTTCGCCTCCATCTCTTCGGACCGGCCTTGAAATCCCTTTTCTGCAACTTCCCACTCACCCTGGGCGATCTTAAGCTCCACGATTTCTGAGACATCCTCGCTGCAGTGGATGATCATCCGTACGTTGCCGGATTCATCCAATATCGGCGTATTACTTGAAACCCAGTATCGAATTTGAAAGCCCTCCTCTGGATGAGGTGAAGGTAAATCGTAACGTTGAACTCCCATCGTGTGGGCCGTTCGGGTCTCCAGCACGTGCTGCAGAGATTTGCGCAGCATCGAAAGGCCATTCTTCTTAGGAGAGTTGGGCAACACTGGAAAGACATCAAAGAGATTCCGACCTAGAATATCGTCACGCAACAGACGGGTCGTCAGAAGCAGCAAATCTGTCGCAGCAATGATCTCAAGGGTCGCGGATAGAACGATGAGCCGGACTGGCACATTGTTTAGAATGAGACGAAAAGCGTCCGGATTGCTGAGGTCCGTGGTGCTTGCGCCACCGTACACCTTTGGCGCCGGAACCTGCAGTTTTGCATCCCCATGGAGACTTGAATTTGCTAATTTTTGTGTGATGTGAGCCTCGGTATCCGTTTCGGTCCCTGGCTCGACCGCTGCTTACAACGTCAAACCCAATCTGTTCGCTGAGGACCGGACTGCGGACGTGTACCGCATGTTCCGATATTTCCTTGGATTGTTTGAATGACAGCGATTTCCCACAGTTTCGAGTGGCGAAAGTCTTCAAAGGAGTGCCGCGCGGTCAGAGAATCAGCGACTCAGTAATTGAGTGATCTCTTCCAGAGGCATGTCCAGTGGCACGATCCGGTCACACAAATGAGACCATTTCTCATTCCCGGCCTCCCACTGAGCCGTCGCAATCCACAGGATGGCTGCCGGCCGAATCCCACGAAGACGTGGGACCAAGTCCACTGCGGGCTCCGTCGGCATAAAAAACGACATCACGATCAGTTTCGCATTCGGGGATGCTGTTGCTAAGCGAAGCAGTGAATCGGAGTCAGGCACCGCGGCGAAAGGGATGCCTGCCGACTTCGCCTTTGACTGGAACGTCGGCAGAGTTCCAGCCAAGATGAGGTTTGTTTGATCGTGAGGCATCCGCATTTGTATGGTCCGTGCGTGCCCTGAAACCCAATGTTCGTCAGTTACATCGAAGGCAAGAAGCGAGGCACGCCTCGCCCCTACTTGCTGCCACGACGAACCGTGCCAGGTCCTTTGGGTGGAAGGATTGCAATCGCTTCTGCCGTGACGACGCCAGGGGTATCGCCAAGCGTTCCGCGAACCTTGACGACGGAGGAATTCGTGAGTCCAGCAAAGAACGCTGCCGAGTCAACGGTCTTCCCGTTAGCGTCTCGATAAGTCGTTTTTGGCGTCGTTGCAATCGTCAGATCTGTGTTCACGTCTTGCCAGCCGCCGGTCCAACCGCTTAAAGTCAGCACGAACGTTTGGGCGGTCGCGTCAATCTTGGAGACACTTCCCTTCACACCAATAATTGGCGATCCAGAGGATCCACCCGAACTACCACTTCCGTCGCCACCCCCAACCATCGGAGGCACGAGTTGAACAGAGGTGGCGGTGACAACCGCATCGGTAAACGATCCCTCCACACGGACCGTGCTCTTTCCCGGCACCAATGCCTTGAAGAACTCCTCCTCGGTGTCGGTTACCCCACCCAAATCGATAAACGTGGTTGTTGGTTGGACATTAACCGTCACCGTGGTCGAAGTTGGCTGGAAGCTTGAGCAGACGCTCAAACTCACCGTAATCGTGTTCGAAGCTAAATTGGCATCGGTCACTAAGCCAAAAACCTCTGGTTTGGGTGGTGCAGGTGGGCCATTTTGAATGGTGACGCCTGTGGCGACAACGCGATTCGTGGTCGCGTCGAAGGCACCCGTCACCGAAACAAACGTTCCATTAACGAGCGTCGGATTGTCGCTGCCGTCGGCGTTGGTCAACACTGTCGAGGAGTTCGTCTCGATATTAATCGCACTAGGTCCGGCTTCCATCGCGATGACCTCGCCCTGCCCGAGTGAAAACATAAGGTTGGGTGCCGTTCCCGCAAGGTTGGTCACCGCGCCGAAGTACTCGCTGCCGATGACGTTGCCAGAGCCAATGTTGTCGTCACCCGGACCGCAATCGACGAACTTGCTATTCGAAGCGCTCATGGTGGCGCCGGTCAGATTCCAGTTAGCCGTATTGAAGTCGATCACAACGTTCTTCGGTTTCGTCGTGTTTTGCGGTGATTTGAACTTCGCCGTCAGCACCATCGAGGTGCCCTTCGCGCCCTCAAAGTTCGCAGCAACGACGTTCGAACTTCCCTTGGCTACCACCGACAACTTGCTCGCAACCGTGACGTTAACTCCGGTGTAAATCTGGCCGGATGACTTGAAACCTGACAGCAGCAAATATTGTTGGCCCGCCGAGCCGCGAAGGGAGAGCAGGTCAATAACCTTGCCTCCGCGCGCCGTGCCATCGTAAACAGTAGTAGATGCGCCCGATGCACTGACCAAGTTAACCTTAGTAATCGTGGTCCAAAGGTGATCGTAATTCGTGTTGGAAGCGTTCGTCAAAAAGACAAACGAGTTCGACGCACCGCCCGAGGAAGTTCCTCCTCCACCACCGCCACATCCGACCGCCAAAACCGCAATCGCCACTGCCCATATCCCAAGCATCAGTTTTCGGATCATAGAACTTGCCACCTAACCACCATTATCCGCCAGAAGCGAGCGGTATGGGTAGCTACGACGCGCATTTCCGTGAGAAGATGGAAGGCACACTGCCGATTCATTCACGGCTTTCAACGGCACAGAGTAGGTATATAGGTTAGGGAAAGCAGGATTTAGACGCGATGACTGAAGACGCCACCCCTCGCGAATCCCTTTTCTTCGTTTCTGGGGGGACGCTGCCACCCGAAACAGAGAGCTACATCGAGCGGGAAGCCGATAGGGTGCTTCTCGCCAAACTCTCGGCGGGAAAATTCTGCTACGTACTCAACTCAAGGCAGATGGGGAAAAGCTCGTTGTGCGTCCGCACGATGAAGCGGCTTCAAGAGAGCGGAGCCAACACTTCTTTTGTCGACCTTACCAAGATTGGTGGAAAGAACGTTACAGCCGAGCAGTGGTACGCCGGGGTAGTGATGGACATCGGCCGATCACTGAACTTTCGGCAGGAATTCCTGCAGTTCTGGAAGGAAAACCAACACCTAAGCCCCGTCCAGCGTCTATTTGAGGCGATTCGAGAAGTCGCCCTCGCGAAGGCAAATGGGCCGCTCGTCATCTTTATCGATGAGATTGACGCGACTCGCTCCCTTCCCTTTAGTTGTGACGAGTTCTTTGCGTCGATCCGCGAGTGTTACAACCGTAGGGTCCAAGATCCTGTATTCGAACGGCTGACCTTTTGTCTGCTTGGCGTTGCGGTGCCGAGCGATCTCATCAACAGTCCGACATCGACACCGTTTAACATCGGCGAGCGAATCTACCTGCGCGACTTTACGCCGGAAGAGTGCACGCCCTTTGCTCAAGGCATTGGCGGTGACCGAAATGCGTCCGACCTTGTGAAGCGAGTCGTCCATTGGACGGGGGGCCAGCCGTATCTCACGCAAAGCCTGTGCGCCGCTGTCGCCGCCGACGTAACCATTCGAACCACCGACGATGTCGACGACCTCATCTCTCGGGACTTGTTCGCCCCGACGGCACGAGAAACGAACATCAATCTGGCCGATGTTGGAAATCGAGCGCTAATGGCGGGTGAACTTGAGGCCGAACCCGAGAAGTTCAAGTCGGACCTTCTTTCCGCTTACCTACGCGTCTGGCATGGTAAGCCCATGGCAGACGACGAGGCAAACCGGGTAGCTGCCCTCCTCAAGATGAGCGGCATCCTAAGGAGCGAGTCCAACCGGCTCGTGGTTCGCAACCGGATCTATCATGAGGTCTTCAACAAGGCGTGGGTCGTGTCAAACATGCCCCGCCAAGAAGTCCGGAGGCAGAAGTCAGCCTTCAGGATCGGTGTCCTCAGAACTGCCGTCGTCGCGCTGTTGTTTGTGGGTCTGCTGAGTCGGCTTCTCTGGACGGAGCGAGTAAGGGCCGACGAAGCAAGACTTGCGAAACAGAAGCAAGACCATGAACTCTACATCGCGCGGATGAACAGTCTGCAACTCTTCGCACAAGAGAACGACCCCGTCCCCATGCGGGAACTCCTAGCCCAGACGAAAGACAGTCCGTACCGTGGCTGGGAATGGGGCTACTGGAACCAAATCGTCCACAGCGCTCCTGAGGAATACGCACTCACGGGGAATATAGACGCGGTAGCTGGTCTTTTTTCGGAAGATGGAACCCAGCTTCTGATCACTGGTGATAAAGGCCGCTCTGTCGTGTACGACCGTAGAAAAAAGGCAGTCTTGTGGCGCAAAAGTAGCACTTCAGGCAACGAAACGCTCCTAAGATTTGCGGGTAGGTGGATTCTGCAGAGTGAATCACAGGATGGGCATTCCGCGAAACTTCTAGATCTGCTAACTGGAGCAGACGTATATTCAGCTCATGTCGACTCGGGTTATTTGACACTGAATCCGGTCCGTGGGACTCATTTTGTCTGGTCCGAATCCTCTGAAACCCTAACCCAAAAGATTGTGCAAATCACAAACTTTGTGACGCATGAAGTGGCATGGCGACAAGTCACCAAAGGGGAAACGTTCTACCCTTTGGGTGGTACAGGGCCTTGGGTCATGTTGGCCTCAATTCCTCTGGAAGGGAGTAGTTTCTACACTGAGATACTGGTTGATATGCGGACCGGAAAAGTCGTCGACAAAGTTAATCTGCCCATTTTCGTGTTTATTGGTGCAATATCCACGAGCGGTAGACAATGGGCTTTTTCCAGTGGCAACTCCGTTATTGTAAGGTGCAAGGGTGCCAACGGCTACTTCTCAAGGCCTCTTTATACATCGCCTCACGGGCCTCCTATCCCTGTAGGTTTTGATCAGAGCGAACACATCGTGTGGCTACGTTGCCCCCAGGAAGGGGTCATCGCTGTCGATACTGAAACTGGCAGTATCGTAAAAAGATATCCCCTGGCTACTACGGCCGAATACTGTGCCGCCTCCGGCGAACTCTGCATAGGGGGTAGTTCGGTACAAATCGTGCAACCCAAAATTGAACCAACTCGCACCCGGGGTTCAAAAGCACTCGCCTTCGGAAATAAAGATGTACCTATGGCGACTAAATGGCTAAGTCACGACGCTGACCATCCCATTTCACTAAACGGGAAAATTGCTCTCGTTTCAGACACAAAGCCAATGATCCACGAATTTACAGATCCTGGCTTACTACCACTGCCAGAAGTGAAGCCTCCAAACGGTTCTGGATGGCACACGTTGTCACCGTTTGAGCATGTTTGGCAGCGCACCACCGAAGCTGGGAACGTGCAAATTTCCGAGGGAGATGCGCGGAAGTCGGTGCAAATTCCCGGGAAAGGGGTGGGGACTGTACCCACAACCATAGGTGATCGAATTTACCAAGTAACCTATGGAGTGAAGGCCATAACCGCCTATAGCTTTCGCACAGGAAAGGAAGTATGGAGGTCTTCACTCGATGCTCCGCCTCTTGGATTTGTCCCTTGCGCAAACAGTTCTCTCGTGATCGTTCCTCTTAAGAACGGCAAAGTGGTTTCCTTGGACGGTAAGACGGGACGGAATCTTGGCTATCTGGAGGAGGGATCTTCGCTATTTGACTTTGAACAAGGCGGAGGTGCTGACGACTTTTGGATTAGCGACGACCTAGCTGTTTACCATTATCGCGGTGGTCAATTAGTGCCGAGTTTCGTGATCCCGGTGAAGGGGCATCCTTATTACGGAGGGGCACTGTCACCTGATGGAAAGCGTATTGCTCTACCGGATGCCTGGGGATACATCACATTAATGGAGGTTGATTCCCAACGGCAACTATTGAGGATCCCTGTGGGAGTAGCTTCAATCCGACGACTCATGTTTACGGCGGATGGCAAAACCCTTCTGTTCGGAGTACGTGACACCGGAGTCGGAATACTAGATGGGAGCGATCACGATCCCACGATTACCCTAGATGTCGATGGGCCGGGACGAGCTAAAGGTTAAGTTCGCTGGCCAATGAACCTTCTAAGCTTGGCGCGGCCGAAAGGACTCGAACCTTCGACATCTTCCTTCGGAGGGAAGCACTCTATCCACTGAGCTACGGCCGCGTGTTTGAACCTGCAACACAGATTCTACCTACCGTCCTATTGACGTGAGCCGAAGTCGGCAGTTCCCGTGGGAGTTTGGAATGCAACCCTTAAGTTGGACACACATCAAGATGGGTCGTTCTTCTTGAGCCACTCCTCGAATTCTTCGGGGCTCATGTAGTTGAGTGATGAGTGCATTCTCTCCGCATTGTAGTAGCGGATGAACCTGCTGATAG
>CAILEM010000139.1 GCA_903833215.1 uncultured Armatimonadota bacterium
AGTTCTTAATGCGTTGCTCTATCCAAGAGCCCAAGATATCGGCGATTTGAATGCTATTGCTATCCTGCATAAGCATGTGTGAATTTCCTTTAATACCAATCTCTGGAAGCACAAGTAACTCCGCTCTTCACGATGTTGTTGAATTGACGGGCTTCTCCCGCGAAGAGGTCATAAGCAAACTCAAATAGTCCCATCGCGAAATCGACGGATTCGAACTCAACGAACGGATGCACGCCTACCACATTGGTTCATCACATGAATTTTGCGGCAGGTTCAACTCGTACGGGAATAATGCTGCCATCATGGCAGGCCCCGTGGGTGATGGGGTGATCACGAACTCAGAACTTTCAGCACGACTTCTCGAAGCGCTCACCATAAGGCTCGGCGGTTGTAACGTCCTCTAAAGCGATTGCATTCACCTACTTGATGATCTGCAGTCCATGCTCTTTAGCGATAGATTTAATCCGACGTAATGCCTTGGCTTTATCCTCAGGTTGAGAGCGAAGCTCCCAAACACTTTTAGAGCAGGTTCCAAAAGTTATGAGCGTTCCAAAATCGCGACCGAGCCATTTCTTGAGTTTGAAGTCGTCGCAGACAATAGAGCAGACGAAGACCTGCCTGTCCGCAAGTCGAATTTCTTCATAAATAGGATCGACGTAGGGCTTGGGCCAAATGGCGGTCCACACCAGGCCATAAAGCAGGACCGCTGCTGTTAGGAAACCGAAGAATTGGAGCCTATTCTTTTTCATCGATCACCTGAATAAACTCTGCGTAGTCGCGCCTCTAGTATAGGGCGTTTTGTATCCCGAGTAGTTCCGGACGTCGCCACGGAGACGACGACTACAGTGGCTCCGGCAGATTACGGATGGCGGCTCGAACCTCAATTACCTTGTGAGGACAACCCAACTCAGCGGAGCGAGTTTTACGGGACGGGGCCACAGAGAGTTTGCGGGCAAGGTTGTGCTCGTCAAACCGCCGTACAAGACCACAAACAGCGTTTTGCCATCTCGTCTCACACGATGAGCCACGGTGTTGGGCGGAGTTTCCGACTTGGGGAGGAACCTTACCGACTGCTTGATCGCATCCGCGTGCGAGAGCCGCAAACCGGGATTCGAACGCCGCAGCTTGATCAATTGGCGATAGGTGTCAATCACGTCGGTGTATTCCATCGCGCGACGCCAGTCGAATCCGTTGACGGCGTCACCGGCACTGTATGTGTTGTTGTTTCCACCCTTGGTTCGACCCATTTCGACTCCGCCTTCGAGGAACGGGATTCCTTGTGACAGTAGCACCGATGCTCCAGCGAGTTTGAGTGCCGCTTTTTGCTGTTCCTTGGGAAGGTTCCTAGCGACCCGATCCAGCAAAGTCATGTTGTCGTGAGCGGAGACGTAGTTAATCGTCTCCTGTGGACTATCGGCAAAGCCCTGAGGGCTCAACGAGCCGCCAACGAGGTTGACTAGGCGGCCGTAGTCACCGCCACCCCCTGTCACGAATCCCGGTGCGGACCCGTCGAGATCCCCGCGAAACATGTTTCGAAAGTCGTCGTTGAACACAGCGAACGTCGTGCCCTTCTGAGCTCCCTTGGGGAATCGTAGGGGACCTCCGCCTGTCCACGGTTCGCCGTAGAGCATGAGGTCCGGACGAACCGCGCGAAGTGCTTTCGCCCAGTCCTTGACGCTCTCTGGATTGTGAAGGCCCAGGAGATCAAACCGAAAACCATCGACGTGATATTCGCGGACCCAGTAGAGAAGGCTATCGCGCACAAACTTGCGCACCATCGGGCGCTCGTCGGCAAGGGCATTGCCAACTCCGGATTCGTTGAGGACATCCCCGCGATCATTGGTTCGAGCGTAAAAGTAGGGAACTGTCTCCCAGAATGCGGAATCCTTGCCCTGCGATGGCCACGTATGGTTGTAGACCACATCCATCACAACCCGGAGGCCTTCCTGATGCAGGCCCTGCACCATCTGTTTGAATTCTCGAATGACCTCTAAAGGCTTGTTGGGTTGGCTGGCATAGGTCTCTTCGGGAACGTTGAACAGGTTCGTCGCATATCCCCAGGTGTATTCATCTTTTCTGCCCGTCAGGAAGTTTTGGGTCGGAAGCAGGTGAACATCGGTGACGCCCAGTGCCTTGAGATAATCAATGCCGGTCTTGAAATGTGTGCCGGGGACAACGGTGCCATGCTCCACCATTCCAGCGTAAGTGCCGCGCTTATTCGCGCTAACGCCGCTGGTTGCGCGCTTGGTAAAGTCGCGAACGCTGAGTTCATAAAGAACCGCCTCGGTTTGTGGTCTGTGACTCGGCCGAATTGACTTCGGCCAACCCTTCGGATTCGTTTGCCCCAAATTGACTACCATCGACCATCGAGAATCGGGACTGGCCGAGCGGCAATAGATGTCTGGCGTTTGGTGGATTTGGCCGTACGAGTTGAATCGATATTGGTAAAAGCAGCCACTGAGGTTTCCGAGCGCAGTTGCCACCCATGTGCCGTTTGTCCTCCGGCTCATGGAGAGAGCTTTGCCATCTCTGAAGACCACCTGCGCCTGAGTCGCGACCGGTGACCAAACCCGAAACGTGGTCTTCGTTGGCGTCCAAGTAGAGCCTAGTTCTTCTCCCGAATACTGAAACAGCTTGTGGTTGAGAACATTCCTTGCGTAGACCTGTCGCTGGGGACCATCTTTGTCGATAACAAACACGTTGTGGGCGACTGGCACATCTTGGGCCAGTTTCAGAACGACAGTATTACAGGCGAGCTTTGTCGACAGGGTCTGCTTCAGAAGTTCGGTAGGAGCGTGTACTTCTGAAGGATTTTCGATTGAATTCTTGATTGTGTGATCGTTGAAATTCACCACGAACTTCACGATGCCAGTCTTCGGAACATCAATGAGGATATTGGATCCCCCCGGTTGAAAGTCACGCCCGTAGTTCTCACCCCATGATCCGTCGCGCGTCACCTTAAACTCGTAGATCCCCTTCTTGATGGACTTTACTAGCTCGAAAACTCCGGAGGAAGCCTCAGACATTTGGGTCACTTCGCCATCAGGATCCCACTCGTGGCCACCAAGTGCCAACTGCAGCGTGCCTGCCAGAATCACGCGACCCTTGGTGCGGGGAAGGACGCGATCACGAACCGCCTCACCGCTGGTTGTGATGCTCATCGGGGCGACTTTCTTCCCGTCGATCGTGATCGAAAATCGGTTAGCGACTTCCGAAGCAAAAACCGGCTTTTCGAGCCAGACTCGAACCTCGCGTGGTCCATCTTGAAACGCGACAAGAGGAGCCTGAAGGGTCAGGGCAATCGCGAGGAGCATCATAGTAACTGGATAGTACCGGTCAGCGACGTTATGCTAATCGAAATCCGATCATCCCATCGCCTACGACATCAACGCGTGAAAGCTTGGAGGCTTCCTACGGGGTCGCAATCTTGATCTCGACATCATCAATGAGGTCGGTCCAGTCACCGAAACCTACAAGCTGAGGGACGAACTTGATCGCGTAATTGGTCGTGGTGGCGACAAAGGGCTTTGAAGTGTATTGGACCCACGTGTCTCCAGGCACTGGCGTTGGGCCGAGAATCAGCGCGCCGTTGGCGTAGACCCGCATCGGGGTTCCTTTGTTAGGGTCGACCGCAAACACGATATCTCCCCCTGTTCGCTTTCTTAGCCAAAAGCTAACTTTGTACTTGGCACCAACGGTGAAACCGTCAACGGTTTGCGTGATCTCACCGGCTCCCGCTCCTCCTGTTGACGTGCGGACATAGGCGTACTGCGATCCAGAATGGCCGCCAGCGCCCCACTGCCCACTTCCATTCGCAAATCCCCAGGCGTTCCTGCCCGACCATCCTGGAACAAGCGCCTGGTTCCAGTCATTTGCAGCCAATGCAGGGCTCTCAAATCCTGAATTCGCAACCGCGGGGACGGAGGGTGGATTGCCTGCGAGAACAGTCCCCCCGCCACCACAACCCGCGAGAATGCTGGAAACACAACCTGCAATGGAGAGCAAAAGGCAAGATTTCATCATTGAAGTCATGCTAGATTCTACTGGTTAAATTGCTGGCATAGGTTCTGGTTTTTGGAAGATTTCCAAAACTTAATTGTTCGACTCTGATTGTCGAGAATTCAGAGCCATACGCGTGGCCTTGACGGACACCTAGACCATGTTTTCCAGATCATCTGCGTATTGAACGAGAGCACCGCTGCCCTATCTTGGCCACCTCCCAAACGAATCTCCTCGCAATCCCCCTGAATTGTCCCTACGAAGCCTAAATGGAATCTGAGCATTGCGGGTATCGTCCGGCGATGTGCTTTTGGCTGCCGAAAACTGGAATCGGATTGAGTTTGCTTGCGATCAGCAGTTTTGGGTTCGGAACTGGACCGAAACAGGACTCAGGAGATTCCGAAAGCTTGCAGAAGCTTGCCAATCTTGCGACACGGCTGCAGGACCGGCGTGAGCACGGTGATCAGCTTTTGACGGAGGCGGTCAAACTTTGTGGGTTCCAGGTCGAGCCGGATGCATTTTTCACGACCTCACATGCCAGCCTTGCTTCACCATCACCTGCCTCAGGCCCCAACAACAATCTCTACGTTTCGGAATCAGAAATGAGGGAGTTTTCCGACTTGTTCCATGCCGGTCAGTGGACAAACCTATCTGACTTGGTGAACAGCATCGACAAGCTCGGGCACAGCATCGGAATGACCACATCCTGCAAAGACAGCGTTTATCGCTGGCTCCGCGACGGTCAATCTTCCAAGAACACCGAAACGCGGCTGCTTACGGCATTTATCCACGACCTTGCTAACTCGCACTCCAACGTCCGTGATTTGACCATATCCGACGCAACGAGTCTTGATGCGATCCAAACCTTCTTGGTCCTGCGAGTGATGACAGAGGAACTGGAAGTTCCTTTGCGAAAACGGGCTCGACGTTCTGTTACAGCAGTGAGGGCATCGCATTCCTTTCCCATAGAATCCTGGGACCTTTTGCCGGAGGGCTTTGCCACGAACAGCTACGTTGTCAGCATTGCCGGCTATCTACCGAAGGTGGAAGCTTACGTCGAAGGACTTGAGGAGGGTCGTATCACAGGCGCACTAGCCAAGCTCAACCCGATTCTTGCTGTCGTGAAAGTAGTCGCCAGCTATGCCTGTCTGAAGGGTGATATCGACATGGAGGCGCCGGGAGCACCGCTTATTCGCACAAAGTCTTGGCATACAGACGATGCAGGTGAGAAGCGGACCCTGACCGCTCACTTCTATTACGACAAAGATAAAGTTCAAGACTTTATGAACAGCAACCAGGCGTATTTCAATGCGCTCGGGATCCAACCTGATATGCCGAAGGGCGATTTAGCTGGCGTTGAAACGGCTTGGGATTTTCGAACCCCGGTTCTGGCAACACAACAGACGTTCCGAACCGTGACTGGGCAAGGAGACATCAACAAGGTAGTCACCGATGAGGGTGGTATTGCCAAGGTCACGATTGAAGGGACGCCTCAGTTCCAAGCGATCTCAGATGACTTCGCGACTCCGGTTGATAAGCGGTACCAAGTGTTCGTGACTCCACAGCTCGTGAAACCTACAGCCGATACTGGATTCCAACTCGGCATGAGTGCATTTACCGCGATTCGCTCAGGTGGCGAAGGCACATTCGGGGTCCTTACCGACTTCATGGCGGGTATGAAAATCAAAACCGGGACGCAGTACAGTCTTGTCGTTCGAGACTGGACGAACGCAAAGGCGGTTGCCGACCTTTCTTTGGAGTACAACGCCGTTGGTTCAAACGGGGCGATCCGACAGAGGATCTTCCACTTCTTCAATATCGAGAACGCACTCGTCTTTGAAATTCCGAAACCCAAGATTCAGACGACTTTAACCGCTGAGCAACTCAAATACATTCCTGAATCAGAGCGCGCTAAGGTCGTTGCGGCTTTGGCAGGGGTACACGTCGACGACGGCTGGATATCCTTCGGTCCTGATTCAAAAAACACTTCGACCGCCCATTGGGGAATGATGGATGAACTAAGCGGGGGAACCGTCGAGCAGACCTGGAATGGGGGCGGTGACATCAATCTTTTCAGATCGATGTCCACCGCAAAGATCTCTGGCTTTACGATTGGGATAAATGTCGACAAAAAGATCGGCACCATCATTGCAGCAGCGAGTGGCGATGTGACGTGGACTCGTCACTCTATTGGAGCAGATCATTCCACGGATTCGGTTACAACTATTGTCGGAGACACTGCGCAAAGAGTTGAAATCGACTCAGATGAGTACACTGACGGGAAGTGGACGTTCCCGGTGACCATCACTGGCGAAGGGGCTTCAACGGTGTATTCGGCGGATCTTTCCGTGAAGATCAACTCCAGCGAGCGATTCCCAGGAACTCTCAGAATAAAGTTCAAGGTGCGTAAGGCAGGGAAGTAAGGTTCGCCTGAGGAGAGACGTATCAATCCGCATCTCCTCAGTGACTCAATCCTAGGTCATTTGGATTGAGAACTTGGGGTAGATGAACATGCTGCTACGAGGAGATCAACAGCGAGCCCTTTGCCTTCGAAGACGCTTCCGATTTGGATGCCTTCGCGGTTTGAGAATACGGCGACGCCGATTTGCCTTTCCGGCAGAAAGCTCACTTGCAGCGAGTAGGCGTTCACCGCTCCCGGCCGTTCGAAAACACTTTCCTCGCGATTTGACCCCAGCCTCTTACTGATCGCTTTACTGCGGTAGGCGTAGCCGCCAAACCCCTGAAATCCGCCGAACTGGCTTCCGCTGTTCAGTAAACTCTGACCAGAGGGACTATTCAGGGTGAACTTTAGCCACTGGCAAAGGTCTTGAGGAGTCGAAACCACGCCGGCGGCCCCGCCATAGATTCCCATGTTGAAGGGCGCCTGAGCGACCTCCTTGCCATCTTGAACGGCGTAGCAATCGAGCATCTGGATTGTTCCTGGGCCCCACGACGAGAGGCCTGTGTGTTTCATTTTCGCGGGGCCCAGAATCTTGTCTCGAAGAACTCGCTCGAACGGTTGTTTGGTGACACTCTCGATGACTGCCTGCAATACCAAAAAGTCGGCATTGTTGTAGTCGTATTTCTCGCCGGGGACTGCGACCAGCTTATCGCCAATGATTTTTAGGATCCTGGATTGCAGGGGCTTCAAGTTCGGGTCGACTGAAAGGTAGATATTGCCAACCCCTGAAGCACTATTTCCGAGGGCGAGATCCATGTTTCGTAAGCCGCTGGTGTGGGTCAGCAACTGTCGAATGGTGATTGATTGGGCGAAGGAGGGCAGCCACGGTAAGGCGGTCCCAATCTTTTGATCCAGTCCAAGTTTGCTGTCTTTCGCCAAAGCCAGCACGACTTCGGCGGTCATTGCCTTCGTGACGCTGCAAATCGGGAACGCTCCGTTTTTCTGAATTTGGAAGGATCTGCCTTGACTCGTGGTGTTCACCTCAAGCAGGAGAGTTTTCTTCCCTGACACAACAATCGCTCCACCGGAAAAACCTTCCCTCACCGCTGTCTTCCAGACGGAATCAACAGGTGAGATTGGATTCAAAAATAGGCATAGTGCCAAAGTCGGCAAGAAGATCATGCCGAGAATTGTGGCTTAGTCGGCACCTGTGGATTTATTTGGGGTCAGTTGTCGGGAGTCTTTTCACCCAACAGGTGGCGGACAGAGTACATCTGACCCGTGTGATACGCGATGTGGAAGGTGGTGTACCTTAACAAGTCCGCATAGCTTGAATGCCACTGGGGAGCGCGACTTTCCATATCAGGATTCCGTGCTGAAAGCTTCGTCATCGCTTCGGTGTGGATGCGCTGGAGTTCCGCGCTGACTTGAGCGGCCGTCAGAGTGAGATGCTCGGCTGAGGGTTGAGTGTCGACGGTTGACGTGAAGTAACCGAACCTCTGGTCAAGAAGTGGGCTGGTGATCGTGCAATTCGAGAGATCTCGCTCTGAGCTACCATCCTCTGCTTCTCCCGCGAAGCGAACTGCTTCCCAGTAGGCGACATGGCCCGCCAACTCTCCCACGGACAGAAGGCCAGCATGCGGCCGTACCCAAACATGTTCGTCAGCAAGGCCCTTGAAAGCCTCGGTGACTTCAAAATAGCAAAGATCCAGATGCTTCAGGAAGGTGTCAAGCATCTGGATCTTTTACCTGAATCAAGCGCCGTCAATGATGTGGGCAAGTGCCTTTCGGGCCGCTTCCCAATCATCTGGTTTTGAACTCCAACTTGGGCCGACGTTTCGGTAGTAGGAAGGGTCGTTCGGGTCATATACGGTCAACTCCCACATGGCGAGCGGGACCATTTTCTTGACGAGTGCCTTCACTGCGCTCGGATTTTTCCTCGCCGCAAGCGCTATGTAGTCAATGTCCTGAATTCCACGTCGCCAATGCTTCAACCGTAAGCTAGCAATCGGTCCACCGAGTTCGTACGAAGAGTTAGGGAAGACTGCATCCGTTCCTGGGTAGAACAGGACACCGTCGCCGTTGCTGCCCTTGAGCCCATAAGATGGATCGGGGGTTTGGTTGGCGCTACCAAAGGTTCTCGCCTCTGAGAAGAGATCCTTTTGCCCACTCCCAGTTTGATTGTCGTTGTAATAGGTGGCTTCCCAGAAGAACCATCTGGCTACACCCATCTTGTACTGACCCCATGATCTCTCGCGCAAGTCCGTCCCATCTGCGTCTGTGTGGGTTGCACCTTGCCCTGGGCGATATCCGTTGTACATGAAGAACTCATGACCAGGGGTGGAGACGATTTTGGTGACCGCCGACTGCCACTTTGCCGTGAGGCCGGCACCAAAAACGCTCGTCGGAATGTTGAGGGAGGGAACATTTGCGACCGCATCGTAAGGGTTGACCGTCGCCATCGATTTCAGCTTTCGTCCGATGCCGGGGTTGGTCTTCATCCAATCCGCCCATTGCTGCGTTTGAGCAAAGTTGGATGACTCATCGATCAAGTAAACAAATCGCTCTGTTGTTGGGGAGTTCGCTTCAAACCACTTCTCCCATGCATTGGTTGCGTCTTGAAAGCCTGATTGAGTCTTGGCCCAGTTCCAGCTGCCATAAGTTCCAATCGAATATACGTTATTTCCGGTGCCGACTCCTGGACCGGCATAGCCTCTTGCAGAGGTGAACGCGGTGCCGGTCAGGAAAGGGATATAGTCACTGCTCGGTTTTGTGGTCCCAACGCCGATCGAAAAGTCAGCATCGTCACCAATCATCGAGATCTTGTGTCGATGGGCAATGTATCGCTGATTTGCCAAAACCTGCTTGGCAAGGACGTCTTTCGGACCACCGACGGGAGGGTATGGCTCCCCTGTATATCGTTGGGCGACGTCACCGTATCCCGAGACGAGCATGGTCTTTGAATTTGGAACGTCGGGAAGGACAAAGTTCCGAACGGTAAGGACTACTGGCACTTGATGGGTGGTAGAACCGCTTTCCCTTACGGTAACCGTGCCCTTGTACAGGCCAGCGGCGACAGTTTTGGGAATGTAGATGTCTACCCAAATGCTCTGGTTATGGCTCGCCTCGATGGGAAAGGTTGGAACGAGCTCCAGTGGCACCGCGATATCGGGATAAAACTTATCGTGATTGGGCCGATCCGTCCAGCCACCGGTGTAGGTTCCATTCACCAGCGGGAGTCGGAGTTTCTCGGGCATTTGTGGTTCGGCAATCGCACCCGTCCCGTAGCCCGCATAAGCGTTGTTACTCAGCCCCTTAATTTGAAGATATCGAACAAGGAAAAGCTCGGTCTCCGTCTTCGTCCAATCATAGAGTTGAGTTGCCGAGCGGGTCTGATTCGTTCGAATCACGCTTCTACCTGGCCCTTGAAGGTTGCTAAGGGTTACTGTGACCTTCGATGCAGTCTGCCGAGCCGCTTCGAGGACAAGATTGAATGATACGACTTCGTTCTTGGCACCGAATTGGCTAACAGTCTTCCCGTTCCATACACTATTTACGACGGATGCTGGGTTGGTCGTCGCGCGGACTTCATCCTGAGTGACCTTATCTCCCCCATCGTTCGCCCAGATCGCAGAGATGGAACTGCTCGGCACAGATGTCCTCGTAACAGTGGATGTATTTCCCTTTTCGGCGAGAACACCTTCTGGCGTTCCTGCGAGCGCTACGACTACCGTGAGCATAGCGAGAACTTCCACCACAATGACAGTCACTTGTCTTTTGGCCATAAAGCTGAGGTGTGTACGGGGTGACAAGCTTGGCCGGGGGTATCCGTCTCTATTCACTGATAGTATCTTATGCTAGTGTCTATAACTTAGCAACCAGATAATCGATTTGCCTACTTTACACGGCACTGCCAGCTCACATCCGGGTCTCTTTCAACGGGCAAACTCTGGTCAGCAAGAGTGCCTATTTCGCTGCCGGAATTGCCTTCACCATCACCCAGTGATGCATCGCTACTTGACGCTGGCGCACGAAACCTCGTCGCTCGAACATCGCGGTTGTCCCTAGGCAGATGAATGAGCCTGCGATCTTTCGCCCTTCGACGTTTTCTGGATAAGCCTCAACGACACCTCCTCCTTCGCGTGCAATCGCCTCTAGGGCGGCATCAAGAGCGAGAGAAGAAACACCCTTCCCTCGATATTTCTTGTCAACGAAGAAACAAGAGATGCGCCAATTTGGCTCGAGTTCCAGTCCAGGGAGGTACTTGGTTTTGAACTTATTCTGTGGGCGAATCTCAGAGGCTGGTCCGTACTGACACCAACCTACCGCCTTATCTCCATCGAAGACGACGCTTGCGTGAGCTGTACCATCGCAGACGCGGCGTAACTTGCGGTCGCGCTTGCAAATGGAAGTATCAGCTTCCTCCGGCGTTCCTTCATGAAACCCCATACACCAGCACCCACCCCAAACACCGTTGTGACGCTCAATAAGGTCGGCGTAAGCAGGCCACGTCTCTTCGGTCAATGGCTTCACCACGAAGTCGCTCATGCCGACGCATTATACGGTTGGGCTTCTCAAAAATGAAAAGGACCGAGAATTTTCCTGCTTAGCGGTCTATTTTTGCGTTTACAACGTAAAATTGATGATCGGCTTGGAGAGCATGAAGAGACTTACCTGTAAATCAATAACTTGTTTGGTATTTATGGTTTCGTCGCTGTTGATTGTGGGGTGCGGCGGCGGTGGTTCTCATAGAACCCCAATCGCTCAACCCATTTTGTCGGCTCGAAGTATTGATGCCAACCCGAGCAGCAGCACCTCGGATCCAATTTGACAACTGCTCGGCGCCACTGTGCCAGCGACGGATTTTGTGCACGAGAATGAGTTCAATCCCACCAAAGGGCGGTTGTCAAGGCTCTAACTCTGCCTGCTGGGCGATAAGTAATCGCTCGCTCGAGTGATCATCAATTCCCCTGTGTGTCCCAGAACACTGTCGGAAAGGTCATTCGGGCTGTTTCGAGCTAATTCACGACTGACCCCGCCGTAACACTATCATTAAGAAGGATAAAAGACTGTTTCTCGTAGGATTCGGGCCTAACAGCTAACTCAGCCCAACAAGCTTTGCATTCAACGTCGCGGGACCGAGCAAGATCTACGTCATCGAGAACGAGAGGGCACCAAACCTTGGGGCACATTAGTAACGCCAGATAATCTGCGGCTTGCGGACACGATTGAATACGAATAAGTTAGGCTAAGTGTGCGCTGCCTTCGTTTGAGTCGACCCTACGATGCCTTCTCGAGCCCATGATCGCAGAGTTTTGGCTGTGGCTGCAGTCAGATACGTCGGCGTGTACGTCGGATTGCCTTTGGTGCCAAAGAGCCCGTAATAGATTCCACAAGCGGCTAAGTAAGCGCCGGTGGGTGAGGAATGGTTACCATCCGGACTCCACAAATCCAGCTTTGAATCATGACGCAAAGCGACGTCCCAACACCTGGGGACGGGGATGATCGTCGCTCCGGAAGCCTTCGCGATCTTGCTGTAGATTCCCAAAATGTATCCCGTCTCATCCCATCCACGTCGGGGCCATTCGGCGAATAAATACGTTGGCGATCCCGAACTTATCGCGAGTTTCGCGACGGAAATTCCACGTTCTTGAGAGTAGGAGTATTGATGCGAACTGCTCATCGCGGCACCTTGCAATACGATTGCCGACCATGCACCTGTCCTGATTTCTTCACGTACTTTTGGGATGTTGGCAAAGTCGTTGAGCAACGGCGCGAATTCAACCTTTACCGTCACGATTCGACCAGAGCCGTCGGAATCGCTCAGTGACTTGACAAGTTGTGTGAGGTTATTGGCTGCGGTGTGACTGTTCCCAAGGAAAAGAACGCGGAACTCCTTTGGCGAGGAAAGGACGACGAAGGGAATGAGGGAAAGCACCACTCCATCATAATGGATGTCCGACTGAACCGCCACAGTTCTCGTTTCAGCACCTAGTGGCTGAAACGACAAAACTGGCTCAATGGCTCAATTTGTCATCGGGAGCAACTCAGTAGCGCAGCTCGATTTTCACAACGTTTTTGAGCCCATGAAGCCGTACGGTCTCTTGTAGTGGATCGAAATCCTTCCAAGACTTTCCATCGACCCAAACGCTCTTTATGGGGGTGGCTTTCGGATGGCGCACGCGGAGCCATATTTCAGTGGATGAGTTCCGTTTCGGCATTGCAACATTGGCTAGGATCCTGCCTTCATGGACATTCGAAACAATTTCAAAATCGACTTGTCCGAACGCAGAGGGAGCGTGCTTGACAGAGATTCGCTTCCCCTGTTCGAGCCAGGAACGCGGAGTTCCGCGGGCTAGCCAAAGGTGTGGGCCGTCTTCAATTACCAGCATATTTCGGAATCGCTCAAGAAAGGCTGCCTCCTCAAATATCTTGTCGGGCGGACCGTGGACGGCGTGCTCATTGAATGTATAGCCCGCGTCGGGCAGAATATCAACCGCGTAGCAGTTAAAGAAGGATCGAAGGAATACCGGGATGTCGTCGGCAGCCAGATGCATATTCGCTGTCCGCTCTAGACCGCCTTGGTATTGCCAACCGGCTTGGAACCAGTCACGGTTGCCGACGTTTGCATTCTCCAGGAGGAACCGATCCTCTAGAACATCGAGATATCCCTGCACCCGCACATCGTCCGGAGCCAATAGTGCAGCCGGGCTTATCAATGCCGCTGCCGACTGGACGGTATCCCAGTAGAGTGGACCAACATGGCTTCCCGATCCATCGCGTTGCCAACCCCAGGCTCCAGTGCTCGATCCGCGTACATAGCAGGCGAAGGGAATCACCGAATGGAACGTTCCATCGCGCACCGGAACCACCGGTGAAAGAGCGATCGACCGTTCTACAGCGGCCAAAAGATCTTTTCGGTAGGATTCCGCTTCAGCTTTGAGCCGGCGTCCCGCGACGGGATCAACAACCGCGACCGTTGTCGCCAACCGCATCACTGAGGCCCAGTAGTAGGCTTCGCACTCGTAAAACTGAACCCAAAGGCCACCGCTGTCCGGCGTGACTTGAAGAGCCGGTTGCAGTCCCTTAGCCCAAAGGCGCTTGCCGCCAGGCAGGTTTTGTTCGAGTAAGCGTCTTTGGCGCATCATCCACTCTGCGTTGGCAATGAGCCGTGGCGCGCTTGCCCGCAGCCATGCGGTATCGCCAGTCATCCAATAGTGTTGAGTCAAAGCCCAACCAATCGAGCCGGGTCCAAAAGAGTGGATGCCGTCCATCTGGCCACCATAGCCATCGGGTCCTACCGCGAAGGTCAGGGCTCCCTTCCCATCGGAGAACTGACCTACCGGATGGTCCCTTTCGAGAGGTAATGAAAGCCACTGATCGAAGCCATCAGCCGCTGCCTCGTGCGACCCCATCATGTCCAGCACGGATAACACGAGGTAGGTCTCGGCGGCGAGAATTCCATACGGAAAGTCATTGAACCAGAGCTTTCCGGTTTTGGGATTGACACCACAATGACGAAGCAGATGCCATGCGCCTAAATTCCATTGCGCAGTCAGTCGCTCTGAAGGCACTTCGACCTTCATCATCGGCTCGGAACCTGCCGGAGGAGTCGGGTGAGGCGGCAAGTTGGTACCACGCGTCGCGATTACCGCGCTTTCCCAGGTCTGTTCGGGGTGATCACGGGTCTGCTCTCGGATGGTTTTGAGCCCCCGCGACTTCAACTCCTGGAGGTGAGCTGCTGCCGTAGTTGCTTTGGAAGCTAGGTTATACGGCGGTTCCGATTTTGCTGCGAGGGCAACCGTTGGAAGCTGCGAGCAAAATCGCCAGACTTCTGGGTGCCCCATGCTATCGCGATGTGGATTGCCTTCACAAGGATTATCCGCCACATCTTTGGCCAAGTTCCAAGTCCGCCCTTGTCCGCTGACTTCGCTGATCGTCCAGTCGACGAGTGTCGTGTCACACCGATGGTCACCTTTGGGACCGATCACTAATGAGAGCGTATCGCCGACCTCAACCTTGATGGAATCCAATTTCGGACTGTGGCGGTCGCCGGAGAGCATCCGATACGACCCGCTTCCGGTTGTGACCCCATTTGCCAGGATTTCGCGGCTCTTTGCCGTATCGTGTTGGATCAACCATTCGATGCCATTGCTGCCCGCCTGAGCATGGGAGAGCGCGCCGCCGATCTTCACAATGCCTTTGATCGGACTCCGCCATTCAGCCACAACATCGACGGATTGCCCTGGGTGCATCGCCACCGCTTTTGGTGGCAAGGTAATCCCTAACACTTGTATCTCTTGCTGTGTTGGATTGGACCCAAACCAGGGAGTTTCAGCCGAACCCCATCCTTTGAGGCGTCCGTCACCGGCAATCTCTCCCATCTTCGTTGCCAGGGGAGAAGCCGTCGTTCGTAGAACTGCTGGTAGGCCCGAGATACGTCCAAGTCGGCTTGTGCGTCGAACCCAAAAACCATATTCAGGGGCAAGGATAGGGCCGTTTTCTAGGTCTGCAGCGAGGAAGGAAAAGTTACCGGACTTCGTCCACACAGTGACAATCGTGCGAGCGACATCGTCCGGTTGGGTGGTGTATGCGTGCTGCTTGTGCCAATTCGACGTGCCCATATACAGCAATCTCGTCTTGATGCCACGACGCGAGGGCGATTTCCCCTTTGAATTCCACGAATCGCTTTTTGTCGCTGACGTTTGGTCATCTCCGTCGAGAGGTTGAACATTGCCGATTCGCCCATCGTAGGCTTCAATATGGCCGCTGAAGTCTCGATCCGACCGCGCACTGTCGTAACCCCACTCGATTTCGATATCCATCGATTTCCATGTATCCGGCCCCAGAACGCGCACTTGCGGGACGTCAAATTTGCTTGCGTTGTTTGCACCGGAAATTGCCGTGACTAACCCGCAGGTGTTCAGACCGATCGCGTACGTATAGGTCCGTCCCCCGTTTGAGATACTCGGTTTGCAGTTAAGGGCGACTGAGCCTAGATTGTTCCACCACGAACTCGACGCCCCTTGGTTCATAAGTGCGTTGATCGAGACGCGGTCAGGAGACGGTTGACGTCGAGCCGAAGATGCCCAAGTCAACTCAAGGGTCTGGATCGGTCGGATCTCTTCCCAAAGCAGCCCGGTCAGACAATGTCGTACGTCTGGATTGTTCTGGTCGACTGGCTTGTTGAGCGGGAGGTGAGCGAAATGCATCAACGCGAGCCAACTTTCGGGCGGGTTTGCCTCGGCTCGGCGATCCGCCCGGTATTGATACGCACTTGAAGCGATATCAACCGGTTGTCCCACTGATTGAGCGAGTGTGTCAGCCTGGGATGCAACTCCAACGGCCCTAGACAGAACGAAACCGATCAGCAAAAGTGAACTCATGTTTTTTCCACGATGAAGAAACGCCAAAGTCGATTTGACAAGGCGAGCCTAGCACGATTTCAACACGAAACACTGTAGCCGTCGGATGATCGTCCCGACGTCCGGGCCTTGGGGCTATATCCCGTGAGGGACTAAGAGAGCCCAAACGGCCGATGAACGCCTTCGATTGCTGCGTCGGTACGATCACCGACGACTACGGGTCTGGCTAGACGTTGAAGAGGAAGTGCATGACGTCGCCTTCCTGGACTACGTATTCCTTTCCTTCACTTCGAACCAAACCCTTCGCTTTGGCGTTGGCCATGCTGCTGGTTTCGTCGAGGTCTTTGTAGCTCACCGTCTCGGCGCGGATGAATCCTCGCTCGAAATCGCTGTGAATGACACCAGCGGCTTGAGGAGCGGTCATGCCACGGAGAACCGTCCAGGCTCGAGTTTCTTTCGGACCGCAGGTGAAGTAGGTTTGCAGGCCAAGCAGCATATAAGTCGCTCGAATCAGTGACTGCAATCCGCCTTCGCTGACGCCAAGGGAAGCGAGATACTCTTTGCGATCCTCTTCAGGAAGCTCCAAGAGCTCGGCCTCGACTTGGGCAGAAATCACTACGACTTGGGCACCTTCCGTTTTTGCGACCTCGCGGACGACATCGACATATTTGTTTCCAGTCGCCAAGTCATGTTCCGAAACGTTTGCCGCAAAGATGACAGGCTTTCGGGTGAGCAACCCGAGTGGTCGAATCGCTTTGTCCTCATCCTCGGTTAGGGTCACCGACCGGGCAGGGCGACCTTCTTGTAGGGCAGGGACGAGCTTCTCAAGTGCCTCGACTTCGACCTGGGCTTCTTTCTTGGTTCGAGCCTCTTTCCGTGCCCTTTCCAATCTCCGCTCGCCTTGGGCCATATCGGAAAGCATCAACTCGATGTTGATGATCTCAATATCTCGGGCAGGGTCAATGGAACCGGCGACGTGAATGATGTCGTCGTTCTCGAAGCACCGGACGACGTGAATGATTGCATCGACCTCGCGGATATTGGCAAGGAATTGGTTGCCCAGCCCTTCGCCCTGCGAGGCACCCTTTACGAGGCCCGCGATATCGACGATTTCGACTCTCGCCGGCAGGATGCGCTCGGAGCTCGCAATCTCGGCCAAGCGGGCCATACGTGCGTCGGGAACATCAACGATGCCCACGTTCGGCTCAATCGTGCAAAACGGGAAGTTTGCAGCCTGAGCCTTTGAATTCTCGACGATGGCATTGAATAGCGTTGATTTGCCAACGTTGGGCAGTCCTACATTTCCGGCTCTTAGCATTAGGTAGAGCATTATGCAAGGTCTGACGTTGGCCATGCAGTCACTCAATAGTGTTGTATCGGCCTTGGCGATCGCATGGGGAGTCACGGAAACGCACATGAATCAACATATATTCATCTCCAAATCCAAATCCTTCCTTTCGGGTGGAGATAGACTTTCGGCGATGCGAGTCTTTGGCTTCTTAACTCTCCTTTGCCTGGTTTCTCTTGGTCGAGGTAGTGCTCCGACACCTCCGGTTTCAGGACGAGCTCAAGAGTCGCTTGACCACGGTTGGATGTTTCGCACTGGGGATCTGGACTATTTCGCCACACCACCGCTGGACGTGACGGGATGGCAGTTCAAGACAACGACCGACAAGACCGTTCCCACCGACACTTCGGGATGGAAACCCTACGTCATTGGCGCCAACGCGTTTCCTGGCCGAAACGATCGCTTCGCTTGGTTCGTGACAACACTGCCCTCAACTGTGGCTGGAAAGCACCCAGCGTTAAGATTTGTATCCGCAGCCGACAATGCCACCGTCTACCTTAACGGAAAGAAAACTGCCTATCACGAGGGGTGGGATCAAGCTTTCGACGTGTCATTGAAGGTCCCAGATTGGCACCCAGGTGCCCCAAATGTAGTCGCTGTCCTTGTTCAAAACATCCGCATGTTCGGTAGAAACGAGGGTGGCTTGCTCAAGCCAGTTCAATTCATTCCAGACTGCGAAAGCTTCGCAGGGCCGGCCAAAACAGATTTCAACGATTCCTCTTGGAGGAACGTTAATGTGCCTCACGACTATGTCGCGGAAGGCACACCGCTCGCCTCCACGGGAGATGGCTCGCATGGGTACTTGCCTCGCAAGATCGCGTGGTATCGTCGCACGTTCAATTTGAAGGCCACGTCCGTGGGAAAGAGGCTGTGGCTCGAGTTCGAAGGCGTTTACCGCGCGAGTCAGGTTTGGGTTAATGGCACCCTGGTTGGCCGTCACGAGAGCGGGTACACGAGTTTCTACTACGATGTGACGCGGCTCTGCAAAACCGGCCGAAATGTTGTCGCGGTGAGAGTGGATCCAATCGGCTCGGAAGGATGGTGGTACGAGGGCGGCGGCATTTATCGGCACGTCTGGCTCACGGCGGTCTCACCCGTCCACGTAGCCCACTGGGGCACCTTCGTTCGAGCGACAGAGGTGGATCTTAATGGCGGTCCCGCCAAGATTGCCATATCGACGGAACTTGCCAACGAATCCAGCGCGCCGGTGAGTCTCACTCTAACTTCGACTATTTTTGACCCGTTCGGCCAGCGTGTTACGGGCATGGTTTCGGCATCCAGATTGGCGCGGTCAGGAACGAACGGCGTTGAGCAGACGATATCAGTCCCTCACCCAAAGCTGTGGTCTTTGAGTAACCGATCCCTGTACCGGCTCCGTTCAGAGGTATCCATCGGCAAGAAGGTCATTGATTCCTACGAGACCACATTCGGCATTCGCCAACTGCGATTCGACGCAACAGAGGGGTTGTTCCTCAACGGCGAGCACGTAAAGGTCAACGGCACTGCAAACCATCAAGATGTCCCAGTTTTAGGGGTTGGAGTGCCCGATAGCCTTTGGGCGTGGCGAATACGGAAACTCCAAGCGCTTGGCTGTAACGGATATCGATCTGCTCACAATCCTCCCGCTCCAGCTTTCTTGGATGCCTGTGACCAGATGGGAATGCTCGTCATTGATGAGAACCGGCACATGGGTGATACTTTCGCCGAGAAAGCGGGACCGGATAGTCCCTACGCGGATTATTCAGAGCTTGAGTCCATGATCCGTCGCGACCGGAACCATCCTTCCATTTTTATGTGGTCTCTGTGCAACGAAGAGTGGAATCTACAAGGGTCGAAGGTGGGCAAGCAGATCTTGGTCGCTATGAAGGCAGCGGCAAGAAAACTCGATACGACGCGACCCATCGGTGCGGCATGGAATGCAGGTGGAGGCAATTCTGAGTTTGACGATGTGGTCGACATTATTGGCTGGAACTACGCATATGACAAGTACAGCCCTTTTCACTCCAAGCATTCCAAGACCCCGATGATCGGCACCGAAATAGCAGCCCAAAATTCCACGAGGGGAGTGTACGAGGATGACCTCGCCCACGGTCATGCGACATCTTATGACGATCAGCGGACGGCGACTTGGCTGTCGTGGACCCAACCGGCCCAGGAGTCTTGGAAAGCTGTTGCCACCTCTCCTTTCATGGTGGGAGGGTTTGTTTGGACTGGTTTTGACTACCGTGGAGAAAGTGGTTGGGGTTGGCCCGAGATCAATGGCAATTGGGGAATGTTCGACCTGGCCGGTTTCCCCAAAGACGTCGCGTGGTTTTATAAGTCAGC
>CAILEM010000140.1 GCA_903833215.1 uncultured Armatimonadota bacterium
GCGTGTTCTGTGGCCGCGCACCCAACTCGCGGCTTGAACCCATTTTTGGTCTTGGCGAACGGTCCGAACGCCGGTACGAGCCACCCGGCGGCTACGGCGGCTGTTGAAATACCAAAACTGTTTGGCATTAAAGCGTGCTTCGCTACCTTGCTTTCTGCAAGGTGAAGATACGGAAGGGTTACGCACTTTTCGCCCCTTTCCGTCCTTTGCGTGAGACGAGTTGCGGTTCCTCAGGAGCGATTCGCGAGGTTTTCTCCGAGGGCTGGCATGTTACCCAGAGTTCCGGACGCCGGTACGATCACCGGCGACTACGGGGTTGGGTGGTTAACCGAGGTGGATTCCTAGCATCAACCCTTAAACAACGACTTCACGATGAAGAACGCGTTGGCGGGGCGCTCGGCTAGGCGGCGGCTGAAGTAAGGGTACCAGGCGTCTCCGAAGGGTACATAGATGCGGACGTTATAGCCGTCGGCGGCGAGACCTTCTTGGAGGTCACGTCGGATGCCGTACAACATCTGGAACTCAAATTTCGATTTGTCGATGCCTTTGGCTTTGGCGTATGCCGTCAGATCTTTGACGATCGACTCGTCCTGGGTCGCAAATGCGGGATACATTCCGGCGTCCAGAAGCCGTTTGCCTTGACGGATGTAAGCCTCATCGACGTCGGCTTTTTCAGGGAACGCCACCGTGGCAGGCTCAAGGTAGGCACCTTTCACCAAACGGACGCGCGCTTGCCAAGAGATCACCTTTTCTACGTCATCGTCGTTCCGATAGAGGTAGGTCTGCAACACGGTGCCGGTGTTCTTGTAGTCCTGGAACACACGTCCGATCATTTCCATCGTTCGCTCGGTGTATTCCGAGGCTTCCATGTCAACGCGGACAAAGTTCTTGAACTTCTTGGCAGTCTCCAGAACATCCCGCAGGTTCCTTTCCGCAAATTCGACGCCTTGATCGAGGCCACATTGCGTCAGCTTGATCGAGATATTGATCGGCTCAATTCCTGCACCCGTTCGGTTCAGGTCCGGTGAGTCACCATGCTCGGCGTTCCACTTCTTAACGAGAGGCATCTCCGCGATTCGCTCGAGCATCTTGATATAAGTTGCCTTGGCGACGAGCGCTTCTTTCTCGGAAGCGGTGTTCTCGCCGAGGATGTCAAGCGAAACCTTGAGGCCACGAGACAAAATCGCCTCACTCGCCACCAACGCCTCTTCCAGGGTGTCTCCAGCGATAAACCTGCGCACTAGCGGTCGAAACAGGAACGATTTTCGAACCAAATGCTTGACGGGAGGCAAGGCGGCAGTTTTGAGAACTATCGAGCGTGCGAGAGTCATAGGCTTTTGTTTCAGTGTACTCACCTCAGACGAAACTGGGGCGGCGCGGTAACCTTTAGTTATGGCGAGGGTGACAGTTTGTTTGTCCGTATACAACGGCGCGGCGACGATCGCCAAATCTCTCGATTCCGTGTTTGCCCAGACCTATCGGGATTTCGATGTGCTCGTGCTTGATGACGGAAGCACTGACGACTCGGCAGATATTGCGCGTAGGTACGACTGCCAAGTTGTGCAAATCCCAAACGGGGGCCGCGGAGCAGCGCTGCGCCGAATGGTTGAGCTTGCCACTGGCGAGTGGATTGCGTTGATAGACTGCGACGACTTCTGGCTTCCAGAGAAGCTAGAGAAGCAGATGAATCAGATCGACGCCTCCGACGTGTCGTTGGTACATGCGGACTGTTGGTACGAATACGAGGATGGTCGTGTGGTTGAGCGTGACCTCGATTTCCGAAAGGCCAAGAACGCTTTCGATCACATCCTGCCAAGCAACGATATTCTGGCGAGCAGCGCGGTCTTTCGACGAGACCACATGTTGGAGGCGGGGAACTTCACTCACGAAACATTGAGGTGTTGTGACTGGTATGGTTGGTTCGTCCTCGCGCCAGGGCGGAAATTTGAACACCTGCCAGAAAAACTGGTTCGTTACTCTGTGCTAAGCACGAGTCTTGCGAATGCTGGCTACAAGTTCCACAAGGCGCAATACGACCTACTCAGCAACATGATCTTGCCGCGATTCAATGAGATTTTCGGGCACCTGCCAGCCGATCAGGCGGCGACATACAAGAAAATGCTCAAGCAAAGGTCAGGAATCGCTCTGTCGTCGATGGCGAAATCTCTGGAGTCGCAAGGTGACAAGAAAGGAGCGAGGGCGCTCCATCGCCAGGCGATCGGATTAGCGCCCGAGGTCGTAAGGGTCTGGACAAGGGCATTGCGGAGCTATTTCTGAGCGAATTCCGTTGTAGGGGCAGGGCGTGCCGCTAATGTCAAACAGTTTTGGTATTTCAACAGCCGCCGTA
>CAILEM010000141.1 GCA_903833215.1 uncultured Armatimonadota bacterium
CCACAGCAAGAACTCTCAAACCCAGAACTAGACCCAACCCTCCAAGGCATACATGGGAGAGACCAAGGAGCGGCAAAAGGCGAAGCACGAAGAAGCCGAAAAATACTTGATGGCATTGGTCTCCGTGGCGTCGTCCGGAACGGCTAGATATCTCACGCGACTTGCCGAGCCGTATCCCGTCAGAAACTATCCGCCCGAGGAATCCCACCCGCGCCGTAGTCGGCGGTGATCGTACCGACGTCCGGAACGGCTAGATATCTCTCGCAAAGGACGCTAAGGTACGCAAAGAGGAAAACAGCCATTCGATCCGACCCGTTGGCACATCGCCTGTCGAACTGAAGGCTCACGCGTCCTGCGGAGACGTATCCCGTCAGAAACCATCAGCCAGAGGAATTCCACCCGCGCCGTAGCCGGCGGTGATCGTACCGACGTCCGGAACGTTGAGGCACGAACCGGATTGCGAGATTCATCCGGAAAGTCAATCACCCGCAGGGTCCGGAAAGGGAGAGACAGCACCCAGCGGTGTGAGCGCCCCAACCAGATCTCGAAGAAAGCAAAACGAAAGAACGAGCAAAGGGCCGAGCGGAGGAGGAACCGATCGAGGGCACACAGCCCTCACCACTCCCCACGATAACCCACCGCCGCCGACTGCGGCGCTCGATAACTCGGCATGACCGGCGGCTGACCCGCCGTGAGATCGTTGAACGCGTCTGCCGCCGCGTCGACAGCGTCGTCGTGACGACCGGAAGGGAACTGCCGAAGTTCCTCAACGAAAGTCGCATTCCATGCGGCCCGCAGCAAGAACACATTCCCGCCATTCAGCTGCGCAGCAAAGGGATCAGCTCGAACCTGTTTGTTCCCAGAAACCGATTCGCCCCTCACGGCAAATCCCGCCAGCAAGCGGATCAAGGCTTGAACCTGCTCCTTTCCGGCTTGCCCGGGATCTTGTGGAAGTCGGATTGACACCGTCACTCCGTCAAGCATCGCCGCCTGCCGCATCCGTTCATTCCGCTCATCCGGGCTCCATTGGCCGCGAATGACATCGGTAATCCAGAAACGACCCTGAGTATCGAGACCCATCAGCACGCCGACCGTGAAATCGCCGCTTCCTTTCGAGGCAGCCAAATCCCAGGCCCGGCTCCATCGAACAATGCTTGGCAAATCGTCGCGCACGTTCTCGATCAATCGCCCGACCTGAAAAAACGAACCCTCTCGTGGTGTCGGATTGCATTGATAAAGAGCCTGGAAAGACCGTTCACCTAACGCCTTTTGGTCGAGTAGCCACTCCAAGTTTCGGCGTTCGGCACACAAGGGCTCTCCTTCCGGACGGCCAAGCGGGTCCGACTCGCCTTCGCTGATCGCGGGGAGTCGAACCACCGTCCATCGCTTGGCCTCAGGAGAGTTAAGGATGCGTCCCCGAAGGTCATCCTCATGCCACGGTGTCAGAACGAGCAGCTTCTGTCCGTTCTGCTGGATGCGCGTGCTGAGTTCATCGACATACCATTCCCAAACTTTCTCACGGTGGATCTCGCTTTCAGCATCCTCACGACCCTTGATCGGATCGTCGATGATCGCCAACTCAGCCGGGTTCCCGGTAACGCCGCCACCAATTCCCACCGCAAGCATCCCGCCTCCATCGACGAGTTCCCACTCGCTCACCGCATTACGGTCTGTTGTAAACGAGAAAGTCTTCCGGGAAATCGCCACTCGACGAATCTTGCGAGCAAGCTTGTCTACGTACGACTGGTTGTAGGCAGAGACAATGACCCTCAATCGCGAGTCCTGCTCAAGCCGCCATACCGGATATCGCACCGTTACGAGTTCGCTCTTGCCGTGCTGCGGTGGGCAGAGCACCATCAGGTTCTGCACTTCGCCACAGGCTTGGGCCTCGAGTCGTTGCTGGATATAGGCGAGGTGCGGCCAATCCCACTTGAAAGTTGGGCTTGTTTCTCTAAGCCAACTCTGAAAAGCGGAAGGAGTTTCGTTCATGAATGGGTGAGCTATTCCTTCTGCTTTGGACTCGGGAGGTGAAACAGTCCTGTCGCGACCAAGCCTGCTGCGATGGCCGCAATGAGAGCCTTCTGATCTGGAAACTGACCCGTCGCCAGGATCGGAATCAGCGCCCCAACGTAACCGAAGGCGAATGCAGTCGCGTAGGACATCAGCTTCATGACTGTCCCCGATCGCGTACCAACATCGTGAGCATCGCCTCGAGGCGGGAAAATCCTGCCTTCACCTCCGCGTTCAAGGTGTGCATGGCGTCCTCGATGTGGCTCTGCCGAGCATTCTGTTGCTCTTCAATTCGTTCAAGGCGAGTGATTCGCTCACCATAGGTCTGCAAGGTCGAATGTGTCCGTACCTGCAAGACGCCGAACGCAACCACGACGGGAGTGAGTACCGTCGCCGTCGCGATCCATTCTGAATTTGTCATGATCTCGGTCCTCCTGTCTGGGCCGGAAAGGTTGTTAGGCGGCTTCAGCGCGTTGGGCGGGAATCGGTTCTGCATTGGAGCCGCCGATGAGCGAGTCGCCGCGCTCAGCCCGAGCTGAGTTTTGCCCATAAGCAATTTGGTATCCCTGGCGGTCAAGCCAGCGCTCGACGGCAGCGGCAACGGCCGGATCCGAGGCGACGAAAGGACGATTAGGTAGGGAATGCATGGCAACCTCACAAGGTTTGGGACAAGGGAAGTGGGCAGCATCAAGCACGCCAGAACTTCGTTTGTGTGGTCCGCAAGAGTCGAAGCTGGGCCAAAAAGGATGCCTAGCGATGCCTTGCGAAAAGAAAAAGGCAGCCCCCCGAACGAGTAGCTGCCTTACCAAAAGATCCCACTTCCATTTGACGCAATGGTTGCGGGATCACTAATAGTATATTCGCCCCTTTCCCAATGTGCAAGAGAAATGTAGACAAATATCTACTATTTACTAAAATGGGTTCAGTAGATATTCGTATCCCAACGCCATAAGTCAGCGAAGTGACATTGATGGCCTATGATCGTGTGGCATCTATTTGCCTAAATGACCGTCGACGAAGTGTTTGCACCTCAAATCTGAGGCGCAAATCGACTATTTACGCCTCAGAGCATTATTGGGCATCAAACGCTGACCTAGATGATCTTGGCGTAGGCAATGTCAGGACCAATGCGGAAAAACGATCCTTGATATCTCTGCATTTTGGTATCTGCCGGTCGTTGAATCTATAAACCTAAAAGGGGGAGAGCCGCCGACATTTATTAGGAACTCTCATTTCCCAGCCACTACACCCCGGTTGCTGAGTGAAGATGCGCGGGGTGCCGAGCTTCGTAGAACAGGTGCCAGCATATGTACGCCTACGGCGACAGCGCACTGAATCGCTCCAAGCAACAGCTCGATGCCCCATCGGCTCGTTGCTCTTGATTCCTTGTCAAAAACGACGATGGATAACACGATGAACATGGGCCAAGCGACCGCCAGCCAAGGAGCAGACTTCCGGCGGATTAACGCGAGCCCGAAAAGGGCGGCGACCACGCATGATCCCCAAAGTGAGATTACGAAGTCCTGGGCCCATGAGATAACAAGAACTTCTGCCGGCAAGAAGACGATTGCCAACGTTGCAACTCGCCACATTGGCCGATCATCTGTCTTCGTGCTCTGGGTTGGGGCAACTTTCGGACTCTGTAGCCGAACCGCCTCACGCACGAACCGTGGCTCGATGCCTGCCTCGCTTGCTGCCTGCTCCAAGTCGGAGAGCTTGGTCCTCAAGCCATCCTGGCGCTGCAGTTCCGCCGCGCAGGCGATGACCGCCGCTCGTTCGCTCTCATTGAAAGCTGGATCGATATTCTCAGTCGAAGTTCGGAGTGTTTCCATGATGCCCCGAGGGTTACACGTAACTTCCTGCAGGTGGGTTGCACGGTCCCGAAAGGCAGCCCACTGTGAAACGGACGTCAGTTTATGTCCTTACAGACGGCTCCGATTTGTCAGTCTAGAACCTGACAGGGTGAAGGAACTCCTTATATGAAAGCCTGACGTGTACACAGGGACGTGACGAGGGACGTGAGGACCGCAACGCGACCAAGGCTATTCGTAAGCAACCCCCGGCCCAATAATCGGTCTCATGAAACGGCTGTAGCCATCGCCTCGCAACGACGCTTCAAGCGCATCGGCGTCCTCAGTGAGGGCAATCACCGTCCCTCCCATTCCCGCACCCGCCAACTTTGCACTGATCGCGCCGTGAGCTTTACAACGGGAGATAAGCAGATCGATGGCATCCCCCGAACCACCGAGTTGGGCGATCAGCCGGTGGTTCTCGTCCATCGCCTTGCCGAGGGCCACCCAATCACTCTTCAAAAATGCGTCCAACCCGATATCGGCAAGTTCGGTGATTGCAGCAATGGAATCCACGACGAGCTCTTCGCCATTCATCCACCGTTGCGCCATCGGTCCGTGGACCGATCCGCTCAAACGCTCAACCCCCGTCGTCACGAGCAGGAACGGAAGCTCGGATTGGATTGAACGCAGCGTTCCAGCAGGACCCGGATTCACCGGATGCTTGCCCGCGAAATCCATGAAGTTCAGCCCACCATGAACGATCATATAGGCATCTTGGTAACCGCACACTATGTCGGCTTCGTGCCGCTCGATGTCTCGGACGAGTTCGGCAAACGCAATCAAACCTTCCGACGAATCGAAATCGGGGTCATTCCCCGTGACTCGCAGTACGCAGGCCAAAGTCGCCGCTAACAGTGCAGTAGAACCAGAGATCCCCGATGAGCGAGGAATTTGTGTGGACCACTCCACGCGCACAGGACCCTCGATCGGATAGCGAGCAATCGCCGTATTCCAAAGCCTCAAGTCCTCTGGAAGAAATTCATCTTCACCCAGTGTCAGGCGGCAGGTCGCCCTCGCTGGAACCGAGCACGATAACACCCGCCCCCCATAGATGTCGGTCGGGTTTCCGACGATTCCGCATCGTCCTGGCGCCGAGGCCGTAACCGTTAATCCCATCGCAACCTCTTCGCTGCTTCATACTCCGCAGCGCTGCCGCAGTCGACGCGCTCATGGCCTGGCTGAAGCGCAACCGCTTTGAAGTCGAGTCCCTGATCGATCGCCATATTAATAATTTCCGTCAAATTGATCTCTTTGGGTTGTGCCAACCGCTTCGGGTTCTGGCAATAGCTGTTGACCAATTCCATCGCCAGCTTCGAGAATGCCCATCGTCCAGCCACTGCCCAGCGGCTTTCGGTATCCGAAGGTCGCGGCTTTTCGAGAATTTGACTAATGGATCCTGTATTCTCGTCAACTTCAACGATCCCGTATAAGTGCATGTGCGCCTCGTCGACTTCCTCGACGGCGATACAGCCATCAATGCCGCGGTAGACCAGGTTCGACATCCTTTCGCAGGGTGAGCCGCCCCGAAAAACGACATCGCCCGCCATCACAATCACATCGTCGTCGACGCCCGCAGACCACACTGCATGAGCCAAGCCGCGAGCTTCCTCTTGGTAAGCAACCCGCACGGGCACATCGGCAAAACTCGTTCGCGACCAAAGTCCAATTGCTTCGTCGATTTCAGGCTTCGATCGTGAGTTGACGACAACCACCCCGTCGGCTCCGGCCGCCCTTGCTTCATCAAAAACGCGGGCAAGGACCGTGTGTGAACCCAATGGCAACAGTTCCTTTGGCAACCCTCCGGTGACGTCCGCCATTCGAGTTCCTTTTCCTGCTGCCGGCACAATCGCAATCATCCTGGACATTATCCCCGGAAGCCCTTGGTGAAGTATTCTCTCGTTCGATGTCCAAGTATTCGATCGGATTCGACTACGGCACAAATAGTGTCCGTGCCCTGCTCGTCGATGTCTCCAATGGAGCCGAAGTCGCTACCGCCGTCTTCAACTACCCAAGCGGCGACGCTGGCGTGTATTACGACGACAAAGATCCAAACTTGGCGCGACAGAATGCCGCTGATTACATCGAAGGCTTTTACGCAACCGCCAAAGAGGTCCTTGCTGGCATCAATCCAACCGATGTCGTCGGAATCGGCGTGGACACGACCGGTTCAAGTCCGATCCCGGTTAACAAAGAAGGTACTCCGCTCGCACTCATCCCCGAATTGAATTCCAATCTCGCCGCCTACACATGGCTTTGGAAGGACCACACCAGCTTTGCCGAAGCCGCCGAAATCACCGAAAAGGCAAAAGCACAGGGCCAACCGTACTTGGCGAAATGCGGTGGGACCTACTCCAGCGAGTGGTTCTGGTCCAAGATCCTGAAATGCGCGCGCGTAGCTCCCGATATCTTTGAGGCAGCCTATTCCTGGGTCGAATTCGCCGACTGGCTTCCTGCCTTTTTAACTGGCAACACCGACCCGCTCACCATCAAGCGAAGCGTCTGTGCCGCTGGTCACAAAGCGATGTACTCCGATGAGTGGGGCGGCTTGCCTTCGAAAGAGTTTTTGGCAACGCTCGATCCTCGACTCGCCGACTTGCGTGACCGACTCTACAACGAAGCAGTACCCAGCGACCAATCGGCTGGCGGACTTTCGGCAGAAGTAGCGGCCAAGGTTGGACTCCCCGCCGGAATCCCAGTCGCGGTCGGGGCATTCGATGCTCACTTCGGAGCCGTTGCCTCCGGTGCAAAAACGGGCACCCTCGTCAAGATTATCGGCACCAGCACCTGCGACTGCATGGTCCATCCCCTCGATGAGCCACTCGCCGATGTTCCCGGTCTCTGTGGAATCGTCAAGGGTTCCGTCATTCCAGGAATGTACGGCTTGGAAGCGGGGCAGTCAGCCGTTGGAGATATCTTCAATTGGTTCGTGTCCGAACTAGGCACTGCCGGACATGAGGCCCTAACCGCTGAGGCATCCGAGGCGAAGCCGGGTGCCTCCGGACTTGTCGCTCTCGATTGGAACAACGGAAATCGAACCGTCTTGGTCGATCCGCTCCTGACCGGAACAATCGTCGGACTCACGCTCCACACAACTCCCGCCGAGATCTATCGGGCGTTGGTAGAGGCAACCGCGTTTGGATCTCTGAAGATCATCAACCGCCTCGAAGAGTACGGTGTGATGGTTCAAGAAGTCGTGAACTGCGGCGGCATCGCCGAGAAGAACCCATTCGTGATGCAGATCTACGCTGATGTATGCAACCGCCCAATGAAGGTCTCTCGATCAGCTCAGACATGCGCCCTAGGTAGCGCCATCTTCGGTGCCGTAGTCGGAGGAGTGTACGAAACCGCCCAAGAAGCCCAAGTCAAAATGACCGGCGTCAAAGAGCGAATCTACACCCCCAACCCCGAAGCCGCCGCCACCTACGCCCGCCTCTTCGCCATCTACAGCGACCTCCACGATGCCCTCGGCACCACTACATGGCAAGGCAATCTATCCCACGTCATGAAGGACCTCATCGCCATCCGAAACGAAGCCAGAAAGTAGTTGACAGGGTGCCAAATGCGGCTCTTTGAATTCAAACAGCCGTCTAGAGATACCAAGGAAGAGGAAGTGTCGCCCTCTCTTTCCGCTCGCGGAAGGAGAGGGAAGGGTGAGGCCCCGTTCACTGTGAAGCCCCTGGCCCCACATTTCCCGGCTACTTGCCATCGAAAGCACCGCCCAAAGACAAGCATCAAAGGCCCCCTGTAGACGGCGGTGATCGTACCGACGCAACGGCCCTCGGGATACATTTGCATATCGTGCACGCCCCAACCCAACGTGCCCTCGAAAGCACCGCCCAAAGATAAGAATCAAGGGCCTCCGGCGGTGATCATACCGACGCAACCGCCTCCGATACAAAATCGAACATCGTGCTCGCCCCGGACCAACTCAACAGGTGATTCATCCTGCCGTTGCGTCGGTACGATCACCGCCGACTACCTGGGCAAACGCCTCTTGCCCAGAAACCGACCGACCTACTTAATCGAAGGAGCCGGCATCGCGCCTTCTTGGACACTCGCCTTCGCCCGCAGAATCTCATCAAACTTATCCCCGTAGTTCAACGGGAGCGGCTTCGTCTCACGCTTGACACCGGGAATCTTCAGCTTCTTTTCAAGTGCTTCCCATTCCGCCAAACTTACCAATTTGCCGTGTCCGTCGCAGAAGACGACGCATCGACGACCATCGGCCCAAGGAGTGGCCTCGTACAACAGAACTTGCTCGGATGGCTTGGGAATGCTAGACCCATTCACGCCTGCAATCCCCATGTTGAACCGGAATTCCCCGCCCTTCGGATTGTAGGACTTGAAGACGTTCACGTTCTTTACGTAAGGAAATTCCACATACCAAACCGCCTTGGTGCTCTGGGCATAAGGAAGATTGTCATCGTAGTCGCTCATGTACATCATCAGCCCCAGACCGGCCTGCTTGAGATTTGAGAGGGTCGAAGTCTGAAGGTTGCTTACGGAAGGTTGGTAACCACTGTGCTCTCCGGTTGAAACTCCCCAACATTCGAGAAGATCCTTCTTTGAAAGTTCCGGATAAGGCGTGACCCCCTGAATGGAATCGAGGGCGACAAGATTAATCCGCAGCGGTGGTTCTTTTGGTGGAGATACCGGCGTCCCAGACGAATCTTGGCCGACGACTCCTTGGATGTCAGCATCGACCTTGTAGGTGACAAGGAAGTCGCGTCCGAGAGACTTGACGACTTCACCCTTGCTCCATAGGCACTGCAAAATCTGGCTACGCCGGAGCGACTCGGGGTTGTTGCGCCCCATGCTAAGCGCGATCAAAGACTCAAAGGAGGTGGGCGCATTATTGATAACATACCGAGCAGCCGTGTACCCATCCGGGAGTTCGTTCAGCTTGAGCATCGTGGCGTATTTGCCATAGTTCCCCGTAACAAGGTCGCGAGTGGAGATATCCTGAGCCATGACCGCGGCATACGGTGCTAACAGCAATCCCACAACTGCAAAACGTAACCAGCGAACATCTGTCATCTAGATTCTCCTTAGCTAAAGAATCATATCGCAGTATTCGCCGAATCGACCGTGAATTGCTGCCTGCGTTAACAAATACAGTTTTTTGAGGGATGCCACCACATTGGGCCCTAAAAGTCCGGGGAACGAAGTTCCTAGTCTCTAAGGACTGTAAAATAACATCGTCATGTTTGAATACAGAACAGCGTCGTTCTTCGTGACCGCTCGGGCTCATGGACACCCGATCGACGAAGTTGACAAGTATATAAATACAATGGAATCCGAAGGTTGGGAGTTTGTGGATCTCAGCCAAAGTGCCCTAACTGCGGGACTGTCGGTCATTCTGGTCTTCAAGCGCCCGGCTCAGGCATAGATCTTGGGGGCCATTGGGCCCCTAAGATCTATTGAGCTTCAGAAATCAGTCCGAAAGTGCGGACAGGGAATGTGCCCATTCCCTTTACCTTGACGGGTACAGCGAAAAACCTAAACCCGTCCTGCGGCAATTCGCCCAACCCACACATATGTTCAACAATTGGTATATCGGCGCCGAGTAGAAGGGTGTGAACAGGTCGGGAAAGGTCAGAAATGTCGTCGATATTCAGCGAATCGATACCAACCAGTGCCGCTCCTGACCTCACGAGATGCTCAGCTGCCGCGGCGGTAAGAAACGGGTGCCCCTCGAAGTACTGATCCGTCCTCCAGTGGCGATCCCATCCAGTGTGAACCAATACCGCTCGACCCCGAACCTCGATCCCCTCGAATACATCAGGCCCAATCGCGGTTTGACTCGTTGAGACAACGACGCCTTCTAGGTTTGCTAGCGACTCAAGAGGCAACTCGGAAAGGTCCTTTCCGTCGGCATAGCGGTGAAATGGTGAATCGATGTAGGTGCCCGTGTTAGCAACCATGTCGATCCGCCCGATGTGAAATTCGGTGCCTTCGCCGTAGACGCTCCTCGATGCCTCTCGCGAAAGAAAATCGCATATGATCGGGGCAGGAAGTCCCCTGTAAGTGATCATGCCGTCTTCCACGACGTGACTTAAATCGACGAGTTTTCTCGCGTTCATAGGGATAGGATAGCGCGGCTAAACCATTGTTGGCCGATGACCGTGGCCTCTCTCACAGCAGTAGGCAATTTGGCGTCCGTCGCCGGTTTGCAGGTACTTGGCATTTTGAGATTCTGCGATTTCCAACGGGTCTTCCGCTTCGGCCGCCCGAATCGGCACGAATGGCTCGCGCAATACGCGGTTTGTCAACGATGCCATGAATTCGTCATGGATGGCAGGAGCGATGCGGTAAGGAGCCCACCCAAGCATGCCTCCCCAGCATCTGCGCAAAAGCGCCCTCACCAGCGTTTCTCCGGGCTCTCGAATGGGGAAGTCGACCAGATCGCGGCACCGACTATATTTCCAAGCGAGGACTTCCTTAGCTCGATCAAAGCCGTCTGTGTGTTCGACGTACCAGGCTGCTTGACTCTCATCGTCACTGATTGCCTTTCCTCCAGTGGAGAGTTTCCAAGGCGTTGTTAGCGCGCCAAATGTTCGCAGTCCCCATGCTTCCATGAGCCATTCAGGAGTCCACACCCTCTCTGTTGCTGTCATCGTTTTTGTTGCCATTTCTTCCATTCTAACACCGAAACTTTCCATGTGGAAAGAATTTGTGTATAATTCGGAAAGAATTAACAAACGAGAGTTTTCTAGATATGGCCGCGAACAACGATCCAAGAATTAAGACCGTGGAGTCTCTCCTGCTCAAATATGGGCTCTCGAATCGGTGGCTTGCCAAGCGATTAGGGGTGAATCACACCAGCGTCAACAGTTGGCTGTCGGAGGATGGTAGTCGACCCCGCGACACTCAAGTCTATGAGCAGATGATCGACCTCCTCATGTCCCAAGGCCCCAAGGAACGAAACTTGGAGCTTCGTCGTGCCGGGGTTCGCTACATCCCCATCTATGCCGGAATCCCTGCCGGCATTCCTACCTCACATGACATGGACCTCGATTACGAAGAGGTCCTCGATTGGGGCAACGATTTCGAGCGTTGGGGACGGATCATTAACGGATATAGCATGGCGCGAATGCTGCTACCAGGGGACATCGCGATCTTTGAGAACCGACGATTCGAAACCGGCGATGTGGTTCACGCCTATAAAGATGGCGAAGATTGCGTCAAAGCCATCCGGGGGCAAGGAGAAGGTATTGCCCTTTACAGCTTTAACGAAGACTACGAGCCGTTTAGCGCCATCGGGTGGAAGGCGAAGGGTGTGTTGGTCCAGCGAATCCGACGCGGGCCCTATGGCGTGAAATCGGTCGTTGATTTCCCCCACGGCCTTAAGTGGGCGATGCGACAAGAAGAATTCTAAAAGGCCCAATCTGGACCGTCTGGCCTAGCGATTTAGGTTCAAAAAGGGGGCCTTAGGACCATAAAGCGCAACTCACCGTTGGCATCGGAGAATTCCTGGGCATAACTATCTTCATGCGAGATAACTACGAAGCCGTCCATGTTCACTCCATCGATGCGCGAGGTGTGATCGAAGAATATAAGAAGCGAGGATTCATCCTCAAAGAACGAACGACTCCCACAATCGTTGCCCAAGGAGGCTTTGTGAAACTGATCTTCGCGAAAGCCGAAGAGGTGGAAGTCAAGAAAAATGGCTCAGCCTATTTGGGCTGAAATCCCTTGTTGGTATTGCCTAAAGTAAATATTGGTCGGGGCGACACGATTCGAACGTGCGACCTCATGCTCCCAAAGCACGCGCGCTACCAACTGCGCCACGCCCCGACAGGCGATCAATAAGATACCCGACTCTTGCGGGGTTACGCTGGGAATCGCAAGGAACCTTGCAATGAAAAGTGAAAGCGGCATTCAAAGGTAAAATCTGCCCACGATGCCGACCCGCTCAAAGCGCCTCGACATGATCCCGCCTTATCTGTTTGCGGAGATCGCCCGCGTCAAAGCCGAGGCTATTGCCTCTGGTGCGGACATTATTGATTTGGGAATTGGAGACCCAGACCTGCCTACGCCGCAGCCCGTCATCGACGAGCTTACGCGCTCGGCAAATGACCCTGCTACCCACCGTTACGACGAGACGCCTCGTGGTTGGACGTCTTTCCTCGAAGCCGCTGCCGAATGGTATGCAAAGACATTTGGTGTCAGCCTCGACCCGAGTACCGATTTCGCTCAGTTGATCGGAAGCAAAGAGGGCCTCGCCCACCTTGCATGGGCCTATATCGACCCAGGCGATATCTCAATCGTGCCGAACCCCGGCTACACCGTCTACAAAGTCAACACGTTGATGGCAGGCGGGGAAGTCTACGAAACGCCGTTGAAATTCGAGAATGGCTTCTTGCCGATCTTGGAAGACATTCCAACCGAAGTTGCCAAGCGCGCAAAGCTGTTCTACGTTTGCTACCCGCACAACCCAACCGGTGCCACCGCAACCAAGGAATTCTATGCCGACGCTGTGAAGTTCTGCAAAGATCACGACATCCTCTTGGTGAACGACATGGCATACGCCACCGTCGCTTACGACGGATACGTGAACCCAACCGTGATGCAGATCGAAGGCGGCAAAGACGTCGCTATCGAGTTCCACTCGCTCAGCAAGATGTTCAACATGACCGGTTGGCGCCTAGGGTTTGCCCTCGGCAACACCGATGCCGTCAACAACCTTCAGCGGTTGAAGTCCAACATCGACAGCAAGCAGTTCCCAGCTATCGCCGAGGCGGGTGCTTACGCACTCAAAAACGTCGATAACACCCACACCATTGCGATGTATCAGCGCAGACGCGATCTGCTTTGCGACGGCTTGAACAGCATTGGTTGGCAGGTTACCAAGCCGAAGTCAGCGTTTTATGTCTGGTCGAGGGTCCCTGCCCCCGGCATGACAAGCGCTGAATTCTGCAAGGAACTCCTTCAGCGAGCCCATATCGTAGCCATCCCTGGAAACGGGTATGGCACCGAGGGCGAAGGTTGGGTCCGAATGGCCCTAACATTGTCGGGTGACAAGGATGGCGAGCGATTTGCCGAAGCCGTTCGCCGCATCGCAGCATCGGGACTCGTTCCGGCCAAGTAAATGAACAGCGGTTATGGGAGGCGAACGCGAACGTAGAATGACCTACGAACAAGCTCTCGCCTATATCGCCTCCCTCGAACCGCGCGGATGGCGGCTCGGCCTCGACCGCATGCAGGAATTTGTTCGCCGTGCCGGTCTGGAAGACAGTATCGGCCCGAAAGGTGGCCCTCAATTTATCCAAGTTGCCGGCACCAACGGCAAAGGCTCTACCACTGCGTTCCTCCAGAGCATGCTCGTTGAATCTGGATATCGAACCGGTGCCTACTTTAGCCCTTACGTTGTCGATCCCCGCGAAAGAGTCCAATTCGGCAGGGACCTGATTTCCAAAGATGACCTTGCCGAGGTCACCTATCGCCTCATTCCCGTCGTCTCCAGCTTTTCCGACAACGATTTTGGCGGAATCACTGAGTTTGAGCTTAAAACGGCCATCGGCTTCCAATACTGGAAAGACCGACAATGCGATTGGGTCGCCCTCGAGGTTGGTCTCGGTGGCCGGCTTGATGCGACGACGGTGGTCACACCGCGTGCCTGCGTCATCGTGAGCATCGGTCTGGATCACATGCACATCCTGGGAGATAGCCATGCCAAGATCGCCTACGAAAAGGCTGGCATCATCAAGTCTGGAATCCCTGTCATCGTCGGCAACATGCCACCGGAAGCGGAGGAAGTAATTCTTGCCGTCGCCGCCAATGCTAACGCCCCCGTTTGGAAATGGGGCAGGGAAGTCCTCTGGGACGACGCCGAGCAAGCGGTACAGACGCCACTACGCCGTCATTCGGGCCTCGTCTCTGGATTGACGGGTGTCGCTCAGGCGCATAACCTATCTTTAGCAGTTGCCGCCCTCGATGCCTCGGGTGCATTCTTAAGCGAAGACGGAGTGCAGCGTGGAGTCAGTACCGCCACCATTCCCGGACGCTTTCAACAGATTGAATACAAAGGACGCACGGTGCTTCTGGATGGAGCCCATAACCCTGATGCAGCGTCGGTCTTGGCCCGTTCGCTCGACGTTCAATTCGGTGACCGGCGCTACGCCTTGGTGACCAATATGCTGGCCGGACACGAGCCGCAGGCGTTCTTCGAGATCCTGAGGGACCGAGTCTCGAGTGTGAGTGTCGTTCCCGTCGACTTTCACCGTGCCACGCCCGTCGAGAAAATGGTCAGCCAACTGGAATCGTTATTTCCACAGGTGACTGGGTATGCGACTCCGCTGGAGGGACTGGACACTGCCGTGTCGACCGCAGCCCCCGACGAAGTGATATTGGTGACGGGCACCTTCTACCTCGTCGGAGAATTGTTGCGGATATTGAGAGATGATTATCCCAAGAATTGACAGTCGATCACAACGTCTTTGATCTCTGGTTTCTGTCGGAGAATGCGTCCAATGTGATCTACTTCAAGGCGGAGGTCTTTGACAACCACCCCCCTCATCGCGGAGATCATCCCTTTAATGTAAAGCGTGCCGTGTAGCACGCGTAGATCGGCTCTGCCAATCTCAATACCTCGCTTTGATAACTCAGTCCGTGCAACTCGAAGTCCACGAACGTCCTTGACGTCGGCCATCGATTCACCGCCTTCACATACATAATAAGCCAGTTTTTCGTCAACCGTAAAATATTATGTTTTTAGTAAAAATCACAGCGATTTTCGACGCAAAAACTAAGCTCCACCGCCGCTGATGCTTCCAGCTGGAACGAAGTGGAGCCTGGAGGCTATTTCCCACCTGCTTGGTCGCGCATCTTCGGAGTACTATCCAGCGATGACACGACGAACACTGAAAAGGCCCCAATGAGTCGGGCACGAAATGGGTTTCGTCCTTTCAGTTGTCGCTGATTCGTGGCGTAGAATAAAGAAGATGAGAAATGCGCGACAAGTCCTGGCACAAGACGTTTTCGTGACGAATGAATCGGCACGGAGCGTCAGTTCCGAATTCGGGCACAACGGTTGTCGGCTTCTAGACATTAGCCTAGCAACCCGCGAAGAGAGGCGACGACTGTTAGAGGCGTCGGTCACAGTATCTGCTCCAGAATACGCCTTAGACCAAGAGTGGGTCGATGCTAACCTTGATGGGTCTCATCGCTAAATGCTCCTCGATCCAAGGAGAGGTGAGATCTGGCTTGTCGAGTTAGATCCAACCAAAGGATCGGAAATCCAGAAGACCCGACCGGTGGTTGTGGTCAGTTCCAATGCAATGAACGCCCTTCCGATCCGCATAGTCGCTCCGATTACTAGTTTCCAAGACAAGCATCTCAAACGTATCTGGGCGGTTTCCATCGACGCAACCCCCAGCACTGGCCTGGCAAACCAGTCGACAATCATGGCCGAACAATCCCGATGTGTTGCGCTTGAGCGTTTTGTTCGAATTCAGGGAGTAGCACCACCATCAGTCCTGGAGGAACTGGAGATAGCGCTGAAGATCGTGTTAGACCTCATCTAGAACTGCGACCGCAGAAACAAGTTTCAGTCATAAATTCATCTTGCAGGATGCCCTGGTTGAAGCATTGTCTCTCGACGAGCAGAAGGAAACCACTCCCACGATGATCGACTCTCGAGAACGTGCTCATCGATCTATCTACGTCCGATAACTGGAGTTAAGATAGTGGATAAACTGAAGTCAGGGAAGTGAATATCGCAGTGGGTAAAGCGCGACAAGCGGCATCGCGACAGACCGTTAAAAATGCGAACTCCTTTGTGCAAGTGGGAGACATCGGGAGTGCCGCAACAAGCAAAATCTTTAGCCGGATCAGAAAGATGCGGACAACTAGGAAAATCAAATTTCATATTGATGTTGCCTCTATTCTAGGGCGCTGAATGACTTGACCGGTTTGCGCCTTGGCCGGTTTTTATGTGAACTGTGCGAGTTAATGTATATGGGTTTTCCAAGAAGACCAAATGACCGTTCAACTTTTTCTCTTTGACTGAGAATTTCTCCCTGATGCCAAAACCCCCATTTTCATCCCAAGTTGGAACGGCTTGCACTCTGCCAACCCCACCGCCATACCACCTACCTTCACCCGGCTCATATAGCACGTGAACATTCTTTCCGTCATAGTCCAGTAAGTAAGAAACTATCCTTTGGTCTATCATTGACACAAAAACCTGCCTGCGTCCGTTTCCGACGTAGTATCCGACGCAAAATACATCCGGTAGTCCTTTCGAAGAATCCCAAACATCGAAGTCCTTCGAGCCAGAAGGAATTCCATGTCTGCGACAAAAGAATCTGAGCTTGAGAGCCGTCCTTCCATATCGCATTTGAGTAAAGAACTGCTGGACGAATACTGATTCCGCTCCAACCTCTCCCAAATAAGTCTCCGGAGAATTCTTCGATGCCAACTGAGAAAGGGCTAGGGTGACGAACGCGATAATCATATATTCCTTCGAGGATCAGACGTATCCATTCTAAGAAGGCGAACTCAACGGTGATTCCGTGCTAGTCCCAGACAACTTGTGTGGGAGAAGATTTTCTACCACATTTGACGTTGAAATGATGTCACTAGTAAGTAGAACCTAGTTACAGACTCCAAGGGTGTATTTGAGTCTGGGACATAAAGGGCGTTTTAGCCGGCAGTTAACGAGACCACAGGCTAGACCCCGAACGGCCTTCGCATCACGCCGACTGACATACGACTGAGGTTCCAGGAGGGGCCTCCCCTGCCTCAGGAGTTTGCCGGCCACGAAGACCCCCAAACGAAATCAGGGCCGCCTCGAATGAGGCGGCCCTGATTTGCCGTGTCTAAAGGGGAAGTTACTCCGCCTTAGGCTCGTCGGATTCCGAGGAATCCTCCACGGTGATTCGCTTCTTCTTAGGAGCAGAAGTCGCGTCCGGTGTTGTGAGTGCAGCAGCTGCTGCCTTCGCTTCGAATGCGTCCAACTCGCCCTTGGCTCGCGCCATCTCGGAAGACATCGAACCCTTCTTCGAGATATAGATCGAGATCGCCAGTGCGCCAACAGAGACGATGGTGATCAGGAACAGCGTTGCGTTAGGTAGAGGAAGAACAACCACTGGAGCCAAGAGAAGCGCGACCAAGTTCATAACCTTGATCAGCGGGTTCATGGCAGGACCAGCCGTATCCTTGAATGGGTCTCCAACGGTGTCGCAGACAACGCCAGCCTTGTGAGCTTCCGTTCCCTTACCACCGTAAAGACCGTCTTCAATGAGCTTCTTCGCGTTATCCCACATTCCGCCGGAGTTCGCGAGCAACACAGCCATAAGCTGGCCACTAGCGATGGCACCTGCAAGGAATCCGCCAAGTGCTTCCGCACCCGTCAGGTTATACAGATGTCCGCCGAGGTTGACCGGTGGCTTGCCGATGGAGAATCCAAAGGCGACCGCGCAGGGAAGACCGATAGCCAAGATTCCTGGGCCAAGCAGTTCCTTCTGAGCCGCTGCGGTGACGATAGCCACGCATCTGCCGTAGTCCGGTTTGCTCGTTCCCGCCATGATGCCTGGATCTTCGCGGAACTGTCTTCGAACTTCGTTGATCAACTGGAAGGACGCGCGTCCAACAGCGTTGATGGTCGAAGCAGCGAAGAGGTAAGGAGCCGCCGCACCGATGAGCATTCCGAGGAAGATCTCGGGAACGTCAAGTCGAAGTCCGATAACTTCGAGGTGAGCGCTTTCCAGATACGAGTGGAACAGCGCAACCGCAGCAACAACCGCAGTCGTGATCGCAAAGCCCTTTGTGAGAGCCTTCGTCGTGTTTCCACCAGCGTCGAGTCGCTGTACGGCTTTCATTCCGTACTCGTTGTCGTGGCCGTCTCCGCTCATCTCATAAACGCCTTGTGCGTTGTCCGAGATTGGGCCGAACGTGTCCATCGCAAGTACGTAACCCGTCGTCGTCAGCAAGCCGAGTCCGACAAGTGCGATGCCGTAGAAGCTGAGGATGTAACCGCCGAAGATAGCCGGCGAGAACAGGAGCAGCGGAACCATCAGCGCAATCACGATCGCGAAGACCATGAATACGCTGGATTCAGATGCATAGGCAAAGCCTTGGATGATCATCGGGGCTGGACCCGCGCTGGAAACGCCTGCAACTTCCTGAGTCGGCTTCTTGTGAGTCGACACGTAGTAGTCGGTAAGCATTTCGATCGCGAACGCCATCACGACGCCGAAGGCAATCGCAATTGCGAAGTAGTACCAAGGCACGACCGGGGAAGTCACTTTCGCGACGCCCATCGTAAGCGTTGGCGGCATCGAGACTTTCTTGCCAGCGCCATTGTCGGCGATCAGCTTGTCAATCTCGGTGTTGGACATGTGAACATATCCAAAGCCCTGCTGGCGATCCTGGAGTTGGAAGACCTGCATCTCAACTCGGTTGCCCATTTCCGAAGGAAGACCGATGACGAGATCGCCATCCGGATTTGCGTTCACCGTCACTGGCTGCTTTTGAACAACCGTGAGCGATGGCTTGGGAGTCTGAGTTGCGCTGCGCTCGTTGAACTGCTTGAGCTGGTCGTCGATGTCCTTCTCTTTGAGAGGGCCGAGCCAAATCGTCAGGTCAACATGCTTCGCCGGCTGACCCGGAATCGCTGGGCGACCTGGAGTCGTTGGCGTCGGAGGTGTCTCCGGTGTTGCAGGCGTTGCAGGAATATCCTGAATCAGGTGAACCTGAGCGACGATGAGTCGATCTGTGCCTTTCGCGCCGAACAAACTAGCGACCGAGTAGCGCTTGGGTGGTTGCCCTTGCTGCTGTTGGTCGGACTGGAAGTGGGGAAGAACGGCATAGTTCAGAACAGGATTGTTCTTGGTATCCGAGAAGTCTGTGATCGGCGTATAACCGCGGAGCGCAGGAGTCTCGGGCGAGTCAGACTTGTTGACTCCGATGATCTGGGAAATGAACTGGTCGGAAGGGTCGGTGTAGCCAAGAGCTTTCACTCGTGGGTCTGCGACGACGTCCTCAGCTTTCACTTCGTAGTAAGCGATCTTCTTCGCCTTGGCGATTTCGTCGCGTACACCGATGATCGTGTTGCCATTGGTACGAACGATTTCAGCACCAGGTGTCAAAACGCTCGCCGTAATGATCTTGGCCGGTCCACCCGAACCACCCATCATCCACCATGCAAGCCCGAAAGTAGCTGCAACCGCGATAACCGCGGAAGTGTAAAAGCCCTTTCGAATGCTCTTGAGTGGGTCAGCGTCAATGTTGTCGTCACCCTTGACCGACAGGATGCCGATCATCGAGGCGATGATTCCAACACCACGAGCCATCAAGGCGAACAGGATCAAACGCATCCAAGTTGTCTGGTCGAAGATCTGAGCCGTTGCAGCGCCAAGAATGATCGCGGCAACAAGCGTAACTTCGTAAGACTCGAAGATGTCTGCAGCCATACCGGCGCAGTCGCCAACGTTGTCGCCAACGTTATCAGCGATCGTTGCTGGGTTTCGGGGGTCGTCTTCCGGAATTCCGGCTTCAACCTTACCGACGAGGTCAGCTCCGACGTCAGCGGCCTTGGTGAAGATGCCTCCACCAACACGCATGAACAACGCCGCCAGCGATCCGCCAAAGCCGAATCCAACCAGAAGCGTCATCGCCTTTTCGCCAGCTACGAGCAGAATGATCGTAGCACCGATCAAGCCCATGCCGACGGTGACCATACCGGCAACCGCACCGCTTCTGAACGCTACTTCAAGCGCTCTCTTGTAGCTGGTGAGCGCGGCATGCGCAGTTCGCATGTTGCCATCAACAGCGGTGAGCATTCCGGCGTAACCCGCAATGTACGAAGCGGCAACGCCGCCAATGAAACAGATCGCAATTTCAATGCCAGTCGTAGTCGATTCTCTCGAATACAGGAAGTAGAGACCGATCGCCAGGACGACGACGAAGATCAGCATCGTGCGAACTTGCTGTGCGAGATAGGCTAGAGCGCCTTCTCGAATCGCTTTGCCGACAGACTGCATTTTTTCGCTGCCGGCGGATTGTGCCATAACGCCCGATCGTAAATAAAAACCGAACGCGAGAGCAACAAAACCAAGTCCTAATGATATATAGAGGAGCGTTTTGTCGCCGGCTGAGAACGCCAATTTGACGTTATCACCCTCGGCAGCAAAAGCCATGGTGGGAATAAGTGTGCCTAAGACTGCGAGAATAAGCAGTCCAGCTCGTCGCGATACAAGGTTACAAGCCTGCCGTACCGCATTTTGGAGCAACATCATGTTGTGTTGAGAACCCCCTCAGGTGTTTCACGCTTCCGTGCTTGATTGCACAGGGTCGCATAGGTAACAGATGAGAGTATATCCGGTTGGGCAATACTTCTGAAACACCCTGCGTCATTGCTTCCAACCACACCTATGCTTGAGCTTCGAAATGTAACCAAAACCTACGGCACCGGACCGCAACAAGTCGTTGCGTTACGTAACATTAGCCTTATCGTTGAGCCTGGGGAGTTCATCGCAATCACTGGCCCGAGCGGATGTGGAAAGTCAACCTTGCTCCACCTCGCCAGCGGCTTGGACATTCCAAGCGAAGGCGAAGTTCTGATCGATGGCAAATCCACCAGAGATTGTTCCGACGATGAATTGACACTGTTGAGACGAAATCGTATCGGCCTGGTGTTTCAGGCGTTCAACCTGATTCCAACATTGACGGCTCTTGAGAACGTTGTTCTCCCCGCGACCCTAAACGGCAAGAGCTTCGCGACCCAGATGGGCCGTGGAAGGCAGTTGCTGGAGGTTGTGGGGCTCGGCGCACGTGCCGGCCACTATCCGGATCAACTCTCGGGAGGCGAGGCACAGCGGGTCGCTATCGCTCGAGCAATTATCATGGACCCAGAAATGCTTCTCGCGGACGAGCCAACCGGAAACCTTGATAGCGAGAGTGGATTGTCGATTCTCGCACTCCTTGAGGAATTTGGATGCTCAACCATCTCGACCCCCGCGGGCCCCGTGCAGCGGAGCACGATGATCGTCACCCATGACGAGTCGATCGCTGCAAAAGCGCCTCGCCGAATTCGACTCAAGGACGGAAAGCTCGTTTGAGAATGCTCTTCGTCCAATATGGGATTAAGCACCACCTAAGGCACCGGCTCAGGTTGCTGATGGTGATTGTTTCGCTCGCCCTCGGTGTTGCCATCTTCGTATCCTCTTTTGAATCGGTCATGGCTGCCCAAGATGCGATTGCCGCAAGTGCCCGGTCGACCCTGGGGAATGCGAAGTGGGAAGTCTCAAGAGGTCGATATCTTCAAATCGACGAATCACTGGTTGCCAAGTTCAGAAGAATTCCTGGAGCCGTCGTAGCCTCCGTCGTTGAATCGACAGCAGATACCCGCGATGCCCACCCTTCAAATCTCCTCATCGTCGGAGTCGACCTAAGCAATCCCGATACCCAACAGCTTTTTGGGAGTGCAGTAGGCACAGACATGCTTGCTTTTGCCAAGTTGACCCTTTCTGGGACGGGTGTTTTGATCGGAAAACGCTTCGCTATCGAACACAAACTGTCTGAGGGAAGCACTCTGGATCTTCAATCAGCCCAGGGGCCCCGGAAACTGACCGTCGAAGGCATTCTGGAGAACCACGCTCTCGACCTCCTCGCAGGAGGGCATGTTGGATTTGTAAATCTCCACCAAGCCCAAGCAGACTTTGGACAAGTCGGACTCGTTGACAAAATCGCGGTTGCAGGGGTTACCAAGACCGAACTTCAGAAGGTTTGTCCAAGCTGCCAAGTCGAGGCGCCTGGGAAACTCAGTTCTGCAGCCGAAGATGCTCTTGCTCGAATCCGTTCTCTGCTCGGCATCTCGGTTATTGCCCTGATGGTCGGTGTGCTTCTTATCTACAACTCGGTCCAAGTCTCCGTGCTTGAGCGCATTCAGGACATTGCAATCCTCCGGTCGATCGGCGCGACGCGATTTCAGGTGTTTGCACTTCTGCTCTCCGAATGGGCCGCCATCGGCTTCGTTGCCTCGTGTTTTGGAATTGGACTGGGCTCTGGACTTGCTTATCTCCTATTGGAGTACACCAAGCGCACCGTCAACACAATGGTTCCGCTGGTCACGGCAGCCCACGTCCAAGTCGGATTGGGCCTCATTCTCGCGTCATTGGTCATCGGAATGGGGACGGCCCTCGCTGCGGCACTCTTCCCAGTTCTAACTGCGGCCAAAGTTCGTCCAATCGAGATCCTAAGACCGTATTCCTACCGTCGGAATGTCCGCTATGGCCCATCCGCCCTTGTGGGCGGTGCCATTTTCGTGCTCACAAACCTGTTCGTCGCCACCCAGTCGGTCAGCTATGTGATCGGCCTATCGGTGACCGCAGTTGAGTTCTTTGGCGTAGCTCTGATGTTTCCGCAATTTGTGCTCGTCGCAGGACGTCGTTTACGCGGCTTATTGAAGCAATCAAAGAACTCAATTCCTTTCTTGGCCCTGGATGGACTCCTGAAGGCACCTCACCGCACTGCCTTCACGATCATGACCTTCGGCTGCGCGCTCATGATGACGGTTGCGACGAAGGCTCTAGTCGTCGGTTTTCAGGAGAGCACCGGCGCCTGGATGAATGCCGCCTTCCCGTTTGACATCTCAATGATGGGGAATGATTTGGCATCAAGTGTGTACGGCAGCCAAGTGCTCCCGAGTTCATTGGCCGACAAGGTCAGGTCGATGCCCGGCGTTGAAACCGCCTATGCGGTCCGAAAACTCTTCACCCCATTTCGAACGAAAGATGTGATGGCGATCGGCATTGACGTCGATCGGTATCTCGTTGCCCGCCAGAGCAAGGCGATGGGCTTGTGGCCAGCGGAGCTATCGGAGCCATCCGTCATGAATCGCTTTCGCACGGGAACAGGCGTCTTCGTCTCGACCAACTTTGCGAGGCTCTATAGCGTCCGCGCTGGCGATCATATCGACTTGGAAACTCCAACGGGGATGGTGAATGTCGTTGTGCTTGCCGAGACGGACGATTACTCGTGGCAACACGGCGCGTTTATTACTTCGCTTTCACTGCTGAAGTCGCGATGGAGGGAGGACGGTGTCAGCTACATCGACGTCTCCGTCAGCAAAGTCCACACGATATCTGAGGTCAAACACGAACTTCAGCGCGTAGCCACCGGCGAGCGAACAGCTTTTGCATACGACAAAGCAGAAATTCGGGAAGTAACCGATAGCGTCCTAGAGCAGACCGTGGCCATGGCGAACCTTCAAGCCCTCATTGCGATTTTGATTGGCGTCTTGGGGATCGTCAACGCTATTTGGATTGGGGTCATGAACCGAAAACGAGAAATCGCTATGTGGAGGTCAATTGGCATGACCCGAAGACAAGTTGCCGCCATCATCGTCTGCGAGAGTACGTTTGTTGCCAGCGTGGCCGCGCTGGTTGGCATCGTTGGAGGGCTCTACGGCGGTTGGGTACCGCTGAGGTCGTTTAGTTTCAACGTCACCGGCTACTTGTATCCCTGCGTAATCCCTTGGTTCCACCTTCTGCTGGTCACGATCGTTGCCTTGGTTCTGGGCGTTCTCGCAGGACTCTTTCCCGCGCGTCAAGCCGCAAACAGGCCAATCCTCGAAGCCATTGGCTACGAGTAGAGTGGAGGATTGAGGGGAGGCAATTAGCGCCGAGCTTCTTCCATCGGGTGAAATTCAACTTCACCCTCATAGATCGAAAGCTGTGCTTTCAGCATCTCAGCCTTCTTGCGCGTTATTCCGGTAAGAACCGTGACGGGCATTTCATTGAGCATGTTCTTCACCTGATTGCGGTTCAGAGCAAGCATGTGCTGCAAAGCGTTGATCAACTCTTCGGTTTTATGGCCCTGACCGACAAGCTGCAATTCGTACAACGCTTCGTCATCAACCACCACGAACGCTGCCGGAATCGTCTTGCGAGGTCCGTTTTCGTCAACGGCAATCGGAATCTCGTGGTTGCACTTCTCGCATAGGAGAACTTCTGTCTTCTGACTGTAGTAGTTCAGCTCATTGCAGTAACCGCAGCGGACCTGATCGACAGTAACTGTCTTGCCATCAACGATCGGGACCATACGATTGCATCGAACGCAAGGAAAGTCGTCCGTTGGCGTGTCCACGAGAACGTTGGGTTCCTCGCAGTAGGGACACTTGATTTCGTGAGTGGAGACCTTGCGTACCTGAAGGGCGAAGTATGCAGCGAAAATCACGCCGATCGCACCGAACACAAAGAGCACGGTGATGAGGCCAGTTAAGTACCCTTGCCCCTTATATCGAATAAGGAGCCCGCCAAGCGTGAGCGAGACAACCCCGCCGATCCCGATCATTAATGATCGCTCGGCTAGAATTTCAATAACGTCTGAAGCTCGTGGAACCCTTGGCATTTAATTGACCCCGCTGTAGCCCTAAGTATAACAACCCGGAGTACACAATCCAATGCACTCGATAAGCACGTACGTAAAAACGGGCCATAACGTTGCCCGTAGTTCAAATATTGCGTCAACTAAGCACCCTAAGCAGTTGAACTACACAATCTAGCCACCAATCTTGCGATCACGAGTTTCGGATTGGAATGTTCCTTCCGGATCTTTGCCCGATCGGTCAACGGCCGGAACAACAAGGATCGATCCATCGTGCTGATCAAGCGGTGTGAAATTGTACTGTTTGCCCAAATCCCGAAGCATTTGCATCGCATTCATGTTCCGGTAGTCAACGACAACATCCGGATTCGGCATCCCTGGGGCTGGTTCAATCGTGACTCCGCAAACCGCTGAGATCATCTGGATGACAGTCATGAGCGGAGCGTGTTCAATTTTTAACGTTCCAGGTTTCAATCCCTGATCAGCTGCCGTTTGAGCTGGCGTCGGAGGTTCAACTTTAGGGACCGCATCCACCTGCGGCAATGGTGTTTGCACCGTCTGGCGCGGTGCCACAAAGCTCGGCTGCGTCGGCAATGGGTCTTCTTTGTGTCCGCGAGGGGCGGGAGTGACCATCATCGTAACGGCAAACGTGAGAGCCCCGAGAGCAGCGAGAACCAAACCCGCAACCAAATATCGTGGGCCAGATGGCTTCGTTTCTTTGGGGATAAACCGTGGAATGGCCTTTGGTGCTTCCACTGTCCGCTTTTTGGCACCGCGGAGGCCCTTGACCATCTGAATTCGATGCAACAGTTCGGTCCGCATTTCTGGGTGACGGTTGCCAAATTCATCGATGGCACGATCATTCCCATCTTCGGCGAGAGTCCACATCAAGCTTTCCAGTTCAGGAGCTACTTTTTTCATGGATTCGCCTCGTACACCACTCGGAATCGCTCTCGCGCACGATAGAGTCGAGTCTTGGCTGCATTTACACCGCATCCAATGCTGTCGGCTATGTCCTGCAGACTGAGTTCCTCCCAGTAAAACAGAACAAGGAGTGCACGGTCAGCCGGTGTGAGTTTTGCTAAGGTCGCCTGGACCTTGGGATCTGTTGTATCCGGTTCTTCGGGAGCGACCTTGCCCGCTGCTTCCGTAAGGCCGACCGTTCGCGAACGGTATCGGTTACGTCGGGCCTCTTGGATGCTCCGGTTAACAGCAACTCGAAACAGCCATGTGCTAAATCGTGACCGCTTGTCAAACCGATGAAGGTGACGGTAAACGAGAGTGAATACCTCTTGAACGGCGTCCGATGCCTCGTCGGCATCCATTAGGACACCGCGGGCGATTGCGAACACTTTCTCGTAGTACTTCGAGTAGAGATCCTCAAAGGCACGCGCATCGCCGCTGAGGAATCTCTCAACCAATACGAGATCCTCGTCGAACGATCCTAATCTAGCTTTATCGATGACCGCTGACACCACTCCATTCCATTGGACGCGAAGGCACGCACCCCAGTTACTTCCAATCGACCTTGTTTCCGAACCGTTGTTCGACCCCCAATTATGAGAAATTCGTTCAACTCTTGACATGGAGCGCACTCCAGGTTTGTACAGTATCGATGATGGAAGACGGCCTGACAATACAAGAAGCTGCGGAATGCGTCGGACTCAGTATCGATACTCTTCGATATTACGAGCGCGCTGGATTGCTAAAGGGTGTTGTGAGAACGATTGGCGGGCAGCGACGTTACGATCAAGCGAACCTGAATGGGATCATCTTCGTCACCAAGATGCGCGCTACTGGAATGCCGATACGGCGCATACGAGAGTATTTCGATGCAGAAGTTCAGCCAGATGGGACCTGTCCCGAAAGGCGAACGATTATGGTTGAACATCGCCAATCCGTCATTGAAAAGATTGCTGAGCTCAACGATGCACTCGGACTGATCGAAAAGAAAATCGCCATGTTTGATATGAACATGCTTGGTTGCACTCCGAATCACACGGTGTCCCAGCGTGTTCTCGAGTCCGTATAGAAGACTTAGGAGAAAAATGAAACAAAGAACAATTGGTTCCGTTCAAGTGGGAGAGATTGGTCTCGGCTGCATGGGGATGTCCTTCGCCTATAGCGGTGGCAATGATGAAGAATCGCTTCAGGTCCTCCATCGTGCTCTGGATCTGGGATGTAACTTCTGGGATACCGCTGACTTGTATGGGGCAGGGAAGAATGAACTCCTGCTTGCTCTAGCCCTGAAGGAACGTCGAAGCGACGTCTTTTTGGCGACAAAGTTTGCCAACGTGTATGACAGGACCATGACGAGCCATCAAGACCTCGTTGAGAAAGGTGTTCCGTATATCGTCGATGGCACCCCGGAATACATCCGCAAATGCGTCGATCAGAGTCTTCGACGTCTGGGAGTTGAGCAGATTGACCTCTACTACCAGCACCGCGTGGACCCACGGACGCCCATTGAAGAAAGCGTTGGCGCGATGGCTGAACTCCTCAAAGAAGGCAAGGTCAAGTACTTGGGCCTGTCTGAGGCGAAAGAATCAAGTGTGCGTCGGGCTCACGCCGTGCATCCGATTACGGCCGTTCAGAGTGAATTTTCGCTGTGGACTCGTGATTTCGAACACGATGTCATCCCTGCCTGCAAGGAGCTCGGCATCGCATTTGTTCCGTACAGCCCCCTCGGGCGTGGCTTTTTGACCGGCCAAATCAAATCCATCGACGACCTTGCCGCCGATGACTGGCGCAGAATGAACCCCAGATTTACAGGTGAAAATTTCGATCTGAACCTGAAAATCGTCGAAATCGTGCAAGCCGTGGCCGATAGAAGGCAAGTGCAACCGAGCCAAGTGGCACTCGCATGGGTCCTTGCCCAAGGAGATCACCTGGTCCCCATCCCCGGAACCAAAAAGCTGAAATACCTCGAAGAGAACATAGCCGCATCCGAGCTAGTCCTCACTGAAGAAGATCTCTCCGACCTAGCCAAAATCCAAACCCCCTTCGGACTCCGCTACCCCGAAGCCAGCATGTCTCTAGTCGCCGGCTAGGGACCAAAGCGATCTAGCTCCTCACCGCCGGAGTCTCCATCCTAGCGATGCAACGGAAGCAATGCGGCGCTGATGCCCTCCCCTTTTTTCAAAAAGGTGGAGGGTCGGGAGGGGATTATGCCATCCACGCGTCCCGACCCTGTCGGGACTCCTGATCTCTGGAAACTCTCGCAGTTACGGGAATATTGAGGCTCAGCCAAGTCTACATGCACCTTATTGACTGGATTCTCACCTCCACAGTCTCAGTTCGCCTGAACGCGCTACACGCGATTCAAGCCCCAGGGTAGCCCTGATATTGAGTGATTTCCACGCCGTGATTTCCCGTGCGTTGGCGATTGCGATCGAGTTGCCCTTTCGATGCGGTTAAAGCACTGTAGCGCTGATCCTCGGGCATTCTTCAGAGCTTGAGGGGCAGCAAGAAGGATAATTATTACTCCAGCACGTCGTTGGTGAACTTGCGCCCTTGGTGTCTGGCTAGTTCCATGAACCATGCACCCACAAAACCCCGCACCCACCCAACCCCCGCGCTAGAATAGAAAAATGCCGGTCTACGAATACGAACCCGACGACAGAGACTGCCTGATGTGCGATGGGCGCGTAGACGTCATTCAGGGCATTGGCGAAGACCCCCTCAAGTACTGCCCATGGTGTGGACTAGATGTCAAACGCGTGATTAGCCGTGTAACTTTCAAAATTCAAGGCTCGGCCCCTGAGGACAACACGAGTAGGAAGGGATTCACAACCTTCCGCAAGGCTGAGAAGGGTGTTTGGGAAAAGGTCTCGGGTGAAGGACCTGATGTACTCACCGGAACAAAAGATGACATTGCTGCGGTGGACGCAGAAAAGGCGCCACCGAAGAAAATAATCGACCTCGACAAAGACGTTAGCTAACGCCGAGAGACTCTTCAAAGCCGCACATCACGTTCATCGCATGAATAACCTGACTGGCTCCGCATTTCCCATTTGGGTCAGATAGCACACGAACGGTTACGAGTGAAGTTGGATGATCCGTTTGAATGCTCAACCGATACATCGCATAAGGTTTCTGCAGCACGACATCCGGGGTCCATGCAGCCTCAGTGGACCGAATGTAGAAGGACCGGCCAAATGTCTCTTCGTAGAGCGATTGAAGCTCTTCAAACTCAAGCGGAGATCGCACGCACACCATTGCCGTCGCGGCAAGTACCCCAGACAGGTCTGTAGGTTCCGCGTGAATCGCTAGGCCGTCGAGCCAGCCGACGCTGGCCACTGCTTGCTCGATTTCAGCATGATCGTCCTCAAAGTTCAGCACCAGCACAGGTGAATCGACGATGAGTCCGGCTTGTGCCAAGGGTGCCAGTGCAATGAGTGCTAAGGTCGCTCCAGGGCCAGGCACCGACATCGAGTCCGCGCACACGAGCGGATTGTTGTCCATGACCTCGATGAGCCCATAGAACTCCGAAGAAGTGTCCCCGATTCGAATTTCTCGATCCCAAGCTTCTATTGAAAACTGCACGCCTGGGTTCTGGCTCTCCATACAAGTCTCAACCCGCGGATGTCGCGCAAGAAGCTCGCGAATGTGCGGGTTCGAACTAGTGGCTCTTCTTATGGCCAACTGGCTTCTCCGGCAGGCGCCGCATAACTGTTTTGAGCCTTGCGATATTGTTCATGCCCGGAACGCTAATCAGCATTTCGTTGCTGTACAACGATGCATCCTTCACAAGAAGCATCATGGTTCCAGATCCATTCGCCACGCCCTTTAGCGAATATGTGATGACGGCAACGTCGGTGCCATTGACTGTCTTCAAACCAGCAAAGCGGTAAACCGCTTCAAGAGGTTTCATCTGGCCACCAAGCGTGACCGGCCTTGTCGCCGTCCATGTCGAGCCGATCTTGACTGGCTTCAATGGAACGGAAACGCCGCCAAATTTCGAAGAGTCCTTGTCGTCTAGCTGAATTCGAACGGTCTGCGCCTCGCTCACGACCGCAGATCCAAGCTTTCCAACCCCCATCGTCAAATCAACGCTGGCAATGCCCTTGGCAATGGAACGAACGTTCATCATCATCGGTACCTTGACGACGACTCCCTTACTTGCATTCCCAACGTTGTCAACAGTGCTGAGGGTCTCGAAGCGCAAAACTTCACCAGGGAAATACTTGATCCTGAATAAGTACCCTCCGTTGGCCTTGGAAATTTGCCCGTAGGAGCCTGCAGCAAGGCAGGCTCCTACGAGGAGCGAACAGATCAGCTTTGACATTCTCAAGTGGTTCCTCAGCCCCTACTTAACGCTTTTCAGGGTGACGGTATAGACGGCGACGTTCATCCCGAGCTTCTCGCTAGCGATGGATCGTGTGAGTGACGGTGGAATCTTAATGACGCGCTGGCCGCCGACCTTCATCCCAGTGATAGCAGTATCGAAGCCAGGGACCTGCATCTCTTCGCCAATCTTGAACGATATGTTCTTCTGGGTGTCGAAGGATTCGCCGTTGGCTGTGGCGTCATAGTCGACAGTGACGGTGTCGCCCTTCTTGGCTTCTCGACCTTTACCGACTTTTGTATCGGAGGCGTTGATCACGCCTTGCTCGTTTTGCTTAAGGATGTCTTGCATTTCGACATCAAAAACGAGGTCGCTCTGCGGTGGGATGCCTGGATTAGGCTTGTCGCCGTACGCCATCGCGTAAGGGATGACCAGGTGACGATGTCCGCCCTTCTTCATTCCGAGCAAGCCCTCGTCCCATCCTTTAATGACTTGGCCCGCTCCGAGTGTTAGGTGGAAAGATTTGCCATCCTTCTTCTTGTTGGTGTCAAAAACCGTCCCGTTGGTGAGTTTGCCGGTATAGAGCACCCAGACATCGTCTCCACGCGCAGCAGCGTCACCAGTGCCCTTAACGGTGTCTTCAATGACCAAATCCTTCACGTGAGGCACAGGCTTATTGGCCGCCGAAGCAGACTTTTCAGCATCGCCGGACTTGCATCCTGTAGCGACAACGGCAAGCGCCGCAAGCAGGTAAGCAGGATAAATTCGCATTGCACAAATCTACCCCGCAGGATCGCCTGCAAACACCCCTTCTCCCGCTCAGCGGTACAATCCAGTTCCCATGGCTAAACAAACAGACAAAAAGGGAAGTAAGGAGCCGCACTCGATCCAGAATCGACGTGCGAGGTTCGACTACAACATCCTGGAGTCCTATGAAGCCGGGGTCGTCCTCGTGGGGTCAGAAGTGAAGAGCCTGTTCTTAGGCAAGGGCCACCTCAACGATTCTTTTTGTCGCGTGCACAATGGCGAACTGTACTTAGTCAACGCCGATATTGAGCCGTACGAGAAGGCCAGCGTTTTTCAGCACGAGCGAAGGCGGGAACGAAAGCTTTTGATGCACCGAAAAGAGATCAACACTCTCGATAGGAAGTCGCTCGAAAAAGGTCTGAGCCTAATACCTCTAGCGCTTTACTTCAAAAACGGCAAAGTGAAAGTGAATGTCGGCCTAGGAAAAGGAAAAGCGCTCTACGACAAGAGAGACAAGATCGCTCAAGACGACGAACGCCGAGAAGTCGAGCGAATCCGATCCCATAAATTCGAATAGGTCCAAATGTTGATGCCTCCAGCCGGAGCGATAGCGGAGCCTGG
>CAILEM010000142.1 GCA_903833215.1 uncultured Armatimonadota bacterium
GTACGATCACCGCCGACTACGAGGGCTGTTGGTGAACTGGAGCGGGAGACTATCCGGCAGCTTCGTATGCCTGCCGCAGCCACCCGACTAGGACATCATCGACTTCGTCTGTCTTTGTGATCCGCACCCTGTGGGAGACCATGGCGTTGAAGCTGCCGGATGCCTCTAGGCGGCCGGTAGGTTCGATTCCTTTGAGCTGAATTCCGACATCGAGACGACCTGCTGCAGGCTGGAGGATTGCAAATTGCTTCTTCCGTCGCACGCTTAGGTAGCCCTTCTTCGGGGCGTTATCGATGTCACTGCCGAACTGTTCGATTTTGGGCAGCAGGACGTCGAAAATGGACTTGGCCTCTGGGCGCTTCGCGAACATCTCTTCGAATGGATCGATTGAATCTGCACTTGGCGTCTCTCGGGATTTGAGTGCAATCTGGTTCGCATAGCCATGCGAAATACCGTGGGTTCCTTTGAGGCCGGACATGATCTCGCCGTGAGAACTCCAGCCTGCGGCCTGTATCACGTCTTTCCATTCATTGAGGTCTTTGCCAGTCTTCTCCTTGAGGGAAGCGATCATCTTAGCGAGAGCTTCTTCAGGGCGCACCGGTTGCTTGGTATCGGACATGGTCGATATCATATCACTCCGAGTTGAGAGTGACCAAACATCGGTAGCCGATGCTATCGAAGTTGGGTTGCCGAGTTATTCTTGCGCCTTTTCCTGAGAGGCGAGTATTAGGGCTGGTGCGTGACTTAACGCAGGCTGATCGTGATGACAATGTGTCCGGATGGAGTTCCTGGTTTAGGTTGTGCCAAAAGAATCTCAACCTTGCAACCATCTGTTCTAACCGCGTCGCCCCGCCATGCCACGTGCATATCGACGGGTGAATCAACGTATTGCAGGTAGTAGTTTTTTAGTTTCGCGAAACTGATGGATTCGGGGGCAACCAGAACAATATCGCTCCAGGGCCGGTTTCCACCTGGTTTCGGAGCGTGGTTGGACGCGTCTTCGTCAAGCAAGCAATCGGGGTAGTAGAGCTTTCCGAGGAGTGGTTTAATTTGCTCAATCGGAGCCTTAACGAGAATATCCTCTCCGGGTTTTCGAGGCGTGATCGAAATCTTTTCAGAGACAGCTTTATCTCTGATGAGAGATGGCGTTGATTCTCTTGGAGGAGTTTGAAATCCCCACAATCCGGCCTTCCACGAGAAATATGCTATGGGTGAGGTCGTGAGTAGAAATGGCAGACAGCAAACCATGCCCGCCAAGAACTCGCTTCTCATTCGAAACCACGGGCCAGGGCGATTCCGTAGAAAATTACCCCCCAGACGAGCGATGAAAAGAGTACCTAAAGCGACACCGGCATAAAGCTCAGTGATAAGTGGGCGAGCCCCCATTCCCTTCCCCAAAAAGTCCGTATCCTGGTCGGAAGATTTGATGGCGTAAAGCGCCGCTAAGCTAAGGGCGAAGAACCCAATCGACCCGAAAACCCCAAATCCAAGCCGATAGATAATCTTTTCTTTCATTTGGTTCCGCTGCCCCATCAGTTTACGGGTGTCACTTCGTTTTGGCTACCTCGTAAAAGGGGAAATTAATCCAGTTTATGTAAGAATAATGTAGAAGAAGGTAGCCGGGTTTTGTATGAAAGGACTTCGCCTCATTGACGATGCAGCGAAGTCCTTTCATAACACGGTTGGTTGGCAGAGGCAAAGCCGAGTGATCCGCCCAATTACAGGGACTGCATCAGAGGCGAAGGATCCCAACTCAGACTGAATTCTCAGATCAACGGAACAGTTGACCTTAGGCAATTCCAGTTACATTGTCAATTGGAAGCGGACCACGGTTACATATTTAGAAGGTAGTGCGTACAAAGCGTCCTACCTGCTATGAGTCGTATCACGTATTCTCGGACCTAAAGCGTGTATTCGAAGTGAATGTGTTGTATAGTTCTCGTCAAGTCGGCGAGTTATTCTGTAGGAATGACAATTGCTTATTCGACTTCTCTCTGCCGCGAAGGAAACGGCCCACCCGACCCAGACCCGGCTTGACTAAGGTCATTACTGATGAAATCTAGATTACACATACTTCACCTTTTAATCTTTGGATCTGTTTGTTTCGTGCCGATAGCAGAGGTGAGTGCGGGATGCCCTAAAACTGGCTCAGTTGCCGACGGTAAGACACTCATGGCAAAGGCGGGCTCTCTCGAGAAGAATGGCAAGTTCGAGCAAGCTGGAGAGACCTATCGACTTGCTGCGGCTGAATTGACGAAGGAAGGGAGGGACTCTACTTTGGCCAATCGGAGATCTGCTGTCTGCTTTGAAAAAGAGGCTGACAAACTCCTTTCAAGGGTCGGATCCCCGGTTGCCGGTGCGGCGCAACCGAGTCGAACGCGCGCGCAGTCTGGAATGCATTCTGGCAAACAGCGAACGAATCCTGTTCCTGCAACCCGGCAGCCAGTCAGTAAAGTGAATTCGTCAGGTGCGCCAACTGAGTCGATCGTCAAAGCACTCGTGTCGGAAATATACGCGAAGAAGCACTTCAACGGTACTGTCACGACCGTTGCATTCCAAAGTGTACGAATGGTTAGGGGGGCGCACACGGGAAAGGAGTATCTTGATGGTGACATATCCTTAGCGTCAACGGTATACACCTATAGCGTTAAGTTCACAGTTCGAACTGACTATCCTTCTCAGTACGAGATTTACTCGGTAGATAACAACTACGCCGTCTACAAATTCCACGGAAGGTGGGATAAAGCTGGTGTTGCGGGAGGAACCGGTACTGGACGAGTTCAGACAGTCAATAAATAGAATGGCATGGAGTATCAGAGAGAACTTTGTGTCCCTGCAGTTGGAACGCTGATCTCGCCGGTGACGACAAGGTAGCCGTTTCCCCCTGTGCGGGCAAATGAGTAGTGCTCATGGAGAAATCTTCAAACTATGGAAAAGAGCAGCGGGTATTTTTGCAGCCAGCCATATTTATTGGTCTGCGATGGATCGAGGATCTGCTAGACGGGACAGAGTTGCCATGGGAGGTTGCTTTCCCGACAGCTCCCTCTATGGGGTAGTTTGGTTGATCACACATCGAAACCCTGTGTGGCTTGGCCGCGGGGAAGTCGATCTTTTGGGGTGACCTCAGCCGGGGCCGATTTGGTGTGGGCTTCAAACAACAGTGGATCGAAGATGAATCGCGTCGGTTCCACTTTCGGTTTAGCGATGGTACGGACTATTCGCGAGATGGTGAACCTCGACCGGTGTTGGCCAATGAATGGGTATCCGGCCGAAGTTCCCGCCACACCTAAATTCATGAATGAGGGTTCGTACCTGAATTTTGGTCCTGAGGATGGTTCGAAGCTAAGTCGATTTTCGAAGCACCTGCGAAAGATTAACGAAGAAGTGATATCTGGCGATGTGCTCGAAAAGCCGAGTCGTGCGAAACTGGATCAGTTCCTTCACTTTCCAACTATGGCCGTTAAAGACGCACCTGGCTCGAAAGGGAGATTCCCGGTAATCGTCTACATACAAGGATACGGAAGCTCGCTTCAGGACAATTCTGGGCTCTGCGAATATTTGGCTAGTCATGGCTTTATCGTCATTGGGAGCGCGTTTCAGAACGAGAAGGGACGCATGATCGCGGATCGCGACACCGTATATAGCGACGTCAGGTGTTTGCTCGAGTATGCGCGCCGCATTGATGGCGCCGACTTGACGCATGTTGGTGTCATAGGACATAGCGGCGGGGCTCAAACGGCCCTTGTTTATGCTTCCCAACCTGGGGCGATCGTGGATGCAGTTGTCAGCCTGGATACCACCCAGGACTACTACTTCAACACTCGACCCGCCTTCAAGAGCTATGTCGATCGTGTCGATCCATCCGCTCAGAAGGTTCCTTTGTTAATTGCGGCAACTCAATGCGCTGTTTTCGATCTGGCGGATCGCCTCACGAAATCGGACCTGCTCTACGTGAAGGCAGACAAGTTGGGGCACGAGGAATTTACGTCTGAGGGAGTTGTAGCTGCCGCTTTGAACCACCCGGAATCTGCGGCTGGAGTGCGCGAACGTTTTTCGGCTCAGTGTGAACTGATTCGAGAATTCCTTGATTTGCATCTCAATGGTGTGAAGCGGAAAGGTAATTGGATCGCTCCGCCCCATTTTGAAGTGCAGCATCTTGCAGTGGGGCCGTCGCGGCCGTCTAGGTATGTCCTCGGCAAGATTCCTCCATCTCCGAGGCAATTTAGGATGATCATCGAAAGGAGTCCTAACGAGGCACTGGAAATTCTAGACACGTTCCGGAGGCTCGTGCCGAAATCTATCATCTTAGAGAGCCAACTCGCTTTCGCAATTGTCGATCATTTCTTGGATATAAATGAGCCCAAATGGGCGCTCCGGTTTGCAGCGAAGTATAAGCAACTGATTGGGAAATATGCGCCGTCCGGGCGGATTAATCTCCAATGGGGACAGATTTACCAGCGAAATGGGGCAACGGAAGAGGCCGTTCGCAATTGGAAGAGGGCTCTCATCCTCGATCCCGGCAACAAGAAGGCACTGCAGTTGATCTACGAATAAAGATAGGACTCATTTTTGCGTAATTTTGTTGGCGGCGCGCTTGCACCGTCAGGTCCAGGTTGATGCGGATCACCAACAATAGCAAGCAGATAGGCGAAGGGCCGGTGGTGCTCCTGAGGGTGGCGGAGCTGCTTTGAGGCATCGCCGGTTGTGCAATTTCGCCGCCCTTCTTTTGTGGTCGCAACCTGGGCCACACCAGTTAGCTCCCGCAAAACTTGCTGCACAAATCGCTCTGAAATTCCTACTTACACGGCGATGTCTCTGGCACGCATTAACGCCCACCAGATACATATCACGACGTGAGAGTGGTTCGTAGGTAACGTCCCCTTGGAAACTTCAACCTCAGACTTATTATGCGACATTAATATCGTGTATTATATTTCGTGATATGAAAAACGTTCTTCTGGAATCTCACGTTGATAGTTCAGTTCGGGTCTCCACACCGGTTGCGGTTGCGTTTGGAGACGGTATCGGGCCTGAAATCATGAAGTCTGTCATCGGTCTGATCCAAGCGGCCGGGGCGAGGATTGAATACCTTCCCATCGAACTTGGCCAGTCTGTTTACAACAGGGGATTTACGTCCGGAATCGAACCTGCGGCCTGGGAGACGATTCGATCGACGGGGGTTCTTCTTAAGGCCCCGATCACAACTCCTCAAGGGGGAGGATTCAAGAGCTTGAATGTTACGATCCGAAAGACGTTGGGGTTGTATGCCAATGTCCGCCCCTGCTCGGCTTACGCTCCATTCGTTCAGACTGCGCACCCGAAGATGAATCTGGTAGTGATTCGGGAGAATGAGGAGGACTTGTACGCCGGTATTGAGCATCGCCAAACGGACGAGGTTTATCAGTGTCTAAAGCTGATCACACGGCCAGGTTGCGAGAAGATCAGCCGATATGCTTTTGAGTACGCCCGTGCCCATGGACGGAAGCGGGTGACATGCATGACCAAGGACAACATCATGAAGTTGACCGACGGGCTATTCCACAAAGTATTCGATGAAATTGGCAGCGAGTATCCCGAGATTGAGAAGGAACACAGGATTATTGACATTGGCATGGCGCGTGTCGCCAGTCGACCAGAAGAGTTTGACGTGATCCTGACTCCAAACCTTTACGGCGACATTCTTTCCGATGTTGCTTCTGAGATCGCAGGCTCTGTGGGGTTGTCGCCCTCAAGCAATATCGGGGATCAGTGCGCGATGTTTGAGGCTATTCACGGAAGTGCACCCGATATTGCGGGGCAAGGTATCGCAAATCCGTCCGGACTCCTTCTGGCGGCGGTGATGATGCTCGTTCACATCGGTCAACCTGAGGTGGCTACTCGGGTCCATAACGCATGGTTAAAGACCATTGAGGACGGCATTCATACGAAGGATATCTTTGTGGCAGGGGTGAGCGATGCGCTAGTTGGTACTTCAGGTTTTGCTGATGCAGTTAAGGATCGGCTAGGTAAGCAGCCGGTTAAATTCGCGGCAGTGCAATATGCAAATCAGCCTGTGATGAAAATTCAGACCGCACCGATGCTGCGCACAGCAGAGGTGAAAACCTTGGTGGGCATCGATATCTTTGTTCAGTGGAATTCTGCCGTTTCTGAACTCGCGGATCGATTAAGATCTGCACAAACGGACCGGTTGCAGATTCAGATGGTGACGAATCGCGGCGTGAAGGTATGGCCGGGTGGATTTCCCGAAACGTTCTGCACCGACCACTGGCGCTGCCGATTTATCACGGATCCGTACGCGGAGGTTTCGCCAGCCGAGGTTTCGGAACTCATCACGAACATCTATCGCGAAAAGCTGGATTTCATCAAGGCGGAGACACTCTGTTTGTTTGATGGTAACCCGGGATTTTCGTTGGGCCAGGGACAGTAAGGGGTTACAAGTTCCACCCTCCTTGTAGGTTTGTGTTGCTTTGAGAAGTCGCTTTCCCGTCAGGTCCCCTTTAGTGGATAGCTTGGTTGATCACACATCGAAACCCTGTGTGGCACAGACCAGTGTCGGGAGAGCACTTCATCCGGGCGGTGACTCGGTACCCGCGGCAGTAGCAATCTGCACATAAGTAAGAACCACCTCGTACAACGCGTTTGGCGATTCCTGGTTCGTTGGGGTCGATTGAGTGGGCTGGTCCTTTCGGGTCTTGCGTTGTCGAAGTGGCATAGGCGTCAGGTGTGTACCAATCGCCGCACCACTGCCATACATTGCCAGCCATGTCATAGAGGCCGAAGCCATTCGGGGGGAAACTTGCGACCGGCGATGTCCGGAGGAACCCGTCGGTGTTGTCGTTTTTATTGGGAAAATCGCCTTGCCAGGTGTTGGCTTGCGGGTGTTTGGTGTTCGGGGGATCGTCACCCCATGAATACTGTTTATCTGCCAAACCGCCGCGTGCTGCGTATTCAAACTGAGCTTCGGTGGGGAGTGATTTGCCTATCCATTTGGCATACGCCTGAGCGTCATCCCAGGAAACCTGCACAACGGGGTGATTCATTCGATTGGCAATCGTCGAATTTGGGCCCTCGGGGTGTCGCCAATTTGCTCCGGGCACGTATGCCCACCCTTTCCCAGTGGTGAACACGAGTGCTCCCGGTACGAGTTTTTCTTTGGGGGCACCAGGGAAGTCAGAGGCTTTGGGGGAATGTTCTGCTTCGGTGGAGTACCGGGTTGCCTCAACGAATTTGGCAAAGTCGGCATTGGTGACATCGTATTTGTCGATCCAAAAGCCAGATAGTTTGACCGTGTGGACTGGGCTCTCATCGTCGAGACCCTCTGCACTCCCCATACGAAATTGGCCAGATGGAATCCACGACATTCCAAATGGCGCCCTAGGATGGTGCGGGAAGGATTGCGCGGCTGGAGTGGGTTTTTGGCTGTGAATTGCACAGCCAAAGATCAGGCAACACGCAATCGTAAGGATTGCCCCTTGGGAGAACCTTAGTGGATCGACTGGTCTTGGAGACATGGTTTGCAATCTGTTTCCGCGAATAAGCTTATTTTGAAGGTGTTAGGTTGATTTGAAAGGGCTTGTTTCGATCGCACGTGAGCTTTCCATTTTCAACTTTCAACTCAGCAGCTTGGATCGAACTTCGCTTTGCAGCGAGTTGCATCTTTCCATTCTTCTCAGGGTAGTCCTGACCATTGGGGTGGGTGAAATAGATGATGAACGCGCGGTCACGGCAAACAACGACGTCAGCGTGCTTACCAATGGAGGCGTCGTCGCTTCGTTTGCCGGGGACTTCGAGGATCTTGCCTTGATAGGTCCAATGGTCAAGGTTGGGGGACCGGTAGACGTCAAGCCCACTGTCTGGGTCTTTAATGAGCCAATAGGAATCTTTGAAATGAAATACCTTCGGGCCCTCACCGTACAATTTAGAAACACTGGGATCAGGGATTTTCTTCCAGGTGGCCAGATCATCACTCTCAAGGGCGTACGTCGCAGAGCGGGCCGCTTCATCCTTGTACCAAACTCGCCATTTGCCATTTTCCATTCGGCATAGCGATGGATCAATGCAGTGGTCCGACCCTGTTGGCAGCCGTTGCTCGAATTTCCAGTTCCACAGGTCCCTAGAGGTGTAGCGGAAGATGTACCGGTCTCCGTCCCAGTCGACGTGCTTGTCGCCTGCGCCAGGAACATAGCTCACGAAGATGTGAAACACGCCATGGTCGTCCTTTACGATATCTGGTGCCCAGAAGCTATAGCCGGTGTCAGGATGGGATAGGGGAAGTTGACCGACATAGTGCCAGGACATTCCGTGATCTTTCGATTCGGCAACACCGATCTCTGATCCATGGCACCAAGCGACCCCAGGAAGATCAAGGTTGGCACGGCGTTGTGTGTAGAGCATCCACCAGGCTTTTCGGTTGGGATTCCACACCAAAACCGGATCCGCTGCACCATCGAAGACAGGGTCTCGATACAGAGGGGCCGGGGTGACGACTGCTGGCTCAGGTGGCCGCTGCGCGGCTTGACCGGCCGATTGGAAATGGGTAGCGAAGAGAATCACGATGCTGCTAACGATCATTTGATTTCGTGCGACGGACTTTGGGTTACCTTACCCTTTGGTGAAATCTGAATGACCCAGCGTTCTCGCTGGCTTGGTGGCTACGCCTCCAAGCGCAGTTGGGCGAGTTCGTCGATCGCGGCGCGAATCGCATGGGCGTCGTCTTGAACTCGGGCAAGGTTTGCGCGCAGGGGCTCCAGGTCGATCCGGGTCGACTGCTTTGTGCCGATCTCCAATTCGTGGAGGGTTTCTTTTGTCCGTGTGAACGTCAGCCTGGTGAGCTCGAGATGGGCTTCAGCCCGCTCAACCTGACTTGCGATTGCATTGGAAGATCGTAAGCGATCGTCGGCAAGCTCGAGGCTCTGTCGGTAAATCTCTCGGCTGGTCGCATCGTTTGTTTGTAGCATGCGCTCCGCAATGCGCTCACGTTCTTTCGCAAGTTCCATCGCGGTTGAACCGCCGATGGTTTCACGCATGTCTGCGTAAAGCTTTTCAAGTTCGATCGCTTGATCCAACGAAGCATTGAGCGAGGCTAGCCACGACTGCCGTTGCGATTCCTCCAGATGGCGAGACTCAAGAACGGCTTTGACGCAATCCAAGTAGAGCGATTGGTTCTGCGAAATATCCAAGATGGGACGAATTGCTTCAATCTCATCCCACGTGACTCGAGTTTGGGTGGATTTGTATCCCACCACAGCGACTGCGAACCACAGCGCGATCAGAACAATGAGTAGAACTCCTGACCACGGTGATCCCAGCACCTTTTTAGAGGCGATTGGGATTGCGATCACGGGTATGAGGCTGACGAACCAGGCAAGCATTTCGCGCCAATACTGCTTAGACCAAATGGTTGACCAATTTGAATAAGCCTGTGAGACATAGACCGCACCAGTCTCAGAGACCTTCGTCGTTGAAGAGACTGTTCTCATCGCCACGAATATAGAGGGATGAATGTCAGCAGTTGTCAGTCGTCGAGTCATCGATAGTTCACCAGTGATTAACGCTTCTATTTACGAGCGAAATGAATGAAGGGTTCTCAGAAATCATTATATTCTCATTTTTGTGAATATCCTCACGAGTTGGTGATCATTTGCTCGCTGAGGTCAGGGACGGAGAAGAATCCTACGATTCTTCGCTCCAAATCTGGAGCCGGGCCGCGACCCGATTTCGCCACCGTGGCCCTGATGAAGTCTCTGAGTTCGCATATCTCGTTTTGAGTCAGATACAAGCCTTCGGTAACCATGGTGAACTGGCCCTCTTTATAGGGCCTAGGAGCGACGGAGGCGAATTTCCCAAAGGCGTCAGTGACAACCATGGTCAGCATTTGGACGATGCCAGTGAGTTCCTCTGGGGTCAGATTTGTTCTATCTTCCAGACTCAGATAGGAGGCGCCGGGCCTCATGCCGAATGTGCGCTCGACCGTGCCATGAACTCTCCGCTCGGCGACAATTTCAATAATTTCTGCCTCAAGCAGCGTATTCAGATGTCGGTAGAGCGTGCCCAGTGGGACGTCCCCGAGAATTTTGACAAGGTCCCTCGGGGTCAAGGTTCGGTCACTGAGTGCGACAATGATTCGAGCACGTACGACGTGGAGAATGGCATGTGCTCGGCTTACGGATTGCTTCACAGCTCATATTCACATATTTGTAAATATCTTTACTAGCCCTGGAACAAGACCAGGTGTCGATTTTCAAACGGAAGACCTTTCGTCGCTGCGGAACACGCATCTGCCTTTGGTGGTCATCACGCTAGAGACACACAAAGAAGGAAATGATGATGAAAAGATTGATGTCCGCTTTCGCCTTGATTGCTGCCGTTCAGCTCAGCATGGGCTACGGCCTTCAGGGAAACAGGAACGACAAAGGGAACCAGGATACGCGGACGCAGAATAAGCGCCAAACTCCTCCCCCAAAGAAGACTGCGCCACCAAGGCAGACACCGCCTCAGAGGACGCCGCCTCCCGCAAAGTCTCAGCCGCCCAGACAGGTGCCTCCGCCCCAACGATCCGCACCCCCGCGTCAGGTTCCCCCACAGCGTACGCCGCCACCCGCTCGCACTCAACCACCACAGCGAGCGAATCCGCCCGCTCGAACTCAACCACCACAGCGAGCGAATCCGCCCGTTCGCACCCAGCCTCCTCAGCGCGCAAACCCTCCGGTCCGCACACAACCGACGAGAATCCTTCAGCCACAGCGTCCGCTTCAAATTCAGCGACCGGTTCAGGCTCCTCGACACGTTGATCTTCCTCGAACCACCATTGTTCAGAGAGCGCGATCTGGTCAGAACCGATATGGACAGGGAAATCACTCGAGTTTCTCTATTGGGTTGTCGTTTAACTTTGGACAGCCGCCTCGGCTGAATCGTCCAGGGTCTTTCCAAGTGCGTCGTGGTTACTCGCCTTACCAATCGACTTGGCGAGACTCCAGCTTCGCTTACCCTTACTACGGTTTTGAGTATTCAGCGTCCAACTCGGTGCCTTCCCCCTGGTATTACTACCCGCAGCTACCGGGCTATGTATCGATGGCCCGAATTCGGGTTGGCCCACTTTCGATTGACCTCGTAGATGCCCAACCTTACAGTTGGACGCGGTCGAGCTACTACGATCCGACCTCGTACGAGTACTCGCTTGATATGGCGATTGATCGCTTGGTTCGAATTTACGAGAATCAAGACATGAACGCCTTGGAATCGCTCGTACAGCAGGGAACCGACGTCAATATCCAGTCGGAGACGGGCGACAACTACATGCTATCGAGCGATGATTTCCACGATCTCATGCTCGACAACATGTCCACGACCCGTACTCAGCAGTTCGCGATTGTGCAAGTGCAGAAGTTCCGAGCCGGAGCTCGTGTTCGCGCTATCCACACCTTCACAGATCCCAATGGAAATACGGCTCAGCTGCAGCATGTCTACACGCTTGAGCAGGATGAACATGGCTACTACATCGCAGCCCTAAGGGTCACAAGGGGTTCGACTTCGTTCTAGAACACGAACCAAGTCACTAAGCGACGACGACGGCTCTGCTATACGCAGGGCCGTTCCACATTCCGGAAACGTGGAGAACGGATTGCCACCAAGCAACGGATAGCCCAGTTGTTGACTGAGGTGCAGTGAGAATGGACGCACGCATCGCCGAAGCTTCGTGGGGAGTCATCTCCGTTGCGACGTGCCACTGCCTAAGCATCTCGTCTAGTGTTTGCTCCATGGCGAATTCTCCCAATTATATTTGCCCCGCTAGGGTTACGTAGCGCCTCAGTTGTTGTCGAGCCTCGTGAATTAGCGATCGAATCGTTCCGGCGGGTCGCCCGAGGAGCTCAGCGATTTCATTGCTTTTTATCTCGCCCATGACGGACATGACGAGGACCGTCCTAAGTTCCTTTGGTAGATCCATGATTGCCTCTTCCAGCGATTCGACGAGAATCGACTGCTCTGTAGCGCACTGCAAGTCGTTTGAAGTGGATTCCGTTTGCGAAGACTTGAGGTGTTTCAGAGCCACTTCTCTAACCTTGGCTCGCCTTCGATAATCGACAAGCGAATTCTTGGCAATTGCGAAGAGCCAATAGCGCTGCCTATCTGGCGGCACCGCACTAGCGTCTTCATTGCGCGCCCAAGCCCTGGAGAAGACTTCCTGAGTGAGGTCCAGGGAGTCTTCTCGAAGCCCCGTCTTGCCGAGGAAGTAGGAGAACACGGCATTTCGATGGCTTTCGAATAAGCTGTCAAAAAGTTCGGTTCGTCCCACTTCCAATTGTCTCCTAAGCGTCGTTGGACTTGATCTCGCCCATCTTGTCCTTGGTGATTACCTGGAGGGCGGGGACTAGGTTGCTAGGAGCGTTGATCACTCCCATCAGCACGATCTCGCTGAGCTTCTTGAGAAGCATGTCTCGAGTGACGTCGGCAGCGAAGTGCACATTTCCCATGATGACGAAGGTGGTGCCGTCTGGCAAGAGTTCAAGGAACTCCTGAGTAAACGTCTCTTCTCCCATGATGAATCTGGGGTCTTGAGGCAGATAGAAATTCTGGCCAGTAAGACTGGTGATCTTAGCTGACAAGGCGCTCTCGCTTCCTCGGATGGCAAACAGTTGGCCGACGACGCGAATCTCTTTGTATCCCACCGACACGACTGGCGTTGTAATAAACGTCTGACCCACGAGAATGAGCGTGGTATCCGAATCTCCGGTTTGCAGAGACTCGCCCTTTAGTCGGGTTTGCCCCGTGAGGCAGTTGACTTTGCCTCCGGCTGGAACGGGAACAATGCCTCCAACATCGTGGATGTCGATGCGTCCAATCGCGCCAATCAATTCTTCGGGGAAAAGGATGACACCTACGTCCGATATCGACTTGATATCGGCAAGATCCTCAATCGACTTCGCGTACCGCAGGTCGACGACTCCGACGTCCTTAATATGTCTGCCCGCCTGGGCAACGTTTTCTTCACTCATATCCAACCTCCGTTGTGCTGTTCAATGAGTAAGTCGCACGACGAAGAAAAGTGTTGGAGAAAATCGCGATGGCAACAATCGCATGCCTCCCCTACTCGTATCGGAGGGCTTCGATGGGGCGCATGGTCGCGGCTTTTTGGGCGGGGTGGATGCCAAAGAATATGCCGACTCCGGCGGAAACCACGATCGACACGATGAGGGTGGTCGGGCTCACTATCGTGTTCCATCCGCCAAACGAGGCCAGCAAGATGGCGCTGACGACGCCCAGCACGGCCCCAGCTACACCGCCAAGGATCGAAATGATGCTGGCCTCAACGAGGAACTGCATGAGGATGTCATGAGCGCGGGCTCCGATCGCTTTACGAATGCCAATTTCACGGGTGCGCTCCTTCACAGACATGAGCATGACGTTCATGATGCCGATGCCACCGACAATGAGGGAGATGATGGCGACTGCCGTCAGCAACATCGTCATCGTTTTGGTGACGCTTTGAGATCGAACCAAAAGGTCGGCTTGGTTCCTCACGACAAAGTCATCATTCTGAGGAAAGGGTGGAACCAAGTGGTGTCTCTGGCGAAGCAGGGAAGTCACCTGTTGCTGGGCAAGAGGCATCATGATTGGCGAGACGCAGCTAATCGACAGGTCACTGATCGTCGTTATAGCGAGGATTCGCGCCATTGCGGTTGACAGCGGAATCACAACCACGTCATCTGGGTCAGGACCGCCGGTACCTGTTCCCTTGGCCGCAAGCATCCCGACCACCAAATAGTTGTCACGGTTGACCGAGATGTTCTGTCCTACCAGATTCGCACTGGAATTGCCCGTCAGGTTCTCAGCAAGGGTGCTGCCCAAAACGCAGACCTTCATGTTTTGCGCGTTTTCGACGGCCGTGAAAAAGCGACCCAAACGAACGGTCGAGTTGTTGACAACAAGATACTCAGGGGTCGTTCCGAGAACGTTCGAGGATGCGTTCGAAGACCCAAGTCGCACTTGGACTCCTCCTCTTACTTGGGGAGCAATCGCCTGGACCGACTCTGGAAACATCTTTTCGATCATCAGCGCGTCAGCGAGGGTGAGCGTGCCCTGGGGAGTTGTTGTCGCTTTGACGGAGGTAGTGGTCGTTGAACTCGAAAGGGTTGTGCTCGTGGACGTCGTGCTTCGACCCGCTGCGGTGAGTTTCATCTCTCTCGCGCCTTGATGCACCATCAAAAGGTTGGTTCCCATGCCATTCACTTGGTCGGCGACGCTCTTGGTTGCACCTTGACCGATCGCTACAACGAGGATGGTAACGGCAACCCCAATGCTGATTCCTAGCATCGAAAGGGCAGTGCGCATGACATTGCTCTTGAGGGCTCGAATCGCGAGTCGGAAGTATTCGGAGATTCCCATTTTAGGTACCCGCTAGCGCGAGTGGCTTTCGAGTGATCGCCTGACTCTTCATCTGTTCAATGACGTCTTTGGCAACGAGTCGGTCCTCAATGGGTTGGTCACTCACGATTTTTCCATCCCGCATCTCGACCCTTCTTTTACAGTGTCTGGCGATATCCTCCTCATGAGTGACCATCACGATCGTCACGCCGTTGTCGTTCAACTCTTGGAAGATCTGCATGATTTCCTCGCTTTGAAGGGTGGAGATATTGCCAGTAGGTTCATCGGCAAGGATCAGACGCGGTTGGGTGACGATGGCACGGGCGATAGCGACGCGCTGCTGTTGGCCTCCGGAGAGCTCACTTGACGTATGTTCAATGCGATCTCCAAGTCCGACACGTTGGAGCGCGGCAATGGCTGTGTTTCGCCGATCCTTGATTCGGCCGTAGACGAGCGGTAGTTCAACGTTCTCCAGCGCCGTGGTACGGGCGATGAGATTGAAACCTTGGAACACGAAACCGATCTTCTTGTTCCGAATGGAAGCAAGTTCATCGTCGTCAAGAGACGAAACTTCGGCCCCGTCGATTTCATACGATCCGCCTGAAGGGACGTCGAGGCAACCGATCATATTCATCATGGTGGATTTGCCAGAGCCAGAAGGGCCCATGATCGCGACGAATTCACCGACGTTGACATCGAGGCTCACGCCATCGAGGGCATAGACTTCCTGTCCACCTATGTTGTACTCCTTGGTGATGTCTCGCAAGCGAAGGAGCAGTTCCACGTTAGCGTCCACGAGATCCACCCGGTCCACCAGGTCCGCCTCTTTGCTGGCCAAACGGATTTGAAGCTGCCTTTGCTTTTGCCACAGTTCCACCGGCAAGGACGATCGTATCGCCTTCCTTGAGTCCGCTAAGAACTTCCATATTCAGACCATCAGTTCCTCCGGTCTTGACGTGAACCGCAACCATTTCTTGCTGCCCTTTCACGTCTTTGAGGACATTGACGGTTGAACCGCTTTGCCCAAGTTGCACAGCAACGGCGGGCACGAGCACCACGTCTTTCAAGTGCCCGGTCTGGATGATGACGTTTGCCGTCATGTCTGGCTTAAGTTGGTGAGAAGGGTCGTCGATCTTTACCGTGACGTCGTACGTGACGACGGCCTGCTGAATGGTGGAGCCCGATGCGATCTTGACGATGGTTCCCGAGAAGGTCTTTCCGGGGAAGGCACTCACGGTGCATTTCGCAGATTGTCCGATGATGATCTTGCCGATATCAGTCTCATCCACGAATGCATCGACTTCGAGCCTCTTGAGGTCGGCGACGATGAGAAGGGTTTGGGTGGCCAGACCCGCTGAAACGGTTTCACCTTGCTGGGCCGCAAGCTGAAGGACGGTGCCAGAGATCGGTGAACGTATGAACGACTTGTCCATCTCCGCGTTGCCATAGGCAACGAGGGCTTTGGCTTGAGTCACGGCCTGCAGTGCTTTGGCAACGTTTTGTTGCTTGACCGTATTGTTGCCGCCATTGGCGATTGCGGCTCGAACATTCGCTTGGGCTTGCCCAACCGCTGCTCGCGCATCACCGACGTCTGCGTTTCGGGCCAAGATGGTTTGGGTTTCTGCATTGGCACCTCTCCAGACTGCTTGAGCCGAGCCTACGGAGTCCTTCGCTGTTTGCAGGTCGGCAGCGACCTTCTGCTTGACTAAGCCAAGGTTGTGGTTGGCAGCTCGGACGAGTGATTGATTAACTCCATCAAGGGCTTTCGCGGTATCAAGATCCGTCTTTGCGGAGAAGCCTTGGCTGTAGAGACTCTGGGCACTGACCAAGTTGATCGCTGAGTTGGTCGCGTTGGCGGTTGCCTGCACAAGCGTTTCCTGAGCGGTGTTCACTTCGAGATTTGTATTCGCCTGAGTTTGAACAAGAACGGACTGTGCAGTTGACAGCGCGGCCCTAGCTTTCTCAATATCGCTCGGAGTCTGAGCTTGTTGGAGTTTGGCGTTTGCTTGGGCGACCAGCAGCTTCTTTTCAGCGCTTGTGACTGCCTTTTGGGCGACATCCAGTGACGATGCCGACTGCGTCACCACGATGTTCACTCCCGTGAGTTCTTGGGCGTAGTTGGTTTGGGCTTGGGCCAAGGCTGCTTTGGATTGATCCAGTTGGTCTTTCAGCTGAGGAAGGTCGAGCTCGACAATCAATTGCCCTGCTTTGACGAAGCTTCCAACGTCGGTAGCCAACCGTTTGATGGTTCCAGAGACCTGGGATCCGATATGAACTTCAGCACCCGTTTGAGCGGTGATGCTTCCTGTCGCCGAAACCGTTTCGAAGATATCGCCTAGTTCAATTTTGGCGGTGATCATCTCGGTTGTCGCGGGATGGAGTTTGCCCCAGCCCCAAAATGCCAAAAGGCCGAGCGAACCCAGGATTGCGAGCCACACGAGCCACTTTAGGACTGGGCTCTTCTTAGCGCTTTTGGTTGGGGCAATTCCCGGCCGTGTCGGACTGCTTGCAGGCGCATCGGCGCCCTTCGGTGTCAAAGTTGGGGCCAAGTTTTTGGTTTCGGTAGTGCTCACGATTTGTCCTTGAGGCGTTGGGCGACCTTCACGAGTGGCCTAAGCGGCCTCAATTTGGATCTCCGATCGCATGGCGAAGTGCTGCCCAGGCTGTAGAAACCGCAGTTTTTGCGGAGGCGGCGGATTGCTGTGCGGTCACCAGAGACGCTTCCGAGTCAGTGACTCCGAGGAACGAGCCGATGCCAGCGCGATAGCGACCGGTGGCAATCCGTAAACTTTCTGTCGCAAGGGTCTCTTCGCTTTGGGCGATGGGGAGTCGCTGTTCGGCGAACTGAAGGACCGACCAGGCAGTTGCAACATCAGAGCCGATTGTAAGTTGGAGACTCGCCAGGGTTGCTCGCGCAGTTTCCAAGTCGGCTTGTGCCGAGAGCCTTTTGCCGTGAGAGTTGAAACCGTCGAAGAGGGCCCAGTTGACGCTGAGGCTGGCCGAAAGAGTTTGGTTGGTTGTAGGATCATTTTTGCCATTGGATGTGAAGCCTGCGGTCAAGCCGATTACGGGAACATCATTGGTACGTGCAGCCTGCACTTCGAAACCAGCGGCTCGAAGCTGTTGAATCGACTGCAGTAGGTCGGGTCGAAAATCAAGGGCGCGCTTGTAATAAGCAGTGAAATCGGAGTTACTTTTTGGCTCGTCGGACTCGGCTGCGGCGATCGGAGTTCGTGGGTCGATACCCATCCCTAGCGCCAGCGCAATCCGGGCCGACATCGCGGTGCTTCGAGCCTGCACAAGCTGTTGAGTTGCTTCCGCAAGGTTCGTTTTCGCCGTTATGAGGTCGGAAGGCTCGCCGGGGCCAGCATCGACTCGGGCTTGAGCGAGTGCAAGTTGGGCCTGGCGGTCTTTCACATTCGCCTCTTGGACCGTAACGAGGGTCGCATCGAGCGTGAAGGTGTAGAACGCCGCCTTAGTCAAGAATATGACGTCCTGTTCCGCCCGGCTCAAGCCGTGAAAGGCCGCTTTTTCGTTGGCAATCGCTTGTCGAGTCAGGGCAAGTTGGTGACCGAAATCGAAGATCAGTTGGGAAACAGAGAGGCTGGCTGTATAACCTCCACCTCCATTACTGTTCCCGCTGTTTGAGCTTCCACCGCGCACTACGTCAACTTCATTTCGTGACGCGTTCACACTGACCTGAGGCAACAGTCCACTTTGAGCGCTAATCGTGTTGCCATGGGCTCCTGCGAGCAGGGCACGTGCTAGACGCAGTTTAGGGCTCTTTTCCATGGCAATATGCCCTGCTTCGGCAGCAGTGACCTTCACGACTACTAGGTCATCGCCGAGTTTGATATCTTGCGGGAGAGGTGCCGGTGTGAACTTCGGCTGGACCTGGGTTACCTGTTGGCGAATGAGCAGGACGCCGATCGAAGCGATCAAAGTCATCATAGGGTTTCGTCTGGCTTCCAGACCTGACACGGAGGTGAGTCAACTGCGAAGGTGAACATATAAAATTGGATGCACTCTCAGGAACCGAGGGCCTGGAATCCTGATCGTGCAAATCCAAATCCCAGCTTTGCCTATCCCCCATTTGCTGGCAAGTCCGCTGAACGACTGTCAGCGATTTGATGTACGCCACTGAGCTTGACCGTTACGATCGAGTAAGGTCGAAGATATGTTCTTGAGATCTATCGTCGTGATGGTTTTAGGAGTGGGCCTGCTTGCGTCGGTCGTCGGACAATCCTCTCCTGGGACCACGGATGCCTCTCATGAGAAGGACATGGTGAAGATCCATGCCTTGCTCGGCGATTCCACGAAGGTAAGGCGGACGTCCAAGGAAATTCCGGGAGGCATCGCCGCGACAACAGAAAGTAGTGATCCGAAGATCGTAAAGCTCATTCACGAGCACACCTTCGCGATGCAGCTACGGCTGAAGTCCGGCAAGCCTATCCGAGATTGGGACCCGCTGTTTGCTGAGATATTTAAGCAACACTCCAAGGTGAAACTCGATGTGACGAAGCTCCCCCATGGAGTTTCCATCAAAGAAACATCCGATGATGCACACGTCGTGGCGTTGATCCGCGAGCACGCAAAAGCGGTGAACGGATTTGTGAAAGAAGGCATGGCAGGAATGCACAAGGCACATCCCCTTCCAGCCTCAGGTCAGGTTTCCAAGGTGAATTTTCTTGGCCGTGGAGACGGGATCAAAACCTGCCCGGTGACTGGCGAGCCGGTCAGTAAGGATGTCTCTGCCGTAATCAAGGGCAAAACGATCTACTTCTGCTGTCCGGGGTGTATTGAGACTGTCGTCAAGAATCCGACGGTGTACTTGAAGGTGCATTAGGCGTTTGGCGACTCCGATTTTGGGGCGGTCAGAAGCATCGCCTGATTTCGGACACATGCGCCCCCATTGCCGGCGATGATCGTACCGACGTAGAGACGGTGGGCAGCACGGGGGCCACCTTGGATTGAAATCATCGCAGGTCTCCGGACGTCGGTACGATCACCGCCGACTACGTGGTTGGTGGTGTTTCGTGATGTATTCGGGACTTCTCGTGAGATTCCGTTCCTCAGGTGCATTAAGTGCTTAGAATAGTCGAGTGCGGTTGAGTCAGAACTTCTTTGCTTTGTGTGCCCTATGCCTTGCGGCATGGATGCCTGCATCCATATCGGCGCAGGTGGCCCTGCCTTTGGGGGAGCAGAAGCCGTTTGTACCGCATGGGCGCTGGGCGCTTGTGATCGGGGTTTCGGGATATGGCGACGAGATCGGACGCCTCAAGTACACGGCCAAAGAAGCACGTGACTTTGCATCGACCCTTACGGGAAAGTTGGAATTTGACCCAGCCAACGTCAAGCTACTAGCAGACGAAGGAACCGAAAGCGAGGCACCAACGGCGGCGCACATTATCAGCCAGCTTGACCTGTTGCTAAACGATCCGAAACTGGATAAGGGCAATCTTTTCGTGTTCTATTTTTCGGGCCACGGTGTCGCTACTCCGAAGGGAGATTTCCTGTTGCCCGCCGATGTCAAGAAATACAGGATCGAGGAGATGGGGGTGCCTGTTAAGGCCGTCATCGCTCGGATTGTCAAGGCTGGCCTGAAGAACGTCTTGTTCATTTCGGACGCTTGCCGGGCGGGAACAAAGAACGACTTTGGCGTTGAGCTAACTGGGCTTTGTCACGATGCGAACTTGGCAGTTTTGCTCGGATGTGCGCCTGGAAAGCGTTCGTACGAATATCCGGAATTGAGGCAAGGGGCTTTCACCCATTTCCTTCTTGAGGGCTTGCAGGAACCTAAACTCCGCGACGCTTCGGGGGCGCTTTGGGCTTCGAAACTTGGTCTGGAGGTTCAGAAGAAAGTCTATGATTTCACCGAACCGGACCATGGGAAGTTCGCCCAGTTGCCAACTCTGTGGAGTGATGACAGCACGCTGGATGTTTTGCTTGGCGCATACCCTCCTGAGACGGTTTCGGCCGAGTCGCTGCAGTTGTTCCGGAACCGGGCTGGACAGCTTAATCGGAAAGAGTATGTGGCGTCGCTGACGACTTACGCTCAAGCTCTGCTGGACAAAGACCGGGCCGCCGAGGCAGTAGATCTGCTTAAGGTTGTTGAACAACTTGGTGAACTTGAACCTGATTCTCGTTATCTGCTAGGGGCTTCTCTAGATTCACTTGGTCGCTCTGGTGAAGCCAATCGGGTGTACGCCCCCCTCTTGGCGCTCACAGATAGTTACTGGAAAGACCTAGCTCAGACGACGTCACTTTCGCGGGCAATTGATCCACAGGTGCGGGCCAAATCTGCGGTTCGGCTCTTGCAGTCGAACTCAGATTGGGAGTTGTGCAGGCTTTGCTGGCTTGTGGTGGATCAGCATGGCTCCCCGTCCGACAAGATTGAGTCAGCAAAGCGGTTTGCTCAGGTTTCCGCGGCCACGCCAAGAAGGAAATACTACGCGCAGGCGCATGTTGCGCTCACTCAAGGACGATGGAGCGACGCTCTGAAATTGATTGACCAGGCTCAAAAGGCGGACGGCAAAGATCCATCTGACGAGAGTTTGCTTCTCGCGAGGCTCGAGCCACTGGAAGCTGTTGGGAACATAAAGTCTCGTGATGCCTACCTTGAGCAGGCTTCTAGCGGCAGTCAGATATCCGGTTTGGCACTGCTGCTGAGGGCAAAGTACGCAAAGGATTCCAACGACAAGCAGGGAAGTATCGACTTAATCAAGCGAAGCCTAAAGGCGGGCATTCGGTCGGAGTATCTGTTCTTGGCGGTCAAGATTGCGGGACCCGCAATCGGAATTCTGCAAGATGATTTTCTAGACGCGGCAAGCAAGTATCCGTACTCGTGGCGGGCCCACATTGTAAACCTGCTCATGAAGCAGTTCAAGGGTGACACCAATCCGATGGAGGAGTATTTGCGGAGCGCGCGGTACGTTGATGACGACCTGACCTTCTATAGCTCGATTTACGACATGTACTCGTCCGTCATGGCTGAAGAACTCGCGTTGGGGACTCTCAAGCAGACCGCATACGAAGAGCAGATCAACGTCTACTTCCTGCAACTCATCAAGTATGTGTCTCGATTTGGATACGATTCACGGCTATGGAGGCAACTGCTCGAGTACGGGATGTTTGCCGAGAGGTCCTCTCAGTTTGATCGCATCGCTCGTAAGTATCTGCGCGGTTCCGAGAAAAGCCTGTCCCCTGAATTGCGGCAGCAATTGCTCGTGCTGGCGATGAATCGAGGAGAAAGCGAGCGTGTTGAATCTCTGATCATGGGTGGCTTACAGGTCAATGATGATCTTGAAACGCGCTGCCTCCTTACGTGCTATTTCGGAACCACCGGGAAGGTCGATGCCATGAAGAATCTCCTGTCACATTTGCCTCCGTTGACGGGGCAGTGGGCAGAGCGAATTCGTGCCTTGCGTTCCTATTACAGAGCCAAGGGGGGCGACCAGGTTCAGGCCAAAGCTGGACTGTCAACACCGTCGAAGGATCTCGCGACTCAAGCATTTCAGGGATTGGCTTGGGCCGCTTTGGGCGATTGGAAGAAGGCAGAACCCCTTTTGGCGATTCAGGGGAGGGATCGTCTTTGGACGTTCCAGTTCGTGCAGGAGCGTGCAACGAGCGTTCTTGAGGCGCATTATCGGCATTCAGGGCAAATGGACAAGGTGCGTGAGATCGCCATGAACGTCCTCCAGCGACAACCCGGAAATCCGATGTTTGACCACTATTCCTTTGTCGAAAAATCCGGAGTTGCTCAGTTTGCGGGATCAATTCAACTGAAGGCTCTCATGGTGGACGATGAGTTCTATTTGAAGAATATGAACGAGAAGAACAAGCGAATTGCCTTCAGCGGGACGCTCAAGTTCAAAGTCGACGCCAAGGGTATTTGTTCAGGCGAGTTCCGTGATGATGAAGGAACTCCATGTGCCTTCAATGGTGTGGTGGACGGGGCTGGGAATTTGAGGGGAAGTGGAACATGGCTCTCGAAGACCTACACCCTGAGGGCCAAGCTTCCAGCTTTCGCGATGTACAGCAAGTATCCGCCCTTCAAGACGATGCCCCAGTACTTTGAGTTCATCAAAGACGACGGATATCGCGTCGCGGTCTTTGGGTATCCAGGTGGGCAGTTGCCGGGTTAGTGGCAGTCGTTTTGAGTCTGGTGCCGCCCCAAGACGGCATGTTTCCTTTACGATAATCCTCAGAGCGGACTCTTGTTGACTCTGGTTTTCGTTGAGATTCCGAGTTCCGTTCGTCGGTACGATCACCGCCGGCTACGTGGGAGGTGGAGATCGATAGTTTGGGGCCGGGGGCGCGAGTTCCTGCGACGCCACGGAGACGTCGACTACGGGGTGGGTGGTGTTTGATGGTTGCCGGTTTTGGAGGGCATCGAGTGCCCTCGTGATTTTGACTAGCCCTCGTAGACCACTGGCGTTACGGTGATGGCTTTGACCTTATCGTTTTCGATGAGGACGCCCATGTTTAGGTCGGGGAAGTAGGTCCATGAATCTAGCTTGCCGCCTCGGGCTAGGTTCTTCTGCACGCCGGAGGATTCGCTTAGAATGGCGAACAGATCGGCTTTCGACATGCCAACGGCGACCTTGTACAACGTATCGGAGGCTTTGTCGAGGGGCTTCAGTTGGAGGTATGCGCCAGCTTCATAGCTCGTGATGCGCATGACTTTCTCTCGCTCGGTCCAGATGGTTAATAGCTCATTGTGCCACCGGATTTCCAAGAGGTCGGGCCACTTCTCGGCAAACGAAACCTGCTTTTCGGGGGCACCAATGCTGGCAATAACCCCGCTCACGGGAAGGAGAATTCCCAACTCTTTGCTTGAGGTCACTAGGGTTGTGACTTTGCAAAGTACACCAGGCTTCTGAGTGATCGCCTTTGCAGAGATTCCAGCTGTCACGCAGATGTCATCGAAAGTCTTCTTGACTGTGTTCCATCTCGGGCTGGCTGGAGGCGTGTTGGACAGCCAAGTGTAGAGCACATTGGCGGCCAGAGTATCGTCATCTTTCGACCGACCCGTAACTTTGACGAGTCCTAGATTTTCGCCAAGGGCTGAATTGAAGATGCCTGCCGATTTCTGCGCAGTCAGAATTGCGTGGTAAGCCTTGGACAAGTCTCCTGTGCGCTGATATCCGACGCCAGCATTGTTGGCATACCGAAGCGCGGTCACTTTGTCGGCGCTCTTCTGGGATTTCTCAAACCAGTCAATACCAGCCTGAACGACGTCTTTCTTGGCATCTGGTTCGAGAACCTGGGCAAGAGCAAGGAGCTCTTGAGCGGTGACCGAATCAGGGTTCTTTGTGACTGCCAATGTGGCAGCCGTGAAAGCGTCTTTCCAGCGCTCTCGATCTTCGTCGGTGACCTCGGTTGCCTGAGGGATTGCGGCGTGGATGTTCGTGATAAGTGGGCCGAAATCCGGTCGCCACCAACTCGCCCTTACTGCTTGTGGCAGATTGTCGTAGAAGAACAACAGACCGCATTTACCCGCATTGATATAGGCTTCTTTGAGGTCTGGCCACTGCACGACGGCATATTCGAATAGTTTTTTTGCGTAGAGATGATTGCGAGCGTCTTCGTAGGCGAGGGCTGTGTCAAAGGTAACGACGGCTTTGAGTGCGGTTGGATTCTCCGCGAGTTCGGCGGCCCTGGCTTTTGGATCGGCATGATCGGCGGTCAAGTTTTCGAGCCATGCACCGTCGCGTCCTTGATCTCGGTCAAGGAATAGAAGCATGTCGACCATATCCTTCTTGGCATATCCGGCCTTAACGAGGGCTTCGGCACCGTACTTGTCTGCTTCAAATTCCTGCTGACGCGTCCAAAGGTTTCGCACGTCTCGTGCCGAAGGATCGGTATCCAAAAGGTGACCGCGGGAAAGGTGTGAGAGTTCATGGGCAACAACCGCGCGAATTGTTTTGACATCGCCTTTTGCTTGCTTGACAAGCCCACTAAACACCACCATCGCAGCGCGATAGTCCGAGCCTTCTTTCTCGACATGAGCGTAAGCATTCACGTCGTTCTTGCTCACCAAGGTGCACTTAATCGGATATTTGAAGTGCGTGTTTTCGGGAATCACCTTGTCGAGTTCGGCGACTAATTTTTCGAGATCCGCCTGAGAAAATTCCGCGGAGGATGCTAGAGCCGGAGCAGAAACGAGAAGAATTGACAGCGCTGTCAGAAGTGTTCTATTAAGTAATTTCATCAATCGAATCTCAGGGCGAAAAGAGCTATTCAACAGACGACTGAATAGCGATTTCGGTTCATCGGGAACAAGCTCTTTGAACCGGGAGCATCATATCATGTTCTGTGCTCATCCATTTAGGCGCGCCCCCGATGAACTTGATAGGGCCTTAGAACCAGTGGACTCTCAGTGGCAACTTGCCTTCGTAGGTCGCAGGACTCAGAATTTGGCCATTCGGGCTCAGTGAGGTTAATTTCGGCAGTGGGACGAACCACATTGAGTTTATATCGGACGCCACGAAATGAAAGAGAGAGCCAAACCCACTGATAGACTTATTAAACGAACCCTTGTTGCTGCCTTTGTGCTGGTTGGCTTTGCGGCTGCGACAACCTCTGCGAATGCTGCGACGGACCACCTAACGCAGGCGAACCAACTCGTCAACGACATCGATGCTCAGGCGCTGGTCGGGAATCTTCAGAATGGCTATGGCACCCCGACGGTCGTGTTATTCAAATCCGATCCGGGTGGAGCGAAGGTCTACGCCGAGTGCTCGACGTTTGTAACCCGCTTACTATCAAAGTGTTACGGATGGAATTGGTCGACGATCAATGGCGGTGGCACTTCCAGCCCCAACGCAGCCGAGTATTACAGCTACATTCAGGCGGGTCCGGTCCGAGGGTTTACGACGATCCCGAGTTTGTTCAATATCCAGCCGGGCGACATCATCTCGTCGAAATATAAGGTTCCAACTCCGGCAACAGGGCATGTGATGATTGCTTTGAAAGCAGATGCGGTGCCCCACACCTTTAAGTACAACGTCAACGATGGGCATCAAGGCACGTACACGTATTACTGCGTCCAAGTCGTCGACGTGACGTCTGGACAGCATGGGCCCAATTTTGACGGTGCGTGGACGGACACTCGATATTGCATTCCCGGAGTGGCAATGAGTGGAGTCGGACGAGGCTGGTTTAGCATGATCGTCGACGCAGCGGGGAAGCCGCTCGGGTGGGGCTTTTCGCGAACGCCTTACGCGAACGCCGTTCACTGGCAAGACATCGACCCCATCGCGATCGGACGGCTTAATTTGCCGGCAAAGTGAGCTTCGAGAAGCGTTCACTTTGCCGGTGATGCGCCAATTAGGCGCGCTGGGCAGCAAGCATCCAATGATGCTTTTCCAGATCGAGGGTGATTTGGTGAAGCATATCAGCGGTTGCGGTATCGATATTCTCGATATCGTTGGTGCGGCTTCGGATGAAGTCAACCATTCGCCGGACGGAGTGCTCTGCGTAGATCAGCACCTGGCTGTCTTTGATAAACCCTTCAGGAACATCTTCGATTTCAATGTTCTGGGCGACGTCCTTGACGCGACCATTGGGGCTATGACCGGTGGCCACGATGCGCTCGGCTACGGTGTCGACGGCGGTATCGACGACAGCATAGATTTCATCGAGATGCATATGAAGAGGGCGGAAATTGGGGCCAACCACGTTCCAGTGAAGTTGCTTGATCACGCGTCCCAGTGCGATGAGGTCGAAAAGCACGGGCTGAAGTGTTCTGTGGTTGATTTCGCGTTGTGGGCCATCCACGGTTGCCAAAGGTGCGATGATCAATTCGTTTTTTTCGATAACTGCCATTCTAACTGTGTCTCCTGTGCGCGTTAAAGTTACATCCCGCCTTCGGTGTCACTGTTGGGCGTCACTGGTATCAGCTTGGCCGGTTATCCATCAACCCACCAGTCCGGGCTTTTGCGTCTATGCATTTACCGACGCGAGACGAACCGGACTGTAATCGTGGTTGAATAGGGTGGTGGAAGCGGAGTTTGGCATTCGACGCGAGATCACGCTTAGGAATGGGGAGCGAATGCTGCTGCGCCCGATTCGACCTGGGGCGGCGCAGGAATTGTCGGATGGATTTGCCAAGCTCTCAGCCCACTCACGCCGCATGCGGTTCTTTACGACGCGGCAAGTTTACCGTCCACAAGAGCTACGACACCTCGTGGAGTGCGATGGGGTTCGCGTCCTAACGTTGGTTGGTGTGTTCTTGAATGTTGACGGCAGCGAGCGTGAAGCGGTCGCGGCAGCTCATTTCTTCCGGGAGGATCCTGCTTCAGATTCGGCTGATGTAGCGATTGCGGTTTTGGACGACTACTCTCGATTGGGGATTGGCTCGGCTCTGATGCATGCACTGGCGGAGTGTGCTCTGGCAGTCGGAATAGTACGGCTCACGGGACTGTGTCACCCTGAGAATTTAGCCGTCCAGCGGTTACTCCAAGGGATGGGACGGTATCGGGTGATCGGCGTTAAGGACGCAACGCTGGAATTCTCCGTTCAATTGGAAAACGTCGCATACTAGCCACCGTCGTTTGCGCTAGGAGCGGATGAGCCAATGGATTTTGACAACCGAATGAAGTTGTTACCGGCTTCAATCCAATGATAGCCGTGTTTCACGTAGAGATTCTTCAGCTTGGTGTTTGCGGTGTCGGTATAAGTCACCGCTTCGCTCATACCGTGGTCAACCATCCACCTCTCGCCATGATTGAGTAGGACGCTCGCAACTCCAGCCGATCGAAATTCCTTCGCAACGTACGTTGTCGAGAAAAGACCCACAGTAGCACCAGCTTCCTCGTGTTCGACCCTAACAATGGTGTGACCAACGATGGCACCACTCCCATCCTCGGCAACGAATACCTCACCCACACTACGCTCCGGTGTGAGGTGGAACATCACACGGTCTTTGAGCCACTCGAGGGTGTACATATTGCCACCGACCTCTTCGCCCAGGACTTCGATCAACGTTTCGCGCATCCTGGTTGCGATCAGTTCGATTTCTGCTAGTGATTCAGGATGAATGGGTCGGATCTTGAAGCGTTGGAGGTTTGAGGAACTCATAAAACTGCTTCCATAAGCGTTGATAAGCAAAAGACGCGAATCATTTTAGGCTGGCATCGGCGACGCCGACTTTCGATCCCGTTCGAGCGAACTTGGATTTTTCTATGTGGAAGACGGCCTCTTCACGCTCCAGGTACCACCAGTTGGACTTGTAGCCTTCTAGATGAATGACGGGTAAGGTCACCGGCTGCTTTTCAACGGAATCCTGGTTCTCGAATCCATTTTCAAAGACTTTGTGCGGATTTCCGGCATGATCTAGAAACCCACCTTCGACGTCATCGAAATACGCGAGCGGGGTGCCGACGCGTTTCATCATGCTTCTGCCACGCATGGCAAATGTGTAGTACGACATAGCCCGATCGCTGAATGGAATCATGTTTGGATAATCCAACCGGCATTCAGAAATGTCGAATGCCTTCGAGAGACCGGGACCTTCGATTGTAAAGGTCTTGAACCTCCTGGTGCTGAAATTTGCGAGGGTTCGCATCCGATACCAAGTGTTCGGCTGTAGGCGAGTATCCAGGTTTAGGATTTTCCAACTGCGATTCTTGCTTGGGTGACCCTTTTCTGTGTCTTCAGACCCGCCGCCAACCCAAACGATTCCAGACCTCTGGACCCCTACCAAAGCCATCCAATCTCCACCAGAGACGTAGAGTGGATTCTTGACTCCCTCGATGAACTCCTGGTCGATGCCCAGGATCACGTCATCAGCCATGTCATCACCGAAACGCATGTAGGCTTGCACATATCCAAGCGTTGGTCTTCGTAGAAAGGGGTCGATGATGGGGCCCTTGCTAACGAGGGCTACCGCGCTGCTCAATTGGCCCTCCCCATTCCGAATCGCCAAGCCGAGGAGGAGTATCGAACTGCCGAGAACCAGCCCTCCAATCACAAGTTTGGTCCGTCTTCGGCGCTTCGTTCGCTTAGGGACAGTCATGGTTGGGGTTTCAACCTCCTAACCTTGGCCAACCCACTTGTTGAGCATATTCGATAGGTCGTTTTGCGACATCGGCTTGGAGAGGTAGTCGTTCATCCCGGCCTCGATACATGCTTCGCGTTCGCTGGCTAGAGCATTTGCCGTCATCGCAATGATTACGACACTTCTTGCTGCAGGGTTACTGCTGGCTCGAATCCTTTCGGTTGCTTCGAGCCCATCGAGCATGGGCAGTTGCACATCCATAAGGACCAGATCAAACGATTCTTGAGTCGCGGCATCAACCGCCTCCAAACCATCCGATGCAATCCGGAAAGTACATCCGAGAGTGGTGAGGAAGTGCGAAGCAACCATCGCATTCACTTCGTTATCTTCGACCAAAAGGATGTGCGGTTTACGCGTTCCAAAAGCACTTCCTTTTGGTCTGGAAGTGGGCTTCCTCTTCTTCTTCGTGGCGGAGAGCATGAGGTCGAGTAATTTCCCGGCCAGAATCGGCTTACCTATGAACTTGGCTTCCGAGGGATGTGAATCTGTTCCAGGCGTTGTTCCGATCGAATCACCGAGAAGAAATACAACGGCCTTTTGACCCAAGGTTTCGTGCGCTTTTCTGGCGATCTCTAGGCCGCTTGGTTCAGGCAACGCCATATCCGCAACGACAAAATCAAAGTCGGCAGCATTTTCGCATTGGAGCATCGCTGCGTTGCCGTCTCCGGCATAGATGGTGTCGACACCGTGATATTCAAGTGTTTCAATTAGGTGTCGACCGAGTTCGCCATTCGCAGTCGCCAGCAGGAGTTTTTTGCCAGCAAGTTCAGCCTTTGGCTTGGATTCCGAGGCGACTTCAAGGTCAATCTGAAATGTGAAGCTGGAACCTGATCCCGGCTTGCTGGTGACGGATAGATTGCCACCCATCAGTTCGACGAGTTGCTTGGAAATGGTCAGCCCGAGGCCAGTGCCGCCTTGTCGGCGATTTCGATTGCCATCCACCTGCATGAAGCTCTGGAAGATGAGGCCCTGTTGTTTGGCGGAAATTCCGACGCCAGTGTCTCTCACCTCAAATCGGACCTGTCCCGTAGATCCGATAGATTTATCCATCCGGACCTCCAGCGAGACGCTTCCGTGCTCTGTGAATTTGACCGCATTTCCCGCCAAGTTCAGAAGGATCTGACGTAACCGCCCGGGATCACCATTCACAGTCGTGGGCACATCGGGGGCGCACCAACAAGTCAGGTCTAGGTGCTTATGGGAGGCTGATGGTTGGAGGATAGCACCCACTTCACCGATGAGACTCTCAATTTCAAAAGGTTCGATCTGGAGTTTCAGCTTGCCCGCTTCTGCCTTCGAGAGATCCAAAACGTCGTTGATGATTTCGAGAAGATTTCGAGCACACATTTCGATCGTCTCGGCACACTGCATTTGCCGTTCGTCGAGGCGCGTACTGAGAAGAATCTCCGTCATTCCGAGCACACCATTCATTGGGGTGCGGATCTCGTGGCTCATCTTGGCAAGAAACAGGGACTTTGCTTCGTTGGCGGCGTTGGCGAGATTGAGGGCCTCGCGTAGGGCCTCCTGCGCCTCCTGCAGCGATTGCCGGGCAGCAACTTCTGATGCGAGAGCCGTGGTTCGCTCTTCAACGCGGAGCTCGAGCTCATTATCACGCTCCTGAATCTCCGAGAGCATCTTGTTAAACGTGCCGACAAGGCGCCCAACCTCATCTGTAGTGTCCCGATTTCTCCGCCAGATTTGGGTGATTTTTTAGGGGGAGGACTCGCCTCCTTTTTGTTGATTCCATAGGTTCCATACCTCTTTGGGTGTGAGATTTTTCAGGGACATATGGAGACGTTCATTGTTGTA
>CAILEM010000143.1 GCA_903833215.1 uncultured Armatimonadota bacterium
CTATGACAGCGGCATGGTCGAAATCGCTAAGCTCAACGGCATGTTCCAACCAAGCGGTCCTAGCTTCGACGCTAAGTCCACCGGTGGCGTGATGCGAATCGACTTCGGTCGCAAGATCTCGATCACTCCTGAAGTTGGACCTGGTACCTACCAGAACGTCGGAATCATCACGGTTAGCCGAAACTAGTCTCTAAAGATTCACCCCGAAACAGCAGAAAAGCGAGGTCCAAATCAATGGACCTCGCTTTTCTGTTGTAGGGGAGAGGCGTGCCTCGCTTCTCGCTGCCGCTGTAACTGACCCACGTTGGGTAAGCAGCGCACGCGCTGCCCCTACAGGGAAATCGCTAGTTGGGATAAGGCACCGCAATACTTTGCATACTTCACGGCTTTCCCGGTCGATGTTGTGTAGACCTGCTGCCTCGCCTGCCACCGACTGGGGGTGGAAACTTGCTCGCTATTCTTGTCGTGGTGCAAGCAAGCGTCATCCCAGGGCAACCCCAGAAACTCAATCGCCGACCGGGTTGATGACTCGGGATTTGTCACAAGCTCTTCATAGTCGAGCTCGTAGAAAACCTCTTGCCCGAGGGTTTGTCGCCAGTGCTCCATATAGCCCAGGTAGGAGTGATAGAAGGTGACAATGTTCTCTTGATTGTAGGCGAAATTTGGGCCGCCCGCAAAAAAAGTCATGTAAATGGAGAGGCAGGTATCGAACGGGATACGGCGGATGTGCAAGATTCGGGCCCCGGGGAATACGAGGTGAATCAGGCCCAGATGTCGGTAGTTGAGTGGCATCTTGTCGGTAAACAAACCTTTCGGTTGGCCGACAGAGGCGCGGTATTTGTCCGCCAAGTCTTCAATCTCCCGTTGACTTAACGGCGAATGCCTCCAGCGAGCATGAATGGCGTCCGCTTCGACATTCCAAAAAGTGCCCTCGCCGACTGAGGTCACGTTCGGATGTGAAGACACGATCTGATCAAGGAGCGTGGTGCCCGACCGTATCATGCCGATGATGAATATGGGGCCTGGCTCCACAATGGAAGGGCTCCGAAATTCCTCAAGCAGCCTCTTCGTGTAAGCATTGGCCGCATGGTCCGGTTCTTGGGCGACGTGACCTGGATCGAAGGTTTTGCATGCCGGGTAGGTTCGGTAGGCGATCTCATTGGCGACATCAAACGCCTTCATCGCTTGCTCGTAATTTCCGTCCCGGTCGTGCAGCTTTCCAAGCGCATAGGAAAGTTGCATTCTCGCTGTATCCTCGAGCCTAGCATCACCCAGTACACGCAATGCCTTCGCGAGAATGGGTTTGCCGTTCAACTCGAACTGCTTCGCCTCGACAAGGTTTCGGTAGGCCTCGCCCTGCAAAGGCTGCAGCTTTAGCGAGTGGTGCAAAACGGGTACCGAATCTTCGAACCGCCCTTGCTCCTGGAGCCAAATCGCATAGCTATTAGCACCAGTGACGCTGGATTGAGCAATTCGCTGAAAGATCTTTTCAGCTTCTTCACTTTGCCCCAGTCGCCCCAAGGCGACAGCGAGCGCTTCTAAAAGCAAACCAGATCCAGGGTGGGTCGCCAATCCAGATCGCAGGGTGCTCACGGCATCTTCCCATCGAGAGAGCTGCTGGTATTGTTTGAAAAGCTGGAAGAAATTTCCTGCGTGCTCAGGGCTCATCTGGACTGCGGATCGAAACGCCTCAAGCGCATCCGATCCACGGTTTTGAAGTCGAAGTGACATCCCCAAGTTGGCGTAGGCAGCCGCCGTACGGGGTTGAAGCTTAATCAGAGAGCGAAAAGTCGTTTCCGCTTCCTCTGCGCGGCCAAGTTCAATCAGACAGATTCCCAGAAGGTTTAGTGCTTCAAGGTTTTCTGGTTGGAGGGCTTTCACTTCACCAAGGAGTTGAACGGCCTCGTCAGTTCGACGCTGAGATTTACGCACAACTGCAAGCCACAACAGCGTCTCGGCGTTTCTCGGGTCGTGTCGAAGCGCCCGTTCGAGCCGCTCTGATGCTTCCACCGGCCGGTTCGATTGGGCGTAGACGATTCCTAGCAGAGTAGCAGCCTCCGCGTTCTCAGGACTGGCTACAAGAAACTTGGCAAGACCTGCTTCCGCTTGGACGAGTTGTCCTGAAGCAACCATGTTTCTGAGATCCTCAAGCATGTTTATCTAGGAGTCTGAACCCAATTTAAGATCTGGAATAGGTCGGCGCCGGGTGTCGAACATCTTTCAGCTCAAGGAGTTTTCCAAGCCAAGGTTCGACTTTTCGCCAACGTTCGACACTCGCGGTGTTGACCGGCTGACGCGCCGTCCAAAGGCTGGGTGTGCTGATTTGGGACGTGTTGCGCTCATGCTCCAGCACGCTGTTATCCCACTCAATTCCGCAGAATTTCAGCACTTCGCGAAGCACAGCCTCTTTGTTTGATACAAGATCCTCATAGTCAATTTCGATCATTTGATCGGCAGGGATGACCGAACGCCAGTGCTCCATCGTTCGCAAATACTCTTGGTAATAGGCGACGATGTTGGCTTTGCTGTAGGCAAATTGAGTGCCACTGCCCAAGAAGGTTGTGTAAATGGAAAGGCAGGTATCGACCGGATTCCGACGGATGTGAATGAACTTTGCCTTTGGGAAGACGACGCTGATCAATCCCATATGGATAAAGTTTGTTGGCATCTTATCCGTGATCTTTGGCGCATCCCCGGTGGCTTCTCTCAATGCCTCCAGATATCTTTCCGCGAGGTCTTTTATGTCCGCCGGATCTCCACCGGACTCCAGCCATCGACGGTTCACTCTCCCTGCACTGACCTGCCAAAACGGCTGTTCTCCCGCCGATCGAATGCTTGGATGGCTCGAGAGAATGTGGTCAAGGAGGGTGGTGCCGGTACGTATCATGCCGACGATCATGATGGGAACCGTACTGGCTGAACCGTGCTTTCGAAGCTTTGCGACGGATTCGGCCGAGTAGAGTCTCAGAAGTGCAGCATGCTCCGTATCTGCCGCGAAGGCGTCATGATCGTAGATCGAATTGTATAACTTATATGCGATATCATTGGCACAATCGTAATTGCGCATGGCGAGTTCAAATTTCTTTTCCTGCTCGTAAATTTTGGCCAGAGCATAGAACAGGAACATTCTTCCTTCCTCGCCAATGTGTTCATGTTCCAGCAAGGGAGGAATAAGGTCAACCAATGGAGTGCCATCAAACTCAGAGCATTTCGCGATGGCAAGGTTGTAATACGCTTGACCCTGGATAGGTTGATGCCGAATTGCGGCTTGAAGAACCGGCACCGATTCGTCGAACCGACCCTCTTCTTGAAGCCAATGAGCGTAAGGTGGCCCGGCCGTGGGGTCGGATGCAGCCGCTTGTTTGTATATTTGCTCAGCCTTTTCCGGCCATCCAACTTTGCCGTAAGTCGACGCGACCATCATTTTCATTTGGGTGGATGTCGGATGAATTCTCAGACCTTTCTCTAGCACGGGTAAACCGTCCGTCCAGTTCAGCAGTTGGCGCATCTGTTGCCAGATCTGGACATAGGTGTCGTGAAAATTTGGATCAAGCTCGGCAGCTCGCTTGAAGGTCATGTAAGTCTCATAGCTGCGCCCTGCGAGTTTGAGGGCAAGTCCGAGGTTGTAATAACTGTGTGGTGCCGTACGGTCAAGTTCGATGGCACGTTTGAACTCTTTTCCCGCCGCGACAGCGTCTCCAATTTCTAGCCAACAGGTACCTATTTGGTTATGGATGTCAGCGGTGTCTTGACCTAATTCGGTGAGCTTTTGCAGGAACTCGATCGCCTCTGGAAGTCGATTCTGAGATTTCCTAATGAATGCCAGAAGCCCAATAGCATCAATGAGATTGGGATGTTCAAGGACAAGAGACGAGAGGATGTCGTCCGACTCTTGGATTCTGCCACTCCTCAAGTAAATGATCGCCAGGAGTGTTTTGGCAGGCGCATGGGCTGGTTCGTGTCGCAACACGGCAGTAACTTCGGCTTCAGCGACGGCTAACTTGTTCTGTTGGACGCATTGACGCGCAATTTGAAGGCGCTCATAGGCATTAAAGGCCATATTCACTTCAGCTTACACCTCGGCGTCCGAAGATGATGGACACGGAGTAAGCAGATCGAACGGCCGGTCTAAAACCGGCCGTTCGAAAGGTGATGCACTAGTTGGGTTGAACACCCTTTCCTGGCAACCGTGGCTTGTGGGCCGCTGCCCGATCTGCAGCAACCTTGTCGGCAGAGGTATCCCCACCGCCCATATACTGGCTATTCTTGGTATTCGTAGGGGCCGAATCATTCGATCCGCAACCCGACACGAGTAGGCCGAGAAATGCCATTCCAGCAACGCTGAGCACGCTTAAGGTGAGTTTACGCGTCTTCCCCATCTTATTCGCTCATCGTAAAGTACGTCATATAGTAGTAGTTACCTTGCGTGCTCTTTGTGACGTAGTTGAGGGGGTTCTTTGCGATACGCTTCGCGTGGCCATCAACGAATGAGTAGTTTCCTCCACCATTGTGCAGGGCACTACCTCCACCGGGCCAAGTGTAGAGTGTGAACTTGGGCACGTCGCCCGCTGTGGATTGAGAAACGATCGTCACACCATCAGATGCCACGACAGTCTCAGCCGGGCGTACGACCGACGTCGTAGCATTATTGGTCGCAAACACACCGCTCCAGGTTCCAAGGCCAACTTGGCTCTGAACGGTTCCAGGAATTCCAGGTCCGTTACCAGGAGGGTTCATGCATGGATCGGTTGGTGTGCCGCCACGTACATCTGGGCATCCACCCGAGAAGCCATACTTTCCGCCGTCATAGAGCCAGCTGAGGTAGTTGTGAAGTCCACCGAAGCCAGTAATCGCATAGGCATAGTCGGCGAGAACGGTGTAGCCTGCCCGACCGGCATAGTCATAGCCTGGATAAACCAAGCTCTGATTTTCGCCCTGAATCGTCGCGCTAGGATCGTGGAAGATTCCGGTGCCGAACTGCTGATTGTAGTTTGCTGTAGTGGCGCCGCCGCTCTTCACATAGGGCTGAATGAGGTCGCTCCAGAAGCTTAGGGGACTGGTGTTACCAGCAGCTGGGCTTTCCCAAGCGGAAGGAGTGAGGGTGTAGGAAGGAAGAATCTGGTCGTCGACGTCTGCCGAGTACATGATTCCACCGAGGCCAATCTGCTTGGAATTACCGATACAGGCGGCTCCCTTAGCGGCAGCTTTTGCCTGAGCGAATACTGGGAAGAGAATGGCAGCTAGAATTGCGATGATCGCAATAACTACAAGAAGCTCAATGAGCGTGAATGCAGACTTTTTGTGTGATTTCATATCGTTACAGGAAGGGCTCCATTGCCCTGGTACCGTCACCGGTTAGGCAGGACAAGATTCGTGTTGACGACGCAGTCCGATAAAGTGTTTACCGGATATGTTCTGCTTTAACCTACAAAGTGGAGCAGGCAAGTTCAACGTAGAATCCGCCTATAACCACAGAACGGTTCCGCCTATTGTAGGTTATTTCTTAACGTGATCCAAGAATTAATGAAAAATTCACATCTTTTTGATGTTTGACGGGGTATCGCCGGATTTGGGGCATCGGAGCTTCAATAGGTTGGATATAGCTATCGCTTACCGCCCGGTAAACTACGCCTCATGGCTAACGGCTCATTCAGCTATCCTCTGCCCATTAACGAACCCGTGCTCACCTATGCCCCTGGCAGTAAAGAGCGGGCGACTCTTAAAGAGGTTCTCAAGGAGTTAAAAGGAAAGCAAATTGACGTACCGATGACTATTGACGGTCAAGAGGTCCGCACTGGCAAGCAGGTGGCAATGCATCCACCGCACGAAATCGCTCACACCCTAGGTCACTTCCACGCCGGAGATGCATCGCACGTGAAGCAGGCGATTGATGCTGCCCTCAAGGCTCGTGAAGGTTGGGCGAATATGAGTTGGGAGAACCGTGCTGGCATCTTCCTCCGTGCTGCGGACTTGATCGCGACGAAGTATCGCCCTTACATGAACGGGGCGACCATGCTCGGTCAGAGTAAGAATGCTTTTCAGGCGGAGATTGACAGCGCCTGCGAACTCATCGATTTCCTTCGCTTCAATGTCCACTTCGTCAGCGAGATCTACAAGCAGCAACCTATCAGCGGCCCAGGCATGCACAACCGCTCGGAGTATCGCGCCCTTGAAGGTTTTGTACTCGCGGTGACTCCTTTTAACTTCACGGCAATCGGGGGCAATCTGCCGACGAGCGCGGCGATGTGCGGAAACGTCGTCGTTTGGAAGCCAGCCAACACTGCCGTTTACAGCGCTCACATGTTCATGAAGATCTTGCAGGAAGCGGGTCTTCCCAACGGAGTTATCAATCTCGTATTTGTCAGCGGCCCAACGATTGGTGAGATCTGCCTTGGTCATCGCGACTTCGCCGGAGTGCACTTTACGGGATCCACAGGAGTCTTCAATTCGATGTGGAAGACCATCGGGGAGAATATGGCCAACTACCGCACCTACCCACGCATCGTGGGTGAGACGGGTGGCAAAGATTTCGTGGTCGCGCACAAGTCAGCCGATCCCGATGTAGTTGCTACCGCCCTCCTTCGGGGAGCATTTGAATATCAGGGCCAAAAGTGCTCGGCTGCTTCCCGTGCCTACGTTCCGTCGAATATCGCCGACCAGGTTAAAGCGAAACTCGTCGCTGGCATCAACTCGATGAAAGTAGGGACGGTTGAGGACTTCTCAAATTTCGTAAACGCAGTCATCGACGAGAAGAGTTTCGACAGTATCAAAGCCTATATCGATGGTGCGAAAGCAGATCCCAATGCCAACATTCTCGTTGGCGGTGGCTGCGACAAGATCGTTGGCTATTTCATCGAGCCGACCGTTATCGAAGCGAAAGATCCCAAGTACGTAACGATGTGCGAAGAGATTTTTGGCCCCGTACTGTCGCTTTATGTTTATCCAGCCGAAGAGTTCGCCGAAACGCTCGACCTCGTCGACCAGACATCGCCTTACGCCCTGACGGGTGCCGTCATCTCGAATGATCGAGCAGCCGTCGAGTTAGCGACGGACAAACTGCGAAATGCCGCAGGCAACTTCTACATCAACGACAAGCCCACTGGCGCTGTCGTTGGCCAGCAGCCATTTGGTGGTGCGAGGGCAAGCGGTACCAACGACAAGGCTGGTTCGATGCTCAACCTTTATCGATGGATGAGTGCTCGAACGGTGAAGGAGACGTTCGTCCCGCCGACGGATTATCGATATCCGTTCCTGCAGGAAGCGTAGGCCCTCGCTGCTAATTATTGACTCATCGGTCTTAGCTGCTCAGTGCCGCAGGAGTAGAGCCCCCCGCTGTTAGGGCTCTACTCATAGAGGCGTGCTGTTCTCTCCGTCGTTTAACCGTCGAAAGGCATTTGCTCGCTTCTCAGCTTTGTCCAATTCGGGGTCTGGTCAGGGCGCTCACACCGCTGGGTGATGTCTCTCCTCCACGTCCGGAACCGTCGCTTGATCATTCTTCATCGATGGACGCGCGCCAAACTCGGCCTTTCGACCCAAACAGTGGCGCGCTGATTGCCCAGCGATGAGCGAACGGCGACGGTTCGGGACGTTGAGGAGAGACAAGTTAATCTTTCCTTTTCCGGACCTTGCGGGTGATCGGGGGCTGGATCGCTTGTTCGATCGGCTGCTCTGGTTGATAGCTGGTCTTGGCGCTCATACCGCCGGGTGATGTCTCTCCTCCACGTCCCGAACCGTCGCTTGATCGTTCGTCATCGCTGGACGCGCGCCAAACTCGCCTTTCGACCCAAACAGTGGCGCGCTGATTGCAGAGCGATGAGCGAACGGCGACGGTTATGGACGTTGGAGGGCCTGTCCGCCGTAGCTCTGCGAAGGAGGAAGACAAGTTGATCTTTCCTTTTCCGGATCATGCGGGTAACTGCTTATTGGGTGATCGCATCGTCTGCAAACCCGTCCGAGCGCACCAAAGGTGCGGCCGATAATAGCGAAGGGTGAAACCCTGGAAACCTCAGGAGTACTTTATTGATTGGCAGGTGTCGATCCGCCGTCTAGATTGGTGACCTTGATCGCTTGATAGCGCATCTCGCAGAAGATTGCTACCGGAGCAAGAACTACCAAAAGGATGTGGTTCGCGGCGACGAAGGTGAATATGCACAGGAAGGTGTGGAACAGGGCGAGGACTCGATAGGCGACCAGATGACCTTGCCGGACTCGGAGCCATCCGAAACCGGCCACCGACGTCCAGCACACCATAAAGAAGCACGCCGGAGTCAACTCATACGGATATGTGTCACGCTTAAGTACATTTGTACCGTAGAATATCCACACGAAGATGGAGCCGAACACGAAAGCGGCACCAAAACTCACAATTGCCCCAACGAGACCGATCATTCTGTCTTTTGCCGGTAGCATGCCCTCAGTATAGGCCGTAGGTAATTCTGAGTCAGGGGTAAATTGCCATCTAGATCGATGGTTATTTTGTGCCTTTTGCCGTTGGTGATTAACGCACCTCACTGGGAGGACGTCAGTCCAAACTTGCCTCACGGAGTGTTGAAAACGAGAGCCTCGATCTCTGGGCTCACGCTGGCTGTCGCCGGGAGCCACGAAACACTCTATGCGATAAGCCTGAATGCTGGCATTTGGCGGTCCGATCACGGTGGAGCATGGCATCAACTGCCCAATTCGAGTGCTAATGCCAACTGCATCGCAGTGGACCCCAGCAATGCTAAGCACTTAGTTGTCGGTGAACGGAATGGCTTTGCCATCGACATGCGACGCAACCACTGTGGAGTGCAAGAGTCTTTTGATGCTGGCGAGCACTGGCGGTATGTTTTCGATCCCCTGACTTTGACTGGTTGTAAATCACAGGCCGTTGCCGCCGTAGCCTTCGACTCAAAGGGAGATCTCTTCGTCGCAACTGAAGTTGGCGTTGGTTGTCGGCGATCAAAGCAGCGCAAATTCGATTTCTCAGGTTGCCCCCCTGGAACGGGTCTTGTGACCGCAATCTCAGCTTCGGATCATGCAGTTTGGGCCCGCACCGTCACTAAGCTCCTTTCTTCATTCGATGCAGGAAGGACCTGGAGTGTCGTCGACATTCCGAAAACGGTTGGCAAAGACCGCATCAGCTTCTCCAGCCGAGGTGATGCGTTTTCTCTCGCAGCAACGAGCCAGATTGTCTTTATGCCCTGTGTGCTCACTCCAGGAGTGGGCGGTAATCGAAACTCACTGATCGCTTACGATACTCAGTCCAAAACCTGGCGCAAGGAAACGCTGAACTCTGGAAACGGAACGGGTTTGGGTGGTCGCAGGTTTGCGAAGGCCTACTCGGGCAATCTGCTGTATGGCGCCGGACAGGAGATTCATCAGTACCAGCTCTCCGCCGAATCCGACCTTCGCAACGAAATGCCTTTTGATCGTCCGGTCCAGACGAACTGGGGCGGACCGTATGGTTCACCTCCCCACGAAATCCACTCGGATACATGGGACATGCACTTGGACCCAAGATTTGGCAAAGATAACTTCAACGCTTGGATCGCGTGTGATGGTGGTGTCTTCGCGGCGGCACCGCACCTGCGCGATTCCAAAGACGAACCGAATCGCCTTTTCAATCATCAGTGGCTGCCCTTCAACGACGGATTACACACGCACCACATCCACACGATCACCGCACTTCAGATGCCCGGCAATTCTGCACGTTTGGCCTATCCCACAAGCGATAACGATGCCTTCTACTTCGATCCCAAGGCTGGTTGGATGAATGAAGCATGGTTGGGTGATGTGAATTGGACGCTCGGAGATGTCGGAAACCCAAATCTGGCGTTGATGGTTCGTCGGTCGGCAGGTTTTGCGATGCTCACCGCCTTTCATCAGGGCATCCCAAAGGGAGCGAATTTTGAGGAGGATGGTGCGTTTACCATCTGCAACGACGAGCATTACGATGGGCCGACGTCCCTTTCGTTTATCCAGACTTTGGCCGCAGAAAAGCCAGAATATCCACTTCTTGATGCTGTTCGCCTCGTCGATTTGCCACTCAAAACTTACGACGCAAATGGCAAATTGCAGTTCGTGCCAGGTCCTTTGGGTAAATCGGACCCTAAAACGGTTCTTATTCGCAACAAAGCATTTGCATCGTCACCTGACGCGTATTTATCGAAATACGCAGGCTGGTCGATTGAGCGTGAGGCTTTGCCTGAAGGGAGTACCGCCTTCTGGGTCTCAGGCGGACATCGTTCTCCAACCTATTTCGCCTATGCAAACGGACGACTCTATCGATCGGAAGGCAGTCGTTGGCGAATACTGCCGAACTTAAGTGACGGCCACCCTTTTGAGATTCTGCCTGGCAACCAGTTTGGACCCGTCTTTGTAGATCCTTTCGATCCAAAGGTCGTATTCGTGCTGGCCAAAGATGGAGTTAAGAGTTCCCAAGACGGTGGGGATACCTTTACCAATGATCTTGAGCTGACCGGGTTGATTACGGAAAATGGTAAGTATCCAGTTACCGTCGGGGAATTGACAGGTAACGGTCGCGGCGTCATATTAGCAACACGAGCGAACTCAAGTGCGACACTCGCGCAGGTGGTGTTTGATCGAGAACATCCCGGGTTCGCTGCAGCCTGCTCACCGTTTTCCGGAGTGATGGTTACCGATGGTCATGGGAAGTGGAAATCCCTACGCAAATTTCTGCCGAGCCCTCTTCCACCGATTGTCTCCATCGCCATCGCTAACGATGCCATCTACTGTGCAAGCGAGGGGCGCGGGGTTTTCAGGATCGTTAACTATCGGGAAGCGTTCAGAAACTAACTCACTCCAAGATTCCGCCTCGCTCCCGGTGGAGTTTTACAAACGTCGCTGCGATGTGAGGGTCAAACTGTTTGCCTGAGGATTTCTCGATCTCTTCGATGGCAATGTCTTGGGACAGACCCTTTCGGTACGGCCGGTCGCTGGTCATCGCGTCATAGCTATCGGCGACGGCTAGCACCCGAGCGATATAGGGGATGCGTTCCCCGGCGAGGCCATCTGGGTAGCCACGGCCATCCCATCGCTCGTGGTGATTGCGAACCCCTGGGAGGAGTTCTGCAAGCTGAGGCACTTTGCCGGCAATGAGTTCACCGAGAACGGTGTGGGTCTCCATGATCAGTTGTTCATCAGGATCCAGCTTTGCTGGCTTCTTAAGAATCGCATCTGGTACTCCGATTTTCCCAACATCGTGCAGAGTTCCGCACTTGAACACCTTATCCACCGTTTCCGGGGAATCTCCTAATGCTGTGGAGAGCATGACCGCGTACTTAGCAACTCGTTCCGAATGTCCATTCGTATAGTTGTCTTTAGCGTCAACAGCGGCAGCAAGTGCCTGTATGGTCGCGAAGCTACCATTTTCTGCCGAATGGTAAAGGAGGAATGGGTCCGCCGCTTGGTCAGCACCCGGCACAGCATCAAACAGGCAGACCCGATTACGTCCCAATTGCTTTGCTCGCACAAGCGCGAGCTCTGCGGCGAGGATAAGGCCGTCCTCACGTGAAGTGTTCTTCGGGAATTCAGAACATCCAACGCTGACGGTGGACACGCATCGATTCTGTTGTAGCTTGACGCGAATATAGTTGGTAATGACTGCAATCGATTCGGCGTCCGTGTTCGGAAGTAGGATAGCGAACTCGTCGCCTGCGTACCGAGACACGATGCTGTATTCCGGCACACACTCCCGAATCACATCGGCGATTTCCCGAAGGGTTTCGTCACCCTTGCTGTGGCCGAGGGTCTCATTGAGGTGATCGAATTTGTCTACGTCAATGAGGGCAAGTGCCATTGAGCTATTGCTCGACTCACATCGCCGAGCCTCTTGTGACAATCGCTCTCGAAAACTTCGGTGGTTGAGCAACTCGGTAAGGGGATCCAAGTCGATCATCGCGAGGAGTCGCTCTTGGGCTTTGCGCGATGCGATCACCATGTCGTTGAACGAACTCTGAAGAGTGCCAATCTCGTCCTGCCTTTGCACTTTGACGGTTTCCGGCCACTTGCCCTCTTGAACCATTCGTGCAGCCTCTGCGAGAGACGATATCGGCCCAGCGATCCCTTTACCAAATGCGATCCCGCTTGCAATGCTCAGGACAAGGGAGAAGGCAAGAACGCTCACGAAAGCGGTTCGCGTCTCAACATAAGGCTCTGTGATCGCATGGGTACTTCGAAGGATCACAAGCCCAAGGTTTTCAGAAGCCTCGGTATTGGGGAGAGACTGAACCACAGAGACGTAAAGTTCCCCGTTGAGGGTCAGTTGCTTGGGCGAATTTGGTTGAGACGGGACTGAGAACGGAGCGTTCAAAGAGCTTGCAACAAGCTTTCCGTCGACGAGGAAGCCGATTTCATCACCGGTCTGTCGACCAACCGCCATTGCCTGTTGAGAACCCAACTTTTCAAACAGCGAAATAGCGCCACGGGTGAACGCTCCGCTTCGAACCGGTGCGCAAGAAGTGAGGTAAATATCAGAGCCACTGTGGACGATAGAAGTGTGCGCGATCCCCGATTTCAGAGCCTCTTTAACCTGAGTTTGAAGAAAGGGACCGATCCCCGCCAGTTCAGCAGACTGACCCATCACCTCCCCATCTTGGCTAACCACTTGAACTGCATCCACCGAAAATTCTCGCGTGATGTCGGGAATCTCCTTTTGAAGGGTTGGAATGTCCTCCAGGAAGATCAGAGTCTTCACCCTCGGGGTGCCTTCTGCCGCCAAACGAGACTTATTCTTGAGTTCGATCGACCGTTGATTGAGGTAGAGCCTAAGTTGCCTGCCCGCCGTAATGGCGTCAGCTTCGATGGTCCGATCAATTTGCCGTGCTGACAAAATACCGAACGTGACCAGCATGATTGCTCCGAGCCCAACAAGCAAGATCGCGGTCAATGCCGCGATCTTCGAAGACAGATTGAGGCGAATCATGCTTATTTTTTGAGGGGAATATTAATCGGAGCGTTTCCAGCAATATCGGTGTCAAATGCCGTTTTCGCACCACTCTCGTGCCAAAACGTTACTTTGTAATGGCCCGAGGGAACTCCCGAAATCTGATAATGCCCTTTCTTGTCCGTCAATGCACAGAAGGGTGTGTCCACCACCATGACGTAGGCACACATTTCTGGATGGATACTGCAAAGAATAACGGCGAGGCCGGGACGAGTCAAAACCTGAGATCGGGACGTTCCCTTTGGATAGTTGCCAAGATCGAATTTAGTGCTGTTGAATTCCGTGAAAACGTTGTGAAACACGATATCGTTATTGGGGAACTGTACGCGTGTACCGACAGGAACAACACTCACATGAGGAAGGAAAGTTCGATCTTTTTGGTCGACAACCGCCTTACCGCCAGGCTTTGGCCGCGTTGAGCCGGTAAAGCTCACGATAGCCTGATAAGCTGGTCGACCGTTTGGAAGGGAGACTGTGCCAGACAAAGTGGACTCCAGTCGTGTCAGGCCGAGGAGTAACAGTGATGTAAGCATTAGAATTGCACCTGGAACAGCAATTGCCCCGTCCAGCCAGAGACGTTGGCGCTCGTGGCGTAGAAGCTATAGCCGAGATCCTTACCCCAACCATAATTTACATTCGCTGATAGAAATCGATTGAAGATGTGACGTATGCCGATGGTCTCCAACTGAATATCGGAATCCCACCGGGGGGAACGAACACGTTCTGTGCGGGCGACGATCTCTGTACGAAGGTGCGAGGGCAAGCGATATGTCGCGTCAATATAACTGCCTGAGGCGCCGGTCGGGCCGACTCCTTCAAAGTACTCGCCCTTGAATATCCAGTGTGGAATCGTATATCGGATGTTGGCACCATAGACTTTTTGGGTCCAGTCGGTAGCCCAAAGGGCTTCCGCTCCCAAGATAAAGGGCCCAATGCCGTACTGAGCGGTGAGTGTGCCATGGTCGATCCCACTTGCCCCGACCTGAGCGCGCGTTAATTGCGTTTGTACGGCCGAGGCTTGAAGTTGAAGTGCACCGGAGTTCACTGTGAATTCGGCACCAGCGTCATCTCGGTCAAGCCGCGTCTTGCCGACGATGTTCATCTCTCGGATGAGGGGCTTGTGATTGAAGCCGTTGTAGAAGAGTTCGCTCCAATCGCTGAAGCCGAAGCTCGTTCGAAGTCTTCCCGCTCGAATCGACCAATTATCTAGCTCGTAGCGAGCATATGACTCGTCATATCCGGAATGGCTACCGGCATCATAACCGGACCACGTCACAGACCAATTATGCGAAACCCGTGCGCGGAATTCTGCCCACGACATCTGTTGAGAACCGCCGCGAATGTTGCTGTTCGCCACGCCATAGGTTTCGATGACTCCAGAAATGCTCGGTTGGTCTTGGGCACAAACAACCGCACTAAGGACACTAAGTCCTAAGATTAGGTTCAAATGTCCGATTGAGGAAGGGGACGGCATGATTAGGAGCTATTTTAGACACATACGGCCAAAGATATCAGCGGAATTTTGCGAGGTTGTGCTGAATTAATCGATGATTCTCGCTATATGCAGAAAAATGGCCCGAATGCGATACCAATTTAAGCCGATTGCAGGTCTTTCGAAAAGCAAACGCTGTCCTCAACTCCAACATACGGACCGTAATTAGCGATGACTTGGTAACGCGACTTGTGATAGAGATGAACGGCGGCCCCTAGTCGCCTGCTGGTTTCAAGAATCGACCGTTTTGCCCCAAGTTCCTTTGCCCATATCTCTAGCTCCTTGAGTACATAACCGCCGACGCCTTTTCCACGATATGCAGGATCGACGTACATGCGTTTGATTTCAACGACCTCGTCTTTCACCCAACGGAATGCTCCACAACCAACGGCTTGGTTGTCGATATATGCGACGACCACGGTGGGAATACCGTCGCTTTTGTTGTGCTGAGCGTAGAAGGAATCTTGCTCGCCATTCAGAACAGCTAGAAATTTCGTCAACTCCCCAACCAGATTTGTGAACCCTGCGGACTCGCTGGTCGTTCTAGTGACAATTACTGAGGGAGACTCATCTGCATTCTTGTCCGAAGCATAGGCCTTCAGCTCTGAGGGGGACGTGTCGAGGAAGATCAAATGACCATCTGGATCTCTAAGATGAATCGAACCACTTCCGTCGGGACGGATCGTTGGTTCTGATTCGAGATGAAATCCTTTGGCGCCTAAGGCTGAGGCAAGATTCCCAATGTTTGCCCCACGGAAGTTGAGGCAAAACATGTCGGTCATGTGTGGCTTTTGATAAAGTCCAACCCGAGATGTGCCATTCACCACGACGGCCCAACCTTCTGAGTCGTCTCCTTCAACCTTTCGGAATCCCAATTTCTCATAGAATTCACGAGAGGTCGTCACGTTGGCTACGCACAAGCAAACATCTAGTCGTCCAAAATCCATGCCGAATTCTAGTGCATCTTGTTGGGTTTAGTGGATACCAGCGTAAGAATCTAAGCAACCCCAGCCTAAATCAGTGCTGTCTTGAGATACGGCTAAACTAGGTAGTTGGGAACGAAACAGGATTTACGGAGAGTTGTGATCACTTGTGACGCCGAGTCAGAGGGCGTCGCCATTGAGGAGTTACGTGCGATCGACGCAGCACTTCTCCCAGGACAGTGGCTGGACACAGGTGACGCGGTGCAGGGCAGCATCCTTCTTGTTGAAACTCCCCTTGACTTCGAAGACTTTTCCGGGCGGTTTGATGGGCTCAACTCCATCTTTATCCGTCACCTGATGCCTGTTGATTTTGAGGTTGCCCTCACGGGGACAGAGGCAGATTTTGCGGCGATCTGTGCATTGCTGCCCCAATTAGCTCAACTCCTCAATTCCTCAATGAGTTTCTCGGTCCAGTCAAGAATCTTGGGTACGGGCAAGTTGCCGTATCGAAAGGTTGTTCTGAACGAAACTCTATCTCAGGCGTTGGAGCAATCGACGGGGGCGGCGATGGATTGTCGTGTACCCGAGCAGGTCATCTCGATCATTTGCACACCGACGGTGGCCTATGTTGGTGTTTCGGAAACCTACCAGAATCGCAGTGCCTGGCCGGGAGGTAAGCACCGCTTCAAGCGCGAAGATGACCAAGTAAGTCGCGCGGAGTTCAAATTGCTTGAGGCTATGAATGTGTTCGGAGTTGAGTTACCGACCTCAGGAAAAGCACTCGATATCGGCGCATCTCCAGGCGGTTGGTCACGTTTGCTTGCCGAACGTGGTTTACAGGTTGATGCCGTAGATCCGGGTGACCTCGACGTCCGACTTAAGGGCAACAAGCGGATTACCCACCTCCGCAAGCGGATTCAGGATTACAATCCTGGCCCCAAGTATTTCACGGCAATCGTGAATGATATGAAAATGGATGCCCGTGACTCGGTAGAGATCATGCTGAGGTTCGCTGAGAAGCTCTCTCCGGGCGGGATCGCAGTAATCACTTTGAAGTTGCCAATCATGGGGCCCTCAATTGCAGCCGCAAAGAAGACGCTTGAGATGGTGCGATCTGACCTTGATAGACTCGCCACGGGATTTGAGATCATCGGCGCCCGGCAGCTGTACCACAATCGATCCGAGGTCACCGTAGTGATGACTTCATTATCCTAAGCACCGAACTCAACACGGATGCCACCAGGTGCCTCGACATAAAATGTGTAGGCATGCTCTTGCACAGGCTTTGTCGCGGAATGACCATCTGCGATGATCTCGGCGTAAAGTTCATCGATCTTTTGTCCGCTTGAGATGAAGAATCCGATGTGGAAAAAGCCGGGGTATTCGACGGCGCCTCCTTGCACTTTCATAAGTGACAACATGAACCCGTTGCCATCAGAAAGGAATCCCATACCGGAGTTTCCTCCCGCTCGTTTCATCCCTGCGAACTTAACGAGGAAGGCACTCGCGGCATCGACATCCGTCACTGCTAGATTCAGGTGATTGAGCGTCATGCTGCGAATCTACCTCAGGGAAATCGCTTCAGGCGAAGTGAGTTTAGGACCACGGACACGCTGCTAAATGCCATGGCGCCTGCCGCTAGCATCGGGCTCAATACGCCCAAGACAGCCAGAGGAATCATGACAAGGTTATAGATGAACGCCCAAAAAAGATTGCCCTTGATCGTTGTCAACGTTGCGCGGGAGAGGCGAACTGCCGTCGCGACTCCGCGCAAATCGGACCGGAGCAAGATCAGTCCGGCCGTCTCAATCGCAACATCTGTTCCAGATCCGACGGCAATTCCCAAATCGGCTTGAGCGAGGGCGACTGCGTCGTTGACACCGTCACCGACCATCCCGACCGCCCCATGTTGCTGGTACTTCTTAACAAACGTGGCCTTGTCTGCGGGTAAGACTCCTGCTTCTACCTGTGTGATCCCCACCAACTTAGCCGTTGCCTTAGCCGAGATTAGGTTGTCACCTGTGATCATCACTGGTTCAATCTGAAGCGATTTTAGGTTCGCAATGGCCTCAGCACTGTGCTCTCCAACGACATCAGACACCGCAAGTAACGCGAAATCCTCTCCCAATCGGCAGCAAAAAACGGTCTTTCCGCTCTCTTCCAATCGGCATTCGGCGCTTTTGAGCGGTTCTGGCAGCGGTGCTCCCTGCTCGGCGATCCAAGATGATTTTCCGATCCAACCCATGGTCCCGCCAATTTCAGCACAGACCCCCTTACCACTGACCGACTCAAACTTCTGTGCCGAATCGAGCGCAAGCCCGCGCCTTTTTGCTTCTTTTCCGACGGCCTGTGCGAGAGGGTGCTGACTTTGTGATTCGAGAGACCCCGCACTTTTTAGTGCTGCTTCCTCATTCCAATTTCCGAAGGTGACGATGTCGGTAACTCTCGGTTTTCCTTCGGTGAGGGTTCCTGTTTTGTCAAACACGATCGTCTTGATCCGACACGTGGATTCCAACGCTGATCCGTCTTTGACTAGAATCCCAAGTTCGGATGCTCGTCCAGTGCCTACCATCAGTGCCGTCGGCGTTGCCAACCCTAGGGCGCAAGGGCACGCCACCACCAACACCGCGACGGCCGAAAGAATGGAGTTGTCGAGACTGTGCCCAGATATCAAATATCCAACCAAAGTGAGCAGAGCGATCGATATGACGCAAGGAACAAAAACTGCTGAGACTTTGTCGGCAAGTCCTTGCATGGGTGCTTTCGAGCCTTGGGCCCTCTCGACTAACTTCGCAATTTGCGCTAAGGCTGTTTCGGAGCCAACTCGCTCAGCCCGGAACACAAATGAGCCGCTGTCGTTCAGAGTTCCCCCGATAACTTGGTCACCTACCTGCTTGCTCACCGGTATGGGCTCACCAGTGACCATCGACTCGTCGACAAACGATTGCCCGTCAGTGACCAATCCGTCTGTCGCGATCGCCTCACCTGGGCGTACTCGGATCAAGGTTCCTTTCCTTAACCGACCCACGGGGATCTCGTGCTCAGTGCCGTTGGGAGTTACAACCCATGCCGTTTTGGGGGCAAGGTTCATCAGCTTCCGGATGGATTCCGACATTCCCGAGCGGGCACGTGCTTCAAGCAATCGTCCAAGCAAAACCAATGTAACAATCACGGCACCGGTCTCATAGTAGAGGTGCTCGTTCTGCATGTGGGCCATGCCATGGTAGGTCACCAAAGCGTAGGTTGAGTACGCCCAAGCGGAGCCGGAACCCACCGCGATGAGGGTGTCCATTGTGGTTGAGCCATGTAGGATCGACTTAGCGGCTACCGAGAAGAACTGACGGCCACATCGGAATATCACGAGCGTGGAAAGCACGAACACCACCCAGTTTGTCCACTCGGGACGACCATGCCAGAACATTGATACCACGAAGACAGGGAGTGAAAGCGCGCCTGCCAGTGCCAGATTTGTCTGGACCGATTTCAGGTGGTCTGCCTGGGATTTGGCGGCCAGCGTTGCCGCATCGCTCCCCTGCTCCACGGGTTCTTCTTCTATCTTTTCGGCGGTGTATCCCGCTTTCTCGACCGAATGAATAAGGTCAACTGCACTGACCGAGTCGTCATGCTCAATCGTGGCTTGGTTGTTGGCGTAATTGACGTTTGCCTGAATGACCCCGGGAGTCTTGGCGAGGGCACGCTCAACACGACGCACACATGAAGCGCACGTCATGTTCCCAACAAGAAGTTGGGTTTCCTCCAAAGGGCCATGGATGGCCGGTGAACTCATTAAGCGACTGTCGCTGGATAACCAGCATCATCAAGCGTTGCGATCATCGCATTTACATCCGCCCCTTCATGCTGGACTGTGGCCTTTCCTGCGTCCAAATCGACACTCACCTCGCTGACACCCGCGACCGCTTCGAGCGCCGTTTTCACATGGTGAACGCAGTTCTGACAAGACATTTCTTCAACATTAAGGAGGGTGGTCATGGTTTCCTTTTAGACTTAGGTTCTCAACCGAAGTTCGCTATCCTAACGTTACTACGACCTCGTGAACTTTGCCATCTCCCACAACTGGAATCGGTTGGCTCGCGTCCACCGCGACTCCGTCGAGGCAGACTGCGCTCACGCCTTTGCTAACATGGCTTGGATTGACAACCGTAACGTTGTAGGTGTCCCCACGGAAGTGGCGCGTTGCGGTGAATCCTTCCCATGCTTTCGGGATACAAGGGTCGACCCGCAGCCCGTCATAGTCGGGCTTGATTCCAAGCAGGCCCTGGCTTACCGACACAAAGGTCCATGCCGCTGTGCCGGTCAGCCAACTGTTCTTTGCTTCACCAAAGCAAGGGGCATCCTTGCCCGCGATCATTTGGGCGTAAACGTACGGTTCACTTCGATACGTTTCGATTTGGTCTTGCTTCGCGCTTGGACAGATGGAAAGATAGTATTTGAGGGCCCTGTCACCGTCACCCAGTTGGCACCATGCAAGGTTAATCCACGTATTGTTGTGGCAGAAGATCCCTGCATTCTCCTTCACTCCAGGCGGATACGACGACACTTCACCAAGGTTTAGGTAGTACTCGGAATAGGCTGGTTGCTGGAGAACGACGCCGTTTTCCGTAAAGAGGTGCTTTTCGACGCTCGCCATCGCTTGCGCAGCGCGACCATTATTCGCGCCAGCACCACCAAGAACGCACCACCCTTGGCTCTCGATAAATATCTTGCCTTCCTCGCATAGGTGGCTCCCGATGGGTTCGCCTTGCCGATCGTAGGCTCTGCGATACCATTCGCCATCCCAGGCTTTTTCTTCAACCACGTCCATCATCACTTGGCGGAGGCTGAGCATATGCTCCGACTCGGCTGGTTTCTTCAGGTAGGCGTAAAGCTCTGCCATTTCTTTGGATGCATACAGGAACAGACCGGCGATCATTACGGACTCTGCCTTGGAGTTTTCTAGGTCAGCCAAACCTCCGTTCTGATACGATTCGTTTGGCTCGGTCGAGTAGCAGTTTAAGTTCAGGCAGTCATTCCAGTCAGCTCGCCCGATTAGCGGGAGCCCATTGGGGCCACGTTTGCGCATCGTGTATGCAATCGACAATTCCAGATGGTGGAGAAGCGACTCACGGTCCGAATGTTGGGCATAGGATTTGTCGGCGTAACCAGTGGGTTCGTCCAGTATCGTCGTGTCACCCGTCTCCTTAATGTAGGAGCATGTCGAGAGGATCAACCAAAGGTGGTCGTCGTAGAAATCGCCACCCGCCTCCGAATTTCCTTTTTTCGTCAACGGCTGATATTGGTGATAACAAACACCGGTGCTTAGCTGAGCGCTGGCAATATCTAGGATGCGTTGTCGCGCTCGGCTGGGAATCATGTGAACGAAGCCGAGGAGATCTTGGTTTGAATCGCGGAAACCCATGCCGCGGCCTATCCCGGTTTCGTACATCGAAGCGGAGCGGCTCATGTTGAACGTGGCCATACACTGGTATTGATTCCACGTGTTAAGCATTCGGTTGGCATGCTCGTCGGGGCAGTTGGCTTGGAATCGGCCCAACAGGTCATTCCAGTATTGACTGAGCCGATCAAATGCCGCATCGACTTCCGCGACGGACGAATACTTATCCAAAATCGCACGGCCTGCAGCTTTCTGCATGACGAATTTCGACTCAAACTTGGGCGGTTCCTGCTCGACGTAAGCGAGAACAAACGTGAAGGTCTTCTCCTCACCAGGGGCAAGATCTAGGTCGACTTGGTGAGCACCGATCGGATTCCAGCCGAAGGCAATTGAACTGGTACATGCACCGTTGAACGGCACTTGAGCTTCGTGGAGCCCTTCGTGAATTCCGACAAACTTGTCGCGGGAAGTATCAAATCCAGAAATAGGTTCAGTGCATCCGAACAGCGTGTAGTGGTTGCGGCGCTCGCGGTATTCGGTCTTGTGATAGATCGCAGAACCTTCCACCTCGACCTCTCCAATGGAGTAAGTCCGCTGATAGTTCGTCATGTCGTTCAGGGCTTCGAAGAAGCAAAACTCTTGATAAGAGAAAATCGATGGGGTCTTTCGAACCGATGATTTGTTGCGAACCGTGATTTTCCACAGTTCTAAGTTTTCAGTGGGGGGCACGAAGAATAGACACTCGACTTCGAGCCCATCTTTTGCGCCAATGATGCGCGAGTACCCAAGACCGTGTCGGCACTCATAGGATACGTTCTTGGCCTTGACCGGTTTCCATCCTGGATTCCAAACACTTTCGCCGTCTCGGACATAGAGGTATCGACCGCCAAGGTCGTACGGAATGTTGTTATAGCGGTAGCGGGTGAGACGGCGGAGTTTGGCGTCTTTCCAAAATGTGTAGCCGCCCGCAGTGTTGGTACACAGCCCAAAGAAGTCATCCTGCCCCAGATAGTTGAGCCAGGGAAGGGGCGTGTCCGGCCGGGTGATAACGTACTCCCGTGCCGCGTCGTCAAAGTAACCGTAGGAATTCGGCGCGTCGGTGCGCGTACCTTCTTCGAGTGCCATCTCCCCAATCTTACCGGTGAAATGGCACTCGTTAACGCGTGTTTTGAGGTTGGTTTTGCTAGGAATGACTAGGAGGGCTCTGACCTCGTGTTAGCCCTTGGATGAAGGCAGATGTGTTGAAAACCACTCGAGTGTCGCAGCGAATCCGCCTAACACGGTGACGGTATTGTGGGCACCACCAGGGACTATCACCAATTTGTGTACCACCCCCGCCGCTTCGAAAGCGGCATCCATCTTTTGGGATTGCTGAAGGGGGACAAGCGGATCTTTGTCACCATGAACGATCAAGGTGGGAGGGAATCCCTTCTTCACCAAGTTGATCGGTGATACGTCATGGCCAATCTTGTGAGCCACGTCCTTAGGAGTTTGTCCTGTCACTCCGAATGCGGGAAAGTAGACCCCCATGTTCGGAACTTCAAGGGCCGTGATTCCGTCCTTGCCCCAGTTCTCAAAGTCGGTGGGAGGCATGAATGCGACCACAGCATCGGCGCGGCTGCTTTCGCGGTCAATCGGATCCTTCGCATTAGGGTCGCCATCATCGCCAAGCCCACCGATCTCAAGGGAGAGATGCCCACCCGCGCTCGCGCCAGTCACACCAATCGCATTCGGAAGTACGTCGTAAGTTGCCGCATTGGCTCGGACAAACCGCATCGCACGTCGAACTTGGGGGACGATTTCTGGGATGGTGTACTTGGGCTGAGAACCGTGGACGACCTGAAATACGGTGAACCCTTTGTCGGTGAAGGCCGTAGCAAGCATCGGATTAATGTCTTGGTGATTGGAGAACCATCCGCCACTCACCATCCATACGATCGCTTTGTGATTTGAGGTCTTGGGCGTAAAGACGTCCATCGTATAGGCGCACCCGCCTTGTTTTAGATAGATCACGTCCTTGACACGGGTCTGAGCCTGTGAAAGTACAGTGGCAAGGGCAAGTACGGCGATGAACATCCTGCGCATTGCAGAATCGTACCTCTGTCTGCTTTTTGTTCCCAAACATTTTCTGCCGCCAGACTGTCGATTTGATGCCCAAGGCAATTTGCTCTCTCCTGGCATCATGTCTGAGAAGCGCGGGACCACCAAAAGAACCCCAGGCACGCGCAGCCATCATATCTTTGGCCCTCACCGGGAGTCAGCGGAATCCAGGGCCCTTAATTCATCGGGTGTAATGGCGCGTAGACCTTCAATTAGCGCTTTTTGGGTGCTATTCTCTCGCCAACCTAATCCTGCTTTGCCAAATTTTCGTATTGGTCTTGGATGAGAGCGATAGGATCATCTCAATGCTACGACTTTGAATCATGAGTGAGGACCTAAACCAAACTACAAGTTCGTTTGACCGATACTTGGCGAACCGTGCCCCATCTCTGCTGTGGTCGACTACGGCTGCGCGCGCTTCAGTAATAAACACCAGGGTTGGCTATGGGCTTGTGGCGTTCTCAACCGTCATGTGTACGATCGGTGTGGCATATGAAGGTGTTGTCGGTTTGGCTTTCGGGATGGGGCCAATGATTGGCGGGGTAGTGAACATCGCGATTGGCAGCGCATGGCGTAACAGAGCCAAGCGAAATGCCGGTAATACCGAGGTGCCCACCCAAGTGTGGACGTTTTTGCACGGCCTCGCAACCCATGTGCTTGGTCCATCCTATCCTTCTCGGGCTTCAAATCTCGGCTATTACCCGGTCTCGAATACTTGGAATGGCTGGAGGCTAACGCCCAAAACCGCGTTTGCGCATTCAACGTCAGCGATCGTTCCTCCCGGTGCCAAAAGCGCGCGCGAAATCCTTAATCCGAAGGTCTTCGAGATGATGGAAGAGGTCGCCAAGCACTTCAATCGGGTGAATGGATACCTTACGAATCCATCCATCTCGCCTGGATCACTGCCAAGAGAAGCGGCTCGAATTCAAGTTGCAGCTGATCAGGCGATGATCGATGCTCTTGCCATCGCGTGTTCGATGCACCAGTTTCCAGAAAATATTGAGAGCATGCGTCCATCGTTGGAAGCCTGCACAGCTGCGTTGAAGGAAGCCGCCGACTTAGTGTCATCCATGCAACTTCCCAAGGCCCTGGAGCCCGTTCCTCAGGAACAGGCGGCTTTGTTGCGTGGAATGCTAGAGGACCTACGAGTTGAAAGTCAGGCCAGGTCCGAGTTAAACGAACCTGACCGTTTGACCAACTCTTCTTAGCCCAAAGAGGCTGTAAAGAGCCTTACTGAATCTCGTCGAGGCGTACCCACCGATCGGTGGTTGCGCTCAAGTAGATCGCTTCACCAACTAGCAACTCATAGTGACCGTCTTCGAATGTCGGATACTTGTGGTTGCCTTTCGGATCTTGCATCGCAGCATCCACGTCTCGGTACAGATGCTTGAAGGTGTCTGCAAATCCTTCGTTATGACCGCCGGGATAGGATGTAATGTTCCTTGCATCGGGCGAAAGTAGTGAAGGATCTTTGATCAAGATCTCATTCGGTCGCTCCCGGTGGCCGATCCAAAGCTCGTTGGGAACAGTTGAGTTCCATGCGAGGGCTTCTTTCGATCCATCGATCTCAAAGCTTAGTTGGTTCTTGCGTCCCGCGCAGAGCTGGGAAGCCGTTACCACACCGCGAGCGCCGCCGACGAAGCGAATGAGTACGCTGGCGTAGTCTTCGGTGTCGATTGGGTAGTCGACGGCAGCATTTGGATCCGACTCCGCATACGTCGCGATGGGGCCGGTTGGCTTCTTGCGGGTTGCATGAAGGGTCTTGAAGTCGGCCATAACGGACTCGATTTTCAGGCCAGTAATGAATGTGACGAGGTCCAACCAGTGCGAACCGATGTCGGCGATGGCACGCATCTTGCCGCTGAACTGCTTCTCAAGTCTCCAACTCCAGTCGGTTGGGTACAGCAGCCAGTCTTGCAAGTAGCTACCGTGGACGGCAACCAATTCGCCGAGTTCGCCACTCTGAATTCGAGCTCGAGCTTCATGAGCGAGGGGGTAGTAGCGTACGTTGAAGTTGACGGCGGCAACGAGGCCGGTCTTCTTGGCGAGAGCCACCAATTCGGCGGACTCGGTGGTGTTCATCGCGAGCGGCTTCTCGCAGAGAACGTTCTTTCCTGCAAGCAACGCCGCTTTGGATTGCTCGAAGTGAAGGTGGTTTGGAGACGTGATGTGAACGAGATCGATTGTTGGGTCGGCAAGAATCGCTTCGAACGACTCGTAGACCTTTCCGCCACCCATGGCGACCTTTCTAGACTCGGCCAAACTCGTGGAGATCTCCGCGAATCCGACAACTTCTACGCCAATGCGGCGTAATGCTTCAACGTGGACCGGACCAATGAATCCGGCGCCGACAACTGCAGCGCGTACCGTAGCCATTTATATCAACTCCCAATGTTCTTGGGGGCCTCAGTTGTTTTCAATGCCTCAAAGGCAGCAAGAAGAGCTTCAAGAGTGCGGATGTGATGAGCGGCTTTTACTTGCACGCCCGGTCCAACTGTAGCTCGCAATAATCGCAAGTCGTCTAGCATCGCGCCGGTTGGAGCAAACCCTGTGGAGGTTTCAAAAAACTGGGCTCCATCTGATTCTACCGCTAGATAACCTGCGAAGACAGCCGCTCAGCTATTTCCAAAAATTGTGCCTCCAGGCAGAGAAATAGGACGACGCAAGTCCATCCGGTGTAGGGGCAGCGCGTGCGCTGCTTACCCAGCGTTGGTCAGTTACAGTGACAGCGAGAAGCGAGGCACGCCTCTCCCCTACACCAGAAAGGCGAGGTCCATTTATGTGGACCTCGCCTTTCTGTTGTGTCGGGGTGAATCGTTAGAGACTAGTTTCGGCTAACCGTGATGATTCCAACGTTCTGGTAGGTACCAGGTCCAACTTCTGGAGTGATCGAGATCTTGCGACCGAAGTCGATTCGCATCACGCC
>CAILEM010000144.1 GCA_903833215.1 uncultured Armatimonadota bacterium
AAGACGCAGAGTGCGGCCCTTTTGAACCTAACGCGAATAATCCGGGCTAGGATTCCGACTACCGACACCTCTGCTCATTTCTGTCCTCAGAATCTCGGCTTATACTAAAACAATGAGGCTTCGCAATTTCTCTTCGGTCATCCTGACACTGCTCTTGACCTCGGTGACACTTGCTCAATCGAAGACCCTATTCCCCGATATCCCAGACAACCACTGGGTCTACGAGAACATACTACGACTCAAAAATGGCGGGCTGTTAACCGGATTTCCTGACGGTCTCGTTTACCACGCTCAGCCCATTACTCGGACGTATTTTGCCTCGGCTGTAAACACTTCTTTCACTATGCTGAAGTCGCTAACTCTTGCTGCGGAGAGTGAGGCAAGGCAACCAGGCTTTATGTCCACAGGCCCCGCTGCCGATGAATCACTTAAAATCGCATTTTCGGAGATCGCTATCCTTCAGGACGAGGTCGCCTTTTACGAGGAATCATTCCCTAAGTTGATGAAGGTCTTCACGCCTGAACTCACAAATCTCGGCGTCAACGTGCCAGGCACGTTGCACGACATCCGAGCCGTCTGCAGCCACATCCGTCGCCTCCAAGTCAGCCAACCTGGCTCAGCCCTCGTCCAATTCGAAGATGTTCCGCCATCTCATTGGGCAGCCAAGCAAGTCCTAGAACTCCGGCAACTAGGCATTATCCAGGGGTACCCACATTCCAAAAGATTCGATCACTAACTGCTGTTAAAGCCCGCAGAACCCGTAGACGACGTCTCCGCGGCGTCGTCCGGAACGATCAAGCAAGTACGGACAGGGTTCAATTCTAAGGACTACTTGGCGACTTTCCAACTCGCCGATGCCCCGATCAGTTTGAGCTCCTGATCTGAGGGCAGCTTAATCGGTTTTGGGCCGTTGTCCGGGTCTGTGCAACTTGCCGTAATGACAATCTGTCTGCCGTCAAACTTATATTCGATCGGCTTGCTGTCGTAGGGACTTTTCAGATCGTCTGTCTTGATCGTTTTTGGAATTGTGCCACTTGACAGGGCGCGCGATAGGGCCACTTCGCAAAGGCGCTGAGCTTCCAGCTGTTCGTCAAGGAAGTCATACTTCGCGTCGTCAGACCCAAATGCCCCTACCACAGAACTCGCAGTCGGGAAGCACACGAGACTCAACATGAGCTTCTGTCTCGCAACCTCGATTTTTGGTTTGCGTGCCACTGGCGTTAATCCAAGTGCCTCCCATATTTCACGCGAAGACAAAGCAATATCGACCCTGGCTCTATCCGGGTTAATGAGCAACTTGATGAGCGACTCGTTACTCGCGACATATTCCTTCTTCACGCCAAGCCTCCGTAGACCGTCTTCGGACTCCGACATCTCGACGATGTCTCTCACCCAAATAAGGAGGTTGAGATTCGCTTTCTGAAGATTGACCTTTGGATACGATCGGAGTAGCTCCTCCGAAAGCTCGCGGTACTGCTGAACTTTGGGTTGAGCTACTCTCCACAAAGCGACATGGTGCAGACAATATGCATGGATCGAAACCCCTACAAGGTCATCGATCAAGGTTCCCTCTTCGGCTGCGTGCGAACCGATCATTCGAGCTCGATTGGCATCATTAATGGCGTCGCCGACTCTTCCTTCGGCGGCGGCGACGTCAGCCCTGTAGAGAACGAGTTTGGCTAACTGCTTCATGTCAGCAAGCTCAGGGAGCAAGACTGCTGGTCCCAGACTCCAATCTCGATCAAACCAACATCTTGGCAAGGACGTCGCTTGGTCCGCTAACTCGAGTGAAATGCTGTTCTTGGCCAGGAATGATTTCATCGCTGCCACGGCGTTTATGGTTCGAGATAAATTCAACTCGGCATCAAGCTTTTCCGGGTCAGTCGTTTTCTTTATTCGATGGCTACGCAGTTGTTGATAATATTTGGCCGCGTTTTCTTCTGGCTTCGCCGGTTTGATGGTTGCCGCAAATTCTTGCCAAGTGGTTGGTAGCCCTTCCGCTCTTGCTAGTGCGAGCTCTTTGTTCAGCGCTGTCTTGTTAAGAGCCGCTTCGCGTCGGTCGCCAGCGTATTTTGCGATGCAGGCAATGACGACGAGGAAGGCAACCACGCCGAAACAGCCGGAAAGAACTTTTCGCTTCATCGCTTGCCCTCAAAAACGCCAACCGTCGAACCCATTATCACACCAATAAACTCAGACACCCACGTAGTCGGCGGTGATCGTACCGACGTAGCAGCCGACGGAATTCAGCTCGCTAATGGGGGCATCTTTGATATTCGTTAGGTTTCACTATCCGTTTCCGGACGTCGGTACGATCACCGCC
>CAILEM010000145.1 GCA_903833215.1 uncultured Armatimonadota bacterium
CTGCATCACTTTCAAGAAAGGCAATCCTATCTCGATCGACGAAGTCGAGTCAGAAGAGAGCATTCTCTGGCGCTTTATGGCGCCTGGAATGAGCGAAGGTGCGCTCTCGGAGCCAGCTCACCGAGCAGTGGCAAAAGGACTCAATACCGTTTATCGTTATTGCCGAATTAAGTTTGTCCAGGCAGGAAAGCCGATTCCAGGCGGCATTGGTCCGGTGGCGAATTCGGGCGAAGGAGGCTTCGAGAAAAGCCGAATTGGAAAGAGCGACGGGAACCGCAGCATTCAATATGCGGGTGGGCGATTCACGATCACGCCGATGACTGCTTCTTGCGCCGACGAAGTTGAAGTCAAATTTGCACAAGGCGCGAAACCTGGCAAGGGTGGCCAGTTGCCAGGCAAGAAGGTAACTGCGAAGGTAGCTCGTCAACGTGGTTGTGAGCCAGGGTATGAACTCGTTTCTCCTCCGATCAACCACAACCTGTACTCGATTGAAGACGTCAAGCTCATGATTGAAAGCTGGCGGCACCTGAATCCGAAAGTCAATTGCGCACTGAAATACGTTGCCACCTATGGAATTGAGATGGTCTGCGTTGGAGGAGTGAATGCGGGTGCCAACCGACTTCACATCAGCGATGGCTGTGGTGGAACGGGTGCGGCAAAGCGAGTCGATCAAAAGAGCGCTGGCGCTCCCGTCGTAGCAGTTCTCCCAACCGTTCAAGACCTCTTGATGGAAGAGAATTCGCGTCACCTCGTTGAGGTGAGCGTGGATGGCGGCATCCAAACTGGCGAGCAAGCTCTCAAAATGTTCTTGCTCGGAGCTGATCGCGTTGGATTCGGAACAAGTCTTCTAATTGCAATCGGATGTTCGATGCTCCGTAAATGTCACCTTAGCGGTCCAGACCCTTCGGATCCGACCGGCAAACGACGACTTGGCTGCACTCCGGGTATTGCAACTCAAGATCCTCAGTGGATTGCGCGCTTCACGGGAGATAGTAAACACATCGCGCGCATGTTGCAATATGCTGCGCGAGAAGTTCGAGAGCTTATGGCTGAGATAGGAGTTGCAAAGCTTTCCGATGTCATCGGTCGACGCGAGTTGTTAGAACGAAAGTCTTCGTTACAAGGCAAAGCTGCTTTGATCGATCTTAGCAACATCGTGCGCGCACCCCATGGACGTATGGAAGCACGCGACTATGCGACTCAGACTAAAACTCACCTGCCCAAGCTAGATGAGTACGAACTTTCGATAGTTCAGCGAGCGCTCATGGGAGAGGATGTTGAATTGACCGGCTTCCTGACCAATGAGAAGCGTTGCGTTGGAATCGCGTCAGCGGGCGAAATCGCCCGAGCATATGGCGACCAAGGTTTGCCGTCGGGTTCCATCCACTTCATTCATTCAGGTGCAGCTGGACACTTCTATGCTGCTTACGCGGTAGATGGTATGAGCTTTCGGTTGACCGGTGTCGCAGCAGATTCATGCTTCACCGCCAGCTATGGAGGAACGCTCGCGATCGTGCCACCGAAGGGCAGCAAGGATGGAATTGCACTCGTCGGAAACACTTTTGGGTATGGGGCTCGAGGTGGGTCAGTCTACATAGCTGGTCGAGCTGGCAATCGGTTTGGCATCTGCCTCCGAAAGAACCATGAGGGCGGGGGTCCAAGAATCGTTGTCGAAGGCGTAGAAGCGAATGCATTTCAGTACATGACTGGCGGCACTGCCGTTGTTCTCGGTCCGACTGGGGTGAATCTAGGTGCCGGTATGACCGGCGGCTGCGTCTTTTTGAAGGATGCCAATCTGGGCAAAC
>CAILEM010000146.1 GCA_903833215.1 uncultured Armatimonadota bacterium
TACACTAACCAGTTGGCTGGTATCGGTTCGATTCAAGTTGGGGAATGCGCACCAAGCCTGATCTGATACACTACGGCATCCAGCGAAGCGCCAACCGTCCGAGTTGGGGAATGCGCACCAAGCCTGATCTGATACACTATCCAAAACATATGGATGGATTGGGCGCTGTTGGGGAATGCGCACCAAGCCTGATCTGATACACTCAAAACCCCGAGGCCGCAATGGAGGTCGTCGTTGGGGAATGCGCACCAAGCCTGATCTGATACACTGCACGTCAGGGGTCTGATCTTCCTTCGCTAGTTGGGGAATGCGCACCAAGCCTGATCTGATACACTCCTTTGAATCTGTATGAATTCGAAGAATTCATTCGAAAAAGGAATCCGGCCGTGTCGAAATTTTCGGAACGGCCTTTTTTTTGAAAAAAACTAGTCGAAAAAATCGAAGGCAGGATGGTCTTGCTTTTGTGATCGCGGCTTCTTTGTGGTAGTTCGTTTTGCGGGAGGTGGCTTGGCCGTGAATATCTTGCTTTGCACAGTTGGTAGGGTAGGCGATTCTAAGTCTCTAATCACCTCGCTTGACAGGGATTCGTCGATCGGCTCCTCGTCAATAAGAGCTAGGCCATCTTCGTCGAAGAACATGAATTGCTTTGGAGATCTCTCTGTTGTATTGAGTTTCTGTGCCCTAAAGACGGTCATTCGCTCCCACTGTTTATCGGTGAACTTCAGGATGCGCACTTCACCAGCTGGAGGTATCCAATTTATGACTCGGGCCTGATGAACAGCGGTATTTTCTTCGGTCATACAAGGGCGCCCGTAAACGGAGAACTGGATCCGGATATATCCGTCATCCACAATATTTTCGACGAAGTGGCGGTAGTCTCGACGATTTTCCTTCGTCTCAACAGGCAGGTCGAACATGATCATCAGCCACATGAGTCGATATCCAGGGATCATCGCTTCAATTAGGTCTCAGGCAAGGGCACCTTAAGGGGCTCACCGTCACATATGGCACGCCTCAGACTCACTGCGTACCTCTCCAGTCCTACCAACAGTGGATATCGCAGGCCATCGAAGTCCACAAAGCTTCCGAGCAAAGAAATCAACTCCCGTTTTGTTTTGGGATCGAGTTCATCTGGGATTGCGTCAATTAGTGAGAGGTGTCTTACTCGACGATCTACGATGGCTCTTAACGGCTCCATAGCATCATCGGCCAAGCAGAAGGCATTGTATTGGTTATGATGATGAATCCCGAGGGCTGGATGCAGACCGGCACCAACAATGGCTCGGGCGACCGCGCTCCTTGCCAGCGAATAACCGTAGTTTAAGCATGCATTGATACCGCTGGCATCACGATCACGGATGAACTCGAATCCGAACATGGACTCGAAGTAGCGAGCCGCCGCTCTTGCTTCAACATTATCCGGGTCACCACTGCGAACAAACGGGATCATCTTCCGCAAGGAGGAATCATCCCGTTGGAAGTACCTTAGATTATCTGCCTGGCTCCGAATCTTCGCTTTCACAATCTCTTGCCAAGCCCTCTTCTGGTTTGGGACTTTACTTGCAATTTGTTGTTTTAGGATGCTGCTATGTAGCGAGTGGTCCGAGAGAGGTAGCAACAAACCATTAGGAAGGTGCCTCCCATCGCTCGTTACTATCGCTATACCAGCAGCCGCGCATGCGCTAAGCGCTTGATGGGACAAGCTAAGATCGGGGCCATCAAGGACCAGAACGGACATGTCTTCAAGAGGTATTTTCCCCGTTTCACCAGCGGGTTTGGTCACGAGCAGGCTTTGATCCCTAAGTGCAATCGTGCCTGGCCCTACAACTGAGACAACGCGGTAACTCAGATGACTCCTTCAGGAACCTCACGAATGCGTCCTATTGGGTCAATTTCGAGTTTCACTCCTTTGAAGGTGCTTGGAGACTTGATGAGTCTTTCTTCATTGTCTGTCACGGCCCCAGCAGATATTTGGCGGAAAACAATTTTTCGATTTGTTGATTCCAGGGTTTGGACACGAAAAAATTCCCTAGTATCTTCGTCAACTCGAACGCAGTCATTCGGGCACAGCCAAGCGACGAATTTCCATCCTGGAGCAGGAGGGCTTGTGTCGACCATTGGCTCTCGCCTTTGTCTAACTCTTTCTGCTGCCTCGATAGTGGTCACATAACGACCATCTCTCTTTCCAGTAGTCGTCTCCTCAAAGATCTCGACATGGTGATTATTGCCCAACTTGAAGAACTTGGTGGGAGCAAGTTTTGGTAGCTTTAACAGCGGTGCTTTCGGAATCGCAACAGCCACCCGAGCCCTTCTCGCAGACGTGGATCCAACTTGGAGCCCATCCGCGAAAGCCACTTTGGCGTCCTTTCCATTGGCGAGGAATTGTTCAAGTGCCAGGGCACGCACTTTATCGTCCACAATGGCCTCAATATCGGACTCCTTCATGTTTTCGAGCGGCTTTCGGATGTGGTAGACCCCTTCCGCCCTCTTGCCATAAGCACTCTCCTCGTGAAAGGCGTCTTTTATCGCTCGCTGGGTTTCATGGCTGATCACGACGGTAGCAAGCCGCAGCTTGATCTCTCCAAAAAGCCAAGTAGGCGCGGGGGGGACGACGTCGTTTGACAGCGGAGCAACTTTCACGCTGTCAATGGACTCATTCGCAGCCGCCGACCGGTGGCGGGAGATTCTTTGGAACAGTGCACGCGATGTGAATGCGATGGCAACAGCGTCAACCGCATGGTGGCGCAAGTCGTCCCGTTTCTTCTCGTTGACACCGTACAGCGCCTCCATTAGCCCCCAGTGGGAACGAAGCATCGCCGTCGCTGCCCCCTTTGTCACTTCAACTTCGGTACAGACGGGGCGAAGGTATTGAGCCGTGGCACGACAAATCCAGCGTGTTTCGTTGAGTTGACGGCTAACAAATTTATCTACGTCCGGGGGGAGCTGGCTTTTGAAGAGATTCTTCTTGTGCTTCGAACCTACGCCGACGAGTTTGTCGATCCGGTTGACCATTTCCTCCCATTCCGGTCGGCTACCGAAGGCTTCATAGGGAGTTTTATTGCCCTTCTTTCGATTGGTCTCAGCCTCGCACAGAGTGAGGTTGTTGAAGGAATCATCTATCGAGCGCACGTACGGCACGATGTGCTCAATTTGGAACTGGTTCATCGCAGCCAAGCTGGAAGGAATGGCCCTGCCAGTGTATGGGCATTCCCATCGGCATTGTTTTGCAAGGCGATACCAGAAGCGTTTAGTCCGAGTAGGGTTTTCATCACCCTGCTTGGCGAGCCATTCATCAGCTTCCCGATTCTCCCGCTCGCGATCCTTTGCTGACTTCTCAACTTTCGCTTTTTCATCTTTGGTAAGGGTCATATCCCGGGCCATCTCAATCCGGATGATCTCGGGCCGACCGTAAGTGGCGACGATGGCATTCACGACCTTTCGAACCTGTCCTAAAGCCTTACGCACCCTCGGATTGGGAATCTCCGTCCGGCTCGGAAGGGACTCGATTCGTGCTACCTGGACAATTTCTTCTGACCATGGCTCATATCCGCAAGCAACCTGGGCTTCGATGCGGGATTTGCCATCCTTCATATGTCCCAGCATTCTTCGCATAGCCTTCGAACTGAGAGACATGGTCCCTTGCTCTAGTTCAACGATGGCAAGGTCGTATGCAACTTTGGGATCTAATTGAAATACTTTCCGAAGTGTTCGGTAAAGGTCGCCCCGGTCATGGATTGTCAACATGATCTCGACAAGTCTCTCCCGTCCACCTTCGTCAAGAGCTTCCCACAAATGGGTGGCTCTCTTTGAGACCTTATACGCGGTTGAGTTTCCCTTCAAGACATCGCCTTTGGCGCGGTCCAGATTGGTTTTCCACTTCGCCTTTTTAAATCCCAATTCGCCAGGAATTGCTTTAAGACTTATGGAGGCAACGGACTCCAGCTTTTCAGCCAGTTTGTTACGTTCTTGAGCACTTAGTCGTCGGCGCTCGCCCGTCTCTAGGTCAGTGAGTTCAAGGTTGCAGAGATCCTGCCAATAGCGGAATCGCTGAGAGACGAGCTGAGCCTTCTCGGCGCGTGGTTTTGTGATTTCGAGAGAACACGGCCCCTTCAGATATTTCTGCTGCCGCAGGGGGCGCTGATCGAACATCGCATGCCAGACATTTGCCTTTAGGTCGTTCGTCAGCACCTTAGGATAGAACTCAGCTTGCTTACTCCAGATTTTCTCGAACTCTTCTTCGAACATGGAGCGTTCCGTGTGACGTCCTCGAATCTTTTCTTTTGCTTTCAGACAATTCCAGAAATACTGCCCCAGCGTGCGCCCTTCAAGTTCGCTACGCAATTGGCTGATTTCTGTGAGGACGGGTCCATCTTCCTTCGACTCTTCAGAATCATCTTCGCGTTCAGGTGCCTTGAGAAACGCCTGAACTTCTTCTTGGTCAGCTAGCGATGCCATCTTTGCGCCACGATTAGACTTGAACCCCCGTTTTCTTCCTAGATGGTACAGGGCTCTACCCAGTTCCTCTAATTCAATCTTCTGGTCAACGGCGATTGCACGCAGTTCGTATGGGCGATGGGTGGTTAGCTCGCTTTCCGAGTAAGGATCGATGCCATCTGGTGATAATTTCGCAGCCTGCAATATCGTCAACAGAGCTGTTCGCCTTTGCCTACGTCGACTGAGGTTTTTCCTCATTTGGCGGGCTTGCCTCCGGGCAAGGTTCTTTAGCTCCCTTGACTTGGGCTCGATCACCTCCTCAAAGTGCCGGACGCCCATGTCGACTAGTGAAGTCGGCAATTTATCCTCGCCAAGGTTAAACAGAGCCCAGCCGACAGACGAGGTACCGAGGTCTAAAGCAAGAACTGTCTTATTTTTCATGACACTAGTAAACGCAGTTGTGTATAATCGGATTGTATCAGATCAGGCCTGCGCTTCCTCAATAAGATCGTAAGATCGCAGGATATGGCCTAAGGGCCAACCTAACCGGGTCCGCAAGGGTCCAAACAGATGATTAGCTCCGCATTTTCGGGGCTATTTCTGTTTTTGAGGCACTTCGCAGACAATCGGCGGGGTGGATGAAAGGAAGGCAAACGAGATTCGGGGGACTTGGAGGCCGGTGGCTTTGGTGAGGAGTTCGCGGTAGGCCTCGCCTTGTTTGTAATAAGCGCGAGCCATTCGCTCTTCGGCTTCGGACTGGTTATGTATGCGGTCGGTTTTGTAGTCGACGACACCTAGGTTTTGGTCGTCGATTTGGTATACGAGGTCGAAGATGCCTTCGAGAAGTTCGTTGCCGGCGTCTTCTCGGTTGACGGCGGCGTAAACTTCGCGCCAGATTTCGGGGCTTGTGGCTGCTTGCTGAACCGGTTCCGTTTCCAGGGCGCGACTGACAAACGCAGCAACGCGCTCGGGATCTGCACCATAGAGGGCGGCGGCAGACGCTGATACCGCCTCGACATTCGGGGCACGAAAGTCTATCGACTGCATGGCAAGGTGAACGGCACGGCCGAAGGCGCTGCTTTGCTTGGCAACAGGGCGCTTACTAAACGAGTCTTCGCTGACATCAACGGCATCCTTGACTTCCACGGCGTCTTCGTCATCGGCATGGGCGAGTTTGGTCGGAGTGGTGCGGCGCTCGCTTTGGGAGACCTCATTCCAAGCCGAAAGGAGGGCATCTGTGTCCGGAACCTCAATCGACTTGGCAGCGGGCCTCTGCCACTCTTCCACATTGAAATCTGCAAAGATCTGCTCCGCTTCGGGATTGCGCTTGCTCACGACTCGCTTGATGAGGCCAGACGCCTGTGGATGGTGATAGGAACTTACGACAAGGTGATCTTCGGCTCGTGTCATAGCCACGTAGAGGAGGCGTTTGACTTCTTCGTCGCTCGCGCTTCGATCGGCTTCCGAGAGTTTGTCGAAGATAATTGGCTCGGCTTTTCCCTTTGTTCCAATCCTCACCGCGAACTGCTGATTGCCACAATCAAAGATCTTAGCTTTCGAGGGCGAATCGGATGCAAACCCGACAACGATGATCATTGGGAATTCGAGGCCTTTAGACCCGTGAACCGTCATGATGCGGACGGCTGACTCATCCGTTTCAGGATCGGGGGACTCGGTCAGTCGTTTCTCCTCCGCATCCAGCAAGTCGATAAATTGGCGTAAATTGTAGATGCCTTCGGATTCGGCGGCGAGGGCTTTATCGATCACAGCACGGTACCGGTTGATGACGGCTCTTGTCCTGGGAAGTAGACAGGCGAGCGATTCGAGATCGAACGCTCGGATCACGCGGATCATCGCCTGATAAGGGGGAAGACTTTGGACTTCCTTTTTTAGATTCTCGATACGGGCGACTGCCGCGTCTCGTACGGTTGGATCGCAAAGGTCATCCAGGCTGAGTGCGACGGCAAGGGAGCGAAGGGCGGCGTACCTAGCGATTTGCGACTCATCGTCGTCGTCGGTGGCTGGGTTGCGGGTAAGAGTGCGGAGGATATCGATGAGGGCGCGGACTTCGTCGGTGCCGTAGACATCGGACTCGCCTTCGATTCGGAACGGAATACCGACTTGTGTAAGCGAATCGGTGAGTTGGCTGAGTTTCGATCGGCTTCGCAGAAGGATGACGATGTCAGAGAGTTCAATCGGTCGGACGCCCGTTTCGGTCCTCGTTTGCCAGGCTTGGCTCATGGCCAGCGCAATTGACTTTACCGCGAGTTCAGCTTCACAAGAAGCAGCCGCTGCCGCATTCTCTTCTTGACCGCCGATGACCCATGCATGAGACGTCAGACGATCTTGGCCCTTTGTCATGGCATCGAGGGGGGTGTAACCGATATTTGAGTTGACATCAAATTCGGTTGTCAGGACGTCGTTGACAACGTCGAGCACGGATCGGTGGCTACGAAAATTGCTGGTTAGAACGCCAAGGTGTGCCCCCTCGTCTACGGATTCAACTTGGAATCGGATAAACCCATCGAGGTCGGCACCGCGGAAGCGGTAGATCGACTGTTTCGGATCGCCCACCACGAACCAAGGCACATCTTCTCCGCTTAGCAGTTTTGCGAGGCGAATTTGGTCAGGCGAGGTGTCTTGAAACTCATCGATCATGATCGAAGAGATTTGCCTTCGAGTCGCTTCGAGGGCTTCAGGAGACGTTTCAAGGATGTGGATAGCAAGGGACAAGGCTCGGTTGAAATCGAGAAGACCTCGTTTGGTAAGGTCGCCAGCAAAGGCTTGGGCATCGGCTACAACCACTTTGAGGAGTGGCACGATGGGTGCGAATCGGTACGCGGATGCAAGCTTGGTGATTTGGTCTCGCACACTCTTTATGGCGTCACGCAACGGCTTTGCGGCAGGGCCGCCCGTTGTCCGCATTGAACTGGGTGTTTTCTGCTCCTCGAAGGGATATTCCTGAAGCAGATCAAGATTCTCTTGAAGCGAGGTGACATGAAGGCGTGCAAGTTCTATCAGCTTTTCAGGTGCAGCCTCGACTTCCTGACGCAACCGATTGATTTCGTCTTGAAGCTCGGAATGCAGTGCATTTGTGTCTGCAAGGCCATCATACAGAGAAAGCTCTTGTCCATTGGTGATGACTCGGCTTGCAATCTGTTTGAGGAGTTCATGGACGCTTTTGGTAGAAAGTTCCAGTGTATGAAGCGCTTTCCATGACTCGAAGAGATTGGCGTTGTCTCTCCAAAGATCGATGTGGTCTGTGAACCAGGTTTCAAGGTGGTCTTCGGTTTCCCCTTTTGAGAGAATACTGAAGCCGGCAGCCAGGCCTGCCTGAATACTGTTCTCTTCTAGAAGGCGCTGGACGACCTTGTCGATGGTGCCAATTCGCATATTGGCAAGCTGTTCAAGGGCTTGTCTTGCATTCGGCGATGTGTTTTCAGTAAGGGCTTTTCGAAGTCGCTCCTGAATCTCGTGAGCAGCCTTGACGGTGAAAGTGATGGCCACCTGGTCTTCGATGGGGTTGCCATCGAGGACAGACTGCACCAAACGTTCGACCATCGTGCGAGTTTTGCCGGTGCCCGCGCCAGCGACAAGGAGCATGGGCTCCGAAGGATTCTGGATCGCTTGGTCGCGGCAAGATTGATCGGGAAGGATTAGGGTTGGATCAGTCATTTTCATTCTCCTGGTCTGGCGCGGCCAAGGCTTTGAGGTCTAGGAACTTGCGGTAAGCGCCGGTGGCGTGTTTTTGCTGGTGGGAGGCGATGGAGAGTCGGTCGTGGGGGCAGATTTGAACGAATGGGCAATATCCACACAGTCCGGCTTGGCCCTCATCGTGTGGTGTCATGGGAACGAGCCCTTCACGCATCATTTGGGTGGAGGCAGAGACTATCGCGTTGAGTTGGCCAGCGGTTTCGTGGGTCAACGGTTGGGTTGCCCGCATCTTTTCTGGCTCTCGACCAAGGAACCAGTAACCAGCTTCGTATCCACTATGTTCGCCAAGAGATTGCTTGCCGAGTTCGGCATAGATAAGGCCCTGCAGCGTGGTGGCACCAAGCGTAGGATCTTTTTCGAGTGCTTTACTCGAGACGTCTTTGGGGACGCCCGCCTTGTTCCTGCCAGTCTTGTAATCGATAACGGAAAGGTTGCCATTGCGTAGGATGTCGATGCGATCGGCCTTGCCTTGGAAGGGCATGCCAGCTATCTGCCCAGAAAGAGTCACTTCTAAGTGGATGGGTACGGCACCGGATTCGGCCCTGTATTGAGAGTCATATTCCAGGACTCTCTGAAGTCGACGCGCCCAGCGTTCGACGTCGTCTCGTTCGATCTGCCGAAGCGTCCCACCCATCAGGCGGGTTGTTTTGGCAAGGATTTGAGCATGAACAAAATCAAAGTGCTTTTGAGACCAAGCGAAGGCTGGGTCCTTGAGTTCTCCTAGATGGTTTCCAACGAGTTCCGCAAGAGTTTCGTGAATGGCGGATCCGGTTTCTGGCGAAGAGAGCCCGAAAGTGGGGCGAGTGAGTGGCTCCTTAATGCCGACGACGGACTTGAGATACCACTTGCGAGGGCACTTGAGGAACGTTTCGATTTGACTCGGGCTCAGGTTGCCCGTTGGCAATAGATCCTTGCCGACACCTGCCTCTGTGGTGAGATCGGTCGCGAACCAACTGGAGATGACTTGACTAGCTTTTGTTGTGGATGCGCCTTGAGTAAGGCCAGCTGCGATCCCTACTGCGGCAGCATTGCGGGGGCCGGACAGCGATAGGAGTTCGAGCGGTGAGGCGATGACCTTGGGTTTTGCCGCCGAAAATTCTTCAAGCCATGGCGATGGAAAGGCTTCTCTCTCGTTCCGACGATCGGAACGTGAGTAGCTGAGGGCGACTGAGTTCGAGCGGCTGAGGTTGCCGACCAAGTAACGTTTTTGATCGGGCACGGTGGGTACTCCCATCCCTACGGGAAGCATGGGGATAGCACGGGACTTGGCGGGATAGCTGCTGTCGGTAAACCCGAGAACGAAGACGCGTTCGAAAGAGAGTCCTTCCAGATGGCGTCCGGTGCCTACGAAGACTCCGTCACCGAAGCCGTGATCACATGGGATCGGTTTGGTCAACAGCACTTGACGGAGTACAGAGACCAGCGATTTTGGAGCATTGGGGATGAGTTCCTCAAGTTGCTTCCAAGCATCAAGTTGGTCCTTGATGCGTTGACTATGGTTTTCGTGCGCCGCACCTGCCCGCTCGGCAAGTTTGCTGTAGGCGGCGATCGCCTCGGTCCATGTAGCATGGTCGGCTTCTGATTCTGGGGTTAGGAGTTGGCCGGGGATGGACTCGGCAAGGGTTTGGATGCCGAGCCCACTCCACGTGAGGCCCGCCGCTTCAGCAGCGGTGGCAAACAACTTGGCGTAGGGATTGCGGTTGGGCAGAATGACCGCCATCTGGTGGATTGGGATGTATTCATTGAGGGCAGCATCTTGAATTTGGGCGATAGCCCATTCGATTTCATCGCGTTCGTCGTGGAGCGATGTGGATTGAATGGGAGGCAAACTGGCGAACTCGGTCGAGATGGTTGTGACATGGCTCCCGAGGGCTTGGGCGAAACGGATCTGAGAGGCGGAAAGACTTCCTGAGGGCAGAAAAATAAAGGTGTCGTCTTTGGGAAGTGTTCCAGATTCAATGAGTTCCGCAGCCTTCGTTAGGATTTGGTTGTAACGGTCTTTGCCTTTGAGCAGTTCGCAATAGGCGTCGAACATCTGCTGAACGGCGGGCTGGAGGGTTAGCCTTTCATCTTCGCCAAGAGCGTCGATGGTGTCGAACGCGCGTACCATTTGTTGGGGCACTTCGGCCGTATCACGGAATATTTGGAACTCGGGAGGTGAGGATTGGAGCACCGACCAGGCTGCAGCAAGTTGGGACACTTGGGTCACAGGTTTGAGGCTGATCCCGTCTTGGGTTATGGTCTCTTGGGCGAACTGGTTGATGTCAATCCATCGAACATTGAACAGAGCACCTGAGGCTCGGGCAACGCGACGTCGCCACTGAAGTCCCGCCACAAGGTTGGGCACGACCATGGTTACCAGCCGCAGCGGGCTATCTCGTCGGGCTTGGATGATCGCATCCACGAGCGCGGACTCGATCGCCTGGACGGGTTTGGGAGATGGTGTAATATACATCGCTTTTATCTCATAGAATTGCTGGTACAAATTTCAATAAGATTATCTTATTGGTTTGGCTCCCTTGAACTTGCATTTGGAGACTATACGGCTGATCCCTAAGCACATGTGGACGATACTTCATTCAGATTTCTGATGCAAGCCCAATGAGACAAGTGTCCAGAACTTCTCAATGCAAAGGCCGTCGGAATAGGTGAGGTTAAAGGGGCTTTTCGGCTGGTACCCTGTAGCAATGCGTAATGACGGCAGGATGCCGGACCAGCTTCGCCCCTTTACTCTTGAGCGGAACTTTGCAAAGTTCGCCGAGGGTTCATGCCTCATCAAACTCGGTGACACTCATATGCTGGTCACCGCAACGGTTGAGGACCGTGTCCCACCTTTCATGAAGGGCAAGGGAAGTGGTTGGGTGACCGCCGAATATTCGATGCTCCCCAGATCCGGTCGCCAAAGAAACCAGCGCGATCAAATGAAGCCAAATGGCCGAAGCATGGAAATTCAGCGGCTGATTGGCCGTGCCATGCGAACCGCTTTTGATCTTGAGTCGATGGGAGAGAGAACGATCACGCTCGACTGCGATGCTATCCGCGCGGATGGTGGAACCCGTTGTGCTGCGATCACGGCTGCATACGTTGCCGCCTATGACGCCGTTCAGTGGATGATGAAGAACCGCATGCTCAAAAAGAATGTGCTTCTTGAGCCAATCGCGGCCGTATCCGTTGGCGTCGTAAAGGGGCAAGAAGTTCTTGACCTGGATTACTCGGAAGACAGCACCGCGAATACTGACATGAACATCGTGATGACTGCGAGCGGCAAGTTTATCGAAATCCAGGGCACTGCCGAACGCGACCCATTCCCAGTCGACACCCTTGGCCGAATGTTGAAACTTGGGCAGAAAGGGATTGGCGAGCTCATCGCAGCTCAAAGAGCCGTCCTCGAAATCGACTGATTGAGCTAATGAGTCAGACCCACATCAAAAAGCTGGTGATCGCCACCCATAACCGGAAGAAGGCCGGTGAGATGGTGACGATCATCGGTGCCCGATTTCCGCTGCTGGAACTGGTAACCCTTGCCGATTACGAAGGAGCGCCTGAGCCCGACGAAGTCGGTGCAGATTACGCCGCCAATTCGGCGATTAAGTCGGAGAGTGCGGCTCAGTTCACAAAAGAGTGGAGCTTGGCCGACGATGCTGGGTTGGAAATCGATGCGTTGGATGGGGCACCGGGGCTGTACAGCAAGCGGTTCGGTGGGGAAGACCTCCCGTTTCCTCAGAAGATCGCAAAAATCCTCGAAATGATGGAGGGCGTTCCGACCGAGTCGCGAACTGCCCGATTTCGCTGTTTTGTTGCCCTGACGAATCCACTAGAACCAGATCAATCTCAGATTTTCTCAGCTGTGTGCGAAGGCAGAATTTCCGTCGAGCCCAGTGGTAATGGAGGGTTTGGTTACGATCCGATCTTCTACCTACCTGACCAGGGATGCACGATGGCAGACCTCTCGGCAGAACGTAAACATCAGATCAGCCACCGCGGAAAAGTCCTTGCTCTTGTGGGTGATTATCTCGAATCCCATCCATAGAGTTGTTGCACCATAGCTCGCCTGTGATACGATAACGAGTCATGATTGCGGAGTCGAAAGATCAAATCGTATCGGACGATTCAACAAGTGCGACGCGAACAAAGTGCCTGAACTGTGGTTCCCAGGTCTTGGGAAATTATTGTCATAGTTGTGGTCAGCACACACGTGAACACAACCAGGGCGTGTGGCAGTTTGTCCTCGAGTTTCTGGAGGAATTCATTCGGTTTGATTCGAAGTTCCTTCGCACCATTGTGCCGCTGATCATCAAGCCTGGGTTCCTGACACGGGAGTGGGTCGCCGGGAAGCGTGTAAGGTACATATCACCTCTCAAGCTCTACATCTCGCTAAGCGCAATTTGCTTCTTGATGGTTTCTCTGACGACGCATCCAAACGTCGTAAACGTCGGTAACGGCGAGGCGCAATCCATTGCCGAGGCTCGAACTGCAATTGACCGCGATAAGGAGTCCACAAATTCAGAGTTCAAGAAGTGGATCCTCGATCAGACCGGAAAATTCACGCAAGATGGGTCAACGGGGGCTGCGAGGAGGCAGGAATTCAATGACAAATTCGTTGGACGTCTCTCGACGGCAAACCTAATACTGCTTCCAATTTTCGCATTATTGTTCAAGTTCCTCTACATACGGCGCAGTAAGTTCTATGTGGAGCACTTGGTCTTTGCCTTGCACTACTATGCCTTCTTCTGTCTTTCGACGGCATGCATCCTGCTGTTTACCAAGGTCGTGCACTTTTCGCCCCCCGCTGCGCTTATCGTCATTTGGATGCTCGTGTATCTGCCGGTATCGATGATGGTTAACTACCAGCAGGGATTTATTAAGTCAGTCATCAAATGCTGGATATTCTGCTCGCTTTATGTGATCGCGATCTCCATAGTCCTCCTCGGTATGGTTGTCTGGACCGCAGTTGAATTACCCAGCGCTTCGCCACCCCTCAAATCTGACTTGAAGAAGGCCGGTAGCAGCAAGCCAACCGCGCCTAAAAAACCAACGGAGCCTGGTATGGGTTCTGACTCGAAGAAGGACCTACCAGGCACCAAACCCTCGCTCCCTTCTTCCGTTGAAAAATCGAATGATCCTGTCAAGGCAAATGCCTCCAGCACGAAGTAATCCGGCTCAAAAGTGGGGCAGTCTAGGTGGAGTCAGGTGACCTTTGGCGTGAGCGGGTCCGTGATGTGCACAAACTTACCTAGATGCCATCAATCTCGCTTCCAGCGAGTGTAACATCTGGCGAATGTCTCTTCTGTCGAAATACAGGTTGCTCGGCCTGGCACCGCTTGTGCTCACTTCGAGCGTCTTCGCCTCGCAACGAAGCTTTTTTACTCGGCCTGATATCCACGGCGACAAGGTTGTGTTTACCTGTGAAGGCGACCTTTGGCTTGGTGATATCACGTCTCACTCGGCAAGGAGATTGACCTCGCACGCCGGCACGGAAACGAACGGCCGTTTTTCACCGGATGGATCTCAAATTGCTTTTACCGCCCAATACGACGGCGGAACCGATGTTTATGTGATGCCGGTGAGCGGCGACGCCCCAAAGCGCCTCACATATGATCCTCGCGGTGCTTTGGTCCAAGGCTGGACACCTGACGGGAAGAACATTCTATTCCGCTCCAACCGAAACAGCCCGGTCGGTGCCGTTCGAAAGCTCTACACAGTTTCTGCTACGGGCGGTCAGCCAAAGGCCATTCCTGTTCCTCAGGGGGAATTCGGTAGTTTCAGTGCTGATGGGCGATTGGCTTATGTGCCGACGAGCATCGAGTGGGCCAACTGGTTTCGCTACAAAGCCGGTCAGGCCGATGATATCTGGCTCTCTGACCTCAAAGGGCACTTCAAGCGACTGACGGACTATGTTGGCGTCGACACGACTCCGGTGTGGTGCGGCGAGGACCTTTTTTTCGTGAGCGAAAGGGAAGGGATCTCAAACCTCTTTCGACTCAATCCGAACTCTAAGGGTGTGAGCAGCGCAACCAAGTACCAAGACCTCCCAGTGCGGTATCCAGGTTCCGACGGAAAGCGCATCGTCTTCCAACATGGACCCGGTCTCGCGATCTACGATCCGCAATCACGACAGGTCCAAGAGCTCGCATTTGAACTGAATTCGGATCGCATCCATTCCCGTGATCAGAGAATAAGCCTCGCCGCCTTTGCCAAAGATGCTTCGATCGGTCCGAGCGGCAAGCGACTCGCCGTGGAAGCTCGAGGGCAAATCGTTAGCATCGCGGTTGAGAACGGGGACATGCGTATTCTTGAGAACGAGCCAGGAACGCGCGCCATGCTCCCAGCTTGGTCGCCCGACGGAAAGCAAGTCGCGTTCATTAGCGATCGATCCGGAGAGTACGAAGTCTGGCTTACCAACTCAGCAAGTGGAAGGACGCCTAAACAGTTAACGAACGGGCTGAAAGGCAACGCTATCCAAATGGACTGGGCACCGGACAGTAAGTCGATCGTTGTCGGTGACCGAGTTGGGCGAGTCCTGCTGATTGACGCAACGACGGGAGCGATCAAGCAAATTGACCGTTCGTTCAACGTCGGATCCTATGACGCAAACAGCCCTGGAATTAGCTTTAGCCCGGATAGCAAGTTCATCGCGTTCAACCATAACGAGCCAACCTGGATAACGGCAATCTATCTGTACGAAATAGCCAGCGGCAAGACGGTGTGTGTTACCAACCGGAACGTAAATAGTGTCAATCCGATATTCAGCACAGACGGCAAGTTTCTGCTTTATGTGGCGGATTCGCAGCTGACGCCAATTGCCGTCGACGGCACTCACAAGTATGCGTTCGACAATATGCGACGGGTGTACATGGTTGCCCTATCACCGGACACTCCGTCTCCGTTCTTGCCGAAAAATGAGGATGAAGGTTCGACCGAGAAACCGGCCGTCAAGCCTGGTCCCGTGAGTTTTGACGGCATTACCGATCGAGTCATTGAGGTACCGATTGCCCCGGGACGATACCTTTTGGCTGCGATGGTTGGAACCAAGATCTTCCTCGAGAATCAGGCAGAAATGCCGACGATGAGTGGAAGTCCCGACCTGAATCTTTTGGCATTTGACGTCGAAAAGAAGTCCGTAACAACGATTGGGGCAGGCATCGAGGCTTTTGATGTCTCGGCCGATGGCAAGAAACTCCTGCTGAAGCGAGGCAACTCATTTGCCGTGGCAGATGCCAATGGGGCCCCGATTGCATTCAGTCCGGTCAACTTCGCGCCGTACGTCATCATGGTCAATCCTGAAAAGGAGTGGAAGCAGATCCTTGAAGAGTCTTGGCGAATTGCCCGGGACTTTTTCTATGACCCCAACATGCATGGAGTCGACTGGAATCGGGTTCATACCAAATATCAGGCGCTTTTGCCACTTGTCGGTGACCGAACCGACCTTAGTCGGCTTCAATCCGACTTGGTCTCTGAATTGAACTCGGGTCACGCTTACATCTCCAACCCATCACCAAGGGCGCCCATGATCGGTATGGGTTATCTTGGCGCCGACTTAAAACCAGAAGGCGACGCCGTCAAGATCGTCAAGTTGTTCCGGGGCGATGGCTTTGCCGGAAATCGCTCTCCATTGCTTCAGCCTGGTCTGAAGATCAAAGAAGGCGACTACATTGTTTCCGTCGGCGGACAGAATGTGAGCGCCTCGCAGGACATCCAGGCGCTATTGGTGGGCACCGCTGGGCAGACGGTTGCTATCGGAGTGAACGACAAGCCAACGACCGTTGGTGCGCGCATCATTGAAGTTCAGCCAATCGGGTCTGAAGACAGCATGCGATACACCGACTGGGTTCAGGGGCGAGCCGCCTATGTCCAGCAGCACGGTGGCGATGACTTCGGATACCTCCACGTTCCCGACATGGGTGCCGGCGGCCTCATCGGATTCACGAAGGGTCAATTCCCGAACGCCTTGAAGGGTGGCATGGTCTACGACTTCCGCTACAACGGCGGCGGCTATGTGTCCTCGCTGCTCCTGGAAAACATCGCAGCCAAGCCTCAGGCATGGTTCAAGCCGCGCGACAATGCGACCTGGACTCGCGAAGATTGGGCGAATATCGGCCACCACGTGGCTCTGTGTAACGAAGAGTGCTTCAGCGACGGAGAATTGGTCATCGAAGACTGGAAGCGAATGAAACTCGGCCCAGTCGTCGGCAAACGCACAGGCGGAGGAGAAGTCGGCAGCGGTGGAGGCTATAGCCTCATCGACCGCGGTCTGATCTATGTCCCCAACTACGGCGCGTTCTCCGATGGCAAGTGGATCATCGAGGGCACCGGAGCCAACCCCGACATCGAGGTCGATCAAGACCCCGAAGCCGTCATGGCCGGCCGCGATCCTCAGCTCGACAAAGCCATCGAGATCCTAAAAGCCAAACTAGCCAAAGACCCGGTCAAGAAGCCAGAAACCCCACCGTTCCCCAATAAGTCAGGGAATTAATCTGGCCAAGCCAAAATGGCCCTCGCCAACCAAACGGTAGGCGAGGGCCATTGCTATATCTCAATCCGGCGTTGGGGCGAGGCGTGCCTTTATGTCAAACAGTTTTGGCAGAATGGGCGTGTTCTGTGGCCGCGCACCCAACTCGCGGCTTGAACCCATTTTTGGTCTTGGCGAACGGTCCGA
>CAILEM010000147.1 GCA_903833215.1 uncultured Armatimonadota bacterium
GCAGTGTATCAGATCAGGCTTGGTGCGCATTCCCCAACCTGCTGGCTCCGGTTGAGTCTCAACGACTAAGTGTATCAGATCAGGCTTGGTGCGCATTCCCCAACTCATGTATTCGGTACAGGCGGCTGGTAATAAGTGTATCAGATCAGGCTTGGTGCGCATTCCCCAACAGGTGCTTCCAACATCAAGCTACCGTCAACAGTGTATCAGATCAGGCTTGGTGCGCATTCCCCAACTAATATAAGCATCACGCTCGTCAGGAGAATAGTGTATCAGATCAGGCTTGGTGCGCATTCCCCAACTACGCTCGTCACGGGAATGTGCTCATGGTGAGTGTATCAGATCAGGCTTGGTGCGCATTCCCCAACGTCACCCTCTATCTGCTTCCAAGGCCCTGAGTGTATCAGATCAGGCTTGGTGCGCATTCCCCAACCTGCTGTTGCCGATGCAGGACCGGTTACAAGTGTATCAGATCAGGCTTGGTGCGCATTCCCCAACTGTCCTCTTGAATAATCAGCGACGAAAAAGAGTGTATCAGATCAGGCTTGGTGCGCATTCCCCAACGCCTACCGATGATTTGCAATCATCGGTAGGCGTTGGGGTTGGGACAAAAGGCAACTACAGCGTGACGACTTTGCCCGTCTTAGCACTCTCCAGCGCGGCAAGAGCGATCTTCAAGGCAACCAGGCCGTCTTCGCCAGTAATTGGAACAGGGGAGCCGGTTTGAACACTTGCGAGGAATGCTGATAGTTCTAGGAAATACGGATCATCGAACGGTGCGAGAGACGGTTCGTAGGATGACGATTCGGTCGTTACCGTTTTGAGCGCGGGGGTTTTCTTGCTATCGAATTCGAGCAGCCCTTCACTTCCCGCGATATCGAAATAGGTTCGAAATCCACCTGGATCCATCCATGTTGCCTCAACGTGAGCAACTGCTCCGGACTCAAAAGTGAGGGTTGTGAGAGCATAGTCTGGTCCGTGACCGGTGGTGGCTCCGACCGATCGACTGTAGAGGAACTTCACGTCACCAAACGTCCATTGAAGCCAATCGAAGTCATGAATCGCAAGGTCAAGAAGGACTCCACCGCTTCGAGAGTGGTCCATGAACCACCCTGAGCTGCCCGTCGGTGCCGGTCCCCCACGACGCGTTCGGATCGCAGCAGGTTTGCCGACCGATCCACTTTGCACCATCTGCCTGGCAAGGGCGAACTCGGGGAAATATCGAACGACGTGACCGATCATGAGAGGCACGTTGGCAGCCTTCGCGGCATCCACAATCGCCTGTGCTGCATCAACCGTTCTTGCGATGGGCTTCTCTAAGAAAAGGGGTTTTCCAGCCTCAATCACCCTATGCGCAAACTCTGGGTGGGCGTCGGTAGGAAGGCAGACATCGATGACGTCCGCCCAATCCAGCAGTTCCTCGATGGAATTGCAGAGATGGGCACCCCAGTTTTGGCGAAAAGTCTCACCACGCCCCAAGTTCCTCTCGTAATAACCGAGTTCAACCTCGGACATTTTGTGATACTGCCGGGCATGTGCATTGCCCATTCCGCCGGTGCCAACGACTCCTACCTTCATCGAGGAGATTGTGACACGTCTTTGGAAGGCGAAGGACGAGCGGTTTTTGAGACGGGCGGATCCTTAGGCGGTGAGTTGTTATCAATCATTCGAGTGATGTCTATGTAGAACACCGAGAGGATCAAAACCCCCATGAACGCCATCCCAAACAAGTTCACCAAGTTTTGAACATGCATGCTCAAGCGCCTACCGCGACGGAACATCTCAGCAAAGGCCAACACCATCTGGCCACCATCAAGCGGCATCACGGGCAGGAGATTCAGGATGCCTACGGAGATGCTTAGGAGCGCGGCGAGTTCAAATATCGGTGCGATACCAAGCTTCACGGTCTCGTAAGTGGCCGCCGTAATAGAGAGCGGTCCACCCATCTGATCCTTCACCGTAGATGGGTGCCGAATCATATCCAAAAGTCCGGTAACGGCTTGGATCGGACGAGAAACCGCCATAGAAACGGCCTGACCAAAATCAACGCTCACTCGTTTCGTTCGGAAGTGCGTGTAGAGCTTGGCTTGAGCTCGCTTGTCTCCTGTAAATTCCAGACCCGGCCCCAAAACGGGGGATGGATTTTTGTCGAGAACCGGAATCACCGTCAACTCAAGGGGCTTGTCGTCACGGAGAATGCTGAATTTCAGCCTCTTGTCCGCACTGTCTCTCACGATCACATTGATGTCGTAGAACGACTTTACGGCTTTGCCGTCGATTGCCGTGACAACATCCTTCTCCTTCAACCCTGCTTCGGCAGCCGGTCCCTTTTTGGAAACGGGCCCGATGACTGGGCTGTTATCGAGTTGATCTTTGCCACTCACGATATACAGCGGAATCAAGATTAGGATTCCCGCAATCACGCTGAACATCGGGCCAGCGAAGAGTACGATCAGCCTCTGCCAAGGCGCCTTGCTATAGAAGCCTCCTGCGATCGTCGTCTCACTGCCGTCATCTTCGGGAAGCATTCCCTTGATGCGAACAAATCCTCCGAGGGGCCAAGGACGAACGGTAAATCTAGTCGTTTCCTTAAGCGCCTTTCCTTGAGGAGTATCAATTTCAACCATGTCCTCCGGAGCCCGACGGCCCGTAGACTCAACATCAAAGCGGTTAGGATTCGTGCTCTCAATCTGCGCGACTTCACCTGGTCGGATAGGGACGATGTAAGTGCGCTTCATCCATTCGTAAATGGTTTGTTTGCCAAAGCCAATGGCAAATTCCTCAACGCCCATATTGAACAAACGGGCGAAAAGGTAGTGACCGAGCTCGTGGGCAGCAACGAGCAGGGTGAACATCGTAACTAGCACGACGGCGGTTTCTAGGTAATTAAAAAGCGAGCCCATAGGGTTTAAGCGTTGTCGATCAGTTTACGGGCAAAGGCTCGTGCAGTTGCATCGGCTGACAGTACATTATCCAACGTCGCAGCAAGGGGTGCGTGTTCCCGCATTGTGTTGTTAACCACCTCGGAAATCTGAAGGAACTGCAACTCACCTTTTAAGAAGGCGTTTGCAGCGATTTCGTTCGCAGCATTCATTGCACATGGCATCGTTCCACCAATTCTCAAACTTTGTTTAGCGAGCTCAAGACTTGGGAAAGTCTCCTGATCGACCGGCTCAAAGGTCAAATTGGGGGTTTCAATGGGATTCCAAGGTCGGAGGCTGTTGGGAAGTCGCTCTGGGTAAAGCAGAGCGTATGTGATAGGCAGACGCATGTCGGGCCATCCCATCTGCCCCAATACACTTCCGTCCTTAAACCGAACCATGGAGTGAATAACGCTTTGGGGATGAACAACGACATTTACGCGATCGATGTCGACATCGAAAAGCCAACGCGCTTCCACTGCTTCAAGGCCCTTGTTCATTAAGGTAGCCGAGTCAATGGTGATCTTCCCACCCATGCTCCATGTTGGATGATTGAGCGCCTGCTGCACGGTCACTTGTTCGAGGTCGGATCTGCACTTACCACGGAAAGGTCCGCCACTGGCTGTAATCAATAGCTCGTCAATTTGATCGGGCCGGTAGCCCTGAAGGCATTGGAACAGTGCACTGTGCTCGCTGTCGATTGGCGTCAAGGTCACACCATATTCTCGGATCATCGGCATGACAAGAGCTCCCGCAGCAACAAGGACCTCCTTGCTCGCGAGGGCAATGTTCTTTTTCGCCTGGATTGCAGCGATCGTCGGGAGGAGACCGATGACTCCGGCAACGCTGATCACCACGATATCCGCCTCTTCGTGGGTTGCAAGAGCGATCAGCGCATCCATTCCACTGGCAATTCCGCTTCCCGGAACCTCGTGATGGAGGGCAAGATGGCGAACTCCAAACTGCTCTGCCTGCTCTTTCAGAAGTTTGGCATTCGAATTCGCAGCCAAACCGACGACGCTCAATTCGTTGGGGTGTTGTGAGATGGCATCAAGCGTTTGACCGCCGATGCTTCCCGTTGAGCCTAGAACGATGACGCGCTTCATCCGCAGTAGTTTAGCGTCCAGAATGCCATACTTCTAGGAATGATCTCCGCCCCGATCCTGGACACTCGATTTCGCCTGACTGAGACCGTTGCCCTCGACCTGGCTAAATCGTATGGCACGCCACTGTATGTTGTCGACGAAAAGCATTTTCGAGAGCGTATCCGCACGTATTTAACCGCCTTCCGAGCCGCTTATGATCGTTCTGAGATTAGTTTTGCGAGCAAAGCTAACTCGACGTTGGCCCTTGTCAAGATAGCATACGAGGAAGGATGCACAATCGACGTCGCAAGCGAAGGAGAACTTCGAATTGCACTGGCGGCGGGAGTGCCCGGCAACAAGTGTCACCTGCACGGAAACAACAAGCAGGTTGAAGAGCTTCAATTCGCCCTCGACAATAGCATCGGGCATATCGTCGCCGACAGCTTCGACGAGATTGAACTTCTCGATGGGATTCTGTCGAACGAGCAGCGGGCTTCAACCAAAATCGTCCTACGTCTCGCTCCAGGTGTGGATCCTGTCACCCACGCAAAAATTTCGACGGGACAGGCCGATACGAAATTCGGCTTCAACATCGCGGATGGCTCGGCAGAAAGGGCGGCTCAACGATGCCTGGAACTTGGCTTCAACCTCTACGGTTTCCATTGCCATGTCGGTTCACAACTGCTCGACCCAGAAGCTCAGCGATCTGGTGGTGAACTTATCGCCAAATTCGCGGTGGACATGAAGGACAAGCATGGGTACATCGCTCAATACCTCAACGTAGGCGGTGGTCTTGGCGTAGCCTATACCAGTGGCGATCAACCAATGGGCATGCACGAATATTGTCGACTGGTCGTTCAAGCCGTGAATACGGCCCTCGAAGGCACAGGAATCGACCCGATTCTTGGCCAAGAGCCGGGCAGGTCACTTACCGCCGAAAGTGGCGTCACCCTATACCGAGTCGGCGTCATAAAAACAGTGCCATCCAAAGCTCTTGGGCAAAGAACCTATGTCGCAGTCGACGGTGGGCTGAGCGACAACCCACGTCCCGCTCTCTACGGTTCGAAGTACACGGTAGAACGTGTTGCACCAGAAACACAGTCGAGCGATGAACTTAAGAACATGACGGTTTCGGGCAAACACTGCGAAACCGACAAGCTGTTCGATGAGACTCCCCTCCCCGCCGATCTCAAAGTTGGCGACCTAATTCAAGTGCTCTGCACTGGCGCTTACAACTCCTCGATGGCGAGTAATTACAACCGCTATCCTCGACCGGCGACGGCACTTCTACGCCTTGATGGTTCGCACTCGCTTATCCAGCGACGCGATTCATGGGACGAGATGCTCGCACGCGAAATCCTTCCGGAAGACTTGGCCTAAACCTTTGAACATGCCCCCCGTTCCCTCGATGCTCGCCACTGCCATCATCCTCTTTTTGGGGATTGGCCTTCACGAGTACGCTCACTGCAAGTTTGCCGATATGGCAGGGGATCCAACTCCTGCGTATTACGGAAGGGTCACGCTTGACCTGACCAAGCACTTCGAGATTTCGGGGGTCATTATGATGGTCATCACGACCCTAACCGGATTTGGAATTGGTTGGGGCAAACCCTCGCCCGTCAATCCATCCAAGATGAAGAATCCCCGAATGGACTGGTTTGTTTCTGTCGCTGCCGGCCCGGTCTCCAATTTGGTTCAGGCAACAATCTATGCGTTTTTCCTGCGACTTGCCATCCGAGCCAATCTTTTCGAGCAGATAGGGTCTCTCGACCTGAAGATGTTTGTTGCTTACCTCCTTATTGGTGGTGTTGCCATTAACCTTGGTCTTGCTTGCTTTAATCTGATTCCGTTCGGCCCGCTCGATGGGCATTGGTTGGTTGGGCTCTTGCTGCCGGAGAAGCAGCGGTACTATTGGTTTAAGTTCAACCAAAAAGTCGGAATGCCAGGTTTGTTTATCGCCATCATCTTGATGCAATCTTTCAACATTTCACTCTTAAGCGGCCCAATCAGCGCTCTCTTCCGACTTTTCGTCGGCACGAGCATCAACGATATATTTCAATAACGATTCTATGAAGTCAGAAAAACGAATTCTCAGCGGTATGCGTTCGACGGGACCCAAGTTGCACATTGGCAACTATGAGGGTGCCCTTCGAAACTGGGTCAAGCTCCAGAGCGACTATAAGGTGTTCGCGATGGTGGCTGACTGGCATGCGTTGACGACGCAATTTAACGACCCAAGTGCCATTGCCCGCAACTCCCGCGAGGTTGCGAAGGATTTCGTTGCGGCAGGGATTGATCCGGAGAAATCTCCGGTGTTTATCCAGTCGCATATCAAAGAGCACGCAGAGCTCCATTTGTTGCTTTCGATGACGACTCCCCTAGGGTGGTTGGAGCGCGTCCCTACGTTCAAAGAAAAGCAGCAGGACATCGGAGGAGCCGAGCGATCTCCTTATGGCCTTCTGGGATATCCGGTGCTGCAGAGCGCGGACATTTTGATGTACAAGCCGTATGGTGTGCCGGTTGGTAAGGATCAAGCCCCCCACCTGGAAATCTCCCGTGAGATTGGCCGGCGCTTCAACAATCTGTATGGCGAGGTCTTTCCGGAATTTGTAAATATCATCGGTGATGAGGCGGTTTTGCCAGGAATCGACATGAGAAAGATGTCGAAGACCTACGATAACTGCATCTACATCAATGAGAGCCCGGATGAAACGGCCAAGAAGATCAAGAACGCGTTCACGACTCCTACCAAAATTAAAAAGTCAGATCCTGGTATCCCCGAGGGCTGTGCCGTTTGCCAGTACCTACGAGTGTATTCGCCTAACTGGAAAGAACTTTGGGATGAAGATCGGCAAGGTTTGAGGGGATGCAGTCAAAACAAGAGCGAGTGCATCGAAGCTGTCAACGAATTCTTAAGGCCGTTTCGAGAGCGCCGTGCCGAACTTGATGACGATACGATTGAGCAGATCCTTACCAAGGGTGCTGCAGAGGCGCGAGCGGTCGCACAACAAACGATGCAGCAAGTTCGCGAGGCAATGGGAATTTGGTAAAAAGCGTACGGGCAATCTACTTTGACCTAGACGACACTCTGTGCGGGTATTGGAATGCGTCAAAAGTTGGGCTGAAGAATGCTTTCGCGATGCATGGCCCCGAGGAGTGCTCTCCTGAAGAGTGGGTTCGTCACTGGGCTGCCGCGTTTCGGGAATACGCACCCCAACTGAAACACACAAATTGGTATCAGGGTTACCTGAAGTCCGCAGAACCATCGCGGACCGAGCAAATGAGGCTCACTCTCGCTCGTCTTGGCATCGAAGATCCTGAGCGGGCGAAGCGACTCAGCCAAGCGTATATGGAAGAGCGCGACGGTGCCCTAAAGCTGTTCGAGGACGCAGTTACGGTCCTTGATGCTTTGGCGGTGAAATATCCGTTGGGCTTGATTACGAATGGTCCAGCTGACGTCCAGCGGCAGGAAATTGCGACGCTGGGCATCGGCCACTACTTCCAGAATGTCTTCATCGAAGGCGAGATGGGAGAAGGCAAACCCGTACGAGCGGTCTTTGAGCGAGCTGAACAGGCCGTGAATTGCCAGCCGGACGAACTGCTCATGGTCGGCAACAGCTACAGCCATGACATTCGACCTGCGCTCGATTACGGATGGCATGCGGTGTGGATTCGCAGAGATTCTGATGTTCCACCCAGCGTTGACGGCAAGGATGCAGCCCCTGAGAAGCTACCGGCAGAAGCTCCGGAGCCAGATATGACGATTTCTGAGCTTAGCGAGCTCCTTCCGTTGCTTTTGAGTTCTTAGGAGATTCTTAACTGATGGCAACTTGGCAGATACAAGAAGCAAAAGCACACCTCGGCAAAGTGATTGAAGCCGCCCAAACTTCCGGCCCCCAAACCATTACGCGAAAGGGTGTCGCCGAAGCGGTTGTACTTTCCGCGCACGATTACCGAAACCTGGTCTCCCTTCGGCCAGACTACCGATCACAGTTTTTGGTTCCGCCGATCCAATCAACGATAGATCCTTCCTCCGACGACACGGTTTAACCGGATTTGGAGCATTATATTGGGGTTTGGCCAAAGATGGCCTGGAGTATTTGAACCTCGGTCACAGTCGACATGCTCAAACCCGTCTCACGAACTATCCGTTGGGCCTTATTGGCTGCAGTGTGCCTCGCTCTTGGGTGTCGACCAGATCCGAACGCCAGTAAAGTCCAGCTTCGCTACATGGCCTGGGGAAACCCAGAGCAAATGGAACTTGAAGAGAAGCTGTGTGAAGAATTCAACGCACAGAATCCCGATATTCACGTCAAGTTCTTCAAGGTGCCAGCCGCCGAATATGGGCTGAAGATGATGCTCATGTTGGCATCACATTCGGCCCCCGACGTGATGCGTGTCGATCACTACAATTTCCCCAGCCTTGTTGCCAAAGGATATTTTTACGACCTTACCGATTTGGCCGCCAAAGACAAGACGTTTAAGCGATCGGACTTTTTTCCTCAGGCGATTGAAGAGTGTGAATACAAAGGCCGCCTCTTTGGCCTAAATGTGCTCTTTGGTGGCGACCTCATTTACTATAACAAATCGATGTTTCGTGAGGCTGGTCTTGAAGATCCTGCCGAAATGGCTCGAAAAGGGCAGTGGACTTGGGATAAGTTTCGAGAATGCGCCATCAAGATGACTCGGAAAGAGTCCGACGGTCACTATAAGCAGTTCGGATTCGGCGCGCCAAGTAGCAGCTCGACCTTCCCTATCCTAGCGTCCGCGATTTGGGGATATGGCGGAGATATGCTGGACAAGCAACTGAAGCACGCAGTATTCGATCAACCGGGTGCGGTCAAGGCATTCCAGATGATCGCAGACTTTCGGTGGAAGGACCATTGCAGTCCAACTCAAGCTCAAGGTGCAAATTCCCTGTTCACGTTTGAAAGCGGCAAGCTTGGCATGGTCTTCGAATTCATGGGCATGACGCCTCGCTACCGAAAGACCATTCACAAGTTCCAATGGGATGTATGCCCCGTTCCCCGAGGGCCTTTCGGGAACACAACACTTTGCAAGGGCAACCAGCTTGTGATCTATCGCGAAACAACACATCCATCGGAGGCTTGGCGATTTGAGCGGTTCATCACAAGTCAATCCACAGAAGAAGAGTTGTACGTCAAGCTGCGCAGGTGTTTCCCTACGCGCAAAGCGATGGCGTACTCGCCGGAGTACCTGCAAACCAAGCTGCCTCCCTACAATAACTGGGCATTCGTCGATGCGGTGGAGCACAGTCGCCCACTGCCGATCAACAATCGTTGGAGCGAGTGGATGCAGGAGTTCGGGTCCGAAATCGACAATCTGATGGCGGGCCGAGAACGAGATGCCGCAACCGTTCTGAAGCGCGCCAAGGTTAAAGTCGATAAGGTCCTTGCCGATGAGGCGGGCTTCTAGCAATGCAACCCAATCTCCTTCGACGGGCTCAAAAGCTAACCCATCGACCTGCGTTTTGGGGATTTCTGTTCATCAGCCCGTGGCTGATAGGGTTTCTGATCTTTACTGCAGGACCGATGCTGACTTCCCTTTACCTTTCGTTTCATAAATACGACCTCTCAAGCATCACCTACGTTGGAGGCGAGAATTATCGGCGCCTCCTCGTCGAAGATCCTCTGTTCTGGAAGGCACTCAAGAACACACTGTTCTACGCCTCGGTGTCGGTTCCATTGGGAATCTCGGCTTCGCTAGCGATCGCGCTTCTTCTCAATCAAAACGTCAAGGGACTGAAGCTTTTTCGGACGTGCTTCTATCTGCCCTCGTTGGTGCCTTCGGTAGCTGCCGCCCTAGTTTGGGAGTGGGTGTTCAACTCGGACAACGGCATCCTCAACACCTCTCTTCGAATGATTGGTGTCACTGGCCCACAATGGCTTCAGGACGAGCGGGCAACGCCCTGGGCATTTGCGATGATGTCGCTTTGGGGAGTGGGCGGCGCCCGAATGGTGATCTTTCTCGCTGGACTTCAGGGAATACCAGACAGCTACTACGAAGCGGCGAAACTGGACGGAGCCAGTGGTTGGAAGTGCTTTCGCAACGTGACTCTGCCAATGCTTTCACCGGTGATGTTCTTCAACTTGGTGCTTGGCATCATCGGCTCATTCCAAGTATTCACTTCCGCCTACGTGATGACGGGTGGTGGCCCAAATCATGCGAGCCTGTTCTACGCGCTATATCTTTTCCAGAATGCGTTTGAGTACCTGAAATTGGGCAAGGCTTCAGCGATGGCGTGGATTCTATTCAGCATCTTGCTTGTACTCACGTATATCCAGTTCCGAACCTCAAAACGATGGGTGTACTACGAAGGGGGTGACAAGTGAAGCGAACCCACCGTGATGGCCACCCAGCAACTCGGACCTTGGTTTACGGACTGCTGATCCTGGGCGCAATCCTGTTTACGGTGCCGTTCGTATGGACACTGGCAACGGCCCTCAAGTCCGGGGAGGAGTTTGCCTCCGACCCTGGTCGCGTGATCCCCAAACAATTCGTTTGGGACAATTTTCACAAGGCATGGACGGCACTTCCCTTCGCCCGATTCATGGTCAACACGGTCATGATTACCGCCATAACGACGGTGGCGAGTGTGATTTCTGGATCGATCGTGGCTTACGGATTTTCTCGGTTCGAATTTCGAGCCAGGAACTTTCTCTTCTACACGATGCTTGCCACGATGATGCTTCCGGGGCAAGTTACTCAGATCCCGGTATTCATGATTTGGCGTCAACTCCATGCCATTGACACCTACTATCCGCTCATTGTCCCCGCGTTCTTCGGGGGCGGAGCTTTCAATATTTTCTTGTTGCGGCAGTTTTTCCTCGGGATTCCCAAGGAGTTGGATGAGGCAGCAATGATCGATGGTGCCAGCTACATCAAGATCTATTGGAGGATCTTAATGCCATTGTCAGGGCCAGTTTTGGCAACGGTAGCACTGTTCTCCTACCTAGGACAGTGGGATAACTTCGAGGGCCCGCTGATCTATCTCAACACACCTGAGAAGTACACGGTGAGCATTGGCCTACGAATGTTTCAGGACAGTTTCGGCACCAACTTTGAGCAGGTGATGGCGGCGTCGGTGCTTCACATCTTGCCGACGATCATCCTGTTTTTCTTCGCCCAGCGTTACTTCCTTCGGGGGATCAACCTTTCGGGAATCGGCGGACGATAGCGTTAACCTTCCTCTTGAATCTCAAGACCGCATCGGGCCGCCAATTCAAGGAGTAAAAGTTCGTATGGCACTTCGATGCCATTTCGCACCCAACCGACGGGCACCTTCACGCGTCCGGCGACAATGTACGCGAATGGTTTGATCACCACATGCCCTTTATCCAGAGTTAGCGTTGCGCGATCACCTCGAAGATGGATGGCAAAAACGCGATTGTATGGAATCGTCTTGAGGTTTCCGCCGCTTACGACATCGAACTGGTCGTCTTGAAACACATATTCGCTGTCTTCCGCTTGGCGATGCACCATGTCGGCATACGTCCCTTTTCCGAAATCAAAAAGAGCACCCGCTGCGGTCTTGAGATTTTCGCTGAATGTCTTTGAATCGGCGCCTGTCTGCCGAAGCAGATTAAGCCCACGAGTTTGGGCACCCTTGCGAATATTCTCCGCACCTGTTTCAAGCCACCGGATGGCTTCTCCTGGTCGATAGCGAACCAATTCCACGATTAAACGACTGTCAAAACCCTTGCGGGGATGCACCCTCAGGGCTTTTTTCTTCGAGTTCTGCCGTGCCAGGTTTTTGAACGGTTTGCGGCTAGAACACCCGCACTCGACCGATGTGAGGTAAACCTCTACATCTGTGAGTATTTGGCTGCAACCTGAGCCCCAAAATTGGTGGCTGATCGTCGATGATGCAATCATGGAGGATGTTGGAAGCGGCGACGTAACAGCGGGTGCCCTTCCAGACGACCTTTTGGTGAATTGGCATATAGAGGCTCAAACGGATGGAGTCTTGTCAGGAGTCGCCATCGCCGAGTACCTGATGGCCCCTTACGGTAACGACCCTGAGAACGCCTTCGTTGAAGTGCACCGCGGCGATGGTGAGTTCGTAACTCGCGGCGAGCGCATCCTCTCTGGCCACCTTCCCGGGCGAAGGGCACTGATGGCGGAAAGGACCGCCCTCAACTTCCTCATGCATATGGGAGGTATCGCGACTCTGACCGATCAGTTTGTTAGGCGAGTTGAGGGTACAAACGCAAAAATCGTCGATACGCGCAAGACGCTCCCGCTTTTGAGAAGCCTCCAAAAGTATGCGGTTCGTTGTGGTGGAGGTCATAACCATCGAATGGGCCTTTACGACGGAGCGATGCTGAAAGACAACCACATCGCGGCTGCTGGATCTGTCACAAAGGCGATACAAGTCTTGAAGGGCTATCTATCACACATGACCAAGATTGAGGTCGAATGCGAATCCTTGGAGCAGGTTCACGAGGCAATCCAGGCGGGAGCAGATGTCATTCTGCTTGACAATATGGATCCGTTCATGATGCGAGAGGCAGTGAAGGCTCACAAGGGCAAGTGCCTGTTTGAAGCGAGCGGCGGCATCAACCTGGATACGGTACGAGGGGTTGCCCAAACGGGAGTAGACCTGATCTCAATCGGAGCGTTGACCCATTCGGTTCCGGCTATGAACTTTCATATGGAGTTGGAATGAAATCACCCACGGCAGGCGGAGAGATCTGGACGGAAGTTCAGGAGGTTGGAACAACCCAGGCGTTGGCGGCCAAATACCTGGCTTCTGGGGAACCCATCGGAGTTGTTTTCGCTCACGAGCAGACGGCAGGAAAAGGGCGCCTTGGCCGAGTTTGGGTCAGCAAAGAAGGCGACTCACTTACCTTCTCCCTCATTTTCCGAGCCTATGCCGACCACAAAAAGCCTTATCTCGTCGGAATGGGAGTTGCACTTGCTGTAGCTGGCGTGCTGCATTGCCAAATCCGTTGGCCGAACGACTTGGTGATTGGCACGCTGAAAATTGGCGGAATTTTGACCGAACTCATGCCCGACGATCAGGGGCGTTTAGTGCCCGTGGTAGGAATTGGAATTAACCTCAACCAATCGGAGTTTCCAGAAGAGATTGCCGCGATCGCCACAAGTCTGTCGATGTCCAGAGGCGGAACCTATGATCCGCAACTCATGGCTCACAAGATTGTGGAGCGATTAGCGGCACTTCCCGAGCCGAACGAGTGGAGCGACCTTCAGCCCATTTGGACGATTTTCGATTTCACTCCTGGCAAGAAATACAAATTGCCTTCCGGGGAGGAAGCCACTGCACTCGGGATCGGATCTGACGGACAACTTCTTTGCAGCGTAGACGGTGAATCCCGTGCTGTATTGGCTGCAGAAGCGATCTTCGGCGCTTAATTCGTCGCTAAAAAATCTCGCACCAGGGCGCCTTGGTGCACTCCGTCAAGCAAAAAGGCGTCGTGACCGTAGGGCAGATCGATAATTTTATGTTTGCTGGAACAACCGGCACTCAGGGCAAGTTGATGCATGGCTTCGCTTTGGTAGCTGGGATATAGCCAGTCTGATGTGAAACTCGTAAACAGGTAATCCGCCACGGAGCCCTTGAGGGACCTTCGCTCGAAGTAGTCGATCGCTCGCGTCACGTAAAGCAAAGCATTAGCATCGAAGCGCTTCGTGAATTTGCTCCCCTGATATTTTAGGTAGCTCTCAACCTGGAACTCGGTATCAAAGGTGAAATCAAAGCGATCCTTGTCCTGGAGCCTTCGGCCAAACTTTGCCGTGAATGCCGCATCACTTAGGAACGAGAGGTGCCCCAGCATTCTTGCCACGCTGAGTCCGCCATCTGGTTGCTCGTCATCGGTGTATTCACCCCTATTCCAGCGTGGGTCCTGCATGATCGCCTGGCGGGCAGTTTCGTTGAAGCCCACCTGCATCGCACTATGCGCGGAACAACTGGCGGTAATGAAGGCCTTGCGCACACGATTCGGGAAGCGGACGGTCCACTCGAGCGCTTGCATGCCTCCCATGCTCCCACCGGCGACAGCGTAAAGTTGGTCGATCCCCAAATGATCGAGTAGCCGAGCCTGAACTTCGACCATATCACCTACCGTCACGATCGGGAACCGCATCGCGTAACGCCTACCATCTGCCGCGAGTGATGCAGGTCCCGTACTGCCCTGACAGCCTCCCAAAACGTTTACACCGATCACGAACAGCAAATCGGTGTCTATCGGCCTCCCAGGACCTATTAGGCGGTCCCACCAGCCAATAGCGTGTGCATCACCAGTGAGGGCGTGGCAAACGAGGACGGCATTACTGTGATCGGAATTGAGCGTCCCCCACGTTTCATAGGCGATGGTGACTTGAGGCAATTCACCACCTACCTCGCAACGATAGGGACCAGTGATCAGGAATTGCCGCTCATCGGCAACCGGGGCCGTACGCTCGTTCTCCTCGAACAAAGCCGGATCAATCAGCACCTTCAAAGATTACCGTGACTCAATGCCTTTGAACTAATCCCTTCGAAATTGAGGTCTGTTTGGCTGACCACGAACACCGGTTACAGGAGGTGGAATCGGAGTTACGTCTGATTCGGTGCCAACTGGCTTTGCCTGCGCTGCCACCGATGATGGGGACGGGGGTGGGACCGTTCCAGGAGGTGCCTGTGGCTTGGTAGAAACCTGAGGTCGATGCGATTGGTCTTGTGAGAGCAGTCGATCGAATTCTTGAGGGTCCTTGGCACGATGGCGGGCGTCTTCTTTGTTAACCAGGCTTCGATCGACGAGACTCGCCAACGCTTGATCCAGCGTGTTCATCTTCTGTCGCGAGCCGGTTTGAATCAGCGACCCTATCTGGTAGCTCTTGTTTTCACGAATGAGGTTTCTTACAGCACTTGAGGCCACCATAACCTCGAACGCGGCGACGCGGCCTCGGCCATCTTTTCGTTTGACCAACGTCTGCGACACAACACCCACCAGATTGACGGATAGCTGCATGCGAATCTGCTGCTGCTGATGTGTCGGAAAAACGTCGATGATTCGATCAACGGTTTGGATCGAGTCAACCGTGTGCAAAGTGCCAAATACCAAGTGTCCAGTTTCCGCGGCAGTGATGGCCAAATGGATCGTATCCAAGTCGCGCATTTCACCGACAAGGATCACGTCTGGGTCCTGGCGCAAAACATATTTGAGGGCGTTGGCAAACGACAAAGTATCGATGTCCAACTCGCGCTGGTTAATCAACGCATAGTGATCGTCGTGCACATATTCAACGGGATCCTCAACCGTCATGATGTGAACCGGCTGTGTGCGATTGATCTTGTCGATCATCGCTGCGAGAGACGTCGTCTTGCCAGAGCCAGCAGGACCCGTGACAAGCACTAACCCACGAGGTCGGTTGATGAAGTCGTAACACGCCGACGGGAGATGGAGGTCCTCCATCGACTGGATTTCGTAGGGGATCACGCGGAAAGCGGCTTGCACATTACCGCGCTGCTGGTAAACGTTGCCTCTAAATCGGGACAGACCTGGAATTTCGTGGGCAAAGTCAAGCTCGAGGTCCCGATGGAATTTCTCCACCTGGTGGCTTGTCAGGATCTGAAACAGCGCCCTTTTGAACTCGTCGTGCGTAAATTCAGGTGCCTCTATCTCGTGCAAATCACCATGCACTCGAATATAAGCCTTACCGGTATCCGTCTTGAAGTGAAGGTCGGAACCGTCAATCTCGATGCACTTCTTTAGGTAGGCATCAACGGACTCCACTTGGCGTCACCTCCACTAATCCCGCGTTCACAGCTCGTCGATGGAAGTCTTGAGGATTCGAACACTTTGCGAGTGCATGTTCGTAGTCGATTCTTCCCTCCTTTACGAGCTTCAACAAGCTACCGTCAAGAGTTTGCATACCAAGATCGCCACCTGTTTGGATGTCCAGGTAAAGCTGGTGCGTTTTTCCGTCACGAATAAGAGTTCGGATGGAAGGCGTCACAACCATCACCTCAAATCCAGCGACGCGCGATTTACCGTCCATTGTCGGAATGAGGGTCTGAGAAATAACGGCCTGCATCGTTACCGAAAGCTGAGTTCGAATCTGGGCGTGTTGCTCTGGAGAGAAGACATCAACGATTCGATCAATCGTTTGGGCGGCATCGACGGTATGAAGTGTCGAAAGCACCAAGTGACCCGTTTCAGCTGCCGTAATCGCCAACTGGATCGTTTCCAAGTCTCGCATTTCGCCGACAAGAATGATATCCGGATTCTGGCGCATCACATGTCGAAGCGCATCGGAAAATGAGTGAGTATCGGTGGCCTGCTCGCGTTGGTTTACGATCGAGATTTTGTCCTGGTGGACATATTCGATCGGGTCCTCAATCGTCATGATGTGCGATCGCTTGTTGGTGTTGATATGGTCAATCATCGCTGCCAACGACGTCGATTTACCGGAGCCCGTAGGGCCGGTAACCAAGATCAAACCACGCGGCATCATCGCGATACGCTTGCAAACGGCAGGCATCCCAAGTTGATCAATGGTTTTGATCTTGAATGGAATAACGCGAAATACGGCGCCGATGTGGCCCCGCTGCCAAAACATATTTACGCGGAAGCGTGAAACACCGGGAAGGTTGTAGCTAAGGTCAACTTCTTTGAACTCTTCCAGGCGAGACCGCCTTTCCTCGTTCAGCAGCCCCATCAGCATTTCCGTATGCCGTTCTACTGATAGGGCGAACTCTGGCACACGGACAAGCTCGCCTCGTACCCGCATGATAGGCGGTTGCCCCGCCTTGAGGTGCAGATCACTGGCGTCTTTATCGACAAGCGCCTTAAGCAAAGAATCGATCGTTATTGCCATTCTAGTTCCCGGCTACGTTGACTTGGATTTGAAGGCTACCCATACCCTACTACTTCCGGTACAACTGACACAAGACGGATTTCACCTAATACCTATCTTCTGAGCATCTGTTTTAGCTCAGATGCGACGCCAGCGTTCTTCATTGCCGTTTCTTCGGTGATAATTCCAGCTTTGACGTAACGAACCAGACTCTGGTTCATTGTTTGCATTCCCCAGAACGAACCTTCGTTCATTAGGTGGTACAGATCGCTGAAGTGACCATCTTCAATCGCTTTGCTGATCGTGGGAGTACAGATCAAGACTTCAATCGCCGCAACACGGCCCTTTCCATCGTCACGTGCAATGAGCTTTTGGGCGATGATCGCTCTTAGCGAATTACCCATACGTTGGCAGATATGTGCTTTTTCATGAGGTGGGAACATGTTGACAACGCGGTCCATCGTCTCATAGGCGCTAGATGTGTGAACGGTTGAGAAAACCAAGTGGCCGGTTTCACCAGCCTGAAGGGCAATGCCCATGGTGGTGGTATCGCGCATTTCACCGATGAGAATGACGTCGGGCGCTTGTCGTAGCGAGGCGCGAAGTGCGGGTTGGAAGTCCAGGGTATCAATTCCGATTTCGCGCTGGGTTACGTACGATTTCTTCTGCGGGTGAACGAACTCAAGCGGGTCCTCGATGGTGATCAAGTTACAGGTGCGCTGAGTGTTGATAATATCAAGCATCGCAGCGAGCGTCGTGGTTTTGCCAGATCCCGTAGGTCCCGTAACCAGAACCAATCCTGTCTGAAGTTTGGTAAGTTCGCTGAGAACAGTCGGAAGACCTAATTCATCGAGGGACTTAATTCTAAGAGGTACGACGCGGCAGACAGTTGCCATGGAACCCATTTGCCAGTAAACGTTACACCGGACGCGGCATACGCCAGGAACGGTGAAGCCCATGTCCATTTCGAGTGTCTCGTCAAAGATTCTTCTTTGACGATCCGTCATCATAGACAAGAGCATTCGCGAAATGGTCGGTGCATCAATCACCGGCAAACTTTCATCAAGTGGCTCGACCTCGTCATATTTCTTGACCATCGGCACACTGCCTGCCTTGACCATCAAGTCGGAGGCATCGATCGCGGCGGCCATGTCGATCAAATGGTGGAGCGTAAGAGATTCGAGAGTTTGCATGATTGAAAAATGGGTCTCCTGGATAGTGCTTCTCTAAATTAAAAACGAGCCTTGGGACGCCCCCTAAGCAGGAGCGAGTATACCAACGCCCCGACCGCTGCGGCAGCGACCAAAAAGACGGTAATGGCGGTCCAATCGGTTCCCGAGGATTGCGACGGTTTCTTTTCGGGTTGGATCGGTGCATCTCCTGGTTCTGGGATGTCCATTTTCGATGGATCTTGAGTGAGTAATTTCACGCGAAACTCCACACCCGCCAACCGGGGATCTTTCGTATTCGCGTAACGCCCCTCTACCACCGCAGATTTACTCCGCCAGAGCTTGATCATTTTATCCGTTGGGACTTCACCTTCGAAGTGAAAATCCAAAGAATTCACAATCCACGGCTTTGTACCAGCAGCAAAAGCCTTTGCGAAGGGGTTCAGGCGAACCGATCCGAGTTGACGATTGATGACACCATCGACGGCAAAGGTCGCCTTCGTGAAGTGCATCGAAGGGTTTCCTTCTTCCAATACGTAATCCCAAACCTGGACAGTACGGGGCTCAGACTTTAGGTAACCGCCGAGGGCTTGGATTTGCGCTGCGAGGAGCTTTGGTGGATAACCAGCCGCCTTCATCGTAATTTCGACGAGGTCTGGTCCCAGAGGGTGCTTTTTTACGCTAACCGAAACATCTGGCACCAAAGACGCATACAGGCTAGGTTCAGCTTGGGGAATCGATTGCGACTGTGCAACGGCGACCCGCAATAGTCCGAGAAGCAGAAGCAAAGGCAGAAAACGCATCAAACGTACTGTACACAACATGGAGTCGACTTCGCCGACTGAATGGTTGACGTGTCAAAAACGGCACAAAGTTCAGAACTAGACGGGAAAGATTTTTGACGACATTTAGGGTGTTCAGAGCAGATTAACGATCCAATCCAGGTAAGAATGACTAAAAGTTTCCGCTAAAAGCAGATTCCCCGAACATTTGTTGCCCCACGTTCGTAGGTTGCAGGAGGAGTTTGCGGCTATAATGCCCACTCGGGCCCCTGGAGGCCAACGAAAACGCATGAACGAAGCAGAGATCATCACAGAGCCGCTAGGCGGAATCTTGCTGACACCCCAAGGGTATCACATGCTGCAAGTCGAGCTGGAACACCTCACCATGGTGAAACGGCCCGAAATTGCAGATCGTATCCGTGAGAGCCAACAGCACGGGGAATTTAGCGAGGATAACAGCGAGCTAGACGAGGTCAAATTCGAGCAGGCGATGGTTGAAAACAGAATCGCCGAACTCAAAGGCATGTTTGGCAACGCGCACGTGTTGGAAGAGGATCAAATCCCTACCGACCGTGTCGGTATCGGTTCGCTCGTCACTGTAAACGACTTGCAGTTTGACGATCAATTCCAAATCCGGGTTGTATCTAGCATTGAATCCGATCCCACGCGGGACTTGGTAAGCAACGAATCGCCGATGGGGACCGCACTGTACGGTCACAGTGCAGGCGACGACATCGTGTTTGAAGCGCCCGAAGGCAAAAAACGCTACAAAGTCATTTCGATCACCCGGTAATCGCGATAGTTCGAAGCTGGGAGCCTGTCGGATAGTTTCTCACACACGAAAGCGGAGGATTTGAGTATCAAACTCAAATCCTCCGCTTTTTTCGGTCAGTAGTTGTCGAATACCCTAGTCTTGAGACGCGCCTACACCGACGGCCTGTTGAACCGTGGTTGGCTTCACTTGGGTTAGCAGGCGACGCAACCACTCGTGCCTGGCTTCTGCGAGATACATCAGATTTTCGTATCCCATATTTCGGATAGGTTCAGGCGTCTTGCCAGAATCGAGGTCACGCTGGAGATCCGCAATGAACTGCTTACTCTCCTGTAACCAAGCTTTCACAACCCGAACACGCTCATTCGGTTTGAGTCGGTGCAAGAAGTAGCAACGCGTCCGAATCGGGTCGACGAGAAACGCCATCTCGCCTCGATCCGGTGGAAACGTCAACCAACTATGCAAAAGCGCATCGCCGGTACGAGTCAGCTCGTATTCGGTTCTCTCTCGATTCGGCACACCAACTCGGCGCGCCTCGGTCAAGAGACCATCCGTCTCGAGTCGTCGAAGAACTCGATAAACAGAACCGCTTTCGGCGCTCCAGCGCCCGCCACGCATTCGGTTCATCTCTTTACGCATTGCGTAACCTGAGTTGATTCCTTCACCAATCATGGCGATAATCAAATACTCAAGCTCGCTGTAAGGACCAGAAGTACCCATAGTGTTTCGGCAACCAATAAAACTGCATGTGGCCAAACCGGCCGCATAGCGCTTTCTACTGTAACCGCAAAACTCAATTTCAGCAAGTTCAGCGATCAAATTCGCAATAGATGCATAACAAAACCACAAAGGATGCACAACGAGTGAATCCTCTGTGCCTGTTGCGCGGTATGATAGTTTATTCCCCTGCATTTAGAGCACGGGCAACTACGTCAATGGCAGTAACGTCGATGTCGAACACAAATCAAAATGAGCCTAGCAAAGGCCGAGGCTCTGTCCCTATCCCGAAGTCAAAGCGGGGCCTAAAAGGCTTCGTTAACGAAGTGGGACGTGAAATGAAGAAGGTAAGTTGGCCAACTAGGGCTGAAACGAACCGTCTTACCGCTGTCGTGCTTGTCGTCTGCGCAGGCTTGGTCGCTTTATTTACCGGCCTAAGCGTGGTTTTCGACACCTTGGTCTCGTTGTTAACGAAGGGTTCGGCCTAACATGCCCAAAGCCTGGTATGCGGTCCATACGATCGCTGGACATGAGAACAAGGTCAAGGATGTTCTTACGAGGCGATCGATCGTTGAGGGCGTTTGGGATTTGGATATTTTCCAAGTTCTTATCCCGACCGAACAAGAACTTCAAACGCGTAATGGCAAGCGATACCTCCGAGACAAGAAGGTATTTCCTGGCTACATCCTCGTTCAGATGTCCCTGACTGACGAAATGTACAAGCTTGTGAAGTCAACGAGCGGCGTGACTGGATTCGTTCAGAGCGGAAACAAGCCCGTTCCTCTCGAAGAGTACGAAGTACGTCGCATCATGACGAACCTCGAAGCCAGCAAAGAGGCTCCAAAGGTTTCCTGGACCAAAGGCGACGCAATTCGCGTGGTCGAAGGTCCCTTCAGCGACTTCAGCGGAAAGATCGAAGAAGTCAGCCCCGAGAAAGAGAAGCTCAAGGTTCTTATCAATATCTTTGGCCGCGATACCCCGGTCGAACTCGACTTCAGCCAAGTCGAAAAACTCTAGCCTTGCACTGATGTTAGGTCGTGAGTAAAGCACACCTAACATCGGTCCAGAGCCGTCCTTAAACCAAATGACTGAACCTATGTCCGCCCGTTGGAATGTGGCGGATAGAAATCGGACGGCGGAACAGAAGCTCCAAAACGAATTGGGGATTCCGATTCTTCTCGCCGCCATCCTTGCTCAACGCGGCTATACAGATCCCGAGCAAGCTCATCTTTTCCTGAATCCTTCCCTGGATCGCCTGCACGCTCCAAACCTGCTTCCGGACTACGAAAAGGCCAGGGATGCGATTCTAGGGGCGAGAGACCGTCAAGAGCTCATCTATGTCCATGGCGACTACGACGTTGACGGTGTGACCAGCGCAGCCCTCTTCAATCGCTTTCTACAGGCAATCGGCTGTAAGGTTCACACTCATGTTCCGCACCGCATGAAAGAAGGCTATGGCATTCATGCGATGGCGATCGAGGCTGCCCATGAAGCAGGAGCAAAGTTGTTTCTCACCTGCGACTGCGGCGTTTCGGCTCACGAGCAGGTTGACCAGGCTCGCGAGAAGGGCATGTCTGTAGTCATCACCGATCACCACTCCATTGCTGGTGAGTTACCCAACGCCACCGCTGTGGTCAATCCCCATCGAGCTGATTCCGTCTATCCCTTCGACGAGTTGAGTGGGGCCGGTGTGGTCTTCAAACTTTGCGCGGGCATCAGCGATGAACTAGGACATGATCGCGAAAAATACTGCCGAGCCTTTTTGGATCTAGCGGCACTCGGAACCATTGCTGACGTGATGCCATTGGTCGGTGAAAATCGTATCATTGCCAAGTTCGGCCTGATGCGCCTCGCGGACACACGTAAACCTGGACTCAGGGCGCTCATACAAGCTGCAAACATCGCCGTGGAACTCGGTAAACCGCTGAAGGCTTCGCACGTCGGTTTCCAACTGGGGCCAAGACTCAACGCGGTTGGCAGGATTCGTGATGCGGCTATGGCGCTAAATCTTTTGCTAGAGAACGATCCAACCGCTGCCGAAGCCCTTGCCAAACAGATTGAATCCGTAAACACGGAGAGGCGTCAAGAGCAACAGCGAGTGATGGATGAGGCGGTTGAAATCGTCCTCTCTACCGAGAGCCAGAAGCGCAACGTCATCTTCGTCGCAAAAGAAGGTTGGCACTCAGGGCTCGTCGGAATCGTTGCTGGTCGATTGGTGGAAATGTTCTGCCGTCCGTCGTTCGTCCTGACAATCGACTCAAAAACTGGCACGGCCAAGGGTTCCGCACGTACCATTCCCGGCTTTAATCTCGCTGATTCGATCCGTGCTCACCCTGACCTCATGAGTGGCGGTGGTCATGCCATGGCAGCAGGTTGCTCGCTACCGGCCGAGAACATTGAAAAGGCTGCTGCCGCCCTCGATGTTTATGCTGGGCAAATGCTGACACCTGAGGACTTCGTGCCGAGCATCCGGGTCGATATGGAGGTGCTTCCCTCCGAAGTCAGCTTGCAGGCAGCAGAATCGCTCACGAAGCTTGAGCCGTTTGGCTTTGCCAATCCTGAACCCGTTTTCCTTTCACGGGGGATGACGGTGGCTCAAATACTCCCAACTAAGAATCCGATTCACGTTCGCGTTGTCCTTCAAACAGAATCGGGCTCAACCGTCCCCGGCATCGCGTTCGGAATCGGAGAGCGGCTCACCCAATCGGGGACAGGCATCGGTGCAAACGTGCTGTTTCAAGCCAATGTCGACGAGTGGAAGGGTGCTCGCACTCTCAAGTGGCAGATCAAAGACTACGCCAAAGCTTAATCAGCAGCTTTCGCAGGCACGACGTTGTCGATCAGAATTTTGCCAGGTCCCCTTTGCACAATGATAGAGAAAGGTTGGCCCACCTTCTTTTGCAGCATCACCTTGGCAAACGTGATTTGGTCGTCGATCGTGGTTCCTCCGATGTTGAGGAGAACGTCCCCCGCTCGAATACCCGCCTTGTCAGCAGGCAAACCAGGGGTGACTTGTTGAATCAAAGCCCCACCTCCGACTGCGTCGATACAAAAGATTCCAAGCACAGCAAATTCTGGTTTATGACTCGGCGACAAGAAGCCGTCGACGACATGCCGAACGAAATCGGTACTGACGGTATAAGCGACCGTCATTTCATTTGGTCCAGCGTTATTGTATTGGGCTCGGCCAGGTCCACCTTGACCAATTGCTTGATTTGCCCCTTGCCCAAATCCACCGTTATTATTGTTGAGGGTCCAGCCTTGACCACTGCCAGCCCCTCCGCGCCCACCAAACACGTTCGCTGACCGCTGCATGCCGCTGTCTTGTCCCACCAAAGTCGCGTTCAAAGAGCCAATGAGCTCACCAGTCTCTGAGAAGATTAATGCTCCGCCGACAAGTTCGGGAATCGCTTCAAAACGCATTTCCGTGAGAGGGACCAAGCGTCGGGTCGTATTCATGACTCCGAGTTTGTGCCGGGTGCCATAAGCCAACCGGATAGGACCAGTCGGCAGCGCCGCGATGAGATTGCCAGACTCGATTTCTCCTGGCTGAGGCATGCGTAGGGGCTGGGCCGAACCTGAAACCCACGAGTTTGTCTTGAGCAAAACCAGCATGGTGGCCTTGTCTTGGCTGACAATTGAGAAACTGATCTGCTTGCCAATGAAATCTTTACCAACGACTTGGGGCCCTACCACGCTTGAACTGTGGGCGACAAAGTATCCCGAATCATCGATCAAGGCGGCAACACCGGTCGCATGACCATGGCCAACGAGGGTGACGATGGCGGGACGAATCTGATTCCACACCGACACTTCCTTGCGCGGCAAGCTTGCCGCCTGGAAGGTGGCTGTACTTAAAACCACCGCGAACTTAGCCGCCGACAAGAACATTGCTTGAACTACCTACCTCGGTGGCCTTACAGGCACCTGTTTGCTCATCCTTGTCCTGGTCAATCAACACGATCGACCCCGACGTTTTTAGGCTTGCCGTTCGAGCGCTACTTAGTAGCGATGTCCGGCTCGCGGTCAGGGTGTTTCCCTTTGGTGGCTGCACACCTAAATCGGGATCATACGCGGCGTCGGTTGGCTCCATCGAAGTGAGGACACGCGGATCGACCTCGTCCATGTCATCGGGTTGCTTCGCATCGCCTGTTGTCGTTGCGACCGTCGTTGGCGGAGCTGTGGGACCGATGAGAGTACCTGTCGAGAAGTTCTTAGGGATTTCGATAGGATGCGAATTTGACAGTCCCAACGACGCCACTTCGGGCCCCATTACGACCTGTGGCAGAGGTTTCTTGTGCGTCAAGTTGAGGGTAAACATGAGGACGAATCCCATCGCGCAGGCGGTGGCAGGCATCCACAGCCAACTGCGGCTGGAAATCGGTCGAGTAGGCAATGGCTTGAGTCCTTGGGTCAGGATGGCATCGCGAAGGCGCTCTTTCGAGAACTGGTCTTCGGGGACGTCCGACAGGCTCTTGAGCCCGGCTCGCATATCCTTATAGAGCGACAACGCGCGAAGAGCCTCGGGGTCGTTTTGGACCTCTCGCTCCAACTTGGCCGCTTCTTCAGGGCTGAGTTCCCCAAACGCGAGCTTCGCTAATTTGTCTTCAATTTTGCCTTTCATTACCTATCCTCCCCGAGCAACGGGGCAATTCTTTCTTTCAGCGCTCTGCGGGCACGAAGAACGCGTAATTTCGCGCCTCCGTCCGTGCATCCGAGGATGGCGGCCATATCGGGGTATTCCCTTTCTTCGATATCGCGCAGGATGATCACTGATTTGTGGTGCATCGGGAGGGCATTGAGTGCCTTTCGCAATGCGATCTTTCTTCGGTCTGCTTCGAGATTATTAACTGGGTCCTCAATGTCACCGTTGGTCATCCAGTCCAAGGCGCCAGCAGCTTCCTGCTGTTCCAAGGCGGATCTCCGTTGTGACATTCGAGCCTGATCCGTGCAGAGGTTGGTAACGATCCGCAGGAGCCAGGTGGTGAACTTTGCTTCATCTCGATAGCGATGTAAATTTTGATACGCCCGAACGAATGCTTCTTGCACCACGTCTTCGGCATCATCGCGTCGAGAGGTCATTTGGTAGGCGAAACGATACACGAGGCTTCGGTGACGATCGAACAGCTGTTCGAAGGCGCGAAAGTCTCCATCTCGCGCTTTTCGAACCAGCGCGACGTCAGTATCCATTTCCATGCGACCACTTAAGGACGCATCGTATCCCATAACTGTGCTTTCTACCACGAACTGGCCCCATTCATTGCGTACACTCTAAAGAACGGACGTTTATTGTTCGTGATCGTTTCTATCGAGCCATAAATGCCCCTGATCGACCCCTTCCAGAGAACGATCGACTACCTACGGGTTTCGGTGACCGACCGGTGCAACTTCCGGTGCGTGTACTGCATGCCCGAGGAGGGCTCGCCTGTTGCGCCCAAAGAGGAGCTTTTGTCCGCAGACGAATTTGTGCGGATCGTGCGGATTGCAGTCGAGGCCGGAATTCGAAAAGTGCGGCTTACAGGCGGCGAGCCGCTGGTCCGCAAGGACCTGGTTCAGATTGTACGAGGGATTGCTTCGCTTCCTGGCATAACGGACTTGAGTCTAACCACGAACGGCTATTTGCTGACCGAGCAGGCACCGGCGTTGGCTGCTGCTGGACTTACACGCATCAATGTAAGCGTCGATACTTTGAGGCCTGATCGATTCAAAGCGATCGCGCGGCGCGGGGAAATGGCTTCGGTCATGGAAGGAATCGAAGCGGCTCGTGCCGCCGGTATCGGACCAATAAAGATCAACTGCGTTGCTATGAAGGGAGTGAACGACGACGAAGCTGCCGACTTCGCTGCGTGGACGTTTCGGGAGGAAGTCCACGTTCGGTTCATCGAGATCATGCCGATCAAATGGAATCTGGACGAAACGACCGGCTTCGATCCCTTCTCAGCTCATGGCGGTAATGGGTTGATTCAGCTCAAACAGACGAGCGGAAGCATGCTCAGCGATAACGAAATGCGCCGCATGTTCATCTCCGCCGCAGATTTGAAGGCGATCATCGAAGCGGCACATTCACCTCTTCTGCCGGCCGAGATCGCAACTAACGGCCCCGCCAGAACCTATCGGTTGGCTGGAGCTAAAGGCACCATCGGCTTTATCAGCCAAATTTCCTCCGACCTCTGCGAAAACTGTAACCGGATTCGGTTGACGTCGGACGGCTTCCTTCGTCCGTGCCTGATGTCGGATGGGGAGTTGGATATTCGCACAGCACTGCGTTCAGGTGCGTCGGATGAAGATTTGGCCGGACTGATCCACCATGTGGTTGATCACAAGCCGGAACGGCACTATTTGGCTGAAGGTCAGAAGGTTACCGGACGTGGCATGAGTCAGATTGGTGGCTAGGCCCTGTTATCGTCTCACCTTGATACGATTTTGAGATTAACCAACCTCTCTCCTGAAACCACCGGACCGTTACCTATATGTGATGCCTCCAGCACGCAGCCGTAGGCGGAGGTCTGGAGGCTTTTCACTAACCAGCCCGCGACTTTGAACTTCCGAATTTGACCCGAGCAGGTCGCCAGTAGCACTCGCGAACTCACCTTACGGCTCTGGCGTGAGGCAACCGCGCTAGAACGGAATCATCATGCTTCATCCCTGGGAGGTTGTTTGGCCCGGCGAGACAGTTACTTGGAAATGGAATCCCAATATCGGCCATGCTCTTGGGTGATGCTTCAGGTTTTGCTTGGCTTGGTATTGGTGGCTCCGCATTCAACAGGGCCGGTCGTGACGATTTCTTCTTTGTTGCGTGAGATGTCGGATCGGGCGAGTTTGGCTCGGACTCCGGCGATTCCATTCAAGCAACTCCAGGCGAGCAGCTATGACCGGGCGCAGAAGGACCCTAAGGATGCGAAGACTTGGTTTGCCAATGTGGACTATGGGCAGTTCATTCGAACTGAGCAGCATGACGGCAGAACCGAGTGGGTTGCGATGGAGCATATGGGTGCGGGGGCGATTACACATATTTGGACCCCACTGCTTGGTGAGAAGGACAAGATGCTCGTGCGGTTCTACTTCGACGGCAGTGACAAACCCGCGATTGAGGAGCCGTTTAACGACTTAATGCGGGGTAAGGGCCTGTTCAAGCCACCGTTCGCGTACATCTCATGGGCGGAGCCGGGCGTCAACTCGGGGGTCGGCAGCGACTTGTACTTCCCTATCCCGTCTGCCAAGGGCTGCAAGGTCACTTTCAGCGAGGTGCCGTTCTACTATTCCATCGGCTATCGGGCTTACCCAAAGAACACAAGCGTCGAGACGTTCACAAAGCAATCGGTGACTGAAACAACTGGGCTTGCGCAGAAAGTTGGGCAGGATCTGGGCCACACAGAGAACTTCGCGAGTCGCCCAGTACATGACAAGGCTTTGAAGATTCCGGCCAAGGCAGACATTTCGATGAAGCTACCTAAAGGGCCGAACGCATTGACGAGACTGAGCCTTCGATTCGACCACACGCTGGATCTCCAGGAGTTAAGAACCACCGTCGTGGAGATGACCTTCGATGGGGAGAAAACCGTTTGGTGTCCGATCGGAGAGTTCTTTGGCTGCGGAGTTCATAGCCGCCCGGTTTGGGATCGATATCGGTCGGTGACTAAATCTGGAGAGATGAGTTGCGATTGGAGGATGCCCTATCAACGAAATGCCCAGCTTCGCATCCTCAATCTTGGTAGGAAACCTGTATTTCTTCGCCTTGCATTGGCGACAGAGGCGTGGCACTGGGATGACCGTTCGATGCACTTTCACGCCTCATGGCGCTACCAGCATCCGCTCGCGACGCGTCCGATGAGCGACTGGAATTACCTTTCGGCGACGGGTTCGGGAGTGTATGTCGGCGACACCCTAACCGTTTTCAGCCCAGCTGCAGGTTGGTATGGCGAAGGAGATGAGCGGATCTATGTCGATGGTGAGAAATTCCCTTCCCACCTCGGGACTGGAACCGAAGACTACTACGGATACGCCTGGGGCATGGCGGAGGGCTTTTCGTCGGCATACATTGCTATGCCAAATCGAGACCTGAAGGGGCGCGAGAATTGGATGGGTTATACAACCACATCGCGGGTCCGGGGGCTCGATGCGATCCCGTTTGACAAGTCGATCAAGTTCGACATGGAGATTTGGGACTGGGCGGACTGCAAAGTCGGCTACTCTGCAGCCACGTTTTGGTACGCGCGACCAGGAGCGACTTCGAACCGAGTTCCATCACCGCAAGACGCGATTGCTCCGTTGCCAGAAACGACTGGATCGATCAATGGCGCCATCGAATGCGAAGACATGAAAGTCCTGACAAAATCGGACGGACTCCAAGTATCGACGCAATCGGCAGGACTCACCGAAGGGAGTTGGAGCAACAACACTCAACTCTTCCTGCAAGCGAACAAACCCGGCGACTTCGTCCAGCTTGAGTTTCCGGTTCAAAAGGCTGGCCGCTATCACGTGTATCTGTACGCCACCAAGAGCTACGACTACGGAATTGTTCGGTTCTCGGTAAACGGGAGTTTTCCAAAACCCGTCGATTTTTTCAGCGAAAAACCAGTCGCCTCGGGGGTGATTGATCTGGGTGTGTTTGATCTCAAGAGGCCAGTGTCGAGCCTCCGGGCTGAGGTTGTTGGAACGAATCCAAAGTCAAGAGGATCGCAGTTTTATTTTGGGTTGGACTGCATCGTCGTGAGATGAGATTTGTGCATCACGGGAAGTCTGACCGGTTTGACCGGGATTTCCTCGACATCACGTTCGAGAACGCATGGTTGGGCTATGGCTACTACTGGGACTTTGCGGATCAAAAGGAGTCAGCTGGGGCCGTGCAAAGTGACGACATTTTTTCGACGGGCGATTTCGGATGGATTACTGGTGACGAAGTGGCCCATCGTATCAGCGTTTGGTCGAATTCCAAACCTCGATACATCATCAACGGACAACCCCGCGATTGGGTGAAGCCGGCTCGATTGGATTCTAGATGAGAACGTTGCACACCTTTTCGGCGTTAACTTACTCAAACCCGTCCCTATGGCGATGCCATAGGCTAGTCTTGTCACGCGCCTTTGGCACTTACGGATATATATCCCAGTCCAGGGCATTTCAAAGTGCAATAGAATAGAACATGACTGGAGAGACGTTCACATACCTCGGAACCCAATGGTATCCGTGGAACTGGTTGATGCCGCTCTTCTTGCTTTATCCGATATTTCAAGCTCGCAAACTCACCCAGCGAGTACCGATAATATTCTTCGTTCTGCTTGTTCTCGGCCTTCTGATAGCGTGGTTGAAAGTGCCATCAAGGTATGCCGCCCCGTATGACTTCTTCGCCTTTATCGTCTGCCTTATTTGGGTGATGGCGATGGACAGTAACCTCAAATCTGGACGCAAGGAACTCCCATCGCCGCAATCATATATTTATGTTGCCCTTATAGTCGCCTTTCTACCCAAACCCAGCACCGATCGCCACAAGGTGATCCAACTCAGGGATAAAGACATGATCTTTGCCCAAGATGACAAGGTCGAGCGAGTGGATCGACAAGGTCTCGACGTAACATTTGAAGACGCTTGGTCAGGTTCTGGCTACTACTGGGGTTTTGATGATTCAAAGGAACGGGGTGGAACAGTGACAAGTGATGATGTGTATTGGACTGGCGGAGTGACCTTGATAACGGGCGCTGAAGTCGCTCGTCGAATAAGCGTCTGGTCTAATTCCAAGCCTAGATACGTCTTCATAGATGCCCCTCGCGGTGGGGTTAAGCCAACGCCATTAAGATGATGCTGATCACTCACCGTCCGAGTTAACGCTCGACGAATTCGCCGGTGGAGGTTCCTGTATCGCCGATGTACGGGACGAAGCTGCCGAGCCATTTGCCTTGGATTTCGGCTTCGCCGGTCATGCCTTCTCCGGCGTTGTAGAAGACCGCTAGTGTCGTCTCAAACTCGCCCACCAAGCCGTTGTGGAGCATGCCTCGCACATAGTATTTGGGCTTGTCGGCGTACTCAATGTCGATATCCGTGATGAGCAATTGGAAATTCTTGTCCAGGCAAACCCGTGAAAGAACTCGAAAGTTCGGTTCGGTTTGTCGCGTCCCTTCGTTCTGAGTTCGCTCGGAATAGATTCCGTATGCCAGACCTCCCACCATCATCAGGATTCCGGCAACCGCACCCAGAAGGGTCAGATGAAAGAAATCTAACAGACTTGAAGCACTGGAACCTCCTGATGGCCCTTTAATAACGCTTACGGCGACCTGGATACCGATGAGCCCAAAGGAGACAATCGTGAGAACCAGCCCCCCAGCCATAAGGCGTCCGATAAGGGCTTCCTTTGATGCCCCAATTTCCCGCCGCCTGCCAAAACCGCTTCGGATGTCCAACCGATTCTCTCCCCTGCCTCGCAATCCCGAGTATCCGCTATAGGACGTTTTATGGAGACTGCTTTGTTTGCTCAAGAATGAATTGGGGCGTCCGTTTTCTTGAGTGACAGAGCCTCAGGCTCATCGCGACTTCCACGCGTGAGCCAGCATTTCTATCGACCGAAGTCTTGCGGCAAGGTCATAGATCCGGGAGGTTACGATGATCTCATCGGCTTGGGTTTCTCGAGCGAACTCGCCTAGTTCGTGCAAGACCGTTGTCGGACTCCCGACAAAGGCGTATTTCAGAAATCGTTGTACTCCAGCATGCTCCTCCGGTGTCCACGCCAGGTCGACCCCTCGGACGGGTGGCTGGATCTTCCCTCGCTTCCCTTGAAGCAAGTTCAAAACTCCCTGCTTGGCAGTTGAAAACAGAAAGTTCGCTTCGTCATCCGAATCGGCTACGACCACATTCGCGGCAACCATGGCGTAGGGTTCGGCCAGCTTCGCAGATGGACGGAACTCTTGGCGATACAAGCGTAGAGCTTCGTGGAGGTGCTCCGGCGCAAAATGCGAAGCGAAGGCGAATGGGAGGCCCAGTAATCCGGCCAGTTGTGCGCTGTACGTGCTTGAGCCGAGAAGCCAAATCGGCACTTCGAGTCCATCGCCAGGAAAGGCGCGTACGGAATTTGCGGAGTTCCCTGCACCGAAGTAAAACAATAACTCTTGAACATCCTGGGGAAAGGTATCGGCGGAATCTGGTCCGAGATTGCGTCGCAGAGCACGGGCTGTTCGCATATCTGTGCCAGGTGCGCGACCGAGTCCAAGGTCGATTCTTCCAGGATAAAGCGACTCTAGCGTCCCGAACTGCTCAGCGATGACTAGAGGCGCGTGGTTCGGCAGCATCACGCCACCCGATCCGATGCGAATCGAATGGGTACCACCTGCGATAAATCCGAGGGCGACCGATGTCGCCGCGCTAGCGATTCCTTCCATGTTGTGATGCTCGGCCATCCAAAACCGCGTGTATCCGAGTTCTTCTGCCTTTCGCGCAAGCTCAAGACTGTCGAGTAGCGCTTGGCGAGGCGTGTCGACATCGCGCACGAAGGAGAGGTCGAGGATGGAAAGCGGGATTGAGGTCATTCTTAACTGAGTTCTACGAAACGTCCGGCGGTCGCAGCATCATCCTGCGATGGACGGCGCCGAGGTCTTGAAGCTGACATCTCGTACTCATCTGCGATGATGCCTCCAGCCGAAGCGAAGTGGAGTCTGGAGGCCTAAAACCACCTACTTCTGAGAGCGAACGGGCCGTACGCCTGCCGAGCACTCGATTGGCTAGCCTCCAGGCTCCGCTTTCAGCTCCGGCTGGAGGCATCAACGGTGGGGGACGGGCCTGAGAGCCTTCATCCCGGAAATCGTGTTGATTGTATTAGCTTTCCTCCATGCGAGAGAGAATTCGAATCTAGTGGCTAGCAGCGATGTGGATGGCGATCATCTTTGGCACGTCTTGCACGTTGATCACGAGTCGGCAATTGTTGAAGACGGTCACGACACGCGGACCTGTCCTCAAGCATCAGGAGCTTTTTCAGAGTTTCTGGGATGGCTGGTAATGGCTTTCGTTAACGCGTATCACGTCCTTGAGTTCGCAGTGCTAACGTTCCTTCTTTTGAGACCCATGAGGGGGCGAAAAAAAAGGCAGGCAGAGCGTTTGCACAACTGAATGCTGCCAGCGAAGAATACAACCAGCCGTTTTTTTGCCGTAGAGGACGCTGGACCGATCTCTTGATCGATGAGATCGGATTTGATTTGGTTTGTATGCCCCAGGAAGTAACACAATCCCGACGGTCTGGCAAAAGACGGGAAACAATTTCAGATCGGTGAGATGGTCTCCATCGAAATCTCGCGGCGGATTTTCTTTGACGCACAATAGTGACTTATTCCTTGCATCTTGGTGTTCTCACTGTAAACTGTCTATTCATGAGGCACACATTAACGTTCGAACCAGATGTGGATGCGGCTTTGGCTGCGACTTGCCGATCAACCGGAAAGCCTCTGAAAGAAGTTGTCAATTCGCTTTTGAGAACAGGATTAGCCCTGCAGGAAAGCCTCAAAAGCGCACCGCCCTTCGTTATTGAGCCAGTTTCGATGGGAGGGATACGTCCCGGTATTTCCCTAGACAGTATTTCGGCCCTGGAGTCGCTCATAGAGGAAGACTCGCACCGTTGAGGATCATCGACGCCAACCTACTGATTTATGCGTATGACAAAGATGCGCCCCAACATGCATTGGCCAAAGCATGGCTGGAGGACGTCTACAAAAACGATGACCTTGTGGGTCTCCCGCGGCTTGTGCTATTAGCTTTTCTTCGGATCTCAACCAACCCAAGAATCATGAACACGCCAATCAAGACCGAAATCGCGATGGAAATCGTAGAGAATCTGGTGGCACACGCAAAGACGGTCGTTGTTGACTGTGGTCCGAATCATTGGAAAGTTTTCAGGGACCTCGTGGTGCGGTCGGGCGTGTACGGGCCCTCTATCACCGATGCGTTTCTGGCATCGCTTGCGATTGAGCACGGGGCGACCTTGTGCTCATGTGATGCAGGCTTCCGCCGCTACGCTGAATTGAGTCTGGAAATTCCGAAGGTTTCTTAAATGATCCCTGACAGTAATCGTGGGCTCCTTACTTGATTTCGGCGAATGGGTAAATTGAGTTCCAATTCTAGAATACGATCGTGGCTCGCCAAAGCGAAATCGGTTCATGATCTTGGGCGTCCCATCTACATTCCAAAACCTGGCCACACTTGGGACGAGGAACGCGAGGAGCGAATTCAAGAGAAATGGCGACAGCTCATTGGAAAGCCGCTGCCAATTGGCCACGAGTTCAGGGAGTTCTTTGGGACTCGGATGCACGATTCGTGGGTGATTGGTATTGAGCGGACACCTTCACTTCTCAAGGTTCGCTTGGACTCGATCAACGCAGACATTTTCGCTTTGAACCTCACGGACGAGCTTGGAATTGAGATTGTTCCGAGCCAATGGCCGGTGGAACTCCTTCTGCATGATCCGGTTTACGTCCGAGCGGCCAGGCACGATCCGTTTGGCATGTTACGATTTGCGGACCTGCGGTTGATAAAATCGGATGAGCCACAAAAGTGCCCCAATTTCTTTACGATTGGTTTATCGAACAAGATGGACGGATTCAGTGGATAGCTGAAATAGACTCTAGGGGCAAAAGGGGCGGAAAACTCTCGAGTTCCGTGTATCTGATGGTCGACTGCGCCCGAGTTTCAGCCATCGATCTTCGAGAGAATGCGGTCCGAAAGGCTTACGGCGATGCAGGAGCAGCGCTTTGGCGTGATGTCACGATCGGAAGCGAAGATTGTCCCCCCTTCAAGGGGATTTGGGGCATGGGAACGATGCGTGATTTCCTACGAGAGCGCATACGGTTTCATAAGTTCGCAGAGGCTGACTTCATGCCGATTCATCGAGAAGCGGAACACGATTCAACTCAATGAGTCCTACCCGTGATCCGTACAAATTGTTAAGCGTTCACCTGAACTGCCTTGGCTGAATTTAAGGGTCAAAGCGGTGATTATGGAAACGATTCTTATCCTTTTGCTCGTGGTGCGTTTGTGCGGTGGTGGTGCCTGGTATTGGCGCGGATGGCGTAACCTTTGCTAACGCCCAGAACCATCGCCTAGCTGGACAGCTAGGGCGGAGTTGGTACACCATTTCACCTTCGCCGCCCCAAATTGCTATTCACAATTTAGAACGCCACGTACCAACGGGGTAATTCGTCCCTACTCAGAGGACAGCGTCAACGAGGGTTTGAGACTGCCCATGACTGGTTCTGACCCCATCGTCTGAGTTGAGAACGCTAAACTAGATTCAAGATGGACGCATCAGAAACTGAACAACGTGCTTGTGAACTCGCCTATGAACACGCGCATGGGGTGAAGGTTGTGTTTTCAGAAATCCCGGCAGAGGAGTGTGAAGTCATCCTGAAGCGGATCCGAGAAAGGGTTCTCCAGATCGAGCAATTTGCGACTCATAACATGCTTGTGAGAAGGATTGGCGAGCAGCGAAGAACTCCGCAGCGGTTTATGGGGCCAGCGATGGTCACTGCCCTGGCCATGGGCGCGCTCATCCTTTTGGGGCTCGGGATCATGCAGCTAGTCGCAGGGCATTAGGACGGTCCCTCACCCTAAATTCGTTAAGGCAACACGGGCCCTTGTCGCCACTTGCTCATCTGGGTCATTGACGAGCGGACGGATAACAGGTTTGAATTTGGGATGCTCTGCAAGAATATCGAGTGCATGGTGGCGCACTAGCGGCGATCGACTTTTGAGGTGCGGCACGACATACTCATCCATGAGCTTGTACCGACCTTTCACTTGAGTCAACTGCATCAGAAAAACCCACAGAGCGCAACATACAAGCCACTCGTCGTCCATTCTGAGAATCGAAAGGATGATCTTGCGGTCGAAGAAATCCTCTTCGTAGCCCATCGCATCGACAGCGCCAGATCTTAGGCGTGCGCTTGGTGAATTCTCAAACACGGAGCAGAGGAAAGCGTGAGCTTCGGCAGTATTCATCATGCCGATGAGCATCAAGATTTCCCCAACAAAGTTGGCCTCTTCGTTCATCTCAGTCGGGATGGACCAAAGGTTTTCGCGATCGATCCCAGTGGCAATCCACTTCTGTTCAAATTCTGCGACAATCCGCTTGAACGAACTGAGGCCACGCTTGTATCCCATCAAGCACAGATTCGACGCTGCCCGGTTGCGTGACCAGAAGGATTCCCCAATCAGGCACTCCTGGAATAGCCTCCCTTTTCTGGTCTTGACGTCGGGGTACTTCTCAGCCAGGTCGAGAATAAAGGCTTGCCATTCTGGGCCTAACTTGCTGAATTTGCGTGGTTTCAACGAACCCTATTCTGCCATGCGACCTCAGTGTTGGCAATGGCCCCAGTCATCAGGGAAATAACCCCCGGTGACACATGTCCCCGTAGGCGCCGTTTCCGTGGCGACGAGCGGACATTTCGTCGCGAACGCATTTCGACGGTAAATGGTTAATTTCAATTTTCGGGTTCTTTTGAAAGGCTGCAACGCCGGTACGATCACCGACGACTACGGGTCTGGTCCTTAATTGATAAATTTTGTTCTGGGGCGTGAGGTAGTGCGCGCCAGACAGTGATTCTGCGTAGATGCAGATGGTCATCAGGCGCTACAATTTAGAATAACTGACTAGGAGGGAACGACGATGAGCTTTGATATCCCGCAGTATTTCGAGCCTCAAATCGAAAAATACGCACAAGCCCTTCATATCTCCCACGATGAAGCCGTCATTCGGCTCATCCAGACGGGCCTGAGCGCGACGCTGCCTCCAGTATCACCTCGTGACATCCTTGGAGCGTTCTCCAGCGCCGACCAAAGTGCAACCATGGACGAGGCTATCGACATCGCGATGAAAGATAGGCAAGTCAGGAACTCCTAGGCGCCCGATCCGTAAAGGGCTTCTCGATACTGACATCCTGTCGGAGATCAGCAAAGGAATCAACAAATCGGTATTTGCTCGCGCGTCACGATATCTTGACGAACACGGCAACTTCACGTTTACAAGTATTAGGGTTTACGAGGCTCTGTATGGGCTAAAAGCTAAGCCAGCGCCTTTGCAGGCTGCACGGCTTCTTGAACTTGTGACAATTCACGATGAGATCCTGCCGGATGAAACCGACTATAGGTTGGCTGCAGACATTCGTGCAGCAATGCATCTCCCAGGTACTGAGATCGGAAGAGCCGATCCGGTCATCGCAGCATGTGCCTATCGGCGGCACCTCGCGATGGTGACCGGCAATACGAAGTAGGCTGCTGCGCCGGTACGATCTCCGGCGACTACGGGGCTGGTCGGTCATCTGACTTTTTGGGCTAGAACGGCTGGTGGTTAGTGGGTTTTCAACCAGAGGCTGCGGCGACGCCACGGAGACGTCGACTACGGGGCGGGTTGGTGGTTGATTGTTTTGGTTTCGGGAGGTGAGGTGGTTGGTAAGCTAGCGGGCGTGTTTGTTCGTCGCGCTTTTGCGGTTTTGCTGTCGCTTGGTTTGCTCACGCTTGCATCGATGTCACTGGCTGGATTGGCGCCTGAGAATGTGGCGGTGGTTGTTAATGGGGATAGCTGGGCATCGATGACTGTGGCCAATGAGTACCAGCGGTTGCGTGGGATTCCATCATGCAATGTGATCGTGCTGTCAGGACTGACGAGCGTAGAGACTACGGATGTCGAGCATTTTCGCAAGGAAATCTTAACACCGGTTTTCGGGGCGATCGCGGCACGTGGTTTGACGAAGCAGATCGACTGCATCACCTACAGCGTCGATATCCCCTACGCAGTGAACGTGACCTCGGACATGGGGAGCAAGAAGTTCCCGATGGTGATCACGGGGATGGCTTCTACCAACGGGCTGACCTACCTCCATGAGTGGGTCGAGAAGAAAGACACCGAATACCTCCGACTTGATATCAATCGCTACCATCGACGAACCCTTCCCTTGCCTCGCGGGGCCTCTTTGACGGAGGCTGAGACTGCGGAGATGGCTCGCGGGCTCGACCTGTACCAGCAGAAGAAGTATGCCGAGTCGGCAGAAGTCCTCAAGAAACTGCTTGATGTCGGTCGGTCCGATCCTGACATCGCCTACGACCTCGCGTGCAGTTTGGCTTTGGCAGGAAAGGCTACCGAGGCGATCTCAGCGCTCAAGACGGCAGTGGAATCTGGATGGAGAAACTCGGTACAGACGTCAAGCGATCCTGACCTCAAATCGCTCCAAGGGCGTAGCGAGTTCGTACAGCTTATCGACAAGATGAAGTCGATGCCTCTCAAAGTGCAAGAGGGTTTCGGGTTTCGATCGCAACGTGCCTGGGGGAGAGATGGAACGCCAGGAGCCTCAGGCCCTCACTACATGCTCTCCACGATGCTTGGCGTTACTTGCGGTCGCGCCAACTCGGTCAACGAGGTACTTGCTTCCCTAGCCCGATCTGCTACTGCAGATGGCACGTCACCCACGGGTTCGATTTACTTTCCTCAGAATGGCGATGTCCGATCTACAACCCGAGCTTGGGCATTCAATGCGGCAGCCAATACCTTGAAGCAGCTGGGAGTGAACGCAGTCGTTGAGAATGGAATCCTGCCCGTAAAGCGTGCGGATGTTGCTGGCGCGATGATTGGAACGGCTGGATTCGATTGGAATGCTTCGGGGAGCACGGTGCTTCCAGGTGCGATTATCGAACACTTAACGAGCTTTGGCGCGGTGTTGTCCGAGCGGAGCGACCAGACACCCTGCACGGACTTCATCCGGGCGGGAGCCTCGGGGACTTCAGGCACGGTGACGGAGCCCTACGCCCTTCAGCAGAAATTCCCAACTGCATTCATGCACGTGATGTACTGCCGAGGCTGGACCCTTGCCGAGTCCTTCTATCAGTCGCTTTTTGGTCCTTACCAGCTACTTGTGATCGGAGATCCACTGTGCAAGCCTTGGGCGAAGTCTGTAAAGGAGTACGTTTCCGGGCTGCCCTATGGTCCACACCCTAAGGGTCTTCTCAAGCTCAAACCGAAAATCTTTGGGGGCGACAATAATTCAGTGGCAAGCTTTGAGTTCTATGTCGACGGCCGACTCTTTACTCCATGTCTGCCAGGGTCGACGTTAAGTTTTGACTCCACTAATTTGGATTACGGCTTTCATGAAGTTTCGATGGTAGCTGTTCACAAGGGACCGCAGGAGTATCGAAGTCGAACGGCGGCCGCGATTGTAACTCGAAAATCCGCTAAGAACACCTTCACAGTGGCACCAACTGGTAGCCCAGTTGCTTTGGAAGGCTATGCGGCCCTTTACCTGAGCTGCCCTGGTGCGAAGTCAATAGAGGTAATCCACTATGGCCAAGTTATCGCCAAGTTGACCGGTTCGAAGGGAGTCATTCAAGTCCCATGTTCGAATCTCGGACTGGGACGAGTTGAACTAGAACCGATTGCTAGAACAGCAAATGGTGCCATCCATGGACCGCCATTCATCCTAAACATAGAAGCGACGGTTCTTAGACCCAGCTCACAGGAAATTTCTGGGAATTTGGCTCCCGGTTTGGCTCTGACATTTGATGGCGGGCCTCCTTTAACGGTTAAGGACACGATCGCCCCGAATTGGCTTTCGAACCTAGTGAAGGGTCCCTCGCAGCACTTCGTGCTATCGGGGTTCTTCGACAGCGCCAAGAAGGATTTGTATCAGATCCAGATGCGCACGAATACGGGTGCGGCGGTGAAGATTGATGGCCATCGAGTTCTTGGGGCGAACAATGAGTCGCAATTGTTTGCGCCGGCGCTGCTGAATCCTGGTCGGCATCGAATAGAGATTCTCGGCATCGCGTCACCCGGGGCATTCATGGATATACGCATGGGTGTGAACGGGGTTCAACACCTCGCCGAGGGGCAGTTTAAGCATTCAGTTCCGTAGGGTTGCACCCGCCGACAGCCGAAGGTACCAGGGCTGCGCCCTTCGCTATTATGTTGCGCACCTTTGGTGCTCCCAGAAGCATTCTTAGATTGGAGTGATACCCAAGAGATTGACCACCTGCAGGGTTCCGGGAAGGGAAAGTCCAGCTCGTCTCTCCTCAACGTCCAGCGGTGCAAGCGACCATTCCAGCAACCAAACAGAACAGAACGAATAGACAAGAAGCGAACCGTTTGGAGGAAAACGCGGGAACCCTGGATTGCGATCAAGTTACGCGAAATGAAACCTACCGGCTACGGATTCACGTCAATGACGAGGGTGACCGGGCCGTCGTTGACGAGGTGGACTTCCATTTCGCAGCCGAAGAAACCGGTGGGGACGCCGAAGCCGTGGCTTCGCATGTAGGTTACGAAATGGTAGAAGAGCTCCTTACCTTGATCGAAGGGGGCGCTTTCGGTGAAGCTGGGGCGGCGACTCTTTTTGGTTTCACCGTAGACGGTGAAATTGGATACGGCTAAAACATCGTGGCCGGGCGAATCGAGTAGCGAGATGTTGATCTTGCCGTCGGCGTCGTTGAAGATCCTCAGGTTCGCGATCTTCTCGGCGAGCTTTTTTGCTTCGGTTGCGGTGTCCTCGCGGTGAACCCCAACGAGAAGCAATAAGCCTCGGCCAATTTCGGACCGATTGCCCGTTTCCTTTTCACAAACGGACGCACTGGAGACTCGTTGAACGATAGCTCGCATAGGGGGATTACCTGCTGAGAATAGAGAACAAGCTCTTGACTCGATCTCGCCAAGGGAGTTCCCCTTCGGCAGGCGTCAATTCGTCAAAACACTGAATGGTGAAGCTTGCGAGCCCGACGGCTGTCGCCATGCCGACCTGCTTTGGTACTTTCTTGCCCAGGCTTGGCTCGGCAATACGCACCTTGAAACGCGGCAAGACGTCCGTAAAGACCTGATCCGTGGCGGGAAGCGCGCTGCCTCCACCGGTCAAAACAATGCCGCCCGGCAGCAAGGCACCGAGGTTACTAAGATCGATCTGCTTACCGACCAACTTCGCAATTTCCTTCATTCGGCTCTGGATGATTTCGCACAGAACTTTGCGCTGCATGGGTCGAGCCGATGGTTGGCCGAGTTGAAGCACTTCGACACTGTCCTTATCGTCAACTAACTTTGCGAGGGCCGACCCTGACTCGAGTTTCAATCGCTCGGCTTCTTCCGGCGACGTTTTGAGTAACTGACTCAAGTCGCTACTGACGGCGATGCCACCGACCGGAATCGAAGCACTAAAAGCAATGGAGCCATTCACAAAAATCGCAACGTCAGTCGTGCTGCCACCAATGTCGACGACGGCAACGCCTAAATCCATTTCCTCAGGAGTTAGCACGCCTACTCCAGATGCCAAAGATTGAATCAGCATTTGCTCAACGCGCTTTCCTGCCCCATTGACGCACTGCTCGATGTTTTGAAGTGAGCTCGATTGTCCGGTAGCGATGTAAGTCAAAACTTCTAGCTTCGAACCGGGCATACCAACTGGCTTGTGGACATTCCGCTGGCCATCGACACGAAATTCGCGCGGAAGGGACTGGATCTGCTCGCGATCAGCAGGAATGGTGACGGATCGGCTGTGGTTGATCACCTCAAGCACATCCTGGTGCGTTAATTTGCGTCCGGCCGGAACGATTGGCTTGTAACCTTGTGAACTGATGCCTTCGATATGAGCACCACTGACGCCCACGACGAGAGATTCAATATCCTCTTCGACCCCCAGTTCCACACGTCGGACGACGTCGGCAATCGCGCGGGAGACCTCGGACATGTCGGCGACCTGGCCTCGACGCATGCCTTTGCAGGGTACGGACGCCACGGCATCAATGGTCATACCATCGGCCCCATCGGCGCTGGCAACAAGACAAGTGACCTTGGTAGACCCAAGGTCGAGGACGGCAACTAAATCACTATTCATGGATTGGGCTCAGGCTGTGCAGTTGCGACGGGCTGGGCCTGCGCCTGCAACCGTCGACGCTCGCGAGCGTCCTGCCATTTTGTTAAACCATACCGCCTAATAAGGCTCAGGTTAGTAAAGAGTCTTGCACCGAGAACAAGCGCGATCGCAAGAAAAAGGTCAATTTGAATCTGATCGCCCAACCATGCGAGAAAAGAAGCAATGATTACGTTGGAGATAAACCCCGTGATAAACACTTCTTGGCGGAATTTATCTTCCAATCCCGCGCGGATTCCACCACAGACGGTGTCGAATCCGGCCAAGCATGCAACGGCCAAATATTGCCCATAAACTCCCGGAATCGCCGGCGCATGAAATGCAATCGCGACGAATGCTCCCAGGAGCAGGGCAAATATCGGGATGAGGATCACTTCGTTGCCCTCGGCGGCTTCGCAATCTTATGGGTTGTATTTCCGACGAATTCAGGCAGTTCCTGGTTCTTCACACCATCGATCTGAACCATCGTGGGGTCCGTTGAACGGATTTCGGCAAGGACACCACCAGGCATGTTCATGGCTCCCAGAAGGGTTGAGGTGTCACCTACCGCCCGTATCAGAACTGGCGAAGCAATCTTAATATCGTTGACTAGGATCGTCGTCCCGACGCAGCGGAAGCTTGTGTTGCCCGCAACCCGGTGATTGTTGACGGAAACGGCTTCGGCACCCGATGCGACAAGTTCGTTGACGACTTTGAGGACATCGACGTCGTGGATGATGGCATCAGACGGCAGTCCAAAATTCAGCGTCGTGCCTGGGGTTCCCTTCTGGCTGTCGCGCAGAGTGACTACGACTCCGGGGCCAACGACTTTGGTGAGTCCCGCAAAGATTTTGAGTTCCTGCAGGCTATCGTTTAAGACTTTGCCCTGACCACCCTGGCTCGCTAGCGAATATTCCAGCCGCGTCTTGTCAGCCTGAAGCTTGGATACTTCACTCGACATCCGTTGAAATGCGTCGATGTCAACGCTCGCCTCATTTACCCGGTTTCTCATGTCGGGCGAAAGGAAGCTTTTTCGGCTACTACGCGTCGTCTGGGTCACCCAGGCAAGCGAGATCATGAACCCAAGCACGAGGCACATTCCTGACACAGGCATGACCCAAGACTGCTTATTAATTTGTGATACAAATGGATTCACAGAAACTATTCACCTTTCTTTGGCACGGTAGCGGGCACAGTCGGCGAAGTTAGGTTCAACTCTTGCACCTGGTCCAACTCCTGAGGATTCCTTTGGAGTCGTGACTCGAGGGTTTTAAGCTTTACGTCGAGGTCATCGCAAGAGCCAAGGATAACGCGCCCTGAACCTATATTTAAGCATACGACGCCCCTTGCATCCACAGAGATTTTTGATTCTATTTTCGGATAGTGCTGTCGAGCATAAACTGAGAGCGCAGCGAGGCTTTGCGGCTGCCAATTTCCTGCCAATCCGACCAACGTTGGGGGTCCTCCCCTCGGGAGTCGAAGCGTTGGCAAATCGAGCGGAAGCTCGCTTGCACGAAATAGAACGCCGTCGATGCTCAGGGCTTCCTCGTCGACGCTTTCGAGTTTCGCGACCGGCACCCGGTACCGAACGGTGAGCAGGGCGTTGCCGAAGACGTTCCGTGTGAATTCCGCTTTATCGACATCGGGGCTGTTCATCACAGCGGTTTCTACGACGCGTGAGTCGATTCGAAAGCATGGAGTGTCTTTAAGTCCGTTTAGGATGAGCTGGATGCGGTCTCGATCGAACGCCTTTACTCCAACGGTGCGGACACGAACAATGCTTGTAATTTGGCTGAACATCAGCCCAGCAGACACGTTTAGGATCAAGAGTATCCAAAGAGTCGGCACCAAACCTAGCGGGAATTTCTTACGTTTTGTTCGCATGATGGGCCAGGGCATCCTCCAGCAAGATTTGGCAAAGCTGATCAAAGCTGATGCCCATTGCACTTGCGCTATTCGGCAGCAGCGATGTTCCCGTCATCCCGGGCAGCGTATTCACTTCGAGCACGAAAATGCCGTCTTCGCGAACGATCATATCGGTTCGAGTTGCCCCCGAACAGCGTAGCGCACGATGGGCTTGCAGTGCGATCTTTCGCGATTCCTCGACTTGGTGTTCAGGAATCCGGGCAGGAATGATCTCGACCGTCGCACCAGGGGTGTATTTGCTTTCGAAGTCGTACTTACCGGTTGCGGGAGCGATTTCTACAGGCAGGAGGGCACGATCCTGAAGGACAGGAACAGAAATCTCGGTTCCCTTGATCCACTCCTCAACGAGCACTTCGGAGTCGTATTGAAAAGCAGCCAGAAGTGCAGGGCAAAGCTGGTTACGATTCTCCACAAAACTCAACCCAACCGTCGAGCCTTGAGCGTTCGGCTTCACGATCATCGGCGGATGAATGTCGAGAGGAGGCTCGGGCTCCGAGAGCAACGCCCCTTTCGGAACCTTCACTCCGTGTTGCATCAGAATCTGCTTTGTCAGGGCCTTGTCCATCGCGATGGCACTCGCTTGCACGCCAGATCCGGTGTACGGAACGTGTAGGAGTTCTAGCAACCCTTGGATGGCACCATCTTCGGCGCCGGTTCCATGAATAGCGAGGAAGGCGACATCAAATCGGTTTGGGCCAACGAATCCGCTGAGATCGGCGCTCTTGAAGAGCAACTCGGTCATGTCTACGAGTTTGCTGTCGTGCCCCAAACGCTGAAGTGCGGCGTGGACGGCACGTCCCGAGTGAATGCTAACTTCCCTTTCCGCGCTCTCGCCTCCGAACAAAACGGCGACGCTAAGCTTACGGGAGTTTTTGGCTGGACTCTGTTGACTAGACGATGCGAAGTCGACAGTTCGCTCAAGTTCATGGATCAGCGATGGCCCAAATTCGGATATGTTGCCCGCACCCATCCCGACGACGACGTCTCCGGGTTGGAGAAGTTTGGCAACGTGCATTGCAAGCAAGTGCCTTGAAGGAACGTAGTGCACGGGCTTCCGGATCTTTTCGGCAATTCTCGCCGAGCTAATTCCCGGCATCGGGTCTTCGCGAGCCGGATAGATATCTGTCAGGACAACCTCGTCAGCAACGCTGAGCGCATCGGCAAATTCGGTAAGAAATTCGGCAGTACGCGAGTAAAGGTGCGGCTGAAAAACAACGATGAGTCGCCCTGTCCGCGGGAATGAAGTCGCAATCGCTTGTAGGCTCGCCTTGACTTCGGTGGGATGGTGGGCGTAGTCATCAATCACGGTAAATGGCGATTTCGGTTCGCCAAGGAGAACCTGCTGACGTCGTTCGGCCCCGGTAAAGGCACTGATGCCGTTTGCCGCAAGTTTGGCGTCTGCCCCAAGTTGCTCGGCGACGACGATCGCTCCCGCCGCATTCAGCAGGTTGTGGTTTCCGCGCTGTTTGGGATTCTTGGTTTCGTCCAGCCCTTCCGCTTGAGTGACACGATAGAAATCCTCGACTCCGTACGAAAAGTTGGCGACGGGCGAGAGTTGAGCGACCTCTGCGGCACCCGCGTCGGTTCGGCAATAGACCAGACTGCCGCCCTCTGGGATCTTGTTTACGAACCGCAGGACACTCTCGCGGAGGTTCTCGTAGGTCCCGTGGAAGTCGATGTGATCGAGTTCTAGATTCGTCAGGAGAACGACAAACGGGTCAAGGTCATGAAAGCTATCGTAGGCTTCGCAGGCCTCAACAACCGCCCACTCGCCATTGCCTTCGCGAACCGGGCCTCCAAACTGGGCGATATTTGCTCCAACCACGACCAATGGGTCGAGGCCCGCCGCTACAAGGCCCATGCCTAGCATGCCGGTGGTCGTCGTCTTGCCGTGGGTACCGGTGACAGCGATGACCTTGCGGCCTTTCAGCAACCATCCGAGAGCTTGGGAACGCCTCACAATCGGAATACCCAATTCGCGGCCCTTGTCGAATTCGGGCGAGCGAGTAAGGTCAATCGCATCGGTCAAGACGAGGGCATCGCCGGAATGAATCGCTTCACCCGAATGACCGATGTGAACTTCAATGCCTTCTTCAGTCAGGCGCTGCGTCTCGACGGAAGAAGTGGAATCGGTGCCTCGCACACGAAATCCACGATGCTTCAGCATTCGCGCCAAGGCGCTCATTCCAGCACCGCCGATGCCAACTAAGAAAAAAGAGGAATGGCCGTCCAGCGAGTCTCGGTGTGAGAACTCGGTTCCGATCTCTTCGCGCATTCTCATCGAGCGGCACCTTGAATGAGTTGGTAAATTCGCTCAGCAGCGTCGGGAACATCCCATTCTTGTAGGGATTGGCTTGCCGCAAGACATTTTTCAGGATGAGTCATCCAGGTGGAGATGCTTGCCGCCATTGCCTCAGGAGAGGCTTCAGATTGTTTCAGGAGCGTTGCTGCGTTCATTTTCACGAATTCCTCTGCATTATGAGCCTGATGGTCATTCGCAGAGTTGGGGAGAGGCACCAAAACGGACGGCAGGCCGAAAAGGGCTAATTCGGCAACGGTGCCACCACTTCTTGCTACGACGACTTTGGCTTTACAGTAGGCACCCACCATCTGATCGGTTTGAAGATATGGCACCACTTGGTACCGTTCACCCAATTCGAGTTTGTCGACTCGTTCGGCAGTTGATTTCAAATGATCGGGTCCGCAGGCGTGCAGAAACCGGGTGGTTCCTGGCATCTGACGGGCGGCCTGGGGCACCGTTTCGTTGAGAAACGCTGAACCTTGCGATCCACCCACCACAAAGACCAATTCTTCTGGTTCACGCTTCCGCTGCGCGGCGGCACGTAGCTCCCGGCGAATCGGCTGCCCGGTTCGAACCATGTTCTGACCCTGCATCAAATCTAGGGTGGATCGAAAAGTGCAGGTGAAAGCCGCAGCCTTGTTGGCGAACATGCTTGAAGATCGGGCAGGGATGCTGTCGGCGGTGTGAATCGTGTAGGGGATGCCGAGGTCTCGGGCAGCGGCAACAACAGGACCTGCGCTGTAGCCACCGGTGGAGAAAACCACGTCTGGACGAGAAAGCCTAAGTGCTTTCTTTGCCATGCCCCTTGATCGCTGGAGCATGACGAGGGCTTTAAGTCCCCGAATGGTGCGAATGCTGTAGAGCGGCTCGGAAGGAAATGCAGTGAATGGGATCGATCGTTCACCGCAGATTTTTGATTCTTGGCCACGGATGGACCCGTAGTACAGAATATCTGCTCCGTGATCGCTCGCCACCTGACCAACAACCAAGGCTGGGTAAATGTGGCCACCGGTGCCACCACCCGTAATGACTAGCCGCATCCGTCGACCTCGCTCATAGGCTTACACCCTTTCGCGCCGATCGGGCTTTGATGTGACCTTGAGGCGGTTGAGCGTTGTTGAGGACTTTGCCTTGCTTCGGCTCGGGTAACCGCCGAAGGAGAAACCACCCGACTTAGAAGTCCTCTTCTGCTTGATTTGTTTTGGTTTGTCCTGAACCGGAGCAAGTGTCGCTTGGCAAACACCCAGAGCCATCCACAGAGCAATAAGACTTGATCCGCCCGAACTTATGAATGGGAGTGGGATACCGATGGCTGGCAAAAATGCATTCGCCATCATCACATTCACGCAGGTTTGAATGCCGATCCAGCTACCTACTCCGAAGAGGAGGAGCATATCGAAGCGGTTCTTGGCGATACGTGCCAAGTAAAGTAGCCGGAATACAATGCCACCCAACACGCTCAGGACGATTACTGAGCCCCAAAGGCCGGATTCCTCACCTACCGTCGCCCAAATGAAGTCGGTGGTGGTCGCCGGCAAAACATGCTTTGCTCGTCCCGCACCCAAGCCAACTCCAGGAACACCACCAGATGAAATGGCTAGCTCGGCCTGGACGCTTTGGAACTCCAATTCGTCAAAGTTCTCATCCTTCCATCGTTGGATGTGGTGTGTAAAACGTTGCACGCGATACGGCTCTTTGAGCATCGCGCCGGTGCAAAGAATGGCCGCAACCACGACAGAGGCATAGATGGATTTTGTCGTCACCCGTGCCGGAAAGAACATTGCAAAGCCAGTGGCAGCGATAACAGCCCCAGTACCCAAATCAGGCTCATATTCGATAAAGGCCACACCAATCATTACCCAAATTGCTGGAAAGCAGCGCATGAGCTTCGGAATCCAGACGTTATCCATCTTGGAAATCCAGTGCTTCGGATACTTGATTTTCTGAGGCCAGGCTTTTCGGTCGGCGAAGTACCCCGCGAGGTAGATAATCGCGGCGAGTTTGGCAAATTCTGCAGGTTGAATCGTGAAAATTCCGTACCCTATCCAACGCTTCGCTCCATTTAATTGGTGCCCGAAGATCGGGACCGCCATGAGCAGGAGAAGGTTAATCACCCAAGCAAGCTTCGACCACTTCTTCCATGACACCGAAGGAATCGACGCTGCCCACCATGAAGCACCGGCTGCAATAAGCAGAAAAATAAGCTGAGATTGAAATTCGGGCGGCAAACCCGTCTTCTGACTTTGGATAGCTCGCGCGTAGCCCGCATCAAAAATGAACAGCAAACCCAGGCCCGTTGCTACGGCACCTAATATAAGGAGCACCGGATCATAAATCCTGAGTTTCTTCGTCATTTTTCGAGCCATTCCTTGGCTATGGATTTGAAGACGATCCCGCGGTCCCGGAAGTCTCGGAACTGATCAGTACTCGCACATCCTGGCGCTAACATGATCACTTCTCCGCTTACCGCGTTCTGTGTTGCGGCTTCAAAAGCCGCTTTCATTGTATCAAAGATGGGGTGATCCCCCCCAAGCATTTCGTTTAATTTCGAGGCGTCGCTGCCGAATAAATATGCCTTGTGCCGATGGTTTGCCAGGTAGTGCTTGAGAGGCTTGAAGTCGAGTCCTTTGTTGACCCCACCGATCAGTAGGTGGGCCGCATCCCGCAGGCTGCTTGCAGACTTAATGACAGCATCGGGATTGGTGCACATCGAGTTGTTGATGACTCGAACGCCACTTTTCTCTCCAACATATTCCATGCGATGGGCGAGGCCGTGAAACTGTTTCAGTCCGGAGACGATCTCAGGAGGTAGGGCTAGGATCGGCGTATCTGGCAACTTGGCGTCGTAAACGGTTCGGCCCGATTTGAGACGTGCCAATTCGGCAGATTCGGCATTTTTGAGCAGAGTGGCAGCCGCTGAGTCTGGCATGTGTGCTGCCTTGTTCTTTAGGGCACCATAGGTCAATAGGGCGGCCATGCAGGCGTTGAGGTAGTTGTGCGGTTCGGAAAACGGCAGATCCTCAAGTTTGACGTGCTGGGTAAGAATTCGCAGTTCATGCTCTTCGACCTTTGCATGTTCGCCGGTAGCGCCAAAGGTCAGAACCATGGGTTTCGAGCTGGAAATGCCTTCAGCCTGAGGTGACCTGGTTCGGCGCGGGCGATACGCGGCTCCACGTCCTCCCGGAGGAACGACGACAGGATCGTTTGCCTTGACGACGGCAAAATCTTCGCCATCCATTCGGTCAAAGATGCGCTGTTTGGTGGCGGCGTATTCTTCGAAACCCGTGTACCGGTCAAGGTGATCGGGCCAGATATTCGTGATTCCGGCGGCGACTGGTTTGAACGACTTGATCCACTCAAGCTGAAAAGAGCTGATTTCGGCGACAAGTATTTGCTCCGGCGTTGCGATCAACGCGGCCTCCGTCATCGGCATCTCGTCGTATCCTGAGCCAAAGATATTTCCGCACAGGATCGGCTTCTCACCACATGCCTTGAGGCACAGGTAGGTCATCACTGTCGTGGTGCTCTTGCCGTTGGTTCCCGTGATGGCGACGATGGGTGCCTTCGAGATGCGAAAAGCGAATTCGACCTCGCTGATGACCTCGATGCCGTCGAGCCCGGCTTGTCGAAGGGCGGGATGACGGCGGTCAACAGCCGGGTTTGCAACGATCAGATCGACTTCGGCGGCATCAAAAGTTCCACTCCATCCAAGAGTGACTTCAATTCCAGCATCGATAGCTTCGTCGTACGCATCGCGTTTAGGCAGTGCTTCGAGTGTCTTTTGGTCGAAGACCCGTGGTTTGGCACCATGAACCAAAGCCGCCTTACCTATAGCTAGACCCGAACGTCCAAGGCCGAAGATCGCGATTCGCTTCCCGGTCACCTCGACGGTCCCTTTCCTATGGGTGGTGCTGTTGCTCGGCTCAGTCCTTGATCGACTCCGAATGGGATGTGCAGAGGAAGTGGCTGTCCTCTGGTGCTGAATTCCCGCGATTCATGCTGTGACGGGTCGTATCGAAACTGGTTCGCTCCAACGAGCGCAATGGCAATCGCTACAGCGCTGAGCAACGCTTGGCATCCAGCAAACACAGCAACGACTTTGCCCTCTGGCCAACCTTTGCGCTCAAATGCGTGGTGAATTGGGGTGAAGCTAAATAGCTTCTTTTTTCGAAGCTTTACGCTTGCGATCTGAAGGGGCACGGGGACGAGCTCAACGATCATCATTCCGCTGACGATGAATAAGCAAACCAGCTTAAATGGCATCGTGCCCATGACTGGAAACTCTCTGTGACTCAATATGCCGGCAGTGTCCAATCCGAATGAGTTGCCAAAATCGCCGCTACTGGTAACCGGAAATAAGATAAGGGCAACGCATAGGCCCAAAAGTGCTCCAATCGGTAATGAGCCAACATCGCCCATGAAGATCTTGGCTTTTGGCTTATTGAGCACCATAAACGGAATCAGCGCACCCAGTAGTGCCGTCAAATAAGGAACGACATCCGCAACCCCGGCGAGCCCTGCGATGAACATTAAGCCGATGGAGAGGCCAATGAGTAACGATCCAGCGAGCCAATCCAGCCCATCCGCAAAGTTGTAAGCATTTGAGAAGAATAGAATCGTGAACACCATGAAGATGGTTTCCATGGATGTCGCATCATACAATTTGAAAGCGCACACGTACGCCAGAACAAGCTGGAGTAGGATCTTTTGCTTCCATCCCAACCCTCGCTTGCCCTTGATCAACCTTGGAACAACGAAGTCATCAACAAAGCCAATTGTCGAAAAGCCAAGGACTAGCCAAAACACGGGAAGAATGGACCCGAACTGATACGTCGAAATCAGGATCCTGTTGTACGAAAGCAGGAGAACGGAAAGGAACCCAAAGACCACAATAAGTCCACCCATCGTGGGAGTTCCTTGCTTCTTCTGATGCCCCTCGGGAGCGTATTGGCTCACTGTTTGCCTGGACTTCAACGCAAGCAGAATCCGATAGATCGGGTAAGCGCCCAGCGATGAGATCACGAGTGCTGGGGTGAAGGCCTGGGAGTAGTGCGCCAAGATCGCCCGCACGCAGTCAAACACATTCAAGTCGACTGGCGGGCTTCCAATACTAGCGAACAGCTCGGTCAATGCGATGCCTCGTATTCGAGGGAACGCTCCAGTTCGAGCGCACGACTTCCCTTGATCAACACGGCATCACCCGGCTGCATTCTGTCGAGGAATTCCCTGACTTCCCGCAAGGAGTCGGCCATTGTGATTTTCGAGGCACACATTCCATCTTTCAATGCTTGATCGGCAGTAAGCCCGGTAGCAGGGCCGAAGAACACGACGTGATCGAGGTCAGTCTCTCCTAAGAGGCTCCCGAGGTGTCGATGAGCGGATTCGGAGTACTCACCCAACTCGCGCATTTCCCCGATAATCGCGTATCTCTTTCCGGCGACGGGTAACTCTGCGAGCGTTTCAATCGCGGCGGTCATGCTGGGAGGGCTCGCATTGTAATTGTCGAGCAAAATTGTCGCTCCATGGCGATCAATCACCTCCATGCGCATGGGCGGCAACACCGCTTCATGGATGTGCGAAGCCGCCTCAGCGGGATCAAGGCCAATGACCGCGGCCACCAGCACAGCGGCTGCGGCGTTCAGGGCGATATGTCTGCCAGCGGCGGGCATTTCCGCTTCCCAAGACTTTCCGAGGCATGTGCCTTTCACCACGGCGGAGTGCCAACTATTCGCCTTGTACTCGGTGATTCGGCAATCCGCACCGTCCTCATAGCCAAACGTCAAGACTGCAGAGGTTGCCCAAAGTCTGAGCCACTCCAACATGTCATCCTCAAACCACAAAACGGCTGTACCGTAGGCAGGTAGAGCATCCAGCAGTTCACCCTTCGCAACCGCGATGCCGTGCCGAGATCCCACTAACTCCATGTGGGCAAAGCCGATATTCGTAACCAATCCGACGGAAGGCTTCGAAAAGGATGCGAGGTGCTTGATTTGGTCAAAACCGCGCATGGCCATCTCAACCACAACCGCTTTGTGGTCCGGTTGAAGCTCTGCCCACAGGAGGGGACATGTGTATTCCGAATTTCGATTCCCAGGAGTTTTGAGAACGGGGCCAAGAGACGAGACAGCTTGGGCAACGAATTCTTTGCTCGTGGTCTTCCCTGCGCTGCCTGTAATCCCAATCACAGGCCCGTCAAATTCCGAACGAAAATGGCTGGCCATGTGGCCGAGTGCCAACACGAGATTTTCGACCAGGATGTGTGGCCCTGGCACAGAATGCTCAGCAACGGAACCTACAGCGCCTGCCGCCAAAACTTGAGGGACGAAATCATGACCATCTACCCTGGCACCTTTGATGGCCAGGAAAAGGTCGCCAGGTTTGATCTCGTTGCTATCGAGAGCAAAGGTGGAGATTACGGAATTGGGTGGGAAGCCAATTGCGGATCCCCCCATCCATTTCGCAAATTCCTCTACCGGAGTCGGGTTCAACTTAATGCCTCACGTGCCAGATCCCGGTCATCCATTGGATATTTGGTGCGACCGATAATCTGATAATTTTCATGTCCCTTTCCGGCAATCACAACGACATCCCCAGGTTGCGCCGCCTTCACGGCATAGGCGATTGCTTCGCGGCGATCGATAATCGCTACCGAATCGCTGGTTGGAACAATGCCCGCCCTGACTTGCTCTAGGATTTTGGCAGGATCTTCGGTTCTTGGGTTGTCACTTGTGAGAACTGTAAGGTCAGACCGCTCGCTGGCGGCTCGCCCCATTTTAGGTCGTTTCGTTGTATCGCGATCACCACCACATCCGAACACCGAGATAATTCGATTGGGCTTTAGCTCCCTAACCGAGTCCAACAGCTTTTCAAGGGCGTCGGGAGTGTGGGCGTAGTCCACCAAGATCCCGATACCACGATCGTTCTTAACCGCTTCAAATCTTCCCGGAACGGGTCGAACCTTAGGAAGAGCCTCTGCGATCGACTTCAAGTCGTAGCCAAGTGCGATCATCCCCGCCACTGCGCTTAGGCAGTTCGAAACGTTGAAGCTGCCACCAAGGGGAATCTCCACATCTACCGTTCCACGGTAATCCAACCGAAGGTGAATGTGGTCAACCTGTACCTTGAGGGGAGTCCCGACGAGATCGGCTTCACCAAGAAGACTATAGGTGACGCTTGGGCCGTCTTGTTCGATTGCCCACTTCGCTCCGACCGGATCATCGTTGTTAAATGCCCCAACAAACCGCTTGTCGGTCTGTTTGGGCAAGGACCGAAACAGCCGGTGCTTTGCCTCGGCGTAGGCTTCCATTGTCCCGTGAAAATCGAGATGATCTTGGGTCAGGTTGGTAAAGACGGCGGCATCAAACTCAATACCATCGGATCGGCGCTCATGGAGTGCGTGACTGCTGACCTCCATCGTCAACGCCTGCGTTTTGCGCTGCCGAGCCTCCGCGAGAAGGTTGTAAAGCTCCACTGCGAACGGCGTCGTGTTCGATAGCTCTCTTTCTTCGCCCGGTAGTTGAATGCCGAGAGTTCCTAAGTAGCCAGCCGGAATTCCCATCGCCACCAGCATGTCGCGTATGAGCCAAGCTGTCGTGGTTTTCCCGTTGGTTCCCGTCACGCCGATAACCTGCATGTTATGGGTTGGGTGCCCGAAAAACTCGTTGCAGACGCGCCATACCGATTCGTTAAATTCCAGGCGCGTGGGAGCAAACTTGACGGAGGCAATGCCGGCCAGCTTGGCAGCGGAAACTCCATTTTCGTCGTACACGACAGCTGCAACAGCACCGTTTGAGGCGGCATCCGCAATAAACGACTGGCTATCGGTGTTTGAGCCAGGCATGCATACGAACAAAGCGCCGGGGGTTGCCCGGCGCGAATCCATGGTTATTGAAAGGATGTCCCCGTCGCCAAATCCATCGACGGGCTCCAATCCGGCTTTCTGGAGCAAAGCGGTTAGGTTCAAAGAGTTGCAGGGTCCTTAGGGTTTGTCTTTACCGACGATTCCTCGCTTGAAATCGAGAGTTTTCTTGAAGGCTTGAGAGTAATGGATTCGCTTTGAGGAAGATTGTAGTGACGAATAACCGCCTTGGCAATTTGGCTGAATACGGGTCCTGCGACGTCGGCACCGTAGTACTTGTTCCCCTTCGGGTTATTTACCATCACCAAAATCAAAGCCTTGGGATTAGGCGCGGGCACGAAGCCAACGAAGTTCGATACATATCCATGCACGCCCTTGCCAACCTTCTCTGCAGTACCCGTCTTTCCAGCCATCCGGTAGCCAGGAATGCGAAGCTTGGCGCCGGTTCCTTCTCCCGACTGGATAACCGCTTCCATACATTTCATTACGGTTTGCGCCGTATCAGACTTAACAACACGAATACCAGGTTCTGGCGCAATTACCTTTGATCCAATTCGCTTGATAATTCTTGGTTCAACTCGAATCCCGTCATTACCGATCATTCCAAAGGCTCCCAGGAGCCCGACTGGAGTACAAGTGATCGACTGGCCAAAGCCTAAGCACGCGAGTTGAAGCTGTTTCGCGTAATCATCGTAGTTGAGATTTCCTCTGCGTTCGCCGGGAACATTAAGCTTGCTCGGCCGAGTGACGCCAAGAGATCGAATGAAGTCCAAGAAGTTATCGCGACCGACGTGGGTTGCCCACATTGCGGCAGAAACGTTACAACTTCGCGCGATGGCATCTACAGTCGTCACCTGACCGTGGGCTCTGGTTCCGTGGTGCTTGTCGCAGTGGATTGCTTTCGACGGAATCGGATGCCACTCGCCGGAGCAATAAATGGAATCGTTCAAATTGACTTTTCCATCGTCGATGCCCTTGGCAAGGGTCAATATCTTGAACATTGAGCCCGGCTCGAGTTGGGCCATGTATGCTGGATTGAATCCAAACTTGCCTTGGCTTCCCGTCGCGCCATTTGGATCGAAGGATGGCCAGTTGGCCATTGCCAGGATGTCACCGGTCTTCGGATCCATTACCATCGCCACGCCGTTCTCGGCCTTATTGGATTCGACGGCGGTCCTGATCGACTGGGCAGCCAGGGCCTGAAGATCGGTATCGATGGTCAAAAGGACATCTTCTCCATCCTTTCGTGGGATCGACGTTTTGTCCATGCGCATTGGGAGAAATGCGCCAAACCGATCGGTAAGCCCAACTCGGAGGCCATCCTGGCCGGTGAGGGCCTTATTCATGCTCTGTTCCAAGCCAGTCCGGGTCTCTCCCTCGCGATACTTTTTGATGACACCAACGAGGCAAGAAGCAGCATCACCCAAGGGATAGGTTCGCTGACCGGTGGCGGCAAGGGAAAGGCCGTCGGCGCGCCAGCGTTTGCGCAGATCCATAATCGCCTTGTAGTGATCTCCAGCGACAGGCTGGAGCCATGTCTTGGGTTTCTTTGAATTCTCCTCGGCAAGGGCTGAGAATTCCGTCGCAGGGATGCCAGTAACCTCAGCTAGCTCCATGAAAAAGGCGTCACTGTGAGGCACCTTGGGGAACTTGATGGTGAGCGCGTAAGACTGCTCATCTTGGGCCAACGGTTTCGCATCAGAACCCAAAATGGCGCCACGATGGGCGATGTCATGAAACGTGAAGTCGAAACGCTTGGAGTCGGTGGCGAGCTTAAGGGTGTGTGATTGCTCCCACGTTTGAAGTTTTAGCTGGCTAAAGACAGTTACCGCAAAGAGGACGCCCATCAAGTAGACGCCCTTCTTTACGATTTTCGAATCAACGGTTGCTTGCGACAAGGTTAACTACCTTAGACGTTTGACCAAGCCCATCTGTAGGTCGAAAAGAGTGGGATAGTGCCCAATCTTCAATTGCGCTGGCGCTTGTGAGGGCATCTAGCCTTCTTTGAACCTCTTGCTCGCCCTTGATCGCGGCTGAAGCGCGCAGCGTTGCGTCGATGCTCAGGTTCCGGCTCTTCTCTACAAGATAGTGCCCAGAAAGCGTGCTGGCGACGTATGTCAATGCAAACACTCCGCAGAACATCGCCGATTTGACGGCAACGACACGTCCAACGCTCGTCTTCGCCTTCTTTCGAAGCTTGGCTGGCGCCTCGGTTGGCACATAGACGGGCCGTTCGGACGGCACGTATACGGGCTGTTCAACAGGTACGTATACAGGCGCCTCGACCGGTTGTCGGTAGGCATCTATCGTGGGCCGGACTTCCGGCGCGACACGAATTCGTGGCTGAACGATCGACTTTGCCTCTGGTTGCGCAGTCGCGGTCTGTGTTCCGGGGCGATCTAGTACTACACTCATCCTTGATTCCTTCTCGCGCCTTGTGGGTCATCCGTGACCCCAGACGCTTCCATGCAATTTTTAAGTGAGAACTCTCCTTATCGCACGAAGCTTTGCGCTTCGACTTCGGGGGTTTCTCGATATTTCATCTGATTCTGGTTGCCGAGGTTTTCGGTACAAATCTTCAAACTCTTTTGTTGCCGCTAGCTCTTTGAACGCGTGCTTGGCTTGGCGGTCTTCCCCTGAGTGGTAACTCAATACAATGAGCGTCCCTTTATCGGCGAGGCAGTTTGCTGCATCAACCAGGGCTTCATCGATACCCTCAAGCTCGTTGTTGACTGCGATTCGAATCGCTTGAAATGTCCTTGTCGCGGGATGTATTCGCTTATCTCTTGCACCCAAAGGCACTGCGGCTAAAACGGCATTGACCAAATCCGTGGTCGTTCGTAGAGGAGCCTCTTTGCGCAACTCAACGATCTTCTTGCCGATCGCCTTTGCCCAGCGCTCATCTGCGTTGTCGAACAATAGCTTTTCAATCTCGTGAGGACTGAGTCGATTGAGTAGCGCTGATGCTGGCTCCCCTCGACTTCTATCCATGCGCATATCTAATGGTCCTTCTGTGGAAAATGCAATACCGCGAGTAGGATCATCGATTTGCGCGCTGTTCAAACCGAGGTCCATCAAAATTCCGTTCGGAACGAGACCAAGTTCTCGGATGCATCGGGCAATTTGCCGATAGTCGCTATGAACGAAGTGCTTTGTGACGCCTACCGATTCTGAAAGTCGTGATTTTGCTTCTTCAAGGATATCCGCATCCCAGTCGATGCCAAGTAGGGTTCCGCCAGGCTTAATCGCTTCGGCGAAGATCTTGGAGTGGCCCGCCAATCCGAGAGTCGCGTCGACCACGGTATCTCCAGGCTTTAGCCCAAAGACCGACATCACCTCACGCACCATGACGGGGTCGTGTCTAAAATTTTCAATTTCTTTACCCCTTAACATGGCGACTTTCCTCAATCCAATAAACTTCGCGGATGTGCGACGGGTCGACTTACCTTGAAACACGCTGTTTCCCATCGGTACTTCTCCTCGTCGATCAGCCTTTCATCTTGTTGTATGCCTTTTCCATGGCCTCTCTTCGCTCTTTGCCATAGGTATCCGGATACATACAATACTGATCGTATTCTTCGGGATCCCAGACCTCAAGATGGTCGTAGCATCCCACGAGAAGAACCTTCTCAGTTAGTTTTCCCAATTCTCGCAACTTCTGCGGAATGACAACTCTGCCCTGCGTATCGCACGACATCTCATCATCGGCATAGCCGAAAAACAATCTTGCGTATTGTTGGCGACCTTGATTAATAGGGTCGTATCGGTTAATCTCGTCAAGGCGTTCCTGCCAACGAGATTCGGGATACGCACAAATGCAGCCAAGTTCCCCGATAGCCATCGCAAATGTTTCACCAAGACGGTCCCGCTTCTTCTTGCCGAGGAGAATGCGACCTTTACTGTCTATGGTCGCTTCGTCGGTTCCAATAAGCGGCTTGAGGTCCGTACCCTTCTCGCCGTCTGCTGCCATTTTCGAAGACCTTCATATTCAAGGGGAGAAAGAAGGGCGACCGCTGCATCCATGCTTGCTGTCGCCCTCTGGAACCTTTGGAAGGATCCGCCCCAATACTGTGAGATTTCGTGCAATCCGTAGCTCTCTGCCCCACGTGACTGGGATTATATGCGTGAAATCATGGGAATGACAACCACTTTTATGGGAAAACCCTGGGAACTTATTCCATTTGCGCGCTATGTTTACACGCACCTAGATGGGTGTCTACTGCTTATTGGGCAGACTTTAGCTAAAAGTTGGATTCCTACGCGCGAGGGTCTGTTTTAGGGGGACAACCAGTCCCATTTGTAGATGTGCGGCCTTGTCCGGGTGTTTCGGGGCGGTTGTGCATGTGGACGGTGCGATAGACTTTCGATTTCACAGGGGCTGGATGGCACCGATGGCCTCTCGAACATCTGAGCCGGAGAGGGTCGGGCGAGGATTATTTCCGTTGATGCAGTCCAAATTGTGTCCTGGCGCAGCCGTGACTCCTAATTTCTGGAAACTCTCGTGGTTACCGGAAATATGGAGTCTCGACTTCGTCTCGACGCGTTTTATGGACCGGATTTCCCCCGCCAGAGCCTCCCCCGCTCAGACGCTGGAGAGACCATCGGTGGCGTCTTGCTCCCGTGACATCGAGGGTTCTCCGTGTTGAGATTTCTTATCCGGCAGAATAGGCGGAGTCCTATTTCAATCCTGGAATCCCGCCAGTTGGGCTGTGCTTCCAGGTTCCGGACGGCGCCACGGAAACGCCGACTACGGGGCGGGTACGTGGGTCGCGGAGGTGGTGACCATCGCGGGTGGGTACGGTTGGTTTAGACGCTGGTGGGTTGGAGGGCGCTTCGGAATTGCTCTTCATAGAGGTCTTTGTAGATTCCGGGGCGGTTGGAGAGTTCTTCGTGGGTGCCGATGTCTTCGATCACGCCGGATTCGATGATGACGATTCGGTCGGCGTGGACGACGCTGGACAGGCGGTGGGCGATGATGAAGGTTGTGCGGCCCTTCATGACCTCATCGAGGGCGTCTTGTACCCTTGCTTCCGTTTCTCCATCAAGGGCGCTTGTGACGTCGTCTAGGATCAGAATTCGAGGGTCGGTAACGAGAGCTCGGGCCAGAGCCAGTCGCTGCTTTTGACCACCGCTAAGCTTTATGCCCTCCTCTCCGATCATCGTGTCGTAACCGTCGGGGAGACCCATCACGAACTCATGGAGGTCGGCCGCTTTCGAAGACGCTATCGCCTGGGCATCGGTGGCGTCGCGGTTCCCGTACTTGATGTTCTCCATCAAGCTGACACTGAACAGAACGTTCTCCTGAGCGACCATGCTGACCTGGCGGCGAAGGGTCTCTAGACGTACGTCCTGAAGGTCAAACCCATCGACGCGGACGTGACCAGATGTAGGGTCATAGAAACGCATGAGCAGGTTCATCAAGGTGCTCTTCCCTGCCCCGCTGTGACCCACTAACGCGATGATCTCGCCCGGTTTCACGGTCAGACTTAGATCTTTGATGATCGCTTGGCCATCGTTGTAGCCGAAGCTCACCTTATCGAATTGAACGGCACCGGAAAGGGTGGGCAGCGCCAACGCACCCGCCTTGTCAGCAATGTCAGGGCGCGTATCAAGCGTTTCGAACACGCGATCCATCGCCGAGACCGCCCACTGCATCGCGGTGTTGAAGTCCGCGACACGGACGGCGGGGTTGAACACGAAGCCGATATAGAAGGTCATGGCGACCAGCTTTCCGGTCGTCATCTCGCCATGCTGGACGAGCAAACCGCCATACGAATACACCGCTCCAGTACCTAAGGCGCTCACCACGGCCGAAACGAGGCCGAGTCGCCGATTGAGGTGAACCTGCTCCATGTCGACGGCGAACTTGTCGCGAACCTTGCCCATAAAGGTCGCTCGCTCATGATCTTCCTTCACGAAGGCTTTGACGACCGCGATTCCGGCGATCTTCTCGGCAAGAGTTCCCAGCATCGCGTCGTACAGCCGTCGCTGCTCATTGCTCGTCTCCCGAATCTTCTTCAGGAAGAATAGGTAGCTGACGACATAGAACGGAACCAGCACGAGGATGATCGTCGCCAGCCGCCATTCCAAGAAGAACAGCATGCAGATAACGGCGATCAGGGTGACGATATCGCTGATGAACGTGACAAGCTGACCTTGAATGAGGCCCTGGATAAGCTCGATGTCGGCGGTAACGCGCGCCATGATCTTTCCGGTTTGGGTTTGGTTGTGAAAGGCAAGGCTGAGGCGCTGAAGGTGACGCCAAGTGGCAAAGCGCAAGTCAAACACAAAGCGGTGGCCAATCCAAGTGACCATGTACGAGTTCGCATAGCTGAACATGTTTCGAAACACGATGACCAGCACTAGCCCAACCGAGGTGATGAGCAGGACGAAGGGGCTTTGCTTCTCAACCTGGTTCGTGAGCGAAGCTTTCTGGGCGGTTTCCTTCTGCGATTGCTCGGGGGTGACCTTGTGCGGAGTTTGTAGCTCCTTCAGTTGTTTCTGGGCAGAAAGCGAGGGCCGGATCGCGTTATCGATGGCGACTTGATAAAGTCGAGGCGGCACGATTTGAAGGAGCGTGACGAACAAAGTCATCACCACCGCGAGCAAAACGCGTCCCCGATACGGCCGCAAAAAACTGAGGGTGCGGCGAAACGATCGCACGGCTAAAGATACCCGTCTATTGCCTTCCGGTCGACGTGAGGTTAGAGTTTGTGAACTTCACGGCTAACCGACCGTTGTGAGCAGCCGAATGCCGAACTATTGCGATGCTGAAACGTATAATCCCTGCGTACGGATGGATCGCGCCAGATAGAGCTATGTCGGAGTTTGTAGAAGAGAGAACGAGAATCATGGGGTTCGCCAGGCTGAACTCCGCGCGAGACCTACTCGCGATGAAGACGACCATTGAGTACCAGTTGGTCGCCGGTGGGTCCGCGACATCCTGCATGACAGAAGCCACCGGCAATCCGGAGTGTATGTTATACGTATCAGGAGAAAGCCCTGCATCGGTTGACGTGGTTGCCACCCGGCTTGACTACACCTTTAGTGAACACATCCGCTATGGTGGTGAGACGACGTACCGCATCGTGTGTACTGAAGACACCGTGGTATTGGACTTCGCGACCTGTGCAAGTGCTCACCTTTTGGTGACCGGGTGCATTGCCATCAACTGCCACGGTTGAGCGTCTGGAGTGGTAGCGTTTCGGTTTGTAGCTATTCGCATCCGATGCCGATAGGCGTTCACCTATATTAAATGGGTTAGCTGATCCTCCCATCTGCCTTAACGTCCCTTTGCGTCCTCTGCGCGAGAAATCATCGGGGCTACCGCAAGGAGGCGTTGAAGTCGGTGGACGTGGTTTCGATTCAGAGGTGGGTCGCGAAATTTGGCTCATGGAATACGGAGGGGCTGCCACTTCTCATCACGGACGGTACGTGAAGCCCACAATCGCTTAAGGATTCATTCCTTTGCCCGCCATAATGTGTGGAATGGATTCTTTGCTGCTCAATGTGCTGGCTGACCGCGTTCTTGTTTACGACGGCGCGATGGGTACGCAGATCCAGGGGGCTAACCTTACCGACGATGATTTCATTCTGAGGGCCGACGCTCGACATAGTGCTGCCGTCAATTCGGCTGCAGATCGACTGGGCGGAAAGTTACTCGACGGATGCAATGAAGCACTGGTTTTCACCCGACCCGAAGTCATCGAGTCGATTCATGGAGCCTATTTTGAGGCGGGATCCGACTTGGTTGAAACGAATACGTTTGGGTCCACCAGCATCGTTCTTGCCGAATATGAGATTTCAGAGCTCGTCTATGACGTGTCGCTCGAAGCCGCCAAGATCGCGAAACGGGCAGCGCTGAAATACTCGACTCCCGAAAAGCCACGTTTTGTCGTCGGCGCGCTCGGACCAGGGACGAAGCTGATCTCGCTTGGCCAAGCGACGTGGGAAGAGATTGAATCGACCTATTCCCTTTCCTTTACCGGCCTTCTTGAAGGTGGTGCCGATGCGCTGCTGCTGGAGACACTGCAAGACCTGTTGATGGTGAAGGCGGGAATCGTCGCCGCGAACCGAGCGATGGCGGAGACGGGACGTCAGGTGCCGCTTTTCGTTCAAGTCACGATGGAGCAAACCGGGACGATGCTCCTTGGCTCCGAAATCGGCGCTGCGCTCAACATGATTGAAGCGTTCCCTTCCGTCAAGGCGATCGGGCTGAACTGTGCAACCGGCCCGATCGAGATGACGCCGCACGTCCGTTTCCTCGGTCAGAACTCCACGCGACCGATATGCGTTCAGCCCAACGCAGGCCTACCCATCATGGAAGGCGGTCGCGCTGTCTACAAATTGACGCCAGAGGAGCTCGCCGGCCATCACGATCGGTTCGTTACCGACCACGGCGCAGCGATGATCGGAGGGTGTTGTGGGACGACGCCTGCGCATATCCGAGCGGTTGCCGCTTCGGTGGGCGGTCGCAAGCATGGCAACAACGCTCACTGGCAAAAGGTGCGAGGACTCTTCCCTGGCTTTGACTTTGAACTGAGAACGGACGAACAAGCCGATGCGCTTTCGCTCGTTGGGTGCTCAAGCCTCTACACGTTTCAACCATACGTTCAAGATAACTCCTTCCTGATCGTCGGAGAAAAGACCAACGCGAACGGATCGAAAGCGTTTCGCGACATGCTCGCCGCCGAGAACTGGGATGGCTTGACCGAACTCGCGCGGGAACTGGAAGCAGAAGGATCCCACGTGCTGGACGTATGCACTGCCTACGTCGGTCGCGATGAAGTCAGAGATATGCGACGGCTCCTCGCCAACTACAACCGACACATCACGGTTCCGCTCATGGTCGACTCGACCGAGTGGCAAGTTGTCGAAGCCGCCCTTCAGTGCGTTGCGGGCAAGCCGATTGTCAACAGCATCAACTTTGAGGACGGCGAAGCGCGAACTGCCCGAATTCTCGGCTTGTGCCGCCAGTACGGTGCCGCTGTGGTCGCCTTAACCATCGATGAACTCGGCATGGCGAAGACGGTCGAAAAGAAGATCGAGATCGCCGACCGCATTCTCGCCCGAACTCGAGAATTCGGTATCCCCGATCACGACGTGTTCATCGACTGCCTCACCTTCACCCTCGGGTCAGGCGACGAGGAATTCCGCGCCGCCGGTTACGAAACCATCGAAGCGATCAGCGAGGTGCGAAAGCGACACCCGCGAGTCAACACGATCCTCGGTGTCTCCAACATCAGCTTTGGCCTTAAAGCCTCCGCCCGCCAGATCCTCAATTCCGCATTCCTTCACTACGCCGAAGAAGCCGGACTCACCAGCGCGATCGTCCACTTCAGCAAGATCAAACCCGAAAATCAAATCGACCCCGAAGTCTGGAAAATCGCAACCGACCTGGTCTACGACCGCCGCGAATTTGCAGTCGCCTAAGCCATTGAGCGGGCCTTCGGTCCAAAAGTGCGCAAATTGGCGTATCAGGTCCCTTCTCCCATTGCCCAAGGGGAGAAGGCCAGGATGAGGGGTCAGCCATCCCAACGGTTCCGACGCAGTCGGGACAATCCAAATAGAAATCGGCCGACGAAGCGACACCAAAAGAGCAGTTCAATCTCCCTGGCACCAGGGGCAGAAGGCCAGGATGAGGGGTCAGCCATCCCAACGGTTCCGACGCAGTCGGGACAATCCAAATAGAAATCGGCCGACGAAGCGACACCAAAAGAGCAGTTCAATCTCCCCTTACCCAAGGGGCAGAGGGCCAGGATGAGGGGTCAATCATCCCAACGGTGCCGACGCAGTCGGGACAATCCACATTTCATTCGACCATAGAAAAAATGAAGCGCCAAAGGCGCGCCCCATCAATAGCCCCTGGCAACGCGATAGGATCTGGAATCACCTGCAATCCCGCCTATTCTCGTTTAGCCCTGGCGACGATAACCCGTCGGAATTAATGTTACCAAGTCTCAGCTGGTGGGGAAATATCAATGTATTTATTGTAAAAGGCGTCCATCTGCTTTTTCGTAACCCATTTCGTTCGAGCCTTTGCCGGTAGCTCGAATAGCCGAACATCCGACGCGAGCCTCTTCCGCTTTTCGATGTATAGCGAAGATTCGGAAACTTTCCCATGGTCGTAAATGATGATCGCGATAATGTCGTTTGGATTTGACGTACTCACCCACGCCTCGACGTCCCCCGACCGATAGTGATAGCAGTCAAAATTAGCGATTCGTTGAACCTTCGTTTTGTGGGGCTTCATCCATGACCGATCGGTCGAGAAATTGTCGACGGTTGGTTTATCCTTCGAAATCAGAATTTCAGATCCACCTTCCAGCGCCATTTTTCGAATCTTGGTGACGGTGTTAAATTGGCAAACGAGCGTGTGCCCATGGCTTGTCTCACGGGAGTATTCAATCTTTCCTCCACTAAGAGACAAACTATTTACAACCTCATAGGGCAGACCGGCTTCTGTCTAACCGGTGTGCACAATCACCTGGAATTTCTCACTACCAATCCCGTCACGTACGTTGCCCAGATGAATGAGGGCGGTAAAAATTAGCGCGCTCATCATCATCTTATAAAGGAATATAGCCTGAAATGGCTTCGCGCGACAGCTTCGGCCGTTCGGATGTTCATGTTGCCTGCGAATCTCGTGCCTAATCGGCGACGAACAAGAAATCTGAAGATTTTCGTAACAAATACGTTCCAAACGAGCCACCCGATTTGCTTTGGAATCGACCTTGGTGCGATTCAGTTATCGACTTCTCTCCAAAGAACCGTATTTTATGTGCATGAGAGATGGCACATGCCGTCGGCGCCTGTGGGGGCCCATATTTATTGATCATGGACGTGGCACACTGGACGAGGCGGGCATATTCTGCCGGTGCAACCGATATACGTCAAAACCGCACATGAAATAGACTTTAACACCCCTTCAGTTCTGACTTGCGGCATAGCCCAGTTCCTTATTGACGTCGGTGACATGGAGGACACCATCTGTTCCCACGAAACATGCCGTCCGACCGTCTTTTGATATTGCGACCGACGCCGTACGTGTCTGCCCAATCATCTTCTTCCCACCTTTGCGCCAAAGCCAGACGCCACTGGGATCAGGAGCGCTTCTAGGGAGATTCCGTGCCGTACCCTTCAACTTTGGAAGGTCGATAAACAATAATGTGCCATCATCGGCGGTCCTCAGTTCCGAGACACTCATACCCAGATTGACGAACTTGCGACCACCGTCCCCCCCCGCAATTGGGATGGGCAGCAGGCCAATTTGAGTTGCCCCCCAATAAATTCTCCGACTGGGATCAAACGTCGCAGAATGTATTGGGAATTCACTGTGAAATTGCGTGACGACTTTTGCATCCTGCAGGTTCACGACAAACACAGATCGATTTAACATTGCAATAAGGCAAGTAGTCCCGTCTGGTGATGCAGCCAAGGCCGTAATGGGAGACTTGCTAGGAAGGCGAATCTTCTGAAAGTTACCGGCTTTCACCTTAATGCATGTTCCTTCAAGACTGCCAGCGACTAAGTTGCTGCCGCCCGCCGAGCAGGCAGCCTGGTTCAGCTTAGCGTTTGGGATTGAAGTACGACCTGATATTCGGCCCGTTTCCAGGTCGACAACCAGCAGCGATCCGCTTTGAAGTAGATACCATGCCCGATTAAAACCAGCGGCCACTAATTGAGCCTTCTGCACCGATGGATCGATCGAAACGAATCGATGTTGGCCGGTTGGGCTCACACGGTGACACCCCGAGGCCGTAAGGACAAAGATATCGCGATTACTCATCGTTAGTGAGGTCACACTTGATGGGGATAAAAGTCCAACCCACTTACGGTCTCTTTGCGCACTAATCAATGTAACCGAATACGCCAAGCTAGCAAAAAATAACGAACAAACGAGACTTTTCATGCTCAGTCCAGGAAGCACAAGTCGTGTGGCGATTCTCAAAGGTCTTCCTCAATCGGAGGGAAGTCCTTAATAGGACAAATAGTTATTTTCTTGCGGCTCTGTCTTGATCTGTAGTGACCCTTTGAGCAGTTCCAAGAACAAATTGGTGTACATCCCCAAGCTCCGACTGGCTCGCAGACGCATGATTTCGACCAACTTATATGGGTAACCAAAACAACCGAACAATTACAGGTAACCGTGGGGTCACCAGCCCACGATTTCGTATAGGGCATGTCGTAATTCTTGCCATTTATAGTAATAAAACAGCCATTGATGTAACATGTTACTACACCTGTTGAAGTTCCACAATTACCTTCTCGTTTCCATAGGTCGGTGTGATCAAGAAAAGACTTAGTGGTACCGCACTCGCATGCACCTCCTTCGCCCGGCAGATAGCCGGAAGGATCCGTCAACGTCACTGGAGTAGATCGGCCATAAACAAAGGCAAGCTCAGAGGGCCATACCGGGTCGATTGTTTGCCAGCAGGTCGTCTTCGGTCGAAGCAACCGCTTTCTAATATAGAGACGGCTACCGACGGCATCACCATAGTATCCAACCGTGCCAGCATATCCAAACGGCGTCACGCTTGACCCAACGTGTGATCTTTGCTCCCCATACGGCCACCAAAGAAAGGTATCCGTGATCGTGTGACTAGAATTAATCAGCGCCGCCGTAGACCCCAGTGGATCTGGTATGTAATCGCTCCGCACACCGCTCCTCGTTTCAGAGACGATTTCTCCGCCGATTGTCAAGTATCGAACTGTCATCGCCATGGCTATTGCACCTCGCCGAGGTAATCGGTGCCGTCCCAGATGGTTGTGTAGACGCCTTGGCCGGGTTCGGCGTTTGTCCGACGCAGGTTATCGCCGGAGTAGGTATACGTCGAGAGGCCACCTGGCGACGAGATCTTCAATTCACGATTCTCGCCGTTGTAGGTGTAAGTCGTGAGCGCGCCAAGTGCATTTTCTATAAGGCGGTTGCCAGCGTTGTCGAAGGTATAAGTCGTCAAAACCGAGCCCTGAATCGAGGTGGTCAAACGACTGGCCGCATCATAGCCCATCGTCAGCGGCGCGGTGCCTTGATGCCACTTCAGCAAGGTGTTGTAAAGAGGATCGTAGGCGAATGTCGCATACGCACCCGAGGTTTGTTGAACCAACAGGCGGTAATTTCGATCATACAGCCAAGTCGACAAAACACCATTCTGATTGCGGCTGGTCCGGTTGTCCACGGGATCGTAAGTATCGAGGAACGTCGCTATCGGTGACCCGGCAACGTAATCAATCTGGGAAGTGAGCCGGTCTGCGGCATCATAAGCGTAGACGCGAATCGAGCCAAGGCCCATCTGAAGGGTGGTTCGCCGATTGGCAGCGTCATATAGCGTCGTATAGAATTCGCCGGAAGGCATCTGGCTCGAATAGGTCCGGTCAGAGATGTCGTAGGTCGTCGTCCACCGCCCGTTATCGGGATCGATAAGAAGCGTCCGGTTCGAATTCACATCATATTGATACGCCTGGACGAGGCTCCCAGGGTCGGTCTTGCCGACCAAAAGGCTTCGCGAATCGAACGCATAAGTCGTAATTCCGCCCCAATCCGACATGGTCGTGACGCGGTTGAGTGGATCATAAACCAGCGTCAGAATCGTGCCATCGGAATACTTCGTATTCGTCAGATTCGACGCTGCATCATAAATCATCGTCTTGACCCTTGAGGTTCCGTCAATGATCGAAACGGTTCTGCCGTTGAGATCATAGGCGGTCGTTGTCACGTACCCAATTTCATTTCGAATCGCAATCTGACGCCCAGCCAAATCATACGCCATGGTTATCCAATTCCCAAGCGCGTTTTGCCGACCGATGTTTTGGCCAGCAAGATCGTAAGCCATCGATGTGCGGTAGTTGAGAGCATCAATCGTCGCAGCTTGCCGGTTTGAATTAGCGCTATAGACCGATGTCGTGAAGTTACCGTTGGCATCCTGCGTCGAGACCTGGTTGCCAGCTGCATCATAGCTGAGCGTTGTGTAATACGATAGGGCGTTCACGTTGGCAATCACTTGCCGAGCGCTGTCGTAGACGGTCGTGGCGAAGTACCCTAGCGGTGAAACACTGGCAACCGCCCTTCCTAGCGGATCATAAGTCGTCGTCCAGCGATTTCCCAGCGCATCCTGCGAAGCGATCGCATCCCGTGCGTTGTAGATCGTGGTTGCAACATAGCCCCGCGGATTCTGGACCGTAATCAACCTATTCGCATTGTCGTAGCCGTAAGTTGTGATGTTCCCAAGTGGATCGTAAGTCGCAATCTTCTGCCGAGACGAGTTCCAAACAGTAGTGGTCCGGTTCCCAAGGGGATCTATCGTGCCGGTCTGATAGCCCATATTGTCGTAGACGTTCGTCCAAACATATCCAAGTGGATTCTGAGTAGTAAGAACGTTGTTGAATCGCCCGTAGGTGTTCGTCGTCCGAAGTCCAAGTGGGGAAACCGTCGCCACCAACTGACAAGAATTGTAAACATAAGTCGTCGTCTGGTTCAACGGATTCGTCTGGGCAATGACGTGGTCGGCCAGATCATAAACCATGGTGGTGGTTCGCCCTAGCTGGTCGGTCCGGGCTACCATGCGGTTCAGGACGTCATACGCCATGGTGACGACTCCACCATCGGAGTACAAAATGCTGGCGAGGTTGCCATGCGAATCCCAAGAGTTGGTCGTTATCAGTCCTCTTCCATCCTGGGAAGTTAGTAATTGGCCGTAGGTGTCGCGGGTAAACGTGCTGCGCCGCCCAAGGGGGTCCACAATCCCTATGGTGTTATGAGCGCCGTCGAAAATATTCGTCCAGATATAGCCAGCGGCATCAATAATCGTTGTGGGATCACCCGCCACCGAATACTGGTAGGTGGTCGGATAGCCCAAGATATCATCTGAGCGGGTCGCTACTCCCGCCGAGTTATAGACAACACTGTAGACGGGGCCGTTCGGATGGATCTCCTGGACTTTCCGGTTGAAAGTATCGTAAACGTAAGTCGCCACGAAGACCGGATACGAGATGTGGTCGAACATCTCCTTTGACGATGTTTACCTCGGGGCCGGTAAGTGAGGACACAACGTATGCATTGACATCGCAGTTACGGTTGTTACCATAAGCTGTGACATCGGATGAAGTGGCGTTATAGCTAAAGCCGATCGAGATGTCATAGCCAAGCGCTTTGAGCTGAATGGAGATATTTGTATTCATAGGTTTCCCCCGCTTAGCTGGTGACTCGCTTGCATACCGGAAGTGGTTTGCTGTTAAACGGACTTGGTGTGTAGTCGGTAGCGCTACAGTCAGGGCCGGGCTGGTTGCCGCCGCCCATGCACGGTCCGCCTATGCCAACTCCGGCTGAGAACTTGGGAATTTGAAGCGGATGTGGCGCTCTCGGCAACGTCAACCACAGCCCACACATCCCGCCAAAGCACATATTATTCTCGTTAAACTGGTTGCCCATACTGTTTCGGTCCTCGCAAATTGTCCTTGGGATTCCGCGCTTTCTGTAGCACAATAAAGCTCCAAGAGCCCCTTGATTTCCAGCATAACACAGTTTTCGATGGAACGCGCAACAAATGTTTCGTTACTATTAAAGATTTAACACGAAAAATATAAAGACTAAGAATATTTAGAAGAGGAGTTGTTTTTTTTGCAACGCCTGATAACATCGAAAACGTGTCAGACCAAAACATTGCAACGCTCATCTGCTGCCATGACGATCACTGGTATCTGAAGAACGTCATCGAGAGCGTCAAAAGCGTGGGGCCGGTGTTTGTCTGCGTGAGCCGTTTGGCCTTCGATGGATCGACTGGACCATACGAGCGAACGGTTGAAGTGGCTGAGGAAACTGGTGCCACCGTTATCCTCGGGGATTACCCATCCGAGAGTTTGCACAGGCAGACGGGTATGGAAGAGGTCCGAAAAAGGGGCTTTCGGTTTTGCATTATTCCTGACAGTGACGAAGTCGTTTCTTCAGAGCTTCTTGCGAATCTGATAAAGCTCGCTGAATCCGGGGTTGCCAGCCGGGTTCATGTCCACATGGATACTTACTGGAAGTCTCCAGAATTTGTAGTCCGCCCACGGGAGGGATTAACGCCTGCCATCCTCATTGACCTTGACGTAGTGAACCACGTTCATATTCGTGAGTTTGCTGGTGGAACCAAGCTGGTGCTTGGGCCAGAGTTTGGCATCCTCCACCATCTTAGCTATGCCCTGCCCGCAGAGCGGATAAGCAGAAAGCTTGGCTGCTGGAGTCACAAGAGCGAGGTTGTGGCGGGCTGGGAAGAGCGCGTCTTCCGTGGCTGGGATTTCGATCCGCTGATGCGAGATCTCCACCCAACTCACCCCCAAGCGTATAAGCGGATTGAAAAAATCGTTGTTCCTGAGGAGCTTAGGAGCATCGCCCTAGATCCATCGCCAGAGATTTTGCCTTGCGTGCCGTGGCCAAAGGTATCTGTTGTCATTCCCCTGCACGGCGGAGAGCGCGATATTCGCCGGTGCCTTACGAGCTTGGTTGCCCTCGGAGATCTCGTTCACGAAATCATTGTCGTCGATGACAAGTCTCCCGACAAAGCGGCCGAAGTTGCGGCATCGTTTTCTGGCATACGTCTGTTTGCGAATGAAAAGAACCTTGGCTTTGCCGGAACGAGCAACGTCGGGTACCGGGAATCCACCGGTGAAGTGATCCTCTTTCTCAACAGCGACACCATCGTTCCCTATGCTGGCTACGTTCGCCTCATCGAATCGCTGATGGCATCGCGCTCCATCGGGGCGGCAGGGCCACTGTCCAATAACACCGGCCATCACCAGCAGATCGATTCCACTTATGAATCCATCGAGACGATGCCACTGTTCGCGGATCTGCTTGCTCGAACCGAGACGCCGGACCAAGACGTGGATATGCTGGTGGGGTTCTGCCTTGCTATACGCCGGGAAGTCCTCGAAGAAACTGGCGCGTTCGATGAGCGATTCGGGATTGGCATGTTCGAAGACAATGACCTGTGTTACAGAATTCGCCGGGCGGGTTTTCGGTTGGTGCTCGCCAAGAGGGCGTTTGTTCATCATGAAGGCAGCAAGAGCCTCGCACGGCGAAAAGAGCATCCCGCGGTTTTGCTTACACGGAACGAAGCGATTTACCGCCAGAAGTGGAAGGACGACCTGGAATGTGGCTACTGCTCCCACCTTTCGGGAATGGCTGCGTCTCCCATCGTCTTCGAGCCGAAGAATAAGCCCGAAGAAATCGACAAGCGAATTCGGCGGCTTGCCAAACAAGCCAATATCTGCCTTTGCATGATCGTCAAGAACGAAGAGCGCGTGCTTGGCGCTTGTCTTGAGAGCATCGTCAAGGGGGTTACGCAGCTTGTCATCTTGGATACCGGTTCAACCGACGGCACGTTGGATATTGCCTGTCAGTTCGACCCTGAGCTTTACCAGATTAAGTGGCCCGACAGCTATTCGGAAGCAAGGAACGTCTCACTTAGGTATGCACGTCGTCCGTGGATTATGTGGATCGATGCCGATGACACCGTGGACCGAAAGAGCCTTGAGGCCATCTTGCGGGCCGTGATTAACGCGCCCAAGAACGTTGGCGGCTTTGTTGTTCCGGTTCGCTTCGTTGATGGTGGGCCAACCGGCGGCATCCAAGTGGATCACGTGAAGGTCTTCCGGGCCGCACCTGGAGTTTGCTTTGAAGGCCGCATCCACGAGCAAAACCTTGCATCGATTCGAAGGACGGGCAAGGATATCGGGCTCGTCAAAGACGCATGCGTCTGGCACTCCGGCTATGACACTTCACCTGAAGGCCAAAAGATTAAGCGAGAACGCGAAAAACTGCTCCTGCGGCTAGACCATGAGGAAGATCCAGGCCATCCGTTCAAGATGTTCAACCTGGGAATGACCGCAAATGCTGTTGGTGAGCATGAAGCCGCCGTCGACTGGTTGACGAGGAGTATTGCTGCTTCCGGGCCAGATGAGTCCCATTTACGCAAGGCATACGCGATGCTTGGGCATTCTCGGCGCGAACTCGGTGACGCAGAAGGTGCGCTGGCAACTTTTGCAGAAGGGCTCATTGGAACTCCTGACGATCCAGAACTGCTGTTCCAGTCAGGCACCGTCCTATCGGATATGGGAAGACTTCACGAGGCGAAAGAGATGTATCTTCGGGTTCGCGAAGACGCCCGAGGCCTTCTTGGCAGCCTTGACTTAGGGATGCTTACGTTCAAGCGATTTCACAACCTTGGCGCTATCGATCTCGCTCTAGGTAATTACGGCGAAGCGCGAAAGTGGTGGAAGATGGCAATCCAGGTTGCGCCGGGCTTTGCTCCAAGTTCGCTGAGCCTCTTTGAAGCGGCGATGACGCAAGCGGATTACCGTACGGCGGGAGAAGCGCTTGACGCATTGAAGCAAGCTGAAGGGCCGACAGAAGGCTGGACTCAGCGGATGCTGCGGCTTGCGGTGGAGATGGGAAGAGACCCAGGCCAAGTTCTGGGCCAAATCTTGCATAGCTACCCTTATGCGTTTGGCCCCTTGCTCATTCGCGCTCGAAGCCTTGTCGAGGCGGGTGACCTATATGGTGCGGCTCCGTTTCTGGAGGAACTCGACCGTCTTGGCTGCGCGGAAGGCGCATTCCTGCGAGGCGTTTGCGCCATGCAGCAGATGGATCTTTGGGCAGCTCTTGTTGCGATGAGTCGTGCGCGAGATCTCAACCCGGGTCACGAGGCCACCGAGAAGCACATTCTTGAGCTAACGAAGATGCTCGATTCAAGTGTTCCACCACCGCTGGAATTGAGAGGACGCGCTGTTCTTCAAGGACCGCACGCGGGAACGCTTGGTCCATGCAGTTGCCACGCTTCCGTGGTTGTTGTCAGCTACAACTCGGCTCGAACGATTGGGAAGTGTATTCACAGTGTTCTATCCACCATTGGTCCGGGCGATGAGCTGATCGTTGTAGACAACGCCTCCACCGATGGAACTCGCCTTGTTTTGCAGGGGATAACGGACTCGCGGCTTCAGGTTATCCAGCAGGAGTCAAACCTTGGATACTCCAAGGCGGCCAATATTGGGTTGCTTGCCTCCAAGGGTGAGATTCTCGTGACCTTGAATCCGGATGCTTATGTGAATTCAGGTTGGATTGATGCCTTGGCGTCTCGGCTGGATGACGACATTGCTGCGGTGGGTCCGATGTCAGATAATGTCGGTGGAGACCAGTTCGTGGGGCATTTGCTGGGCGAGCGGCACCCCGCACTTAGGGCACTTCCTACCATCCTTGCTGAAGAGTTTGCTGGCAAAACGCAGGAGACACTGTTCTTGGTCGGTATCTGCGTTGCGGTGAAGCGCGAGACACTCAATATGCATGGCTTGCTTGATGAAGGAACCGAGCTTGGAGCAGACGACCTCGAATTCTCCTTCAGAATGCGAATGCTTGGCTATCGGGTTGTGATTGCGCAAGACGTATTCGTTCAGCACGAGCAAGGTGTTAGCTTTGCGAGTCTCCCGCATCCAGAGCGGGTGGCGCGACAAGTGTGGAGCGACTTTGCGCTCATTCGGAAGTTGGAAGCGTTCTACGATGGCCAGCCGATTCCTAGTTCGATGGAGCTTTGGGGCACCCCGATCTTTGATGAAGCGTTCCTCCGTTACCGGTTAATTAGGGAGTGCGATGGCAGCGCTTAGCGAATTCGCGCTGAGGTTCGTGCACGGTCCGCTGAATCGCGGACCGCTTGACGGGGCGACGCACTACGGTGAATCCGACCAGCCCGGTGAAGGGCCCTATGTGCAGATTTGGCTAATCGTCCAGGGCGGTGTGATCCGAGAGGCGGCGTTCAAGTCACCGGGTTGTCCGAGTTCGACAGCTGCGTCTGGCGTGCTTTGTTCGCTGATTACGGGGCGTGAGGTTTCGAAAGCACTCGCGCTTGAGCCTGCGGATTTGCTTGCGGCGGTTGGAGAACTGCCGGAAGGCAAAGGGCATTACGTGGACCGCGCGCTAAAAGCTTTGCGGCTTGCGGTGGAAAGTGGAGGACAATGATATGGAACCCTTGGGATTTAAGGTAACGACGATGGTTTATGACTCGGCGGGAAACAGCACGCTCTCGGAGATTATCCTCCGAAACCCGGTGGCGAAAGAAGGAACCGGACCGGTCGTGACATATACCTACGACCCGAATTCGTCCACCCCATGTTTGAGGAAGCCAGACGCGCCTGGTACTGCTGAGGGGGTACGAGAGTGAATTTAACAACTATTCTTTCAGGAGTGGAAGCAAAAGGTGACAGCTCATGGCGATGACAGTTCGATATTTGACCATCGACGGCGAGATCATTTCGGAAACGCGGAATGGTGTTCGGAGCGACTACATCCCAGATCCGTTGGGTTCTACAGCGGCACTGATCAATTCAAGCCATACAATAACGGATACGTTTCTTTGGTGGCCGTATGGGGAGCAGCGTTCGCACGTTGGGTCAAGCGTGACGCCGTTTGGTTTCAGTGGAGGATTTGGATATTACTCTGATGCCGTTGGGAACCGTTTGAAAGCGAAGCGACGACTATTTAGGCCCATGACAACGAGCTGGCAGACTGTTGATTACTTTTGGCCAAGAGAGCGACCGTACTGCCATGGCGATTCACAACCGTCGGTAAAAGTTGATCCTTGGGGGTTCTCGCCTCAACGCAAAGCTCCAATCAGGAGAAAGAGTCCCAAAGAGAGATTTGAGCAAGCGCAAGCAACGGATTGCATCGTCGCTTATGAGATGCTAATTGCGTTTAGCGCCGCCGCCTCACCTGTCATCTCAGCGTATAACGCTTGCGTCGCGGGCAGTGGCTGCCCTGACCTAAACAGCCGATTCCTCACGTGTCTTGTCGGTGCCGTTTGTGACACGACCATCCAGAGCTTGGCTCCTAGTAGCAAAGATGATTGTGGTGATTCCACGTGGATACCCTTGGGCTTTGAGCGAGTTTGCGGCCACATCACACTCTACAGCGGAAATTTGGCCGGAACTGGGTGTGATCGTTACGGGGCTGGCGCACCCTACCACATGGTCCTTTTGCATGAGTCAATGCATCTTTGCGGCGTAGACCACCCTAATCCATCAGATGCTGAAAAGCGTTGCAATAATATCATGTCTTGTTGCATGTTGAGGGCGACTGGCATTTTGAAGCGGACTCAGCGGTGTAGGTAAGAGTGGTTCAATCCATGGCAATTTCAGAATCCAGGTTTGGCACGCACGTGAATATCTGTGCAATCCTCTTTGTGCTTATCTGGACGACGGGGTGCTCGCGTAACGTGGCCCCGAAGCCGGACCACATTCCAAATGCAAAGTCATGTTACATTAAGATTTTAAAATCTAAAAATGAGAATCTGTCACTGTGGGTTCTGAATGTTGATGGCTCCCCAGTTTGCATTCAACGCCATAGTGAGGATGCGGGCGGCGTACTACTGGAGGTTCAAGATACGTTTGGCAGGTGGGGCCAACCAGCCGTAGTTGATCCGAATTCAGATTTCGATGCACGCGACTTGCTAGATACGGACTGGGTGTTGCTCAGGTCTGGCGAGAGCCTTTCGTGGCACCTCATCCCACAACTGTACGGCAGGTTAAACGTCGGAGACAAGGTGCGCTTAAAATGGAAAACCATAGGGAAATTGCCATCCTACTTGGCAAAGGAATACCAAGCTTTCACGGAGGTCCCAGTGCAAGTGGACCTTGTCGTACGTGCAGACACTGAAGATGCGCATTCGAAGTAGCCATAGAGGGCCAGCCAAGAGCAAGTATGAAGCGGTCTACATGGGAGTGTGTGTTGGTATCAGGGGAAAATTGGCAGGCAGGCAGTTGTAACATTGATCGTGATGCACTGTGCGGTTCCCTATTTCCATTTACGTGAAGCTCCTCTCAAGGACTAACTGGTGGAAATTGTTGGTTGAGATTTGCACAGCGATCTCGATTTCATCGGTATTCCATGCGAATTCCTTGGTAGTGGTGGCAATCGCTTTCGGCGTTCTGATTATCTCACTTGACATGGCGATGATCAGAATTGAGCAACGCAGAGCAAAGCTTCACGTCGAGCGATCCATCCCTTATTTTGCCGCTGTATTTTCTGTGGCTCCCTAGCTTATGCGTTCGCTATTCGGAATCGTTTGGTGTTGTCTCCATCATCGGCTCTCCTTGCATTATCCCTTGTGCGCATCACGTCTGCCTTGTTTGGTGCTCTGCTGGTCTACACCTTCAAATATGAATCTGCAGGAGATATTCGAAGCAAATTCAAAGACGGAAAGGCTTTTACTCAGTATCCGACAGGCGCTCTAGCGAAATCAACAAATCGTATCAATCATTTGTCGTCTGAAGCTATTTCAGTTTATATTCCTTAATAGGATGCTGATGATCGCTTCGAAGATAGTCGCCCTCATGCTGGCGGTTGCCACGCGTGGTCAGATAAGCAAGGAGAAGTTTGAAGCTTTTCAGGTGTGGGTTGATACCGGATACACCGAGGAAGGGCTGCCGTCCGCGGTCATTACCAAGATGTTTGTCGGCTTTGGCCATATCGATTACTCGCGGGAGACATCCCAGGGGCACACCGTTATTTGGCAGTATGACAAAGTAACTGGGCTGGAGAAGATCGCCTTGGAGGGTGGAACCGAAGTTCTCGTCACTAAACATGTACCTCACACGGATAAGCCTTCGAAAGACGAATCTTTGGGGAAGCCAGATAAGACCAAGGTGCGGCGAATCGCCGGATGTGATTGTTATGCGATTCGATCAGCAGAGGGTGATATTTGGGTTCGCACTTCAAATCCGAAAGATCCGAAAGCCCTCATTCTCTATGAACATGGGAAGATTTCCGAATCTATTGTATTCCTCGAAAGCCGCAAGAGTCTCGCTTCGGATGTTCGGCTGTTCGGGCTGCCTGCGAAAGCTCGCGTGAGAAGGGTGACGAACAAACAGTTTGAGGCTTTTCGTGACAAGTACGTCCCTGACATGACGCCGAATTGGATTTGGAGTCGGCCATAGCGCGGGTTGAGATGCTTTCCAGGATGAAGTTTCGTCGTTTTGGCGGTGTTCTTGGGCTTGGCGCCATCCTATTACCCTTGGGGTGCGCGCCTAGCGCCGTTGAAAAACCCGTTTCTCTAGTTGCCACGGTACCTAATGCGGGGGCTTGCAATCTGTCGCTACTCAAGGAGCCCGATGGGTATGTCCGGTTGGATGTGCGCAACGTTAAGGGTGACGACTTGCTCATCTGTATGAACTTCGCATACCCGAACTTCATACGTGTCGAACTGAAAGACGCAGAGCGAGGTTGGATTGAGGTTCCACCAGTCGATCCTCAGTTTGAGCATGACCCGAAGAATCCGGGCGATGAGGACTGGCTTGTGCTCCGTTCCTACCAAGGTCATTCAGGCCCTTTGGAATACAACGAGACCGGTCGGCTAAAGGTTGGGGATCGGGCTCGGGTGACGTGGCATTGCGATGCGCTTCCGCCGAAGGTGCTGAAGAGGAAAGGGACCGTGTTTCCGAATCATGAGGTTGTTGCGGAATTGACGGTTCGGTGAGGTCGTGCTGGATTTGGTGGGCTGTAGGGCTCAAGCTGGCTGTGCTTTTCGAGAGTTTGTGGTGTGCATGGCGGTTTCGGATAATTGGGGTCTCGACTTCGTCGCGACGCGATTTTACGAACCGGATCACCCCCACCCGACCCTCCGCCCGCTTGGACGCGTGAGAGGGCATCGATCGCGATTTGCTCTTGTGAAGGCCAAAGTTTGCGGTGCTAGGGTTGGGCGAGCGTACTGGAGTTCCATCATCGACATGGCATTTCTCTTCCCTTTGCGTGCCTTTGCGGACTTTGCGTGAGGTTGTATTTTGTCTAAGGGGTCAGCAGGTCCGTTCTAAGCCTTTGGCATTCAGATACTTTCCGTAGGCTGCTGCGACGCCACGGAGACGTCGACTACGGGGCTGCGGGGTTCCGCGTTTTGTGGCTTGGGCGCTGGGCAATTTATTGAGGAATCTCGACTTCGTCTCGACCAATTTAATTGACCACCCGACCCTCCGACCGCTTGGACGCGTGAGAGGGCATCGGTGGTGGTTTGCTCTTGGGGAAGCTGACGTCCACGGTGTTGGGGCATGGCGCCCGTGCTGGTTCCGGATCGTCGATTGGATATTTTCCTTCCCTTTGCGTGCCTTTGCGTCCTTCGCGTGAGGTTGCGTTTAGGTGTGTCGGGCTGTGAATTCGAGAGGTTTTGGGGGTCTTCGTGGGTCGAGAGCATGGTTCTCAGGTGCCTTCAGTATTCAGATTAGTTCCAGAGGCTGCTGCGTCGGTACGATCTCCGCCGTCTACGGGGCGGGGTGGTGGTTGTGGTTTTGGGACGCAATCGCTTGGCTGTTGCGACGCCACGGAGACGTCGACTACGGGGTGGGTTGGTGGTTTCGAGTTTCGATTTCGTTCATCCGGCTGCTGCGTCGGTACGATCACCGCCGACGACGGGGCGGGGTGGAGAATGAGATTTTCGCATGCAATCGCTCGGCTGTTGCGACGCCACGGAGACGTCTACGGGGGCTGTGGAGTTTTGTGTTTTGTGGCTTGGTCGGAGGTGATTATCAGAGGAGTCTCGACTTTGTCTCGACCGGTTTGCTCAGTCGGGGTACCCTTTTGCGATGCTTATTGCTGGGCTCTTATTACCGTTGGCGCTGCTTCGGGGTGGCGACAAACTTGTCATTAAAGACGAAAAGGTCGGCACTGGCCCGGCTGCTGTTCAGTACGACTTGCTTACGATGGACTACACCGGGAAGTTGACCGATGGCAAGGTGTTTGATTCTTCGAAGAACGCTGGTCGCGAACCGTTTAGTTTTGTTCTCGGCGGCGGTCAGGTCATCAAGGGCTGGGACCAGGGGATCGTTGGGATGAAGGTTGGCGGGAAGCGAACTTTGACGATTCCAGGCGACTTGGCATATGGTGCTCGTGGCGCAGGCAACGGGCTGATTCCACCCAACGCGACGTTGGTGTTTGATGTCGAACTCAAGGCCATCCACAAGGCGGACTATAAAGTCGTCAAGGCTGGCACGGGTCCTGGTGCGAAGATGGGGGACGCGATTGAGATCCATTACACAGGCACGCTGACAAACGGAAAGAAATTCGACAGCAGTAAAGACCACGGCGCGCCGATGCCAGTAACCGTGGGCCGAACGGGACTCGTTCCTGGGTTCACGCAGGCGCTCTATGGGTTGAAGCTCGGCGAGGTTCGAAAAGTCACGATTCCGGCGAAGTTCGCCTATGGCGACAAAGGCGCCCCCGATCGATCGCCTTCGGCAGCACCGAATTCCTACATCATTCCCCCTAATTCGACGCTCATCTTCGAGATTGAGCTTGTGAGGTTCCTCAAATGATCAAGATTGAAGAAATTGCCCCAGGCCATGGCGACACGACGGCGATGGCGGGCCATAACGTCGATTTGAAATACAAGGGCACGTTTACTGACGGCCGACTCTTTGACAGCGGACAGTTCTCGTTCCGCGTTGGATCGGGTCAGGTGATCCAAGGGTTCGACATGGGCGTCACCGGCATGAAGGTCGGCGGCAAGCGGAAGATCACGGTTCCACCGGAGCTGGGTTATGGCGAGCGCGGAAGCGGTCCGATCCCAGGAAACACCACACTCGTGTTCGAACTAGAGATCCTCAAGATCAAGTAGATCAAGCACAAAAAAGCCCTGATCACTCAGGGCTCAAACAGCAAAAGATGCCCTTCCGGCTTAAGCCAGAAGGGCATCGCTCTTTTTAGCTACTAAGCCTTGGCGGCTTTGTTGGCAGCTTTGGCGATTCGCGACTTGCGTCGGGCAGCCTGGTTCTTGTGGATGATGCCTCGCTGGGCAGCTTTATCCAAAGCGCTTACGGCGGATACCAACGCTGACTGCGTGGTGGTTACTTCGCCGGTAGCAGCTGCAACACGCACCTTCTTGATGAATGTTTTGAGTGCGCTACGCGTGCCGAGATTGCGCGCCTTTCGCTTGACGATTCTGCGCAGATCCTTTTTGCTTGATTTCGTATTTGCCATGATTGATTGAGTTCGTTATTGTACCTTGAATCGGATTTACTTCTTGATGAACTTCCGTTTCGTCTTGTCGAAGCCAAGCTCGACCTTCTTATTGTCAAAGTGCCAGACCGGTGAACCGGAGCGCTGGTAGAAGCACTGATAGCTGGAAAGCAGCGATGCGATCAGTCGTCGGCTAGACCGTCGAACAACGTTGACCTCGGCGAGGAGAGTCAAGTAGTCGGCTCCCTTTGGCCAGTGCGCCATCACTTCGATCAGGAGATCGAGGGTGCTTCGGCCCTCACCTGAAATGCCAAGCTGTCGGAGTTCTTCCATTCGCTGGGCAGAGATGAACACGACGGGATCTGGCTGATCGAGCCAGGCGAATTCCAACACGTTGTGTCGGGTTGTCTTCATGAGTGTAAAGACAGCGCCGCTTTCAACCGGTTGCTCGTACCACCAGTCGATGAAACCGTAGATGAGCCGAACGTCGTGGTTGACCCACAGTTGAAGTTCTCGCCCGTTTGGATCGACAACGATGAGTTCCTGAATCTTCGGCTTGGCATCGAGCCAATCGGTCGGAAGCTGGCACATCGGGAACGTTCCCAACTCGCGGTGGATCGACTTCAGAACGAGGCGAACGCCTTCTGGCATTGTCTTCGGTGCTGGCTGAATATCTTCATCCAGAACGTCAGTGGCCAATGGGTGTCCGAGAAGCTTTCGAAGCGAAGAGCTGAGTCCGTCATCGGTAAGTTCGATGTCGATAAGTTCGCCCTCTTCGTCGGCGTTGTCGGTAGCGACAAAGAAGAACGGCTCGGGGACCTCTGAGATGTACTCAGGATAATCGTTCGCCTTGCGGAACCGATCTCCACCCACCCACTGCACAGCAGAGTTGCCTTTGAGGGCAGCCATCATGTTCGCCATGTCATCGGGGAAGGTCTTGTTGCTGAGCGTGATCTCGTAGTTCTCTTCGAGCAGCTTCGTAGCCGTCGTGGAGTTCTCGTTGCCAAGAATCTTGGCAATGATCTTGTCGACATCCTCAGGCTTGATATCGATCGGTGCAGCATCGTCGAGCTCAACGGTAGGAGCGAGCTTGTCGGCCAGCTTGATCGCGGCTGAGATCCACTTTCTCGTATCGGCTTCGGGGTGAAGGAAACCATCTGGCGAGAAAACAAAACCTTGAACCGACAGAGCTTTCGAGAAGAAATCTCGGCTGTCGAAGATCAAAACCTGCTTAGGGTCGGGCGAGTTGACGGCGGTGAATGCGACCGCGCCGAGAACCTTCATCTTGATTGGCGCCGCTTTCTTGATGGCTTCTTCAATGCCTAGGTCGGATCGCCAGTCGATTCCCTCAAGTCGGCCTCGTGCTTCTTCTAGCTCTTCTTGAGACACACCATTGAGCGCCAATGCTCGGGCATGTACTTCATCGGTAGCTCGGAAGCCCCAGTCGGTGAGAGCGATCTCGTCGTTTGCGGTGGAGACGAAATTTTTGTCCGACTTGGCGATTCGGCGAATCACTTCTTCGACCTGCTCCTCAGGAGCATTTCGAATTCTCGAAATCTCGGTGACGAGCATTTCGACAGACATCGGCGCGCCATAGCGGTGTAGAACGATCGCCATCGCCTCAGCGAATGGACGTCCCTGTCCTTGGAGGCGAGACGCTGGAATCCACTTTCTTTCGTGGTAGGCGAAGCGCTCGGGGTTGGACGCAAGTAGCGACCGTACCGTAGCTAGGCCGATACCTTCAGGCGAAAGTTTATCCGCGAGTTCGCCAAGCTTGACGGCGGACTCCATTTCGGTTAATTTCTCCAGGATGAGGCGATCTACATAAGACCGCGCGAATTCTTCTTCGGGCTTGATTGCGATTGGTTTGGCCAACAGGTTTCCTCGGACGTCCGGGCGGGACGCAACCACCTATTATGGCAGTCTGCCCATCGTGATTTCCACAAAATTGGCCAACTATAAATCGACATAGGTTGGCGTACCATAGTGGAACACTAAAATATGGACAGCTTAGCCACTCTTGCCAGGGCCCCAAGGCGTGCATTTACGCTCGTTGAACTGTTGACGGTGATCGCAATCATTGCGATTCTCGCCTCTTTGCTGTTTCCAGTATTCGCCCGAGCGAAGGCGGCAGCCAAGAAAACGCAGTGCATCAGCAATCTTCGCCAGATCGGGGACTCGATTTCGCTTTATATGTCGGACTCCGATGGCATCTTTCCCCATGCCGTCGATGCGTCGGATAAGTACGACCCACAAATCTGGGCACAGTTCCCCGACAACATGGCTCAAATTCCCTATATGCCGTTGCTTCAGGACGTCCTACAGCCGTACTTGAACAATCGCGAAGTGTTCCACTGCCCTTCCGATACCGGCACATCCATCCTAGACAGTCACTTTCCAGATCCATTTGTCTCGTCGCCGAGCATGTTCAAGACTTTCGGTTCCAGCTACTTCTTCCGAACCGAAATTGCGTTTCGCGCCACGAGCGACTCGTCGTTCCAACTGCCCGCAGAGACGAACGTTTTGTTTGACGGCGCCGGCCATTGGCACGGCGACGGGCGCGGCCTAAGATCCGACGACGACGGCCAAACCGTGTTTGACCTGTTGCATGGATATCGGTACGACTGCCTGTTTGGTGACATGCACGTCAAATCGCTGACCTTTGATCAGCTTCAGCAAGCGTGGGGAACGAAGCTTTAACCGCTCCAATCAGAGGTTAAAGCTATCGCCTTGCTTGGGAATCACCGTGCTCCAGCCGAGGTCGTGCTCGATTTTCGCCTGAAGTGCTTCCTGGGCGTCGGGTTCGCCGTGAACGATGAATGTCTGCTTTGGCGGACTCTTGAAGCCACCCAGCCAAGTCATCATCTCTTCTTGGTCAGCGTGCGCCGAAAGTGCGTTCACCCTTTCGATCTGGGCTCGAACTTGAACTTCCTGCCCGTGAATGTGGACCATCGGTGCCCCATCAAGCAATCTTCGGCCCAAGGTTCCCTCGGCCTGATAGCCCGTGAAAAGCACCACTGTGGATGGATCTGGCATTCGATGTTGAAGGTGGTGGGTCACGCGCCCCCCATTTGCCATGCCGCTTCCGCTGATGATCACGAGAGGGCCTCTCTGGGAATTGAGCGCTTTGGAAAGCTCGCGGTCTCGAACGAAGGTGATTCCTTCTGGTTCCAACTCGCTGCGACCGGCTTTCACAGAGGCGGTCATTTCTTCATCGAGGTCCTCGGAAGAATTGGCATACACGTGAGTCACCGATACCGCCATGGGAGAATCGATGTAGATCGGGATTCTCGGCATTCTGCCCTGATCTTGAAGAATGCGGAAGTAGTACAGGAGTTCCTGGGTTCGTCCAATCGCGAATGAGGGGATGACTAGCGCACCACCCGTCTGCATGATGCCGCGCAAAACGTGTTCAATCTTCTCAAGAGGATCTTCGTGAGAGTGAATTCGATCGCCGTAGGTGCTCTCGATCACCAAGTAGTCGGTGCTTTCTACGGGAGATGGATCACAAATAATCGGGGTGTTGTAGCGACCGAGATCGCCGGACATCATCAGGCGGGTTCCGTCTTGAAAAGTGATCGCGGCAAATGCCGAACCCAGGATATGGCCAGCGGGAGTAAATGTGAACGTGGCACCACCGGGTAGCTCGTGGGGCGTGCGGTAGTGAACCGGCTTGAAATGTTTCAGGGCCTCGTAGGCGTCGCGCTCGGTGTAGAGCGGCAAAGCGGGCGTGTGACGTGAGGTTTTGTGCTTGTTTGCAAAGTGGGCGTCTTCTTCTTGAATGCGTCCACTATCTGGCAGCGAAATGCGGCTTAGCTCAGTTGTGCCTGGCGTGGCGTAGATGGGACCGTGAAATCCTTGGGCAACCAGCCTTGGCAGCAGGCCGATGTGGTCGGCGTGGGCGTGGGTAATAACCACGGCATCAATTTCGCTGGGATCAACGGGAAATGGATCCCAATTCCTCTCCTTTAGCTGACGGCCCCCTTGGAACAGGCCGCAGTCCACGAGTACCTTGTGCTTACCGATCGAAAGAAGATGGCGCGAGCCCGTTACGGTCTCGGCTGCGCCGTAGAAGCCGATCGTCTGAGACATGTTTCTAGTATACGGTCATGCCGTTTGACTTAAATGGTCCGGCTTTCCCATAATTCGTGGTGGCATCCCATCGATACCATTGAGGACAAACCACCAATGATGACTTTGCACGGGGTAGATGTATTTCTACGTACCCCATCGATTCCCGAACTGCCCAAAGAGTTCGGCGCTTTTACCCTTGTTTTGATTTCAAATCGCGGTAGCCGTGTTTATCCGCCACCCGTTCCTGAGATGGAGCTCAGTGACTGGCAACAGTGCCGATATCTGAGCGATGACGTCGTTTCAGACGCTCAAATCGACGAGCTCGTTCTTCACCTAACTGGCCTCGGATGGCAGTGGACGAAGTGCCAGAAGCTCTTCAAGATCGACGGCGACAATGCATTCAGCCAACCATATTAGGGGCACAGAGGAGACATGGCACATCAAGTTTGTTTGATTCGAGGAGACGGCGTCGGACCTGAATTGGTCGCTGGCGTTGAAGTCATTTTTAAGGCGGCAAAGGTTGATATCGATTGGATCGATGTTGAAGCTGGCCTCAAGTGCGTGGAGGCTGGAAAGCCGATCGTTCCGGAAGAAACCGTTGCGAAGATCAAGGAGATTGGCGTCGGACTGAAAGCCCCGATGACCACTCCCATCGGAAAGGGTTCGGTTAGTCCCAACGTCACCCTTCGAAAGAAGTTGGATCTTTATGCTTGCGTTCGACCCGTTCGATCGCTGCCCGGCATTAAGACCCCATTTGACGGTCTTGACATCGTCATCTTCCGCGAGAACACCGAGGATCTGTATACGCAGATTGAGTACATGGCGACCGAGCATGTCGCTCACTCCGTGAAGATCATCAGCGATTCGGCCAGCGAGCAGATCTGCCGCGCAGCGTTTGAATACGCTCGTGCGAACGGTCGCAAGAAGGTCGTCGGCGTTCACAAGGCGAACATCATGAAGATCGGCGACGGTCTATTCTTGAAGTCGTTCAAGAAGGTTGCCGCCGAGTATCCCGACATCGAGAGCTGGGACAACATCGTTGACAACCAGTGCATGCAGCTCGTCACGAAGTGGAAGCTGTATGACATCTTGGTCATGCCGAATCTTTACGGCGATATCGTTTCCGACCTCGCGGCTGGAATGATGGGCGGACTCGGTGTTGCACCGGGCGCTAACTACGGCAAGAAGTGCGCGCTTTTCGAAGCCGTGCACGGTTCTGCACCGAAGTACACGGGCATGAACAAGGTTAATCCGACCGCGCTGTTGCTTTCCGCAACGCTGATGCTGGATCACCTCGGTGAGCACGAAGCACGCGTTAGCATCGAAGGCGCACTCGAGGCGACCCTCAACAAAGGGATCAAGACCTATGATCTCGGTGGTGATGCCACCACGAGTGGCTTCTCGGAAGCCATCGCGAGCGAGCTCAAGTAGCTCTTCCCCGCTCCTCCCACTGGTTTCGCAGTGGGAGGAGCTTTTTTGTGCCTGCTTTTCGGCTCTTGCATGTTCCTTCGTTTGTTCTGGTTGTCAGCTGGAATGGACGCTCGCACCGCTGGGTGCTGTCTCCCCCCGACGTCCCGAACCGTCGCTTTTTCGTTCGTCATCGCTGGGCGCACGATCAACTCGCGCCTTCGCGCTCAGACAGGATCGTGCTGAATGCCCAGCGATGAGCGAACGGCGACGATTATGGACGTCGGGGGGAGACGAGTTGGACTTTCCCTTTCCGGAACCCTTCGGGTGATTGGGATTTTGGCGGCTTCATTCCGTTGTTTGTTCTTGTCGAAGGCTGGTCTGGACGCTCGCACCGCTGGGTGCTGTCTCCCCCCGACGTCCCGAACCGTCGCTTAATCGTTCGTCATCGCTGGGCGCGCGCCAAACTCGGCCCGTCGGCCTCAAACAGTGGCGAGCTGACTGCCCAGCGTCGAGCGAACGGCGACGATTATGGACGTCGGGGGGAGACGAGTTGGACTTTCCCTTTCCGGCCCCTGCGGGTGATTGGGAACTTGGCTATCAATCCAACCGGTGAAGACGTCCGAGAGCACCAAGGGTGCGGCCGATAATAGCGAAGGGTGAAACCCTGGAAATGTCAGAGGTACCAAACCCAGAGTCCTGTAAGGACGATCAATTTCGTCAGGGGGCATCGCCCGCTGACTTCATCCGACGTCAAAAGTCCAATGTATGGCACCGTCGCTCTAGCGACGCAATCGAAACTCCTCATTTCCGGCAAAAGCGAGAGTTTCCGGAGATAAGGTGTCCCGGCTCCGCCGAGACGCGTGGATGGCATAATCCCCTCCCGACCCTCCACCTTTTTGAAAAAAGGAGAGGGCTGTAGTGTCCCGATTTCTCCGCCAGATTTGGGTGATTTTTTAGGGGGAGGACTCGCCTCCTTTTTGTTGATTCCATAGGTTCCATACCTCTTTGGGTGTGAGATTTTTCAGGGACATATGGAGACGTTCATTGTTGTACC
>CAILEM010000148.1 GCA_903833215.1 uncultured Armatimonadota bacterium
AGCGGGTGCAATACTGGTCGGTGCAAAGGAAGGAGCCGCCGCGGTGGACATGCTTTGGAACGCCCGGTTCCTGGGGATCGAAACTGGCGGCCGAGCTTTAATCGAATCCTGACGCCAAACCCAGGCCCTAATTCACTACCATCCGGTCACGGAGACAAATTGCTGATGGAGGGTGTTGAAACAGAGGGTGATCGATCTGAAAACAGGTGTGAGCGATTCCGAGTTGGCTTCAGGGTTTTTCGCAGCAGCAGGCATGCCACATTCTCAGCATGCCCGCAGGAAAGCTCGTTTTCGCCCAAGTTTTCGAATCCATTCATCCCGAGCAGTTCCGCCGCTGTGTTCACCGCTATGGGGGAAACTATAAGACATCGACCTTCTCTTGTTGGGAGCAATTCTTAGCTATGGCCTTTGCCCAGCTTACCTTTCGCGACAGCCTTGCGGATTTGGAAGTGTGTCTTCGTTCCCGCCCGGACCAACTGTATCATCTGGGTTTCCGCTCAACCATCGCCCACAGCACGCTTGCCGATGCAAACTGCAATCGCGACTGGAGAATCTACTCTGATTTCGCCCAAGGGCTGATCACCCGCGCTCGCCGGCTTTATGCCGATGAGCCGCTGGGCATGGAACTCAAGGACACGGTTTATGCCCTGGACTCCACCACCATCGATCTCTGCCTCAGCTTGTTTCCCTGGGCTCACTTCCGCTCCACCAAGTCGGCCGTGAAGCTTCATACCTTGCTGGATCTGCGCGGTCCGATTCCCTCGGTGATTGCGATTTCCGACGGTAAACAGGCTGATGTACGGGCCTTGGACGACTTGGTTCTCGAACCGGGTGCCTTCTATGTCTTCGACCGGGGCTACGTGGATTTCCGCCGGCTCTACCGCTTCGTCCGTTGGGGTGCCTTCTTCGTCACCCGCACCAAAACCGGCATCCTCTTCAATCGATTGGAGTCCCGACCAGTGAACCGGAGCACCGGCGTTCGCAGCGACCATGTGGTCGGACTTCGCAATCCAGACAGTGCAAAGCATTATCCTGAACGCCTTCGCCGGGTCGCTTTCCGCAACCCAGAGGACGGCAGGGTTTTGGTATTCCTCACGAACAACTTTGAACTCGCGCCGGAGGCCATCGCCCACCTCTACAAGCTGCGCTGGCGGGTCGAACTATTCTTCAAATGGATCAAACAGAACCTCCGGATCAAACATTTCTTCGGGACCAGCAGCAATGCTGTGAAGACTCAGGTTTGGATCTCGATCTGTGTCTACGTACTGATTGCCATCCTCCGCAAGCAACTCGGCTTAACTATGACCCTGTCCCAAATTCTACAGGTTTTGAGCATCCACCCTTTTGAGCAGGTGTCTCTGGTGGAGCTACTTACAGAACATGCATCCCAAGATAATGGACCCATTACTCCTAACCAGTTGATGTTGTGGCAGTAATGACCGGATGGTTGTGATATTGGACGGGGAAGGGAAGCTGATGGCGTGCGTGTTGAAGTTCAAAACACACAGGGCCAACACGAGTGCTGGAACGCGGGGCTGCGGGGGGCGGGATAGTGTTCTAGAACTGCACTCGCGATCGGACGAGCGGGAGGACAAGGTACGCACGATTGATGTCATAACCTCTTGGAATTCTGTCTGTTGTTGTTGGAGAGAGTCGAATCCTAGAGCATTTGCGTGAACGGAAGCATCCGCTGCCAACGCTCTCCGAGATGCCGACAACTCCCTATCGGATAATCGTTCCTATGTCTGACTCGATACCACACCGAACCTGATAGCGTCACAACCGATCCTGTTATTTTCACAACCGTTCCTGCGATTTCTGTGGATACCGCATCACTACCATCCGGTCACGGAGACAAATTGCTGATGGAGGGTGTTGAAACAGAGGGTGATCGATCTGAAAACAGGTGTGAGCGATTCCGAGTTGGCTTCAGGGTTTTTCGCAGCAG
>CAILEM010000149.1 GCA_903833215.1 uncultured Armatimonadota bacterium
GCCGCAACCGGGGGACTTCCACGATAGTCATCCGAAACCGTGAGCGCACTCGGGTCCGCGATCTGGGCTACGAAGCTAAACTTCAAGGGTTGAACGCGGCTTGGTCCCGAGTGGTCCCGCTCATTAACTTACTAGGGTTGTGCCCGAGAGGGCGCTACCCTGGGTCGGCGACGTCCCGAGTCCAACGCTGAAGGCGTTGCGTCCGGAAACGTCCGGCAAGTGCCCGAAATCAGAAAGATCAGAATCGCCCTTCACAACAACTTGTAAATCATTGATAATGTCGCACAACCCATGAAGCATCAGTGGGTCTGAATGGAGGTTATGCCATGTCCTTATCAACAGTTCTCAACGTCATCCTCGGAATGGTTTTCATCTACTTCCTTCTGAGCCGGTTCTGCTCCTTAGGTTTCGAGTGGTGGGTTGGCAGGTTTTTCCTCCGAAATCGATATTTGAAATTCAATCTGCAGAAACTCCTTGAATGCGATGCTCTGCTCAAAGATTTCTACAAGCAGCCATTAATTGCGACGCTCGCAAGTGGAGAGCATGGTCCGGCGGATATCTCCCCGGATCTTTTCACACAAGTCATCGTCAACAACTACACGGTTCGCCCCTCCAAGGTCTTGCCTGAACAAGGACAACTCCAGCGGGAATTCGACCTTGAGGAAATCGCAATGGGAAGTTCAGCACTTCGTCATATGGCCGAGAAATCAGTCACAGTTGCTCAATTTCAAGCATCCGTGAATATCTGGTACTCACAGGCAATGGCAAAATCTACCGCTCAATACCGTCACAAAATCCAAGTGCCGATGTTCTGTCTGGGCCTGTTTGTCGCGATTGCCGTCAATGCCAACAGCATCCGGATGATGAAGACATTTTGGACGGAGCCGACGATCTCGGCATCAGTGGCGTTAGATGCTCAAAAGCAGATTACGAAATTAGCGCTACCGGCAGGGCCGACAAAACCTGGTGATGACGCAAAAGTTGCCGATTCAATTACCGGGCTGATCATGAGCGAGAAAACGCTCCCAATCGGATGGACGCTGGGTCCCAAGAGCAATTTGCCTAAAGAAGTTCAGGATCCTGGTGCGTTCCTGCAGGCGCTCCTAGGGTGGATTATTACTGGTCTTGCGATATCCTTCGGTGCGCCGTTCTGGTTTGATTTCCTGAACAACATAGCCAACATCAAGCAAAGCTCTGGTTCAGCATCCTCTACGGGCAGCCCAGCAAAGTCCACAGCCTAATTATCCACGGGAAGGGGCTTTAGGAGCATCATCTCCGAAAGCCCACCATTCTCACCGCGCCAACGCAAGAACGGCGTCCGTCGGCAAGTCGGTGAACTCAAACGCACCCGCCTTCACATCGACTTTCTTGTTTGAAACCTGCCCCGTCGCAGCATCGAATACCTTAACCTTATACTTGCCATCCTTCAATCCGAGTCCCGAAACTCGGACGTGCGAGGTGTCCGTACCGAACACTCGAACCAATGCCCAACTGCTCTCGCCCATGCCATGGCCGCTGGCCGCTTCGCCAAGTCCGGCCACAGAAATTCCATCGAGCCGAATCCAATCCTTGCCATGGTTCTCAAGTCGAACCACCACCGGACCAGCCGGATAGTCGACCGACACGGGCTTCCGTGATCCTGTTGATGGATCGTATTTCTCGTCAAAAACCTGCTTGTCGTTGACCCAAATCGTCAGCGTTCCTCCCGCCGCAGAGATCTGACCAACATTCACTTGGAGCTTGCCAGGGACTTTGGCGTCGAACTTCACGACGAATGGCTTGGCCCAAGCTTTATTACCGCCGTCGAGACTCTGGAAATAGGGAGACCAGCCGCCGAGGCTACGAACGTCCACCTTGGGCAGAGAAATCTCAGAGATCTTCGACTTCTCCCATCCCCCGCCTGCCGACACGAGAAGGTCCGTCTTCTTTGGCGTCTCGACCCAAATAGACCACGGCTTGGCGTTGGGGTGGGTTAGCAACCCAGACTGATCGATAACCTCTCGCGCCGCTTTGAAGCTCGGTGCCAAATTCGAGCGATCCACCTGGTCCCAGTACCAATATTGACCCGCACCAGCGTGTCCCGCCAACATGCCGCCGTAGATGCCATCCCGAACGAGCTTGTTGTAATTAGACCGTGGACCGCTTGGAGGTCCAAACTCGCCATAGAATCCCGGCTTTGTCTTGAACTCCGTGCCCGAAATCGCGGCAAGCACGTTGGCGGGATAGGTGTGAGGCTGCATGTAGTCAACGTCGGCAAAGATCCCCGAATCCAACGATTCCGAACTGCTGCTTGTAACGAGGTGATGATAGGGGTCCAGCGACTTGACATAGGCGATCATCTCTTTGTGCCAAACCGCAACGTCGTTGGCCCGACTTGGGTTCTTCTTGATCGCGTCGACCCACTGAACTTCGTTGAAAAGCTCCCAAGACATCACCGCCGGTGAATGTCCGTATCGAGCGACGGCATATCGCAACCAAATCTTGGTTCGTCGCTTTGCTTCTGGATCGGCGAAGAAATCGGTCGGATCCTTCAGGAAGCCGCCATTTGCCGTGTTCCAAGGATGCTCGCGCCAGTTCGAATCTGTGGTGGTGCTGTACGGACCGTGGTGGAACAGTACAAACTGAAAGCCGACCCCGGCCTTTTCGGCGGACTGGATAATGCCATCCCACGTAACAAGCGGGGGTTGCCTTAACTCGCGCCCCGGAATCTTCTCACCCTTCTCGGGAAAGAATGGATTCTTCGAATCCCAATGGCACGTCCAAATGCGAGACCAGTTCGCGCCGCTCTTTCCCATCTTGGTCATGCCTTGGGCCACAGTCTCGTTTGGAATGCCTTGCCAACCGTAGTCATAACCGATTGGAAAATAGGGCGTGCCATCGGTCCAGGCAAATCGCTTTCCCTTGATCCCGATAAAGCCGTGCACGAGCTTTGTCTCAACATCAACGGCATTTTTCAACTCGCTGACGACCTTGCCGTTCACCGAGAACCTCGCCGCGTACTTCCCGGGCTGCGGAGCAACGAGGGTCGCAGCAAACTTCCCGTCGCCCACATAGTAAGCCAGCCGATGCTGAACCGCACCGTGGGCACCGACAAAGTCGACGGTTACGTCATTGACTGCGGCATCGTACGGGTCACCTATCACTGTGAGCGGTGTTATCACGGTAGCAGGGCCGTACCAAGAGGCGGAGACATTACCGACGACAGCGGCAGCAAGTAGGCACAACATTGTGTTGAAATCCTACCCGTAGATTACGTTAGCGCGTTAACAAGAATGTTCTTGCCTTATGGTAAGAGGAGGTTTGATGGCACCAACAACTGTGCAGGCTGGGCGGTAACCTTGTGTACGTGGCCCGTGTTCTGTTTGTTTGTCTCGGCAATATTTGCCGAAGCCCATTGGCTGAGGCGATCCTTAGGCGACAAGCAGATGAAGCTGGGATCGCAGTGGAAATTGATTCAGCGGGTATCGGTGATTGGCACGTCGGACAACGGCCAGATCCCCGGACCATCAAAATCGGTGAGTCTTTGGGGTGCACGATGACGATGCGGGCGCGTCAAGTTCGGACTCAAGATTTCAGCGAGTTCGACTTGATTGTGGCCATGGATCACGCCAATGTCCGTGAGCTTGAGGCCTGGCCAGGAAGTGATCCGTCGAAGATCCGTTTGGCAAGGTCTTTCGATCCTTCTGCAGATACATCCGAGGTTCCTGATCCGTATTACGGACAATATTCTGATTTCGAAGCCGTCGCAGTAATGCTCGAAATTGCCTGCGCCAGAATTCTACAAACCCTCTCATAGCCCCCCACCGAAGAAACATGAGCGACTCTAGCCTTCCCAATTTCGACGCACTTTGGAATTACAGCCAACCGGCCGAAACTGAAACCGCATTCCGTCAAGTCCGAAACGATGTCGGTGACTGTGCCCCAGAAACCTATCTTCTTGAACTGGATACCCAAATCGCGCGAACTCTTGGGTTACAGCGGAAGTTTGATGAAGCGCATTCCCTTCTGGATGCGGTAGAAGCTCGGGCCACGGAAGTCGGTGGGCGACCTCATATTCGGTATCTACTTGAGCGTGGACGTGCCCTGAATTCATCGGGTCACAAGGACAAAGCTCACCCTTTGTTCGTACAGGCTTGGGAGATCGGTAAAGATAGTGGCGAAGATGGCCTTGCCGTTGATGCTGCCCACATGGTGGCCATCGTCGAGACGCCCGAAGCTGCCCTCCAGTGGAACCTGACCGCGCTTGAGCTCGCCACAACCAGTGAAATGCCAGCCGCCCGAAAGTGGCGCAAATCGCTACACAACAATCTTGGCTGGACGTTTTACGATCTCCAGCAATTCGACATTGCCCTGTATCACTTCAAGAAATGCCAAGACCTCGCACTCGAAAATAACGATGCTGAATTCGAGCGAATCGCCCGATGGTGCATCGCCAAAGTCCTTCGCGTTCAGGGAAACCTCGACGAGGCACTGTCCATGCAGTTTGGCCAACTTGCCGAACTCGAAAAAGTGGGAAGAACGAGCGGCTTCGTATTCGAGGAACTCGCCGAGTGCCATTATGCTCTGGGGCGTACTGATTCAGCCGAGCCGTTTTTTGCACAGGCATACGCTGAGCTCTCACAGGATCCATGGATAACTCAGGATGAACCCGATAGGATCAGTCGTCTCCTGCGGCTTTCCAATCCTGCGCAAAATCCTATCCCCGAAGATGAATAGCCCACCCATGGCACGCCCTATGGATCCAGAGCATTTGTTTCTGTCCTTCACCCAAAATCCCTTGAAATATAAAGGTCCTAAATTGCCTCAGTGAGGTAGATATCGCCCAATGTGCGCAATCCTTCATTTTTTAAGTTGGACTTACGAGAGGCCGTGCGCTGTAAGCATGACTAGTGGCCGCTCGAAGTTTTTGACATCGCCAACCTAATTTGTTCTTGACGTGAAGTGATTGCCTCGGCTGAAGGCTTAAAGACTGCCAATTTGGAATCTTCCAGGGCTTTTAGCGCCGCTCCAAAGTTGTGCTTGCCAGCCTGAGCGTCTGACAAGTCCAACCAGAGTTGTCCATCGTATGCCATGGTAGGCAGCGCTCGTTCCACCAAATCAATCACGTCGGTGTATCTCTGGTCGAGAAGGCGTTCGTGGGCTAAAGAAGCAGCACACTGCGGGTACGTATCTGTCAAACGCAATGCCAGTTCCCAACGTCGAATCGCTTCCGCCCGGTCGTCTTGTAAAACAAGGCGACCATACATGTAGTTGAGCTCAGGTGCCTTCGGAGCAAGCTTTAGGGCTGCTCGCGTAATTTGCTGGGCTTTCAAGACTTGATTGGTTCGCGCCAAAGCTAATGCATAGTCCCCCATGTCGATCGCTATCGCCTCAGGGTTGGAAGCCCCACCCATTTCCTTTAGCCGTTTTTGGACATCGAGTGTGAAGATTGACTTCCCCTTTGCCTCAACATCGGCGGGCCACGAGTTTGACTGGAACAGATACTGAAATGGCTTCTCGAGAACTCTAGCCGCTTCGGGAGATTGTCCTGTTGAATTGAGCGATTTCGCCAGCATATCTGCCACAACTAAGAGATGGGGATCGTGCTGGATGATCGACCGAAAAGCTCCATCTGAAGTCATCCAGATATTAATGCCAAAGAATGTCACCCAAGCGTTTAATGCCAAGTTTGCGACAATGGGCACTGCGAAAAGTTGCTTCCTGTGTGATATAGCTAGAGCCAAGGCCGATCCTAGTAAACATGCGATCGCGACGCCTGACTCAGCTAGTCGATACGGCCCAATCTCAAATGATGGCGATGGCGGGAAATTCCCGATAGGCAAGTAGACCAATATCCCGCTGATGAGGAGCCACGCCAATGGTTTGGAACATTTCCAAAGCCACACCAAGAGGCTGAGTATAAGAACGAAATACATGAGCCCGACGAAAATTGGTCCGGGCCCTTGGTAATTGTGTAGCGTGTAGCTTTGTAAAGCGGCACTGTTCGGCAAGAGGGTGGCTGTGCCGTAAAAGGCCAGCGTTTGAGCAACCAGGGCCAAACTTTGGGGGAAAGGAGCGAATGCGGTGTGTGGGAAAGGAGTGCATCGTTGCCACAGTGCCAAATACAGCAAGGCCATCAGCAAAAATGGAGCACTGACAGCAATAACATTCTTGAAAGGCCGATTTCCGATCATTTGAACGGCAAAAGGTACTGCAATTAGCGCTGCAATCGCTTGCTCTTTAGAAAGGGCCGCCAACAGCAAGCTGCATAGGGAAGCAATGAACCACGCTCGGCCCGAAGTCTTAATGTATTGCACCAAGGTCAAGAGAAACGCCGCGAGGAAGAGAGACGACAATGCATCCGTACGGCCACCAATCCACCCAACTGCACCCACCTGCATCGACTGGACGGCGAAGAAAACACCGGAGAATATGCCTGCTCTTCGGCTGTTCGTAATGACGAAGGCCAGGCAACTAACCAACACCGCAGTTACTGCATGCAGAAGAACATTCGTTTGGTGATAGAAGAACGGATTGCCATGACCGTATGAGGTGTCAATCACAAATGATAAGGCAGTCAGAGGGCGGAAATATGTAGCAAATGGATGAGTCAGAGCCGCAAGTACCGTGTTGCCTCCGAAAACTTCACCAGAGATCAGCATGTGATCGTCCCAAATCGGCAGTCCTGATAATCCCTTCAGGTAAAAGGCTACCGAGATCACGAACACGCCGATAAGCGACAATCTCCAGATTGTAAAGGATCTAAACTGCCCCTGTGGAGATGTGGATTCTTTCATGTATTTCCCGTTCGATCCTCAAATGTACTCCCAATCTAAGTGTACCTAACTCCTCCACCAATGCAATAACACCATAACCGCAATGCCGCACGCATCAGGTTGAGATTTCAACGCTTGGCGCGAAGTTGAGTGGGATTGGGCTGGGCCTCATGTCTTCAGTACATCGCTCTGGAACTACCATTAATTCAGGTGCCTCAAGGATTGGCCTTAGGAGTAACGCATGCGTGCGACGGGAATATCCAAAAGAAGCAGCCTTGTACTCATGGCGAGCACAGTTATTGTTGCAGACTTGGGCCAACCTCATTCAAGAATACGCCAGATGAGCGTTGACTAATAACAGATCACTATGGTGGATCTCGATAGCCCCGTGTCAAAACGCAAAATCTATGTTCATTTAAGAGGTTAACTTCTCCTTGTAACTTTCGATTTTTTAGGGCTGTTAGTGTTTTTTTGATAAAACCGCTTCTTCCTATGTTAGAATTAAGTGCTTCGAGAAATTCTGTAGGAGGCACTTTATGAGCTCAATCGTACACACCATGGCATTTGGATCGGGAACCGGCACACAACTTTATAATCCAGACAATATCTCCGGGGTTTGGAATCTCACGCTTGACTGGACCCCGACACCTGGGAACACCCTCATCCTGGCACTTGCACTCCCTGGATCTCAGATTATTGACTTCATCTCCTATGGGGAGACTGGACTTGACCTAGGCTATGCACAAGGTCCCATTTTTGTCTTCACCTGTACAGTGCCGGAATACCCGGGCTCAACGATAGGTGCCATCGGAGAGGTCTTTAATTGTCCCGGTTTTGTTCAAGAGGTCTCGGGCATCAGTGATAACACCCCTGATCGGAAGAGTAACGGTTCCGGTGGTCCAACAACCAGCTACGATACGGGATCTACGCTCACGACTAGAAATGCCAGTGAGTATTGGCTCAACGTATACGCCTACTACAATGCATCTACGGGTGCAGATTGCCAAGGTAGCGCTCCATCGAATGGATACACTCTTAATTACGGGGGATCACCGATTACGGGAACGATGGCTGGATGGGTCCCAACCATCGAGTACAGTGCCGCTGCCCCCACGTACTCTTATGGAATGGTTTTTGCGCATAAGTTCGTTTCTTGCGAAGCAAATGCGGGGGGAACAATAACTGATTCGAACGAGAATGAGAATTACTACGCAGCTGGGGCTATTACTTGGGCGACAAGTTCCTGAAAGGCAAGTCCTTAAGCTACGAAGATATAGCCTCAATAGCATAAGGACTCAGTTAAGTGAAAACAAACTCCGGGGTGAAATTACTCCCGGAGCGGGCGTTTTTGCGTCGACCCCTTTGAAGCTTGATGTTGATTCTATGCTCAGATTTGGGACTTCGGGAGTAAGTAAGGCCGACCAACGGGGTAGATTGCAGGTTGGGCAGAGCCGCCTGCATCCTTTTTTCGAGATCATTTTCATGCCCAAGCGAACACTACTCTTCATTATCGGAATCGCAGCTTTTGGATCCGCCTTTTGCAGCCAGGGATGCTCGTCGGGTTCAGCCGACAAGCCTGTTGTTCTCGCAAGTGCTGAGGACGTTCAGAAGGCGAACATCTCGAAGGCAGCCACTATTTTGGATCAAGTCGAGAAACTGCCAAAGGCTCAACGACAGTCTGTCGTCAATCGGCCAAGAGTTGTTGACACATTGAAGGCCGCATCTGCCGATCCAGATACAAAAGCTCGGATCACGAAACTTGGCATCACGCTTGACTAATCTCAAGCTCTCACTCCCACCAGTGTTAAGAGTTCGTTAACAGTTTCGCGGGTCAAATCCCGTGATTGTTAACAGTCTTTCGAGGAGTTACAGGCTCCACCGTGTGTCACGTATTCACGTGACACTGCCCAGGATTTAGCGCATTTTGAACCTAATCTGAAGGTTAGCAGGGTGGACCCGACACGAAGATTCACCCGACAAAACTAATCGAGTTTAGGAACAACTCCTTAACACGGAAGCTGGTCGTTTAATCCGTCCTTAACAATTCACAGATAGCTTATGTTTGTTTGACTCATTCCGGTTTTGACTGGGGTTCCCATAAACATGAAAAAAGCTTTTACTCTCATTGAGCTGTTGGTAGTTATCGCCATCATCGCAATTCTCGCTGCCATCCTTTTCCCTGTATTTGCTCAGGCAAAAGAAGCTGCTAAGAAGACCACGTGTCTTTCCAACACCAAGCAAATCGCCATGGGTCTGTACATGTACGCTGGCGATGCGGACGATACACTCTGCAACACTAGCTGGGAGCAACAGGCTTCCGGCGGCTATCCTGGAACATACAACCCAGCCAACCCGGCAGGCAATTACCAGGTGCACTGGTCCTTCCTCATTCAGCCATACATCAAGAACTGGAACATGTTCGTTTGCCCATCGGATCCAGCTCCGACGCCAACAGACGTGCAGTGCACCAATGGCGTTTCCGACGTCGGTGTGTTACAGGGCGGAGTGATGACCTGCGACTGGGCTGCTCAGAAAAACAGCTATATCGCGGTTTACAATGCGCTACCTGCCCATGACTGGGGAACCGTTTCGATGGGTCAGTATGCATCGCCAGCCAACCAGATCATGGTTACTGAGCACCGAAATGACCTCGTTGCTGCTGACGGTCACAAGGGAGCCAGCGGCTTCTATCCTTCACAGCCATGTCCAGGCTGGGCACTTGTGCCATATCCTGCAAGCGGCAACGCATACAGCTACTTCCCAGCTGCAGAAGCTCAGAAGCAGTACGCGCTCGCACTTCCAAACTTCGTTGCCAACAAGGCAATCTTCAAGAAGTACGATATCGTTCGCGTCGCATGGGATCGACACTCCGGCGGCCAGGGTGCGAACTACGCATTCGGCGACGGACACGCAAAGTACGAGAACCTCGGTCAGACGCTTAATCCAAATGCCTACCAGTACGGCGACAGATGGATTCCAAACTCTGCTCCTTGGAACAATTCGCCCTGCAACTAAACAGGGAATAACCCATGGGACCCCCAGTTCTTGTTGAGCTGGGGGTCCTATCTCTTTATCACATACTATGATTTCAATTCTCGTCTGCGCATATCTTACGCAATCAGCCTTCCCTTCAATCAATACAAAGCGCTTGCCAACTTCCAAACCAGACTTCTGGTTCGTTGGACTGGGTGACAACCGACCTGCCGGGGCGGGGCTGCCACCGACAAAGACCTTCAAGGATCTCATTGCCGAAATCGGCATTATTGGACCTGACTTCGTGCTATCTTCCGGGGACCTACTCTACGGAAACGAAGAGACGATTGAGCAGTACAAGCAGGAGATCGCATGGATCAAGCCGGTCATCCAATCCCTTCCTTGTCCGTTCTATAACGCAGCTGGAAACCACGAACTCAACAATCGTGCCGATTTCCTCAAGGAATATACAAAGGCTTTCGGTTCCCTCTACGGTTCCTTTGACTTCGGCGGTTATCGCTTCCTGGCAGTTTGCACCGAGCTCCCCGCCGAGAAGCCATCGGTCTTTGGCGATCAACTTACCTGGCTGAAACAGACCCTCAGCAAGAAAGCCCCCACCGTGGTCTATCAACACCATCCCGTATTCGTCCGGCCAAGCAATTCCGAAAAGGAAACAGCTCACGTCGATCAAACGGAGATGATCCATCAACTTTACGTGGATGGCGGTGTGAAGCTTGTCGTAGAAGGGCATGACCACGTCTACAATGCGCAGGTTCACGATGGCATCGATTACCGGATTGCGGGTGGCGCAGGGGCACCTCTGGACGGCCCGGCAGAAGATGGTGGCTACTACCATTTCGTCCTCGTACACGCTCACGACGGAAAGCTAGACTCCACGGTCATTCCTTTGGGAACACTGGAGATCCTCCCGATGGGTGATGGTGCGGTGACGGTTTGCGATTACGCGGACGTTGACCTGCCGATCAACAACCTCATCGTCAACAGCAAGTTTGCTCCCAAGGGCCTTACTGCCTCCTATACGAACAAGAAGAAGAAGACAGTCAAAGTGAATGCTAAGATTGTAAAAACTTGGAAGGCAGGAAGTGGATATGCCACTCAAATCTCACTGGTTGCGACGCGAGCCCGGGCGACAATGATCCGCCTTATCAAGTAAGGGCGGATCACTTTGCCTTAGGTGGGGGAGCGTTAAAGATCTTCGCGAACTCGGGCCGAGAGATGACTTCTTTGATATCATAACTGGAGGCTTTGGCCACCGGTTTGCCATCAATGAACAGAATATAAGTCGGTGTCTGCTTAACCCCTAAGCTGGCACCGATTTTCATTTCTCTGGTTACTTCCTCTTTCGCTGCACTCTCTGTCCTTAGATGTTTAGAGTGGAATGAACTAAAGATCTTGTCCAGGTCATCCCGAGTGGGCTTCGTATCCATCGCGTAGACCTTTCCAACGAAGCCCCAAAAGTCATCTGCATTCAGTTGTTCACTGAGTTCCGCCGCGTACCTTGACTGCTCATGGCCTTCAAAGCCCACAAGGGGAAAATGGTGGAACATTAATCGCACCTTTCCTTTTTGATGCACGAGGAATATAAGAAGGCGCTGATGCATCTGGCGGCAAGCCGGGCACATCAGATCAGAGAACTCAGCAATCGTTACCGGGGCATTCTCCTGACCTACAATTCGTGACGACGCCAACAACTCTGAGTAGGAGACTTTACCCAGGTCAATCGAGGATAAATCAGGCGGCTTCGGACGATTGATCGCGCCGTACACCCCAATTCCCACCACGATTAGGGAGGGAATCACGGCCCAAAGGATGGCGGATTTTGGCGGGGCCGTATCCTTGATTCCTTTTGATCCACTGGGCATTGCGACGTAGGCAAGCGTCGACAATATCATCATCGATAACGAACCAAGACACCAAAGGCATGTTGCGTGAATCTTGGTGATGGCGTGATAGGTGAGGACCACACTGATGATCGCGCCTGCGAAGGACATGATAAAGCCGACGAGCAAACTTGGTTTGACGGCAATACCACGAATCCTAGCGACAGCCACGATGAGCAGAAACACATACGCGGCCATTCCGATTGCGGAAACCGGAACTCCCCTGAAATAAGAACTAGGGTCTTGTGCTACCTGATCACAACCGCTACTGCCCCCGCACGGCAACGGCATGTTAGAGGAATGGGCAAACGTTATGACCGATGAAATCGCCAAACCCGTTGCCGCACATGCCAGGGTAAGGCGATTAAGAAGGCTATATCTCATGGAAACCTTGGTTGTTCCGAAGTACGATGGCTGGGCCAATGAATCGGTCTAGCTAGAGAGGATTGGGAGAGGGCGGTCTCGCTCCGACCCGTAGAATGCGCAACGCACCACCGGATTCGATCACGACTTGCGTCTCGGACACTGACTTTAGGCGGAGGCCTCGGCCAAATTTCGCCCCACGGTCGACAATAAACTGTTGCGACCCAACCTTGATGACAGCCACAGGTTTATCACCGGTAATGACTCCCATGACGGACATCGGTTCATCCGGAATGATGACAGGTGGGGGTAACTTGCCGTCGAGTGGATTGAAGATGTCCCCTGGACCTTTTCGGGTAGTGGTCGGTGGTCGAATTGGATCCAGTGGAGTTTTCGGCTCGACCTTTGGCGTTGGCAGAGGGCCCTTGTACGCGTATATATCCCTATGGAATGGGCTGGGTATCTCACCGGGCGGAAGGACCGGTGGGTCAATCATCGGATCCGCAGGTGGGGCAGCAGGAGCACCACCGGGAATCGCGATAGCAACCGTCGACCCACCGGCAGGGGCAGGAGTCGAACCAGCCGGCCCACCGCTAACCGCAACGGTTGGGGCTCCGCCGTCAACCGGAGGTGGCGTACCCGATGCTCCCAGAGTGTTTTTGATGACCATCGCGAACACGACAACAACTGCAACTCCAAGGCCAATAGCTTTCTGCTTATCTTGAGGTGTCGCTAGCGGTTTCACTTAGCCTTCTCCGGCGGATCCTTCACAATATGCGGCGTAATGCTCACAAGAATGTCCTCTCGTGATTTAGTACGTGAACGACTCTTGAAGAGTTCGCCTATGATCGGAATTTTCGAGAGCCAAGGCACTGCGCTGATTGTCAATGTGTCTTGGTCTTGGATGAGGCCGCCGAGAACCGAAGTTTCTCCATCCTGCAGGATCATCGTGGTGTCCGCTTCCCTGGCTGCCGTCTGAGGAATGCCGTCGGCGTTGATGGAACTGACCGTGCTGATGACAGGGTTCACGTGCACCGTAATGCTGCCATCGGGGCCGATGCGCGGACTAATCAGAAGGATGATGCCCACTGGGAACTGAGCGATGGATTGACTCACACCACCCAACTGGGTTGTCGAGCTCAATTCAACGGCAATCGTATTACCGATAAAAATAGATCCTTGATCGTTATCAATGACCTGGATGCTCGGCTTCGCCAGCAACTTAGCCGTCTGGTTACTCACCATCGCACTCAGCGTGGCTTGGAAGTTGATCGGAGTCCGGCTCCATCTTCCTGTTGCCAAAGACTGTGTTCCACCCTGGGTCAAAGCAACCGCGCCCGCGGCGTCCTTTAGGAGGCCACCTGGCGGGATGTCATAAAAGTTGACCGGTGAGTATTTGTAGTCGATGCCTAACTTCTCGGAGTCGGTTGGCGAGGTTTCAATGACCTTGACGTCAATGACGACCTGCCTTGGCCTAACATCGATCTCGGTCAAGAGCTTGAGCGCGTTGTCTACGTCGCCCTGTCGACCTTTGAGGACGATGGACTTCGCACGATCGCCTACCTGCGGTGTATGTCCGCCTGGACCCGCCGCAGCACCGGCTCCCGCACCAGCTCCACCACCGGCTCCCCCACCAGCCTGTCCTCCGCCGCCACCTGACGAGGAGCCACTTCCTCCTCCTGGTTGACCCGATGCCGCACCAGATGCGATTTGGCTGCCGCTCAAAGTGATGGAGCCACGTTGAGGACTAAATTGCTCAGGCCCAACAAAGACGTCAAGCTCTGGTGCCGCCTTGCGTAGGAATGTCGCGAGGCTGGGGCCGTTCGCGTACTTCAAATTGTAAACGCTGATAACGATCTTGTTGGGTCCCGAAAGGGCCGAAGGCGTCTCAAGCTTTTCGATCGTGGCCTTTGCGTTCTTAACCATCGCTTCTGGGCCACGTAAACCAATGGCACCGAACGATTGGACCGAGCGTGCAACGCCGCTATCGCCTGTGGTCCCGGTTGGGGCGGCTAGGGGAGCGGTTTTGGAGCTATTTGTTGAAGTAACTTCAAGCATGGGATACAGGCCCTTGATCAGGGGAACGGCCTCTTCCGCATTCATTTGGTGCATAACCACCAATTCCGTTACGGCGGTCTTCTGGAAAATCTGAGCCCGGGTGATCTCCTCGATGCTGTCCGTGGCCGCACGCAGGTCCTCTGGAATTCCGGTAAAGGAAACCTTGTCTCCAATGGCTCGAACCGTCGCATACGGAAAAGCTTCTTGGATCTTTGGAGCGATCTGCTCCGCCATTCCAGGGTCCAGCGTGAAAGTCTCCGTCTTGGCATAAGGAGTGAGTGCATCCTTCATGCTTTCTTTCGTTGCCACGAGGTAAATATTCCCAACGCGACGCGCAACAAGACTGGCGGCCGAGCTAACGGCTTTGATCGCTTCATCCACCGAGTTCACGGATAGGTTAAGCGTGACCGAGACCTTGTTCTTATTGTTATAGAGAATGGACTCGCCGGTTTGCTTACTGATAGCCTGCAATACGTACGCGGCATCGGTATCTGTGAACACCATCGAAATTCTAGGGTGCCCAGATTGCTGAGCCGTCGCCACGGCTGAGATGGCTAGGAATGCTAGGAGTGGCGTTTTCTTCATGGCTTAATCGTAATTCCCCGGACGGCGCCAGGCTTAATAGGCTGCGTTACCGCAGGTTTGGTTTCAGGTTTGATGGGGGTTGTGGTCGGCTTGGTTGGATCTGGCTTCGCAGGTACAACTACCAAAGAATTCTGGCCAGGGACGTTCCCAGGAGCAACCGGAGCTACTGGGGCCGCCTTCTTGGGATCTTCAGGCTTCTTCATGCCCGGCTTTGGTGGAGCAACGTATCGTGACACCATTGCCGTCATTTGGGTTCCATAGTTTGTGGTCGACCACTGGACACCGGTAATGGTGTACAGACGGTTAGAACCCTGAATCTCCCCCAGGAACTTTCGAATATTTTGGTAAGAACCCGTCAAAGTGAGAGATGCGCTGACTTTACGAATTCCTTTGAGCAATGCCGCTGTCTGGTCATCTTTGGAAGCGGCCTGCTTGTCTTTCCCGTATTCAACCGACTGGCTGAACCAGCTTTTGAGGGTTGCGCCATTGGCAGCGATACGAGTCCTCAAATAGTTAAGGAATTCAATTTCTTCTTCAGGCAAATCATCCTTTGTTGCGTAACGTAACCCCGCTGGCCGTCCCTGGGAGGCATTGAAATCCTGCTGGGCCCGTTCAACATCGCGCTGGGCCTGGTTGTGGGCGATGCTTGCAGCCTCAAACTGTTGCCGTTCGCTGTACAGGGTAAATCCAGCAATGAGCATACAGAGTATGGGAATGCCCCAGCCTAGCAGTCTTATTCCATCAGCTTTCATTTCTTTTTGTCCTCAGGAAGCCGAATGCGGCCAACAGACACGGCGGTGCCATTGATTTCAAAACCATAACCGATACCTTGTTCGGGGACCAATTCACCGAACCTTACAATCCTGATATTGGTCAAGACAGGGCATCTCTGCAGGGTTTCGTAGAAATCAATCAGCAGCGTCTCATTCACTGACTGCCCTTGGATGACCACCCGGTAGTCGGGTGCAATCTGAATATTATCGAGACCACTTCCAGGCTTAACGCTGTTCGAGATGAAATCCATAATCTCGATAACAGGAGCACCTTCACTTCGAAGAGCTTTGTATTGATCTTCCTGACGTTGCCGCTCTTGGACGACGAGATTCGTTTTGCTTTTCAGCTCATTCGCCCTCGCAACCGTCTCATTCGTCTCAACTTGAAGCGAGACAATCTGCTTGTTGTAAAGAAAATAGCCGGTCACACCCAGCGCGATCGCGAGGAGCGAGGCAAAGATGGACCCTCGGAAGTTTCTCTGCGTTTCCGCTTGTTGGACGCCAGCCCTTTGTTTGCTGTACAGGTCAATCCGGGGAACGCGCCCCATGATCTGCTGCCCATGCAGCGCCAGACCAAAAGCGGCGGCGTACATGGGGCCAAGTGCATTGCTTGAATCCGCTAACTCGGGCGTCTCCTGAACGTGGAGAGTTGGGCGAAGGGGCTCTATGGACACTCCGAGAGACAGAGTCAGTTCTTTCGCAACAACATCAATTCGGGCATCGTCAATCGCCAGATAGAGATTCTCTTCAATCGTAACTTCAGGAAACTCACGCTGATAGTAGTTCAACGTGCGCTGGACTTCAAGGGATAGGCTCTCGACAGCCAACCTATTGAGACCACTGGGTCCGCTTGCGGTATTCGGGTTGGACCTCGTGTTGCCATAGGCATCAACACCCATCGCTGTGGGACCAGGAGAACCCGGAGAGTCGGTGGTCGTGCTGTACTCCAGGGTCAGAAGCCGGGAACCAATATCGATTCGGCGGTAGCCGACGATCAATCCTTTGTGAACGAACGCCACGTCGGTATTTGCCGGCGAGATCATCAAGGCAAACAGAGTCGCCCCTGGACCGCCCGCCATCATGATCGAGCGGAACATCGCATATTGCGTCGGCTCAATCGATTCGATCGCAAGGTTGGATTGCTCAACCGTGTCCTGCAAAGAGTAAAGGACGTCTTCTTCAACAGCGACAACCGTAACAACCGCGGGATTCTGGTCTCCAGCCTCAGGGTCTAGCCATGTTTCCCGCTTATCGGAGCCACTCTGGGTGTTCCGCGATTCGCTGGAGGAGCGAGTGTGTGGAATCAGGCGGAGATAGCTATAGGCACCACCCGGTGAGTGGACGAGACCATAGTGGTTCACTTCACCCGCGATAATCATCGGGAGCTCGTGATCCGGCACCGGTGGAACCGACATGGTTCGCAGCGTCGTTCCATCGCCAAGCACGCCAACAACGGTTCTGCCTGCATTCCCAATTTCCATTGAGTTCAGGAGGAGCCTTAATGCAACCGCGACGGGACCTGGGTGAAGCACTCGCCCGTTTTGAACCGCGCCCTCAGGCATCGGGGCGCGACCAAATTTGCCGAGCGTCAGCCTATTCGCGCGGCTGCTCATTTGCACCACACGAATCTCTTGCTCGTGCAAGTCTATTCCCAAAATTGAAGTGTCTTTACGAACCATGACGTACGGGGAGGCGACGGCTATTCATCAATACGCCGCACCTAGACCAATGAGAGGACGAACGGGCGGGCGTAGATGGTGCCAAAAATTGCACGCGATTCGCAGCTACGGATTATTTCGCAAGCGAACAAACGTGTTGTACGTAGTGTTTCCGCCACTGATACTAACGTTTACAGAAATTTGCACAGCGATCAGAGTAGAGATCGTGCTGTTTGTCGGCGTAAAGGTTGCCAGAGAATTGGCATAGTATGCCGACGACGTGTAGTAAGTTAAAGTAACGGTCGCCCCGGAGGCCAACACCACCGTACTTCCACCCGTCGTCATCTGAAAATTATTTCCAGACGTAGCAAAAACAGTCTGAACGAGCGTACCGGAGCTATCTCTTGAGTAGATAGTGCATCCGTTAGAGGAGCAATCCTGCATGCTGGAATTAAGGACGCACCCTGTATCAGTGGCTGAACAATTAGCTGCTCCGCGGATCGAATTTGCCAATTTATAGGCGATCTGCTCTGCCCACTGCTGGGAGGCTGGCAAACCCACGCTTCGGCCCTGCGCCTTCCACATCTGAAGGAAAGCGACAAGAATTCCGGCCATGATGATAGCAAAAACAATCAGACCGGTGAGTATCTCCACCATCGTGAAGCCTCGTCGCCTCATAGGCCGCCCTGCACCATATTCGTCGCCATTGTGAAATCAACAGCACCACTTGAAACGTTGGTGACAGTCACAACCGCAGCCCTCATACTTGTTGGCGCTAGCGTGTAGGAGTTGCCGGAGTTATTTGCCAGGATGGACGAATCAGTCAGCGTCATACTCACGGAAAAAAAGACACCTGGAGAATTGGACGACGCGAGCTGTACCCCCGTGTAACTGTAATAGGCAGTTGCTCCTGAAGTCCAGCCGGTACTTGGAATGTATGCACCCGTCCAAGTACCGGTTTGACTCGAAGATTGGTACTGCCCCAAAGGAAGATTGGCAGCACCATATACCTTCGCAATTTCTAGCTCGGACTGAGCTATGTTCGCAGCTTCGGTGATCTCCGAAATCTTGGCACTCTGCTTGTAGCAGGCTGACCAAGTGGCAAACATTGCGACGACTACGATCGTCAAAATGAATGTCGCAATGATGCCCTCGATTAACGTGAAGCCTCGGCTGCGAAACGATTTAGGAGCCATAAGAACCGTTACAACTCCAGGACACTGCTCTTCCGCCTGAACAAGGATCCTTTTCACATGTCTTAGAAGGAGTGTATTCGCACTTGTTGTGGCCTTGGAAGGTCAGCTTGTCACAGAGCATCGAACCGTGCAAGTGACATGACCCGTGGCTTGTTGGCGTGGTTGTGCCACATCCACTTGTCAGCTCTGTTCCGTGGAACTTGACTGTGCAACCTACTTTCGAACTCGAATCTCCACAAGGCTTGCTGCAAGCGTAGACGCCGCAGTAGTAGTCGAAGTCGGTGTCGATCGAGTTGCCCTGCCAGTCTTTGCAGCCCTCAGGGTGGTTGAACTCACAGGTAGCGCCGTCCTTGTCGTAGTAGAGTCGGAATTGGCCTGGATCTGGATCCTCGCCCGATTTGCAGGTGTTCTTAATTGGGAGTTGGCAAACGTCAGACGTGTTGCCGTTGGCGACAGCATTCTGATCAACACACCAGAAGCGGACTTGACCAGCCGTTCCACCGCTTGCGTAAGCACACGGATCGATCACGATCTCTTTGCTCGCATCATAAAGAAGCGACATGTTCGTGAAGTAATAGTCGCCAGGTTCGAAAATCAGCGTCTGAACAGCAACCGTGTTGTGCCAGCCGAACCACCAGAAGCTTGAATCATAAGTTCCGGGCTTGGTGTTGCAATCTTGGAAGTCAGTGTTGTTCAATGACGAGCCAAGGTCATTTCCGTACTTGGTGCAGTTCGACGTATTGATTGTCGAGCTTCCCGCCGTGGACTTGTAGTGATAGACCTTTGAGTTTGTGCAGGTTGCATTGCTGCATGCCGTGTAGGCAACTGAATCCGAGTCATTATCGTTGCATCCGAACGCATGTCGGCACACATCAGAGGTCTTAGGGTGAATCATCGGAGGATCGACTTGGCAGAGGTTGCCACCCGAGCTCACGTTGCCACTTCCAAACTGTCCTGAGGAGTGGTTCTGATGGTTACAGTTAATCGCGGTAGGAGCAGTGAAGCCGCAGGATCCGCCCTGTGAGACGGGGCCATTAACGCCGCCAGATCCACCAATCGTGGTGTGTGAGCCCGAACCAGCCGTGACGGTTGGAGTTCCCGTGTCACCGCTTGCAAAAATACCGTAGACATTGAAGAGCGAAGCCGAAGTAGCTTGCACCTTTACTGTCTGCCAGCACTTGTTGACGACGGCGGAGCAGGTGATATAGAACGGTGAAGTGACGCCATCCCAAGCAACTGTTCCAGAGGCGTTGTTGCTACTGTATACGTAGAATGTGCCACCACTATAGCCAGTGATCGTTCCAGGTCGGCCAAGGACGACAGTCGAAGAGCCAGGCAACTTCGCGGTAACACCACTGGTCGCTACCGGCTGGGAAGATTTGAGTGTTGCGTTTGCCGCGCCGACATTTTTAGCAATGTACTGAAGCTCGGAGTTAACTCCTGCATCTGCAAGCTGAAGTGCCGCTTCTGAATAGGATTGGTTCCAGCCGAGCTTTGTTGTCGTTAGAGCAACCGTCAAGCTCGCTCCTAGCAGTAGCGCAGTACACAGCGAGAGTATTAGCACCGTGATTAAGGCTGCTCCAGCTTCGCGACGTATGCGCGCTTTGTTTCTAATTTGTTTCATGGTTCGCTTCTCTGAGTTTAACTCAGTTTAAATACTTTTGGCGGGTACACGCCTTTCACGATAAGGATATCGCCGTTTAACCGCGTAGACAAGTAGTTATTGTATGGTCACGTGTCTCCGGTAGCGTAAAACCATTACGTATATGTACCTGATCCATCTTCTCTTTCGAAACCTCGATTCACTACCCTTCGGGTCTCCACCGAACAAGATCTGTTCCCACCTGAGCGAAGAACTTATACAACCGGCTTACCCAACATTACGTCTCCTGCATCTCAAATGTTGCATTCAAGTCAAGACTCTGCACTTACACGTGACCACAACAATAACGAGAAAGGGAGTGAGTGCAAAACTCATTTTTAGCTGAATCTCGCCACTCCTTGCTTCACAAGATTATTGTCGGTGATTTGGCTGACATTCGCAACGACTTCGCCTCATTCTTGTCCCTTCAGACACAAAAACCGGGTCTTCCGGGTCCATTTGAAGTCCATTGACCGATAAGGTTCTTGTCCGATGGTCCCAGAAAGACTGGGACCATCTCGGTTATCGCTACTTAGCGTTAAGGGCTTTGCCGAGGCTAAAGACCGGCATATACAGCGCGAGAAGAATCAAAAGCACGATTCCTCCGACCAGTATCGTCATCAGGGGCTCAATCATTCTCGTCAATGCTTCAACCGCGTACTCAACATCTCGCTCGTAGTAGCTGTTGACTTCTTCGAGCATCACGTCAAGATTTCCGCTGGATTCACCAGCCGCCAACATCCGCGTAACCATCATCGGAAATTCGCCGGTGCGCTCAAGCTCAATCGCGATGGATGCACCATCTCGAATCTTATTCGACGCATCCGAAACGGCATCTCGAATGACCATATTTCCAGCCGTATTGGAGGCAATGGTGAGTGCCTGAAGAATAGGAACACCACTACCGAGGGCGCTACTGAGCGTTTGGACAAATCGAGCGATCGCGATCTTCCGGAAGACGACGCCAAGAACCGGAATTTTCAAAGAGATAATGTCCAGTCGACGCTTTCCACCTTCTGTGTCGGCATATCTCTTATATCCGTAAACACCGAGGCCAATAGGAATGAGCAATAGCCACCCATAACGGACACCGATATCGCTGATCATGATCAGCATTCTCGTTGGCAACGGAAGTTCCTGCTTGAGCTGCTTATAAACCTGCGCAAATACGGGAACGACGAGCAGCAGCATCAAGGCGATCGTACCGATACAAGCGCCGACAACGATCTTTGGGTACGTCGTGGCTGCCTTGACTTTGCGTTTTAAGTTATCTTCTCGATTAAGCTGCAGCGCCGCTGCTTCGAGGGTTCCGTCCAGATTTCCCGTAGCCTCACCCGACTCAACAAACGCGATAAGCAGTTTGTTGAATACCTTCGGGTATTGCGCCATGGCAACTGAAAGCGACTGACCCGACGAAACCGCTTTTTCCAACTCGCGGAAAACGAAGCGCAGGATCGGCTTAGTCGTCTGTGCTCCCACCAAGGCAAGGCCTTCCATCATCGGTAGACCGGAGCGCATCATTGTCGAGAGCTGCCTGGTCGCGATAACCATGTCCTGAATACTTGGCTTCGCATCAAAGAGCCCTTGGGGCGCCTTCTCGACAGTTGTTCCTTCTGCGTCCTTTCCTCTGTCGGTGCCCTTGATCTGCGTCAAGAACAAACCGTTCTGACGCAGGATACGACGCAGTTCGGCTTCATCAGCGGCTTCTATCAGCCCTGCACTCGACTTCCCACCGGCATCTCTGGCAACGTACTTGTACTTCGGCATAAAACTATTCTTCTTGGGCAAATACGCGCATGATCTCGTCGGCCGACAGTTGGAAATTCAGGGCTTTCTTGATAGCAACTTCACGCATCGTCATCATGCCCTCGTCTATTGCTTGGACGGTTAGCTCCTGCCCAGAGCATCGCCGAAGCACCATTTCACGCAGTTTTTCTGTCATCGGCAGAATTTCTAGCGCAGCGCTTCTGCCCTTGGTACCTCTTCCACCACACCTTTTGCAGCCAACTGCCCTTGCCATTTTCGGAATTTTGCCGTCGACGACCTGGATTCCAGCAGCCAAGGCAACCTCAAGGGTCGGGGTGTATTCCTCGCGACAGAAGGGACAGAGGCTTCTTAGCAGGCGTTGGCCAATGATGCCCAGGATGGCAGAACTGACGAGGAAAGGCTCAACCCCCATGTTCTGAAGTCGAACGAGAGCTCCCGGTGCGTCGTTGGTGTGCAAAGTGCTAAGCACCAAGTGGCCGGTAAGAGCCGCCTGAATGGCGATCTCAGCCGTATCCTTGTCGCGGATCTCACCGACGAGGATGACGTCGGGGTCTTGCCGAACCAGAGTTCTCAGCCCCGCGGCAAAGGTGACACCAATCTTGGCATTGACCTGCATCTGGTTAATGCCAGACAAACGATATTCAACCGGATCCTCGACCGTGTTGATGTTCTTGGTCGAGTCGTTAATCGCCTGAAGGGCTGCATAAAGCGTTGTCGACTTACCCGATCCTGTAGGGCCAGTTACCAAGATCAAACCGTGCGGACGATGAATGAACCGCTCAAACATCTCCCGCTGCACAGGCATGAAACCGATCTTATCGACGCTAGCCAACGCGTTGGCCTTCTCAAGAAGTCGCATACAAGCCTTTTCGCCATAAACAGTCGGCATAAGACTGAGGCGGATGTCAAATTCTCGACCGGTATCATCGCGGGTGCTAAAGCGACCATCTTGGGGGCGCCGGCGCTCGGCAATATCAAGGCCACCCATAATTTTGAGTCGCGAAACGCACGACGCCATGTAACTCGCAGGGAGCGTCATCTGCTCATACATCACACCGTCGATTCGATAGCGGACACGCACGCCGTTCTCTTGTGGTTCCAAGTGGATGTCACTCGCGCCCGCAACAACAGCTCCGCCCACCAAGCTGTTCACGAGCCTAACGATCGGTGCCCGTTGACCCTCGTCATAGGCCTCCTCCTCCTGAGTATCTTCGACAAGGACGGTGGTCGATTCACCCATCTCATTGATGAGGTTCTTGACCTTGTCACGATCATCATAGGATCGCTTGATCACCTCGTTGAGATCGGCACTTAACGCAAGGCAAGCAACAATCGGCTTATTGATGGTCGCACGGTACTCGTCGATCGTCTCGATATCGAGCGGATCCGCCATCGCGATATAAACGCGGCCATTCACTTCTCGATAGGGCAACGCAATCCGATTTACGACTGTCGCCTTTGGGACGAGCATAACCAGATCGCGATCAATTTCCTCTTCGAGAATGTCGACAAACGGAAAGCCTGTCCACTCTTCAAGGTAAGGCTTGATCTGTGCCGCAGAGAGAAAGCCCATGGAAACGATGATCTCGCCGAGAAAACCACCCGATTTCTTTTGTTTCTGAATGGCTTCACGTAGTTGGTCGTCGTTAAGGACGCCATCCTTAACTAACCGCTCACCCAGACGGCCCAATAGGAACCGCTGCCCTTTCATCGACATCATTACCCCTTATTATGAGTGCCAACACCATATCATTAGGCAACCCTTTGGCATCACGAGGATGAATTAGTTCTTACGAATGCGGCTTCAGGCCCACGTCTTGTCGATGATGACGGCCACAAGGCGGTAAAGCCCAAACAGGCTCGCGGTTTGAATGACCGCCCACAACGTCGATAAGCAATACAGTCTTCGAATCGAAAGCAGCAAATAGACTGACATGATGATCTGAGCGATCAAGGTCAACGAGCGGCCAATCTCCATATGAAGCGGAAGAATCCTAGAAATTTCTAGGATTCGGATGATAGGTGGAATGGCGGTGTACTCCACGAGCAATACCAACATCAGAAAGGACCAAATATGCGTGCCGGCGATGAGGTGGACCAAGAAATTTAGCTTCTTCGTCACGTTCATTATCGCTAGGCCAACAACAAACACGATGCCGACAACCAATAGAGCCTTCGTCTTTAAGTCAATTTCGCGTGGGTCCTGGCTGAAGAACACTCGATGCGAAACGAAGGCGATGGCTTGAAGCCAAAAGAACAGTTGGAATGGTGTGAGGTACCGCACCCTTTTTCCATCAATGTAGTCGAGCGTGAGCTGGCCAGGTTGAGATACAAGAACAACAAGCGTCCTCCAAATCTTGGCGTCGTAGGAAAAGAAAGCACCAAACCCTTCGTGGAGTAACTCGTGCAGCCGAGGAATTCCGACCTTCGTGCTCTGACCGCAATCGGGACAGAACAGAGACTCCGCTCGTGCTCCACAGTTCCGACAGAGATCAAAATTAGGTTTTGGATGAACGGCAGTCGTTTGCGCCCGGCCAAACGCCCTTTGCTGATTTCGTCCTTTTCCCATGAACCATGCCATTGTAGGACAACGGCCCAAGCGAAAAAGTGTTCAAGCGAGCTAATAGGAACATTTGAAGCCCTCCGATGCCTTCTCACGGCAAAGGAGGGTCGCCAAGTCTGATGAACTTGCCGCTCGAAATCTGCGAGCGGCAAGACTCAGAGTCCAGCTAATGGACAGTATAGGTTTGGCTTACCGACACTCCTCGGTAGGTCCCGTAGATCCTAACAATCTGTCCCTTGACAGCGCCACGACCCTGGCTGATGTGGAATTGTGCCTTCGACGCTCCTGCGGGAATGTTCACCGTGGACGGAACTGTAACCGAAGGATCGGAAGTTCGGAGGGTGACGGTTCCGCCGGCAGGTCCTGCGTTACCCAACAGGGCGATCAGCATTTCCCTTCCTTGATCATCCGAATTCCCCTTCAGAGTCATCGATGAGATGACGGCGGGAGAGACGAGAATCGTCTTCGTCGACTGAAGTCCGCCCAGCATGACCGTGATATCGGCACGTGTGGGTTCGTCAACGCCTTGAGTCTGCATTTCAAATGTCTGTCGGCTGGACAAGGCTGGCATCAGGATATCCCGTGGGATGTGGATAAGCGAAGAGGTGGTCGCGAGGTTGAGGTCGATATCGAAGGGGTTCGTACCGTTGACGCTAACAGCTGGATTGAACTTGAGACCACCGTATACAGGCCCTTCTTGGAACACTACTCCGATCAATAGTTTGGGAGTCGCGACGAACCCACGTGGAACCCAAGCTCCATTCTCATAGTGCTTTCCAAACCCCGAAATCGCTCCGTAGGTATTGATTCCGGTCGCCATGGTGTACTGCCAAGAGGAGTCGACTGGCATCAGGTCCTTAACGTAGCTGGCAACCCAATTTCCGTTAACGTACTCCCAGACGGTTGCCGATTGCGTACCATTTGGGTCGATCGTCGAACCGGCAATCCGCTTGCCCCAGACATCAACGGCAACCGCATGAGTCTCATAGAAGGGGTTCCCTGGAGCATCGAGAATCTGCCACTGGTTTGCACCGACATTGAATGCGTATCCCTCAAAGTGAGTGTTTGAAGCATTTAGTTGCTGGAGAACGGTTTCACCGATGGTGGTAATTCCACCGTAGGTGCTTATCCCACTTGGATAGATAAACATGTAAGGACCGGGAGCCAAGTAAGTCTTCGAAGTCCCGTTTGGCTGGACGACCACGAGTTCGGCCTGGTTGTAGTAGTTGTTTGGCTTGAGGTTGTTCGCGACAATGGCGCCGTACTCGTTGATTCCACCTGGCAAGAGGTTCGGTGTATCCGCCGATCGCTGACTGGATTGAGAGTTCCACCGGAACATGTGGGCGACGACGCCTGTGTTCTCTTCCTTGTTGTAGTATCCGACTGCATTCCCTGCCTGATTTACGCCCATGACTTGGCTGAAATAGCTGTATTTCACGTTGGCAGTCATGTTCACGATGTTTCCGCCAAACTGTGATCCAACCGCGGTTGGATGCCCAGAAATATTCGCCGAACCAACCATGTAGAGGCTATCGTTGAGGCCAGTGAAGCTGACGGAGGTCCAACCACTTGGCACCTGGGCCATCTGGCTCGCATAGCCGGCCCCCCCAAGCAGTCCATCAAACACTTGCGAATTGGTGCCAGGCAGAGCCAATCCGGCGGCTCGAGCGTGAGCATTGACGCCAAAGACTTGAGTCGGATTGGCCCCAAATCCCTTGATAGGATAAAGCGCGTAGCCCGGCCAGCTAGCGTGGGCGACTGCCGGTGAAGCGATAGCTATGGCGGCTGTGACATAGCCAAATAAAGTTGTCTTCCATTTGTTGCGATTCATGCGATTGTTCCTCGGGCCGCGAGAAAGACACTGCTTTTTCCGGCACGAGGACATTCAATCGCGCGACAGTGACACAAACGTGACAGAAACGTAACAAACGTTCAGACGGGCCGTTTGGCCCATCCAATAGGGGCCACATGGCCTAGCCCGCCGGCACCAGCGACTCACCAAGCTGCTCTTCGTGAACAGCAAGGGCATGCGAAATCTCATCCTGTATTCGTCGCGCATGGATCTGCGAGGCGTGCTTCACCGCCCGGAACCTCTGCTCGAATTCAACGTGCTGCTCACGGCTCATGCTTGCCAACAGATCTGGCGAAACCGTTACCCGATCAATCGCGGGACGGAAGGATTCTTTCGCCAAGACTTCTTGGAACATATTGCTGTGGCTGAGGTTGACAACCTGTGGATGCAGTCGATGGTCGGGACCGTAGAAATTCTGGAGTTGCTTGGCCTCCCCCGATACCGGATCTAGCCAAGAAATATATCCGTTTGGCGCCAGTTGAAGCGGGCCGCTCAGCACTCCCATGAAGTCGTATCGCACACCGTTCGCCGCAGCCGGATCATAGAAGTTTGGCGTAAAGAAGTCAGAGACGAGGACACCGTTGATCTGGTATCCAAACTGGCCATCTTCGACGGGGTCGCAAACTTCGACCACGTATTGCACCTCGTGCTGAGGAAGCCCTAATTGAACCGCCTCTTCGAGCAGTGGACCAGCATGCAATCGGTTTCCAGACGGATCCACAAGCATCTCCAGACACTCATGACTTGCGCTGAGAGACCATTTGTCCCCAGCCTCGACGAGAGCATAAGGCTGATTACGTTTGTCAAGATGGACGCCTGCCGCACCATCTGGCAGCTTCATTGGGTCTTCGATAAAAATGGGCCAATAGCCGACCGGCACATCCGCAGCTTTTGGAAACGCAGAAACAGTAGCAGTGATGCCCCAGATCGGGCTGAAATCACGGATGACCTGAGTCGCAAGAGCCGCAGCAACATGTGCTACCTCCGACATGTCTACTCTGACACCGCGTGGAACGAGGGCCACGTGCGCTACCGAACTCATCTGTCAACCTCCATTGGCTCTAGCAAAAAACGCCCACCTAGGAGTCTAGTCCTAGGTGGGCGATATGCGCAAGTGTATCGTAAAAAGGTTTGGTTAACGGCTTAGGGTTGACCACCATGAAGGGAGATTGCACGCGTCGCCTCGCTGCTGGCGACTTTGATATCTGCCGCTGCCCGAATGGCTTTGGAGTTTGGCTTTGAACCTGCCGCCGCCGCCAAATCCTTGGTTGCTTGCTGAAGGAACGCATAGCCTTTTCTCATATTCTCCTGGCTCGCCGCAATCTGCTGAGGTGTAAATTGGGAACGAGCGGCCCCAGAACTTATATGGTCCTTGACGCTAGGTAGCGCGCGATGAAATGCCTTTGCACCGTTGATAGCGGTGTCGGCAAGAACTAATGCGGAATGCGTTGCATGGATCGAGCGTACGCGGAATCCATCGTAGATGGGTAACCCCAACTTCATCGCATCGATCGCGTTATTTAGGTCAGTTTGAAGAGCGACAAGCGCCTGGGGGTTGGGTGGAATAAAGCCAGCACGTTGTCGAGTGCGGTAATTCTGTCCTTGCGCCAAAACACCTGCAACGAGTGAAGTGACGATCATCAGAGCGAGGGTTGGGCGAAGTAATTTCATAGGTAAACCAGAGGTTCGTCGTGTTCTATTGTAGGGCTAAACGATGCTTTCGGAGCAGAGTTCAGTCAACTGGGCCAAAAGCCCTGACTGACATTGCGCCACAATGACGGTATGCAACCTAATGCACCACGGAAGCTTAACCTCGGCGATCTGCTCGATGGCACTGTCGTCAAACCTATCGGAGGTCGTCGCTTTGCCGTGAAGTGCAAGGGGGTACCCGATGGTTGGAAGGTCGAACTGCACGCTCGACGCCCCGAAACCATTCGCCCAGGTGGGCTCGGAACCTTCTGGGTCGCGAAAGTTTCACCCCTGCAAGGGTCCGTCCTCGTTCACGAAGGGGACTTCGGCCGAATGCCGATCAGCGACGTCATGAGAGCGCGCTACATCGCTGGCCTAAAGGCGCTCCTTAGCGAGGAGGAAATCAGCGGTGAGTTGCTCGCCGACGCGCGATCGATGGTTCTGCGAATCGAAAAGAAAGACCAAGTCGACTGGCTCACCGTGTGGAAAGTGCTTGGAATGCCCCCCACCGGCGACGTCAAAACCCTACTCGCCGCGATCAACGCGATCCGAACCGCCCGAACTGAAGACATCGCCTCCCTCCCCGCCCGAAGAGCCGAACTCATCGAGAAGTACGGCGGAATCCTAGAAAGAACGATCACTAGACTCGGGGATGTACCAAAAGACGAAGACTAGTTAGCGCATATTTCGCGTTTGAGTGATATATGCTTCACCGCTCAAAACCTCAGTAGCCAAGTGCAGTCCTGATGTCTTTGAAGAGCAAGAACAAGTGCAGTGGATGGGTTGGCGAGGGAAGCATCCCGAACTTCGAGTAAAAAGCTCTGGCCTCCTCGTCCATGGAATGAACAACGAAGGCCCTCCCCCCAATCTGCTCATGAGCGCGAAGTGCACGAAGCATTGCGTCTCGGAATAAGAGCTTTCCGAGACCCGTCCCCTGAGCAGTTTGGTCTACGGCGAGTCTAGCCAAAAGAATGCAAGGAACTGGGTGCCTGGGCTGTCCTTTCATGACGCGGTCAGGGGCATCCGCTGGCTCTACTCCTGCTGGCGCCAAGCTGTAATACCCTACGACTCTGCGTTCAGAAACCACGACGTATGTGCGCGCCAGTCCCCCCTGTTGATTGGTTATGGCGAAGCCTCTTAGGAATGAGTTGAGCGGTTCTTTACCGCAGTCAAATGAGCCAACATCGTGAGTTTTGTCGAGTAGAACCGGCTCACTCAGCAAGGATCAGTCCTCCCATGGTGCTTTCAACGCAAGTAGTTCCTTTAATTGGGGGATCTCCCTCGCAGGAGCGTCGAGGAGTTGACAGAACTCTGCCCAGTCGTCAGGACCAAGGCGAAATAGCGTTTGGACTTCTCCGATTTCGTTACGAACAATTTCCTCAGCAATAGGCACGCTTGTGTGAAGAATGAACTGACTGACACTCATATTCTTTGACTGCGCAGCACGGGCGAGCATTGCTTTATCACGCTCAGACGCCCGGATATGAAGATGTTCGATCTTGGCTTGCATGGCTTCCTTCAGCATATACCTTACCACGACTGGAACACATTGTGATCACATTTGCATTCGGTGTAGCTGCCGCACGTATGTCGAGTGATCGCGAGCAAACTCTACGTCGATGAATTGCGAGAAGTCCGAAACTAGTTTTGCAGCCGTTCCAACTCTTCCCTTAGGGTCTGAATCTTGGCTTGCATCACTTCTTGCACCTTGCGCTGCGATTCGGCCGACTGCTTCTGCGCGGTGATCTTTTGGCGGAGCCGCTCTTTTTCTTTTCTTAGTTGCTCGGCTTGCTGAAGGGCGACCGCTTTTTCTTGTTGAGCGGCGATGACTCGGGCTCTCAACTCCTCGTTGTCGCGACGCAACACATCGACCTGCTTACGCAGACCGACATCAGCGAGGCTGACGAACGGATACTTTCGGCTAAAGAGGAGCTTTACCATCGAGATTGAGCCACTTCACACCCCAATCAAGCGGCGTGAACTCAGCCCAACAGTACCCGGCAAACCAAAATCGGAGAAAACTGCCGATTTCAAGGTTCCCTATTAGGCGACGATGTCGTGAATCACATTTCCGTATAGGTCGGTCAGGCGATAGTCGCGTCCAGCGTGACGGTAGGTGAACTTCAGGTGGTCGAAGCCGAGCAGGTGGAGGATCGTGGCATGGAGGTCATGCACATGAACCGGATTCTGCTCGGCTTTGAATCCAAAGTCGTCAGTCGCCCCGTACACCGTGCCGCGCTTCACGCCGCCGCCCGCCATCCAGTAAGTGAAGCCGTAGTGATTATGGTCGCGCCCATTCGCATGTCCAGCGTTGGCACCAGGCGTCGGGAGTTCCACCGTCGGAGTGCGGCCAAACTCGCCGCCCCAGATCACAAGTGTGTCATCCAACATGCCGCGTTGCTTTAAGTCGGTTAGAAGTGCGCCAATCGCCTGATCTGACTCGTGAGCCAAATTGCGGTGCGCCACCGCGATGTCGTCGTGGCTATCCCACGGCTGACCGGCACCGTGATAGAGCTGAATGAACCGAACTCCACGCTCCGCAAGCCGCCGAGCCATGAGGCACTGACGAGCAAACGTCCCCGGCCCATACATATCGCGGGTCGCCTGCGACTCCTTATTGACGTCGAACGCATCGGTCGCCTCGGTCTGCATTCGGTAAGCCAGTTCGAACGACTGGATGCGCGACTCGAGGGCAGCGTCGTGTCCTCTCAAGTCGGCATGCTTTCGGTTCAGTCGTTGAACCAGATCAAGCTGCTCCCGCTGATCACTTGGCAGTGTGTAGTGGTCTTTGATGTTCTCGATCAGCTTATCGATATCGGTATTCGCGGGGTCGATATACGTTCCGGCTAGGACTCCCGGCAAGAACCCAGACTGCCAGTTCTGAGTTTCCTGAATCGGAAATCCGCCTGGACACATCGCAATGAAGCCAGGCAAATTCTGATTCTCGGTCCCCAAACCATAAAGCACCCAAGAGCCCATCGAAGGGCGAACCATCCGCGACTCGCCGCAGTTCATCAACAGCAGCGATGGCTCGTGGTTTGGCACATCCGCATGCATCGAGCGGATGACGACCATGTCGTCGACGTGCTTGGCGACATTCGGGAAGATCTCACTTACCTCGATTCCCGACTGGCCGTACTTCTTGAAACTGTAGGCCGAAGGAAACGCGGCACCGGTTTTTCGCTCGGTGGGAAGTTGAAGTGGAATCGGCTGGCCCGCATATTTCTGCAGCGCGGGCTTAGGGTCGAATGTGTCGACCTGAGATGGCCCGCCGTTCATAAATAGGAAGATCACACGCTTGGCTTTGGCCTTCAGCGGAGGCGCGTGGGGTGCAAGCGGGTTCTGCGCATTGCCGGTCGAGCCAGGTCCTGCTGCGAAGGCCGACTCTCCCATCAAGCCCATCAAACCAAGCGCGGCAAAGCCGTTACCCATCCGGCCCAGCAGTTGCCGACGGCTTAGAAAGAGATCACGGAATGGATCGTTGTGGTTGTATTCAGACATTGGTGGCCCTGACTTGGTAGGTACTTATCATACGATCCTAAAACTAATCGACGAACAAAAACTCGTTGGTCATTAACAATGCCTGCGCGTAGAGTGCAAGCCGAGATATGGGAGGACCAGGAGGTGGTCCAAAATCAGCAGCGGCCTCCCAAGTTCTAGAACCATCCACCGCTTGCACCGTTGGCGACCATCCAAATCCATCGTAGCCGTCACTATCGAGTGGGTCGACGACAAAGTCGATCGTATCGCCCTTTTCCACAGCAACAGAAGGGATCTCGGCTTTGGTAGTCGTGTTGTGAACATTCCACCGGCCAACGAGCCCAATCCGGCTAGAAATAATTCGCGCTCCGATGCCGTCGCCCTGCGCTTGGGGGTGGGATATCGAACCCAAGATTCGAATCGTCATCGACTTTGGTGCCACCCAACGTCGAACCACACAGTGCTTTCGATCGTGCCCAGGATGGCCGCCTTGGGCGCTTAGGAGGATGTAGCCTAGAACCGGATCTGGAAAAGTCTTGGTAGGCTGATACCCCTGCGCGCTGAGTTCGGAAATCGGTGTAAAGAACGACAGGTGCGACTGTTCGCGATCAATCTCACCGTAGCCATACCGCCAAACGGCATCAGGTGCCATGACGCTCGGCTCGCCATGGTGCAGATAGGCAACGCCCGAAGCCAACTCATCGGCATCCGGCAGACGCTGAAAAAGCAGAAGGTAGAGCCTTCTCACCCTTTGACCATCATCGCTGGCTTTGGCAATCTCGGGTCTCTTCACGAGATCCTGGGCATCTTCAACCGCCAGGGCCGAATTCAGGAAGAACAGGGCCTGTTGTGGAACCGTCGTGGTGAAGCGACGAGCACTCGTGCTATCTGGGGACGCAAAGTCAAATGTCCGGAAAGTGCCTGGTAGGTTTTGTCTCTCAACAAATCCGTAAACGGCTCGTCGACCCGTAAATGGCTTTGCCCACAGGTCAACCGACTTGCCACCCACTTGCTTAATATCCAACCGTCCGGCCGCATTCATCAAGGAGTCTCGCATCTGCTCCATGTCGAGCCTATGTCGATTCATTCGACTTACGAGTCGATTGTCAGGATCTGCCGCGAGTGTCTGCGCAGTTGGGTTTGAGCTTTGGCGGTAGGTGTTTGAAGTCACGATGAAGCGATGGAGCTTCTTGATGGACCATCCATTCTCCATGAACGTCGACGCCAGATAGTCGAGTAGCTCAGGATGGGTTGGCTTCTCACCTTGATGCCCAAAGTCGGAGGGTGTTCGCACGATTCCAGCGCCGAAGTGGTCCTGCCAAATCCGATTCACAAACACGCGAGCGGTAAGCGGGTTATCTTTCGAAGCAATCGACTTCGCAAGTTCGAGTCGACCACTTCCGCTGGTCCAGTGTTCACGCTCGACACCTGGTTTCGTCAGGGCAGAAAGGAAGCGACGAGGTGCGACTTCACCGCCGTTGGCAGGATTGCCTCGTCGAAAGACGACGCCATCGTGAGGGTTGCTGTCGACCATCGCCATCGCAAGCTCTGGCGTTGGAGGCGGACTCTTCTTCAGAGATTCGAGTTCAGTGCGAACTCCATTCAAATGGTCGCGCTCAGCAGGCTCGAACACTGGCATCAATTTGGCCAGAGTTGCCGCATCTGGCAACTCTTCCTCGCGGAACGACTGCAGTGCCTTTTTGACCTCCGCACTCACACCGTTTTGCGTGTCTGGAGTCGTGTTGAGCTTCCGGAGTCGCTTCACCTGGGACGAGATGATCTCTTTGCTCGTCGCATCGAGCGAGGTGACGCGTTGGCTGTATTTCTCCCAAGGCTCTCGAATCGACTTCTCCGAGATCGCAGCCATCGTCTCGCTAGAAGAAGCAAAAACGGAATAGAGCGAATAGTAATCCTGAGTTGGGATTGGATCGAACTTGTGGTCGTGACAGCGCGCGCACTCGACCGTGAACGCCTGGAACCCCCGCATGGTCACATCGATTCGATCATCGATAATGTCCGGCTGGCTATTCAGAAAGCGTCGCCCAACAGAAAGAAAACCGAGCGCCGCCAACGGCGTTTTATCCTCACCGTTTTGCACATCTGGAACGCGATCTGCCGCAAGTTGTTGAATGACGAACTGATCGTAAGGAAGATCTTTGTTCATCGCCGCGACGACCCAATCGCGGTAGGTGTAAGCGTTGGGATAGTTCCGATCTTCGTTAAACACGTACCCTTTGGTATCCGCGTAGCGGGCCACATCAAGCCATCGCCGCGCCCACCTTTCGCCGTACCGAGGAGAAGCCAAAAGTCGATCCACGACCTTGTCGTAGGCAGTCGGGGATTTGTCGGTGAGGAACGCTTGCATCTCACCCGCAGTTGGGGCGAGGCCGGTGAGATCGTATGTGACACGCCGCATTAGCGTGTGCTTATCTGCTGGCGACGCAGGGGCCAGCTTCTTGGCTTCCAACTTTGCCAGGACAAAGGCGTCGATTCCGTTTCTGATCCAAGCTGTGTTCTTAACTTTGGGCAGTGCAACCTTCTTGACTGGCTGCAAAGACCACCACTTCTCAGGCTCGACTTCTTTTGCTCCTGGCGTCTCTGGCCATGGTGCCCCCATTTGAACCCAAGCCTCAATATCGGCAACCTCGTTCGGCTTAAGTTTGCCCCCTTGAGGCATTTTCAGGAGGGTCGTTTGCCGCAAAGCAACCACCAGAAGACTCTGGTTCGGCTCGCCCGGAATAATGGCCGGGCCCGATTGTCCACCCTTGAGCAGGGCGGCAACACTATTGACACGAAGCCCCCCCATTTTCGCCGTCGGACCGTGGCATGCGTAACACTTGTCGACCAAAACGGGCCGAATCTTGGATTCAAAGAACGTAATCTGGTCCTTCGTGGGCTTGGCAACCGCTGCGGTCTTCTGCTGGGCAGAAAACCCAATCAGGCTAAACGCCAGAAACCCGAGCGAAGCAACAAGGGCTCCTCCCGATCGATTCAATGAACGCGACGGCAGAGTTGGCATAGCGGCCCTACGATCTTATCACACGTCCCGCGAGCGCGGAGAAAAGGAATGACTAAGCGTGTCCATGCTCGCTCACCAATATGTATTTCGAACGCCATCATTCAAGCCCGAGGCCCGACTTAATGTCAAACAGTTTTGGCAGAATGGTCTTGTTCTGTAGCCGCGGCATGGTTTGTGGCTGCGAACCCAGCTCGCGGCTTGAACCCATTTTTGGTCTTGGCGAACGGTCCGAACGCCGGCAC
>CAILEM010000150.1 GCA_903833215.1 uncultured Armatimonadota bacterium
CGACAAACGATTCGAGGTTAATCGTCGCCATCAAAGCAGGCTGAATCTGATCGGCGCCCTTCACATAGTAAAGACGAATGACCTAATCCTCAAGAATCTCGCAATACCCCCGATTTCGGCCTTTCTCCGCACCCTGCTAGAACTCGCCATCGTTTTCGTGACGTTACCTAAAGTCGATTGAACGACCTGATTCCGATGAATTGAACAAGCAAGCCCACGCAGCATCTGGTATTATCATTTTTCTGCGGGCGGTTAGCTCAGTTGGTAGAGCACCTCGTTTACACCGAGGCTGTCGCGAGTTCGAGTCTTGCACCGCCCACCACCTTCCTCGCAATATTAAGCATCCACCAATGCGAGGTCACCTTGCTTGTCAAGCTATATACCCAGCTCTTCTCAATAGGTGGTTCAGACTAGACGAACCTGTCGTATAGTATTTCTATGTTTGCGCCGCATGACCACGCTACGTGGGTGGATTGCGTCTTCATGTTGTCCTCACAGGCCAGCCTAGTTGCTGTTCTGATTTTAAAAAAAACCGCAATAGAGATGGTTTACAACCGCTGCGTTGGAACCTCCGAAATCTAGTCTAGGGTCTGTAATTGAGGTCGTCTGATCTACTAAGCAGTCGGTAGATATTCCAGTTCGAAGTTGCACGGCCGTCGCCTGCTGAAGTAGGCACGCATCCCGGCCAGTATAGTTGCCCTATGGCTACCGTTTCTCCGTCAATTGCGCTCTCTATCTTTTGGCTGCTTGCCGGAAAGGGAGGTCAGGTCAACGCGAACGGGCAAGCAACGAACTTCAGAAGTTCACCCTCAATCTTGGCCGGCACAAAATCGTCTGCACCTTCACAGTCATACTCAAATGACAGAAGGGGCGCCTAAATCGGGCCGCCCTGGACGGCTTTCTTTGCTTTGTATTTGAGCCAGCTAGCGGGGTTCAGAGCCTTGAGAATCTCCAATAATTGACACTCTGACTGTCATCGCGGGCTCGATGCAGTAGTCCCTAAAAGGGGGACTTGTCTTGGAAGCGATTAGTGTGTCATAAGCTAGTAGGATTTCAATTCACGATCCATTTGATTTGCATTTCTCATGAGTCTAGGTCAGGAATCCGACATCCATAGTCCGGACTGGTTCTTCGATGAAGCAGCCGTTATCGAGTGCGCCTCATCTCTGAGGCAGCAGATGGACACGGATTTCGCGGCCTTCTTCGCTGCGACGGGCCGCTACCGAGAACTTTCAAAACGAAATGGCGCTCGATTTGCGGAGGGAGTCTTTGCTCGCGTGGTGGCTGAAGGGCTGAGGCTGCAAGGCCTTTACGGACCTTGCATTGAAGCCGCTGAGCAGGCAACGGCCCTTCTTCGTAGCTTCCCGACGAGCCCCGAGTATTTCCGATCTGTTCGCGCGCTTGCCGCTGGCTACGCAGTAAGTGGCAACGTCGACTATGGCCTGAGTACATCTCTTGATGGGTTTGATAGCGCAATAGCCCTCGGGCTGTATCGAGACGCGCTCTTGTTTTCCTTTGATCTCTGCCATTGGAATCGTGAAATTGGAAAATACGCAGAAGCCCTTCAGTATCTGCAATACGTATCCGAAAACCTCATCGACCATTGCGATAGCGGGCTTCTGGACATCCTGTACGCCAACTATGGTGAGGTCTATATCGAGATGGGCTTGGTGGCGGAAGCAGAGGAAGTGCTTAAGGAAGGCATGAAGGTTGGCGATACCGAGGTCGCCAATTACTATATGTATCTCGATGGAGCCATGGCATGTGTCAACGCGGCAAAGGGCGAGGATGAACAAGCCAGACTGCTCCTCAAATCAGCGCAAACGATGTCTCTTCAGTTTGCGGATCGCAGAATTACGGCGTGGTTGGGGTATCGGTTGGGCAAGACTTACATTGCCAACAAGAGTCCCGAGAAATCGATCGAGTACCTGCGAGATTCGATCGGGTTTTGTGAGTCTTACGATGACCAATGGTTCTTGGTCAATCTATACGAAGCGCTTACCACCGCCTATGAGACCATGGGCGATGTCGAGGCCGCTTACAGCGCCCTAAGCAAGGGGCATCGAATTCTTCAAGACGCGCGCAGTCAGAACTTGAGCCGCGAAGCCAAAGCTCTACAGCAGCTCAACTATAACTGGAAGTCTCGCGAACTTGAACTGCAGAACGAGATTTCGGATGCGCTCGTGAAAGGGAAGGAGGCGGCGGAAAGGGCAAGTCAATTTAAGTCGATGTTCCTGACCAAGATGAGCCACGAGTTGAGGACACCCCTCAACGGTGTGCTTGGCGTCACGAAAATGTTGCTCAACCACGACCTTCAATCTGACGACCGGCAACTGGCCCAGACGATCTACGCCTCAGGTCAACATATCCTTCGGCTTGTGAATGGCGTCCTTGATCTCTCTAAAATCGAGGCAGGGTCGTTGCCACTTAACGTCCAACCATTCGACTTGAGGCAACTCGTCGAGGAAGTTATCGCACTATATGGTCCCCTTTGCCAGGAAAAAGGAATATGTCTGCGAACGACCTTTTCTGATGAAGTGGTCGCCCAGGTCACGGGGGATCGAACCCGGATCACGCAAGTGATCACAAACCTCATTGGGAACGCGAGCAAGTTCACGACGGTAGGGGAGATAAACCTCGTCATTGATCGAACTTCACGCGAAGACGACTTGCAAAGTGTCCGGTTTGCGGTTAAAGACACCGGCATTGGAATCCCACTTGAGGATCAGGAATCCATTTTTGAAGTCTTTAGCCAAGGTGGAACCGCTAAGTTCACCGGAGGAGCTGGATTAGGGCTGTTCATTAGCCGCGAGCTTGTCACTCTGATGGATGGCAAGATCGGCTTGAAATCCGAAGTTGGACTAGGAAGCGAGTTTTGGTTTGAGATCCCTCTTCCCGTTGCTGAGGCAGATAGTCCGGTAGTGGATGAGGTCCTCGAAGCTTCGCAAACGGAGTTGCAGCACAGTCTCGCTGGAACCAAGATTCTGGTTGCCGAGGACGACGAAGTCAATTGGATGGTGCTCGAATCGATGTTGGAAAGCGTGGGTGCCCATGCCTGTCGGGCGAATAATGGCCTAGAGGCGGTTGAATTATTCAAAGGCAGCAAGTTCGATTTGGTCATCCTTGACTGCCATATGGACGTCATGGATGGATTCGAAGCGGCGTGCACCATCCGAAGGTTGGAGACCTCGGGGCATATCCCGATTCTCGCCTTATCTGCCGACGTCCTTGAGGCAAATATCCAGCGGTGCCTCGCCAGCGGTATGGATGCGTTTGTCGGCAAGCCGGTTCAACTCGGCGAACTCATTGCGAAGTTTGCCGAGGTTGCTCCCGTTTTAGGTGTTATGATTTAGCGCTTTAACGTTAGCCGATAGACCTTTGGAGTCCAAGTTCCGCAATTGGATCCACATGCAGCGGCGACCCCAGCATTTTTGCCATCTGTGGAAACGGTCATCGTGTAGCCGGTTCGCGTCCCTGTGCAGGGATTGATGGGGAGTTTTCCGCCGAAATCCACGGAGTAGTCGGACAAAACGTTGTTGTATTTGCCCGTTTTGACGGCGTAGGCTTGGACTGCCTTTGCGAGCGCTTTCCCAATCTTGTCAGTCTCTTTGCGCATCGCCGCGATCTCATTCTTGCTTTTTGGTGCGGTCGGTTTTGGACCCATGCCTTGGCCAGCGGCTACCAAACCAACGCACGACAAAATAGCCACCATCGCAGATAAGGCCATTAAAGTTTTTCGCATTTATTCCTCCGACGGCTGTCACGAGAGTGGCTGCCATTCACAAGTATTATCCGCGATAAAACGTGTGAATGGCATATGCAGATGAAATGGGTCGTAGTTGTGCTCGGCTGGCGGGTGGAATTGTAATGGCCCTTCCAAACTAGCGTACAAACACCTGCCATCTACAGTTACGCTCACATGCCAGTCGCCTAGGAGCAGAAAACATCCGGCGATCAATCTTCTGAAGTGTCCTATACTGAATCGGAAGGAGCTGGATGCAAGAGCACAGACCCAAATTGGATCGATATAGCGAATTCGTGCTGTGCCACCCGTGGCTCCATGGCTTCTTGTTTTATGTTGTGACAGTCTTGATCGTCAGTGGCGCCAAATTGGCGATATCCCATCCTATCGATGTGAATGTGCTTTTCTTCGCACTGCCGAATAGCGGGGTCATTCTGGCTTGGAGCCTGAACCAGCGTCGGCTCCGACACAACTCCATTTGAGCGGAAAATTCCGCTTAAATGGTGGTGCGGGCGATACCCGCACCAAACCTGGATCGAACCTTTGGTCCTATGTGTTTGCTCAATCTACCTCGTCCTATGGCGTTGCCATAGGCTATTGTTGTTTCGCACCTTTGGTGCTTCCGGAGCTCATTCTCTCGGAGTTATGTATCGCCCTTTTGGTCTGGATTCTTGATGCGGGGGTATCCACCACCGATTGAGATTTTTGTGATCTGACTCGCTACGCATGTGACGAGGGAGATGACAATGATGATTACCAAGCCAATGATCCAAGAGACGCGGACATCTTGCACGGCAATTGCTCGGTAGATCAACCAAACAGAACACAGAATCGCTCCGATCAGACCCGTCAGACCGATTTTGAACGGTCTATTCCACTCGATCATGAGGTCAGTATATAGTTGGATGAGGGACTGTTGAACAAACCAAGGAGTCGGTGTATCCAGATCTATGGCAAGCTGCCGATGATTTCGATAGGGTTGATTCGCCTCGCCATTGTGCTCGCCTTCTCACTGGCAGCCACCGTCGCGATGGCGGACGGCGGAACACTTTATGCGGCGTTCGCATTCGACTGGCGGACGTTTGTTGCCTATGTCCTTGCGACGGTCCTCTTTGAAGCGTGGTTTATCGGGGTTCGCAGTGGATACGGTTGGTTGAAGAGTATTTTGACTTCGATCGGGGTGAACCTTTTCAGTGCCGTCGTCTGCGTCCTTCCCGAATTGATGTTTCCGGTATATGCGCAGATGAAGCCTCACTACGACCCGAATCCGCTCATTTGGATGTTCCAGCCGCTCGTCATCTATGCGCTTATTTCAGGCGTGATTGAGGGATATGTTTGGGCGGCAGGGAAGCCAAAGCAGGAAAGAGCGGAGCGTAAAGGGATTAAGGTTCAAGCGATCATTGCTCACCTCGCGTGTATCCCCATCTCCGTCGCAATCTTGGTATTGCCGTCCCGCCCGTTTTCGAGAATGGAAGGTCAGGTGTTCTCGTGGCGCATGGCGGCCCTAAAGCAGGTGTGCAAAGAACTCGAGAAGGATATCAGGGCTCAGGGTCGAGTTCCTGAGTTTCGGTCGGTCCAAGATCTGATCCGAAAGTACAAGCCCGAGTGGCTGCAGCCGGGATCTGAGCGATGGGCGATTGGCTATATGCCAGCGTATGAGCGGTTTGACACTGGCGAGCGACGTCGCCATCCGCTTGAGGTTAATCGTCAGGGGATGGGAGTAAAGGTAACGGTCCGGGAATTGCAGAATGATGATCCACCCAAGCTGCTTTGGCTGATCCGCGGTTTCGTGCCCAATGGACCGACTGGAGCCTATCGAGGGATTTGCGTCGACTTGAACTCTGGATTTGTTTGTGGGTCGAACAATCGTGAAGACCTGGGGTTCCTTCTCAACTCTAAGTAGCGTGCTCTAGGTAAAACAACGAAATGGATAAGGCAACTGAGATCAACGACCTCATCGGCGTGTGTCCGGTGTGTAAGGCTCCCAAGCCGTTTATCTTGGGAGCCACAACAGTGACCCATTACATCGATATTTACTGCAGTTCATGTGGCCATGTGTTGTCGTTCGTCAACCACCAGGTTATCAAGAATCTTCAGTTTATAAGTAAATTCGTGAAGTAGAGAACAGCCGCCACGGCAAGGGAGGATCTCGATTGGTTCTAGGATTAGCAGCAACCCTTTTTTGTTTTACGCCACTTAGCTTTCAGAAAGTGGACGTAAATCAGCACTGGAAAACAAAACCCATGTCGGTTCAGAGGTTGGAAAGGTCCGTCGACTTTCCGGTCCTCAAACTTGGGAAGCGATTCTCACTGAAGGAGTCAGAAATTACATGGGCTCGCCATTGGCGGATCGATGGACTGCCAGGTCGCAAAGCGCTGCATCTACGATACGTCTCCTCGTGGGGCGAAGTGATCGACCTGATCGAAGTCAAAGCACTCCGTCAGTTCGGTTCAGCCTCGAACGCAAGCGAAGTATTTACGCAGGGATACTTTCCGTTCTCCCGCATTGCGACGATCGGCAATGGCTACACAATGCTCTTTGGGCGAAATAATAAAACCGACGTCGGCGTCATCGGGCGTCTCGAGTTGGCCGACCAAGTATATAAAGAGCTGAAACTAAGAAATGAAGCTGCTGACGACGTGGCTAGCCCACATAAGCAGCCCTAGTCTCTGTCCGGTTTTCCCATTCTTCGGTGTCGTGGACAATTGACGGAGAAAACACGGCAGGGGGAAGACCCGAAGATGGCGGTTTACGTCCTCCTGAGATGTGGCTTGTTTTGATAATAAGCACGAGCGAACCAGCTACTGCCAACAGTGCAATGAGGTTAAAGGCGATGTCGTTGGTCATGTGTAAATACTATCACGAGTTTTCGTTTGTGAACGTCAGAAAAGCTGTCGCCCTAACATAGCCGCAGCTACTTATATCTCTGACTTCGCCCTCGGTTCAGAGTCAAGATGAGCACAATAAAGCTGATTATCGCGGCGGCTTCTTCGTACGCAGCAATATCGTAGGCTGGATGAAGGAGTGCGTTGAGGGTGTACCCAACCAAGCTCGCCAGTACAAAGAAGCCAATCGCACTAAGCCAGGGATGGGCCAGAAGGAACATGTCCTTGGCCGGGGTCGGAAGCTCGCCCAGTCGCTCCGCCCGTTGAGGATATTTGCCCGTTACGGGCACCTCAGCGGTCACTGGAACGATCAGCTTTTCGACTCGTTGTGGATATCGGGCTGGCATTGTGGTGTCACCCGTAGTGTACATCCGGCTAGAGGGGACGCACGATTTTGTATATCAATTCGCTCACGACGAATTGATATACAAACTTCTTCGGCTCGAACGCTGAAAGCGTTCTGTCCACATAGCCAAGTGTTGCGTCGCGCAGCGAGGCTACGCTGGGTGGCGAAGATGCATTCGGTCAACGCTGTAGGTGTTGAGTCTGTTACGGGCCTTTGAAGTGGGGTGTTGCTTCGGGACAGGTTGTGATCGACTGTCTCGGGACGCAACACCTTCAGTGTTGACCGGTTCCGTCATTCGAACCCAGGGTAGTGCCGTCGACGGCTCAACCCTAGTAAGTTAATGAGCGGGACCACTCGGGACCAAGCCGCGTTCAACCCTTGAAGTTTAGCTTCGTAGCCCAGATCGCGGACCCGAGTGCGCTCACGGTTTCGGATGACTATCGTGGAAGTCCCCCGGTTGCGGC
>CAILEM010000151.1 GCA_903833215.1 uncultured Armatimonadota bacterium
CTTGGGCTTTCCAAGATGACATCCCGCCACGTTATCTCATGCTCCGCTTACCGGCCTCTGTGATGGAAAGCCCTGGTTAGATGGTTTCTCAGACGTGGAAGCTCAAGTCTTTTGACCAGGCACAAATTCAGCGGTTAAGCCGCGAAGCCGCGATCCACCCGCTGATTGCCCAGCTTCTGTGGAACCGTGGAATTAAAAGTGCGGTTGATGTCAAAAGGTATATGGAAGTCAGGCGTGACGGACTTCATGATCCTGCAACATTGCCAGGTGTCCTTCAAGCAGCCAATCTGCTGACCAGAGCGATCCAGAACCGGCGAAAGATCATCGTTTATGGTGACTATGATGTCGACGGGGTCTGCGGTACAAGCATTCTGTGGGAATGTCTTCGCCTGGCGGGCGCGCATCAACCAGAGTATTATATTCCGCATCGCGTAGAAGAAGGTTACGGCCTCAATTCCGATTCGTTGCGCCGGTTGGCTCAGGAGCGGGGTGCGTCTTTAATCGTCACTGTTGATTGTGGAGTAACCGCCGTTGTCGAGGCTCGCCTTGCCAGGAGCCTGGGTGTTGAGTTGATCATTACGGATCACCACACCCCTGGCCCGGACTGGCCAGACGCGGATGCTGTTGTACACCCAAGAGCACCAGGCGGAAGTTACCCATTTGGTGAACTTTGCGGAGCCGGCGTGGCATTCAAGCTTGCCTGGCAAATCTGCAAAGAGATGAGTGACGGCCAGAAGGCCTCGCCCCAACTTCGCGAGTATTTGATCCAGGCGATGAATTTGGTGGCGCTTGCCACCGTGGCGGATGTCGTGCCGCTTGAGGATGAGAATAGAATTTTCGTACGCCATGGCCTGAGAGGCTTGGTTGCCAAGCCTTCAGTTGGTTTGCGAGAACTGATGGTTCTGAGTGGTTGTGCGGGTCGAGAGTCGCTGACCACAGGGACAATTGGTTTTGGCCTGGCTCCTCGGATCAATGCCGCCGGGCGAATGGAACGAGCGATGGCTGCGGTGGAGTTGTTGACAACCACGGATCCCCATCGGGCCGCCGATCTCGCTCAAAGCCTCGAACTCTGTAACAAACAGCGCCAAGAGATGGAGCAAACGATCGTGAGCCACGCCCACGCCATGATCAAGGATCAGGGGGGCGTTGGAGATCGCGGAGCCATTGTGCTGGGTCACCCGTCCTGGCACCCTGGCGTTATTGGGATCGTGGCTAGCCGTCTGGTCGATGCCTACCATCGGCCCACTATTATCGTTGCCTTGAAAGGTGAGACGGGCCAAGGCTCATGTCGTTCGGTTCCTGGATTCGACTTACATAATGCCCTCTCCGCCTGCGCGAGTGGCCTGACAAGTTTTGGTGGCCATAAGGCTGCAGCCGGTTTGAAATTAAAGGCAGATTCACTCGGAGCTTTTGCTGAACAGTTTGATTCCCATTGTCGTGAAACCCTCACCCCGGAACAGCGTATCAAGACCCTCCAGATCGATGCCCAGATCCCACTCGGATTATTAACTTATCAGATGGTCCGGAGTATTGAGTCTCTTGAACCTTTCGGCCCGGCAAATCCCAGACCGGTACTCATCGCAGAGCCGGTGAGAGTAGCAACAGAGCCAAAGACTGTTGGTGCTGCGGGTGTCCACGTACAAATCAAATTTGAACAAGGAGGCTCCGTCTTTTCGGCGATCGGGTGGAACATGGCTTCACGGTTAACAGAGCTAAAGCCCGGCTCAATCTGTGCCATCGCTTTTTTTCCAACGATCGACACCTGGCGCGAGCGGCGAGAGATCAAGCTCGAACTCAAAGATCTTCGAATCCTGGACTCGAATTCGCCTCAGGAAACAGCAAAGGTCTGAGTGCGGTTGTTGCATTTGCTCAGAAATTGTAAGATTTTAGGGTTGTCGGTCCTCCGAGCGAGAATTTTTCAACCAGGAAAACGTCCAAATGGCCGAGCAACGCCGCTATCTTTTTCCTGGCGTGATCGAGATGAACTATCAGGCACGCCGGCGATTAGGTGTGAACATCTATTTGATCGACGGAGGTTCTGAGTATGCCCTCATCGATGTTGGATTTCTCGATGAACTCGGCGATGTGCTTGAGCTGATTCGCCGCCTGGGTTACTCCCTTTCTGCCTGCAAGATGATTATCGCAACACATGCAGACGCCGATCATGCGCAAGGGCTCGCCCGCGCCAGAGATTTACTCAAATGTAAGGTGGTCGCCCATCCC
>CAILEM010000152.1 GCA_903833215.1 uncultured Armatimonadota bacterium
CGCACGACTTTTTGATGTGGCTGAACCCGGTGTTGATTCACCTCCCGTGCCCGCGCTGGCGGCTTTGACCCTGGCTGGAGAACTTTGAAGTTGCGCTTTGTTGAGATAGGACGATGCGGACGCAGGTTGTCGAAGGCTCTGGACACCAGATTGCTCTGAAGAGCGAGGCAGAATCCCACCGTCGCGCAGTAAGTTGCACCAAGGGATTCATGCTCGCGGTGGGGCGAGCTCGGTTTCTGAAACGGCTCTTGTTTTTGATTCCCGCCCGACAATAACGTAACTTATAAGCTGGAGCGTGGGTCAAGAGACCCTCAAATTAAGCTAGAGCGCGTGTCAAGAGACCCTCAAATCGCGTAGCATTTGAGGCGTCAACTTCCAGGGAGTGGTGGGCAAATCGAGTGGCCGACAGTTGTTGAGCCAATCGCAGGGATCGGACAGAGTAAACTCGTTCGTCCAGCCGCAACCAAGTGCGAGCCACGCCACAACCCTGCGCGGGTCCACGTCGGCCGCACTCAGGCTGCTCAGCTTGATCGCCCGGTTGCGCTTGGAAAGCTTGTTTCCTTCGAAATCGACAACCAACGGCACGTGGGTAAAGGCAGGAATGGGTAACTCAAGAGCCTGATAGAGCAAGATCTGGCGGGGCGTGCTGGAAACCAGGTCATCTCCCCGCACAACCTCGGTAATTCCCATGTCCTCATCATCCACAACAACCGCAAGCTGGTATGCTGGTTCACCCGTGGACCGGCCAACGACAAAATCTCCTCCCACCTGGGAAGGATCGATGCTTAACGGCCCTTGGAACCCGTCTACCCAGGAAATTTGGCCAGGATTCACCCGGAATCGCCAGGCAAAGAGTTGGCCTTCAGCAGCCAGATGAGAGGCGTCTGCTACCGAGCGATGCCGGCAGGTCCCCGGGTAAAGCGGCTCTGCGTCTGTGAGGTGAGGCGCACTTGCCATCCGGGCAATGTCGGAACGCGTGCAGGTGCAGGGATAGACCAATTCCTGGCTCTTGAGGCGGTCCAGTGCCTCGTTGTACAACTCTGGGCGGCGAGATTGCAGATAGGGGGCATGAGGCCCACCGATATCTGGCCCTTCATCCCAGTCAAGCCCAAGCCACTGGAGGTCGAAAATCGCTTCTTCGATCATGCCCACCTGAACACGTCCTGCGTCAATATCTTCAACCCGCAGCACAACCCGGTCCCCCTGGGAGCGTGCGGCCAGCCAGGCGATCAGGAACGTACGGGCGTGGCCAAGATGAAGCCCGCCGGTGGGCGATGGAGCCAGACGGCCGGCCCCGGAGAGATGCTGAGTGTCCATACTCGCTCTTTTCGTGTGGTTCCCGCAGGTTCGTTTGGAGTAAGATAATATACACCAGCCGGGGACAAGACGCAGGGCCTGATGTCAGGCTGCTCGCTCAAACTTGGGCACCTGTGTTGGTTTCGTCTTCAATGGAGTTAAAAGCCTCAAATGGATGCGGATCTGAAGAAGGACACCAAAGCGACGATCGATCGAATCATTAACCTTCGAGACTCTCTTTGACC
>CAILEM010000153.1 GCA_903833215.1 uncultured Armatimonadota bacterium
CGACAAACGATTCGAGGTTAATCGTCGCCATCAAAGCAGGCTGAATCTGATCGGCGCCCTTCACATAGTAAAGACGAATGACCTAATCCTCAAGAATCTCGCAATACCCCCGATTTCGGCCTTTCTCCGCACCCTGCTAGATTGGTTGGGACTAATCTCCACAGCCAACTCAAACCAGAAGGTGCTGCCAATATTGGGTGCACTTCTTAGTCCGATTTCGCCGCCCATCAGCTCGACGAGTTTCTTGCTGATGGATAGGCCGAGCCCGGTACCGCCAAAACGCCGTCGGGTTGAGCCGTCCGCCTGAGTGAAGCTATCGAACACGGCTTCCTGTCGGTCTGCCGGGATGCCAATACCCGTATCAGATATCTCGCCCCGAATTCGAATCTGGGTTGGTGAAATCGGCTTGTAAGATAACTCAATATCCACATGCCCTTTCTCGGTGAACTTGGTAGCGTTTCCAACGAGATTGATCAGCACTTGGCGTAGGCGCGTCTCATCGCCAATCAACTTAGCTGGAAAGTCATGAGGAATAGCGAGGTTGAGTTCGACACCTTTTTCGTGGGCATGAAATGAGAGCGCATCCCCGACGTCCTCAACGAGTCCTAGAAAATCGAACTCCCTCTGGTCGATCGTTAGTCTTCCAGATTCAATCTGAGACACATCAAGGACGTTGCCAATAACTCCCAGCAAAGCATCGCCCGAGACCCGAATAAGATTCACGTACGTTCGCTGATCCTGATCCAGATTGGTGTCCAGCAGAATCGTGGCAAGTCCTAGAACTCCATTCAACGGAGTACGGATTTCATGGCTGACATTTGCCAGAAACTCAGTCTTGGCACTACTCGCTCTTTCCGCTTCCTCCTTCGCCTGCTTCATTAGTGCAGACTCACGGGTGGCAAAGTCCGCTTCCTGTCTAAGGAGAGCATTCTTGATGGCAATGTCCGTATCCTTGACCAATGAATCTTCGACGATCCTTAGCGAGTCTTTGAGTTCGGCAATCGCCCGTTGAAATTGGCCGGCGTCTTCATATGCTCTTGCCAACTGTTTCGACGCTAAACGAACCACGTGCTGCATTAAGAAGGTTTGGCCAACAGCTTTCGCTCTCTCTAAATATGGGATTGCGTGGTCTAAGTCGCCTTGGTCCAGGTAAGAGCTTCCAAGCTCTTCCATCGTCCCGGCCATAACCATTTCGCGGCCATGGCGGATCGAGATTGCCTCTACTTCCGCCATGAGCGCTGCGACCGTCTCTGGGTCGGTTGTCTTACTGAGGGCAACCGCCTTATTCGCAAGTAAGTATGCGCGAGGCAAATCATCTGTCGGCCCTTGCGCAAGGCCCAACCCCTTTTCTAGGTAAGCGGCAGCTTCTAAATGACGGCCAGCATCAATCAAGATACTAGCAATATTATTATATATCGCTATTTTCCTCGACTTGGAGAGGACATCGAGGTATTCCTCCTCTACGAGAAAAGCGTACTTAAGCGCTTGCTCAGGCTTTCGCATGTTGCCGTGATAAGCGCTCACGGCAATATAAAGCTCGGCGATATCAAGTCGGTCACCGTAGGCCAAGGCAAGTGACTCTGCTTCGGTAAGCACACCTACCGCATTGGTTGGGTCCCCCATCTGCATCAGACAGAAGGCCAGGTTCGTGAGGACATACACTCGTTCGATCTGAAATCCGACACGCGTACAAATCTCCAATCCATCTCGAAGGAGCGTAACTGCTTCGGATACTTTTCCAAGATCTCGGAGTACTCGAGACATCCCGGCTTGGATACTTACGATTGCGCGCGCATCGTCTAGCCTTATCGCTATCTCCAGGGCTTCTTCCCCGAGTCGAATAGCGACGTCGGGAGCAATTCCTTCGGGCAACTTTCCAGTCAGTGTGTAGCCAAGAGCTGCCTCTCGTTCGTCCATCCAACCGTGGGTATTCGTATTCTCGTCGTTCACGGTATTCACAGGCCGGATTTGGAATCTATTAGGACAACTCTATGTTCGAAAACCGGCAATCCGTTGGACGTATTGAAATAAATAGCAATATAGGCACTCAGGAACAACCAGAAGCCCCATGGGGGATTCGAACAACGAGGTTATATTGTGACCAAATTCTCAATCAATATCCTTCTAACTTAGTGGATTTTGATACTAGAAAAGAACTTAGCCACAGGCTCTGATGTCAGCATGCCTCGCGGCACGGCGACGCTAAACATATAGAGCTTGCCCAGTATCACGGCAATGTCCACACGTCCCTCAATGGTATCGTCACTGAACGTTACCGACCGAAACTCGATTTTATCGACCGTGTAGTTTCGAAACTCTCCATATGTGACTCTGTCACCTTCGTCGTCCTCGTCGAACTTCTTGTGGATCAGGGCATCAATTCCTGGATCATCAAGTTTCTCTTCCATTCCGGCGAGTAGGTTGACGACAGCGACTTTGTAAGTGCTGTACCCGAATTCAGCTTCGTGCCCTTCCCCTGTGATATCTTCGTCTTCAAAATCCGGATACTCGTCGGTTTTCCGGAATGGATACGGTGCCCACACATCCAATTTGCCATCGGCAAAGGTTGCAGATTCGCCACCTTGCGCCCAGTTTGTCCACTTGCCTACGCCCACCTCCGCTGGCAGTTTAAGTGAATCCATCATCTGATCCTGCTCTTCGGTCGCCGGGAGCGTTGGGCCATTGAGCACCAACATGTAGTTTTGCGAATTGGTCCGGAGGACGTGATATCTGAACGGCACGTTGTCTTTGTTCTTACCAGTGACATCAAGCGTTGGCCATCCTTGTTGGGCACCAAAGGCAATCTTGGAGACACGGTCATCTTCAAGGTCAATGATGTTGTACACCAGGTCTTCAAGCCTTACGGCAGTGCTGTCATTTGGATCTTCTTTACCAATGGGAAATCGGATGAGTTTGAGGGAGGAGCCTGGCCAGGCAGATGGGGCGTACGACTCGGATGCCACAGGCTTTCCTGCGGTACCTGTTGAGACGGGCTTTCCAAAAATGACGGGTGCGGAAAGCATCAGACCGACCTTAGAGACAACGGGCTTCCAATCTGATTTTGAGCTTGCCGTTCCCGGAGCTGGCTTTTGAGGGTTCGTTTGGGAATGAAGGATCGCGAGAACACACAGTGAGAACAACATAGTTTAGCCAGCTAAGGAGAACGTGCTTCTTTAGCCTATTCTAACGACGTTCAGCCTCAATGAGGGGGATATTCGCGATTGGACCCACTCAAACAGGTCAACTTACTAGCGACTTCTGCCCTAGAATTGCCCCTGGGGCGGCCAAACCGAGGTGCAAGATATTGCCATGTTTTAGCGCCTTAACTTGCCCGGAACACCAGGGGAGGTAAACTGTAGTTTATGCCCTCCCTTATCCGAAACGTCGGCATCATTGCGCACGTCGATCATGGAAAGACGACGCTCGTTGACGCCATTTTTAAACAAGCTGGAACCTTCCGTGAAAACCAGCACATGGGCGTGCGAATCATGGACTCAAACGACCTGGAGCGTGAGAAGGGCATCACGATTCTATCGAAGGTTGCATCAGTCCACTACAAGGACTATAAGATCAACATCGTCGACACCCCTGGTCACGCTGACTTTGGTGGCGAAGTTGAACGCGTGCTCTCGATGGTAGACGGCGTGTTGCTCATCGTCGATGCCCAAGAGGGTCCGATGCCCCAAACACGATTTGTACTCAAGAAGGCTTTTGAGAATGGCCTCAAGCCGATCGTTTGCATCAACAAGATCGATCGCGAAAATGCTCGCCCCTTGTACGCATACGATCGAACACTTGATCTGTTTATCGACCTTGGCGCCAGCGAAGATGATCTCTTCTTCCCGCACCTTTACACGTCAGGCCACGGTGGCTTCGCCAGAGTGAGTCCAGATGGTAGCGAAAAGGATATGCGCGAACTGTTTGAGATGATTGTGAATGCCGTTCCCCCACCTCGCGTGGAGATGGAAGGACCATTCCTGCTTCAGGTCAACAACCTCGACTACAGCGATTACCTTGGACGAATGTTCGGTGGAAAGGTGCTTCGAGGCACTCTCAAGGTTGGAGATCGAGTTCTCCAGCTTCGAGACGGTGCAGCCAAGCAGTCTGCTTTCAACATCACCAAACTCTGGACGTACGAAGGAATCCAACTCAAGGAAGTGGAGTCCGTGTCGGCCGGCGAAATCGCGATGATGTCTGGCCTGGACAACGTGTTGATCTCAGACACGATTGCCCACGCTGAAGGTGCGAAAGCGCTTCCTGCGATCAAGGTCGAGCCATCGACATTGTCGATGAACCTTTATGCTAACAACTCCCCGTTGGCTGGTAAGGACGGAGGCAAGTTCCTTACGATCCACAAGATTCGAGAGCGAGTTGAGAAAGAAGAAGCAGTCAGCGTTTCGATCAAAATCGATCACGAAACCGACAGCGACACCGTTAAGGTCCAGGCTCGCGGTGAACTTCAGCTTGCGATTCTCATCGAAACCATGCGCCGTGAAGGTTACGAGATGCAGATCTCGCGCCCTCAGGTTATCCTCAAGCGAAATGAGCAGGGCGGAATTATGGAGCCGTGCGAAATCGCCATTTTGGAGTTGCCAGAAGAAGCGGTCGGAACCGTCATGGAAGACCTGAGTCGCCGAAAAGGTGAGTTGGTCGACATGCGAAAGAACTCAAATGGAACCACCATCCTTGAGTACGCAATCCCAACGCGAGGGCTGATCGGCTTCCGATCGAACTACCTCACGATGACGCGTGGTCTCGGAATTGTTTCGTCACTATTCGACGGATATCAGCCATACAAGGGCGAAATTCTCGGTCGAACCCAGGGATCACTTATTTCCAAAGATCCAGGCAAGCTCACACGATACGCCTACGAAGACGTTATGGAGCGAGGAACGTTGTTCTACGAAGTTGGAACAGACCTTTACGCTGGCATGATCGTTGGCGCTTGTTCGCGTGACGAAGACATGATCGTCAACGCCACGAAGCAGAAAGCCGCCAACAACATTCGCTCTGCCACTTCTGAGCAGACGACGGCGCTGGACCCCTACAAGGAGTTCTCGCTGGAGCAAGCGTTGTCTTGGCTTCGAGACGACGAACTGCTTGAGGTCACTCCGAAGCAGCTTCGTTTCCGAAAGAAGGTCCTCGACCACAGCGAGCGACGCGTCTCCGAGCGCCGTCACGAAATTCTGGTTTAGTTCCGGAATTTCAAAGTTCGCGATGCCTCCACATAGTCCGCTAGGATCCATGTGGAGGCTTTTTTGTGGCCAGCGCTACAAGGTTAGCTTCGGGCTAAACTTGTCGAATGATTCTCGTCATCGACAATTACGATTCGTTTACTTACAACTTGGTCCAGTACATGGGGCAGTGCAAGGTCGATATCGTTGTGCGCCGCAACGACGAGGTCACGATTGAGGAAATCGAGGAACTGCGACCAGACGGCATCATGCTCTCGCCGGGGCCGTGCACACCCAAAGAATCGGGTGTCTGCCTCAACATCCTAACTGCGGCCCTATCGGACGATCCAGGCGTCTTTGGAGTACCTCTCTTTGGCGTTTGCTTGGGCCACCAGGCGATTGGAGAGGTTGCTGGAGGAATTGTACGCCAGGCAAGAAATATCATGCACGGAAAGGCATCCATGATCACGCATGACGGGAAGGGGCTTTTCGAAGGCATGCCGGATCCATTCCAGGGCATCCGATACCACTCGCTCATCATCACGGAGGACTCGATCCCAAACGGCTTCATCGTTTCGGCTCGCTCTCTGGATGACAACGAAGTGATGGGAATCCGCCACAAGCATCTTCCGATTGAAGGGGTGCAATTCCACCCGGAATCCGTTCTTACTGAGAACGGATTCCGAATCGTGGAGAACTTCACCAAACGGGTCGCAGCCGCGACGCCGTTAGTTGTTTAGTTCTTTGGCTTTCTCGACGTCGAGGTTGGTCGGAATGCGGAACCAGAAAGTGGAACCCTGTCCAACTTCGGACTCGACCCAGATCTTGCCCATGTGGACTTGCTCAACAAGGTGAAGCACCAGGTAAAGGCCTAGACCTGTACCGTAGATCTTTCTGTTGTCCTCGTTGTTCACGCGGTGGAACTTCTCGAAGACCTTCGTGAGGTGGTCCTTGGGGATACCGAGACCGTGATCCTGGACTCCGACTAGGAGCGTCTCACCCTCGTTCTTCACGTGGATGTAGATGTGGCCACCGTTCGGTGAGTACTTGATCGCGTTGTTCAACAAGTTCGTCAGAATCTGATCCAACTTGTCTTCGTCGCCAATAATCGTTGCGGGAAGTTCGTTCTCAACCTTGAGACTGATCTCGTGCTTATGGGTCGCCTGACGTTGAATCATCGCCGCTTTCTCTAGCAGCGGTAACAGCTCAAAGCGCGTGTAGTTCGGCTTAAGGCTTTCACCAGATTCAATTCGAGCCGTATTCAACAAGTCGTCGATAAGGCGGCGAAGTCGGTCGCACTCTTGGTCAATGATAGTGTGGAACTCGTGTCGCTCTTCAGCGCCATAGAAGTCCTCACCGTCAAGAAGGGTCCGCACGAAGCCTTTAATGGCTGTGAGAGGCGTACGAAGCTCATGGGAGGCCATGGCCACAAAGCTCGACTTCATCTTGTCGATGTTGCGCATCTCAGTGACGTCGTTGAGAATAGCGACGACGCCGAGGTCCTTGCCGTCTTCCCCGCGTACTTCCGCAGCCTGTACTTCGTAAATTCTTTCTGCGTTGCCGTAGTTAACGAGAATCTCTTTCTTGCCACCCTCTGCATTTGAGCGAGCAGCGTTGAGAACTTCGTGAAGATCCTCGATAGGAATCTGCTCGACAAGCATCTTACCAATCGCATCACTTCCGAGTGAAAACAGTGCGCGGGCAGTGGCATTGATCTGGCTGAGTCGTCCCTCAGGAGATACGAGAATCAGACCAGCACTTAGGGATTCAAACGTCTGGAGTAGCTCTTCGCGCTCCTCGATGACCTCACGGTAAAGCTGAAGGTTCGCGATGATTGAACCGACATTTCGCGCCATTCTTTCGAGAAGGCGGACATCTTCTTCGTTGAAATCCTCACCGTGGCGCTTGTTAAACGCATGGAGAACACCGATGGTCGTACGGTCAATGACTCGGTTTTCCTCGTCCCGCTTTTCGATAACAAGCGGAACCGTCACACCGTTCTGGATGTGAAGTAAGCCAAACGGGTCTTCCTTGGTGCGTGGGTCATTCACCGCATCATGGAAAATGATCGCTTCGGATTGTCGGTATACCAATCCAGAAACGCCATGGGTGGCGCGAACTCGGAATAGCTTGAGCCGATCTTCTTCGACGCCATAGCTCGGCGGAATGCCAATTAACTCGCCAGCCTCGCGATCAAAGAACATGATCACGATCTTCTCCGCCTGGAGAATCATAGCGATACGCTGGACCAATCGACGAAGCGTAACGTCCGCCTCATTGATTGGAGCGACGTCCATCGACACTTCATTAGCTCGTGACGACGACGACGGCAAGTTGCGGTCAGTTTCAAGCTGCTTGATCCGACGTTCTGATGCATCCAAAGATGCGTCAAGATCTTTGATCTTCTTCTGCGCTGCGATTAGCTGAGCGCGAAGTTCAGCCAACTCGTTCGATGGTTTCTCTGCTTCGGACGACACGTGCATGAATCTACCCCCACACGCATGCCTTATGCGCGGGACTTTTCGTATTGACTACCCAGCCCAACATGATCGCTACCGTATCCGGTATCGAACTGGAGTCTTCTAGGAAGACGAAGGATACCTGGCATGCGTTCAGTCAATGTGGCGTTATACTGAATACGGATGGCCCAGGAACTCGAAGAATTACCCCTGTTCCCCCTCAACACCGTGCTCTTTCCTTATGCATCGGTGCAACTTCACGTTTTTGAGGATCGATACCGGGAAATGGTGCGAAATTGTTTGGAGTTTGATAGGCCTTTTGGCATAGTGCTTATTCGAGCCGGCAGCGAAGTGAGTAAACATGTCGATCCTTACATGGTCGGCACCGCAGTGCGAATCTCTCAGGTTCACACCTATGACGATGGACGCATGGATATCCTGGTTCAAGGCGAACGCCGATTCCGCATCAGGGAAATTGATGAGTCGCAGGCTTACCTTATCGGCAAAGTCGAACCTGTGATCGAGCACGCAATCGAAGAATCGGACCGTGCTGAAGAATTATTGACCCGTGCGCGTGAGGATTTCGAAATTCTCATTCAAAGGCTTTTTGCTCGTCAGGAGTTCTCGGTTCAGGTGGTGTTCCCAACCGATCCCGTGGCCCTGTCCTTCACCATTGCGAACTTGCTTCAGATGGAAAACTTGGACAAGCAGCGCCTGTTGGAAGCCACCGATACGCTTGAGCGCGTCGAGGATCTGCTCCCAATCTTAGAAACGCAGATTCTAGAAGCAAAACAGCCCAATTACTATCGAATTGGCGGGAATGACCTTCGCGAGTGGATTACTCCTAATTAGGCTGCTTCTTTCGCAGCGACTTCCCACAGCCTAACCAATCGATCTTGTCCGCCCGCGGCAAGGCGAGTTCCATCGGGACTGAATGCAACGCAACTCACTGGGCGCGGCGAACAGTCGATCCGAACATTTCCGATACCCTTCGCTGCATTCCACAGCCCAACCGTCCCATCGCGACTGCCGCTCGCAAACAACCAGTTGTTAGGATGAAAACTAAGGGACTCGATCGGCTTGGTATGTCCGAACATCATCTTTACCAATTCGCCTTCTTCCAAGCCAAACACCCTGATGCTGAGATCAACGGCAGCGGCGATGATGTAACGGTTGTCGTTACTGAAAGCTAGCGAGGTCACGGTGCTACGAATTTGTCTGAAGGTATGAAGTAGTGCCCCCGTTTGAGCATGCCAAAGTTTGACGGTTGCGTCTGCACTACCGGTGGCCAAGAACTTGCTGTCTTGAGACCACGCCACGGCGGTGACGGCAGCGGTGTGTTCTTGCTTCCGATACTGGACACCGCCATCGGCAGTTCGTGTAACAGCCACAGTACTGTGCAACGATCCAGCGGCAACGCTTGACCCATCGGCGCTGATCGCGATGGCACCAACCCACTCCTCGTTATTGGTGCGGAAAGATTCCACACGCTCACCTTCGAGGCGGCAGAAGCTCACCTGAGTTTCTGCAGATCCAGCTGCCACCAGACGATCCAACGAAAATGCACGCAGCGTACTGATCACACCTGCCTCAACCTTTGTGCGACGAAGCGGCGAAGCCGTATTCTCGTCCCACCAAAGAATTTCGTTGTCAAACGCACTGCTCACCAATTGCCCCGTATCGGGCGCAAAGCACAGAGCATAGACAGGAGTCTTATGGGCCTTCAGGCGTTGAATAAGGCGGACGATGACCGGCTTTTGGGGAGTTCGGGCTGCTGCTTGCGATTCTTCATCGAATCCGCCACCGGCGAGCATGGCATCGTATTCGTTTCGTTTGGCCGCATCAATGAGGGTTTCGAATGCCTCGTTGATACGCGCCATGTTCTCGTGAGCACGAGGATCGGCACTCACGTCAGGGTGATGCTTACTCGCCAAACGGCGATAGGCTTTGCGTAGCGTCTCCGGCTCTGCGGTCGGTCCGACGCCAAGGACCTCATAGAAGGAAGTAAGAGTTTTCAAGTCAGAATCGCGCCATAGATTGTGGCTCAGTCCCTCTTGAAGACGCCCAAAAAACGTCGTTTCATTCGTAGAATGGGCCAGAAACCCGATATTGCGACATGCTATGCCCGAATCAAATCGAGCAACTCTTTAGTTTTCGCTTCCATGAGCGGGTGATCGCCGCGCGTTTCAACATTCAGTCGGATGACGGGCTCCGTATTGCTTCCACGCAGATTGAACCGCCAAGTCGGAAATTCGATGCTCAAACCATCGATTCGGACAATGTCGCCGCCTTGGCTACTGTAGTGGGCTTCCACTCTCTCCAACACCGTCGGAACGTCCGCCACCACAGAATTCACTTCACCGCTACATGGATAATTTCGGATCATCTCACCGACGAGATCGCCTAGTGACCGGCCGCTTTGGCTGACAAGCTTTGCTACCAGCAGAAATGGAATCATTCCGCTGTCGCAGTACCAGTGGTCCTTGAAGTAGTGATGAGCGCTCATCTCGCCGCCGTAGGTCGCATCTACTGCGCGCATCTTCTCTTTGATAAATGCGTGTCCGCTCTTGCAGATCACTGCGGTTCCGCCAAGCTTTTCAACGATATCAAGAGTGTTCCAAGTCAGCCGAGGATCGTAGACGATTTTTTGATCCTTATTCGCCAAGAGGACAGCCTGGGCAAGCAATCCAACGATATAGTAGCCCTCGATAAAGTTGCCGTGCTCGTCGAAAAAGAAGCAGCGATCATAGTCGCCGTCCCAAGCCACCCCAAAGTCATGGGTCGATGCCTGGAGGTCAGCAATGGTGCCCTCGCGTTGCTCTTCGAGAATCGGATTGGGAACGCCGTTGGGGAAGTTGCCGTCCGGCTCAAAGAGCCGCTTGGTTACTTCTAGCGGAAGGTGGGGAAGCAGGACATCGAGAGCAACTCCGGAGGCACCGTTACCTGCATCACATAAAACCTTGAGAGGCTTGAGGTCTTGGGGATCGACGATGCCCAGCAGGTGCTGAACGAAATCAGCGTAAACATCCTTGTGAATTCGGTTCCCTGAACCGGTTCGTTCCCAGTTCTGCTCAAAAGCACGCTTCTCGATGTCGTTGAGGCCGGTATCACCGCTAATGGGTCGACTCTCGGCTCGAACCATCTTTAGGCCGTTATAGTCCTTGGGATTGTGGCTGGCGGTGATCATGACGCCGCCGTCGTAACCATAATTTGCGGTCGCGAAGTAAACCATCTCCGTACCCACCATGCCAAGTTCGATCACATCGACGCCGCCGTCGTTGAGTCCCTTGGAAAGTGCCTCACACAGTTCAGGACCGCTTAGTCGAATATCGTATCCAACACAAACCGTATTTGCACCAACGGCGTCGGCATAGGCTCTACCAATGCGATAGGCCAGGTCGGCATTCAATTCGCCTGGAACGATTCCACGTACGTCGTAGGCCTTGAAAGCCGGCAGATACTTACCCATGGTCTAGGTTCTACCCGAACGGGCCCTTTGGCGTCTCGTACTCTCGTCCTTTATTGCGTCCATGGACAGATCATGGGGCGCCTTTAGCCAGTTAGGTAGGCTCTCGCCCATGTCAGCACAGCTATTGGGCGCCCACATGCCAACTTCCGGCGGTCTGGGAAACAGCATTCGAAACGGTAAAGCCATCGGGTGCACCGCGGTGCAAGTGTTCACATCGAGCCCACAACAGTGGAAATCAAAACCGGTGACCGACGAAGGTGCAGACGACTTCAAGGCAGCCTGCCTTTCCACCGGCATTACTGAGGTCGTGAGCCATGACAGCTACTTGATAAACCTTTGTGCTCCCGACTTGGCGAAGCGCGAACAGAGCATCGAAGGCATGAAAGGCGAAATCGACCGGTGCGCTAAATACGGAATTCGCTATGTCGTTTCGCATATGGGCTCTCACGTTGGCCAAGGCGACGAAATTGGGCTCGCCGCGGTTGCCGAATCCACAAAGCGCGTGCTCGATGAAACGCCAGATTCGGTGACGATCTGCATGGAAACCACGGCGGGACAAGGCACTGCTTTGATGGCCAAATTCGAGCAATTGGCGTGTATCCTTGAGGCGCTCAAAGGACACCCACGGCTAGCGATTTGCCTGGATACATGTCACATCTTCGTAGCGGGTTACGACATCCGATCTGAAGAGACTTTCAGTGCGACGTTTGAGGAATTCGAGCGTGTCATTGGCTTCGACCGCCTGAAAGTCGTTCACTGCAACGACAGCAAGAAAGGCTTAGGTTCGCGGGTGGACCGGCATGCCAACATTGGAGTCGGCGAAATTGGCATAGGGGCTTTTCAACTGTTGGTCAACGATGCCCGATTTACGAACATCCCAATCCTGTTGGAAACACCGACAGAGGACGAAGGACACGAAAAGGACCTTGCGAACTTGAAGGGCCTTCGAACTTCCTAGCCAGTGATTCGGTCTCGGCCGACCAAGTGGATTTCCTTGAGGCGGTCCGTAACGGTTATCCCCGTGGGTTTGGCGGAGGCCAGCCCTGGGGCACCATAGATCGTGATGATTGCGTCTTCAACGACCGGTACGTTGTTGAGAATTTTGATGACACCGGTGCATTTGGTGACCGGTCCCTCTTTGTAGGTAACCGTAAGCGTGGTGTCTTTTGCCGTCTTCGAAGTCGGCCTCACCGTGACCTTGGCCTCAAGTAGGTTTGAGGAGGCCGGCCATTTTCGTGACCATTCAATCCCCTGGCGCGCTTCCGTCGCTGTCCACTCCATGCGACTTATTCGGCCCATGGTTTCGTTCGGTTCGTCTTCAATCCCCAACAACGATCCATTGGGTTTGAACGAGACAAGCTTCTTCGCTGGTTTCAACTTGGAATCCCACGCCCCCGACTCGCACGAAACAACGGTCAACTCTGCCTCCACTCTGACCACGGAATAGGAGAGTTTGTCGTGCCTCTTGATGGTCGTAACATCACTGGTGGTAGTGTCAACGACGGTGCGTTCGATGATCCAACGGTCACCTTGAAGGAAACCTGGGGACAATAACACGGGAATCAACCACGTGACCATTTGGGCCTACTTCTTGTCGGCGTCTGGTGCGACTTCGTTCGGACCGAGGTAACCCGCTTTTCGTGCTTGTTCCTCATGGCCAATACTGGACTGGGCTCGGGCTTCCTTGCTTAACAGGATGTCACGGCGAGATTCCGCGTGATTCATCTCCTTCACGTGCAACTTGGCCTCTTCACTCTGCTTGAAATAAACCTGCCAAGGACGAATACTCACTATGATGCCCGCGGCAATAGCCCAGCAAATGATCACTCCATTGACCACAATTTTCTTCTGCATAGGATTCATCTGGCTTGGTGCACGTTATTTGACGATCTGCGTAACGATCATGTTCGTATGGCCCGGGGACCCCGCAGGAATTCCAGCTGTTATGATTACCAGCTCCCCTAGTTTAAGCCGTTTTTCGATAAAAAATTCATCAATCGCACGCCGAATAATATCATCTGTGCTTGCTGGCAGTGAAATCTTCACGGTTTCCACACCCCAAACGACTGCCAACTGCCGGTGAGTGTATTCATCCCAGGTCGCGCAGAGGATGGGTTGGCGAGGTCGGAACTTGCTCACGAGACGTGGCGTTTGTCCGCTCGTACTCGTCGTCACGATGGCTCCCGATCTCAAGCAGTGAGCCAGATCGCATACAGCGTGGGCGATGGCATCCGTGTGATCAACGCCACCCCTCAGATGCGTTTGGAAATCATCTTCGATACGCGTTCTGTCATAGACTGCTTCTGCTTTCTCGGCAATCCTCGCCATTGTCTTGACGCACCCAATGGGATACTTGCCTTGCGCAGTTTCACCACTTAACATCACCGCATCGGTTCCATCAAGGATCGCATTTGCAACGTCGGTTGCCTCAGCGCGAGTTGGTCGCGGGTTGTGGATCATGCTTTCAAGCATTTGGGTCGCGGTGATAACCGGCGTCCCTGCGATTGAGCACTCGTGAATAATGCGTTTCTGCATGATGGGCACATCTTCGATGTCCATCTGAAGGCCCATGTCTCCGCGTGCCACCATCACGAGGTTCACAATCTTAAGGATGTTCTCGAGGTCACGAATCCCTTCACGCATCTCGATCTTCGCGCAGATGCCCACTCTGGGGTTGAGTGAATCGACAAGCCTGCGAAGTTCACGGACATCGTTTGCGCTCTTCACGTAGCTGAGGGCAATGAAGTCGACACCTGCGTTTATGGCCTCGACGGTGTCCAGGCGATCTTTGTCCGTCATCGCTGGCACGTCAAATACTTTGCCAACGAGCGTGACACCTTTGCGGCTCATCAGGGTCCCGCCGATGACGACCTTCGCTGAGAAGTCCTCCTCCAGCCTATCGGTGATGCGAAGTTCTATCTCTCCATCGCCAAGAATCAGGCGACAGCCGGGACTCAATGCATGGAGGATCTCGGGTTGGTGGATGGGTACCGTTGCAGATCCGGAGGCACCTACGGTGACAACTTTATCTTGTTCAAGATCCACCGAGCCGCCTTGGATGTCGGAAACTCGGAACTTCGGTCCCTGGAGGTCAACGAGAATGGCGACAGGGCAAACCTTCGATGAAAGTTCACGTACCCACCCAATCCACCGCTTCTTTTCTTCCCACCCGCCGTGGCTACAGTTCAATCTGGCGACGTTCATGCCCGCTTCGATCAACTGGCGAATCTTATCTCGGCTATCGACCGCGGGTCCCAATGTGCAAACAATCTTCGTCCGTCTTCTCATCGGCTGCTAGCAGGATATCCGATGGACCCACCGAATGCGGTGCCCGACCCCGTCTGAAGACAGCGTAAACTGTTAAGTCTATGGTTAGCCGAGAGTTTTGCCTTCAAATGCCGAAAGTTGAGTTGCACGTTCACTTAGAGGGTTCGATCCGACCCGAAACGGTATTGAAGCTCTCGGAAAGAAACAAAGTCGAACTCTCAGCCAATACAATCGAAGGTCTCAAGGACTGGTACAAGTTCCGGAACTTCCCTCACTTTGTCGAGATCTACGTCGCGATTTCAAAGTGCATCAAGACTCCCGACGACATCGAGCTGATCGCCCGGGAGTTCATTGAGGGCCAGGCGGCGCAGAACGTTTTGCACACTGAAGCTACGTTCAGTGCGACGACCCTCGACAAGCACAACAAGATTCCTTGGCCAGATCAACACGCTGCCCTAAAGCGCGCCATCGCCTACGGAAAGGATGAGCTTGGGGTAAGTTTGAATTTCGTTCTCGACATCGTTCGCGGCGATCCCGCTGAGCGAGGACTGGAATTAGCACAATGGGCTGTCGGAGCGTTTGGGGACGGTGTCTGTGCCCTTGGCTTATCTGGAATCGAAGGCATCTGTGAGGCAGAACGCTACGCCGAAGCTTTCAAGCTTGCTCACGATGCGGGAATGCCGATCGTTCCTCATGCTGGTGAAACACGAGGGGCAGACAGCATGGCGGAGGTGATCAGAGTCACTGACCCGAAGCGCATTGGCCATGGTGTTCGGTGCCTCGAAGATCCCGCCGTGGTGAGGCTCTTACTTGACAAGCAGATTCCGCTTGAAGTCAATCCTTCTTCCAACGTCTGCCTTGGCGTCTTCCCTTCACTTGAAGAGCACAGTTTGCCTAAGCTCATGGATGAAGGACTTTACGTGACGATCAATTCGGACGATCCTCCGATGTTCGACACGACGATCACCGACGAATTCCACAAGTGCGCAAACACCTTCGGGTTTAGCGAAGACATTCTTTGGTCGCTCTGCCTAAACGCGGCAAACGCGGCCCTTCTGCCGGCAGAAGAAAAGCGAGCCCTCATCGGCCGAATGCGCGAAGGTTTTAACGCTATCGAACGGGAGTAGGTGCTTCCAACCTAAGCAGAATGGCGGTCTTGTCATCGCCAGGAATGCGCGGCTCGTCGTACTCTTCGACGAGCCGCAGTCCACACTTCTCAAGTACGTTTCGTGACATCAAGTTTCGCTTCGCGGTTCGTCCGGAAACGGAAGTCACTCCCTGCTTCCAACCTCGCTCGATGAGGGCTCGAGACCCTTCCGTAGCCAAACCGCGTCCCCAAGCGGATCGTTTGAGTCGATACCCGATCTCCATGTCTACTGGGTTCTTGCGGTCAGGTCGGAAGTGGAACCAGCCGATGAAAGTCAGAGAAGGCTTTTCCAACGCGATATAGAATCCGAATCCTGGATAATTGCAGTAGTTGCTGATGCATCGGGCAACAGCGTCCCGTTGCTCCGACTCCGTCGGCGGAGCATCCGCGAGATATCGCAGAACCTCAGGATCGCTGTCCAAATCCGTTAACAATCTATAGTCGTCGTGAATGAATTCACGCAGGACTAGTCGATCCGTTTCGAGATGTACCGTCATTCGTTTGACGCTACTCGTCCCAAAGAGCTTCCCAACCTGAAGCACCCTCCCAGAGGAAAACCTGGCCCTTAATCAAACGACAATTCTTGTCGATTCCGGCGATCGAAGCCATCTCCGAATCTGTGAGTGGGGCTGAGATCGCGGCATTCCAACTGTCCTTGTATTGCTCGCGTTTGACTGAAAATGGAATCGGAACCTGTCCACGTTGGACGGCCCAGGCAATACAGACCGCTGCTGAACTCATGCCATGGTTCGCTGCGATTTGCTTAATCACTGGATCCTCAACATCCACCGTATCTTCGGGTGTTCGATCGCGCTCGGGTCGGCTTGGCGAACCTAAGGGCGAGTAGCCGATTGGCAAAATGTCGTTCTGAACGCAGTAATTAAATAGCTCTGGCTGCTGAAAATGAGGGTGGAGTTCCATCTCATTCGCGGCTGGTTTGATCTCCGAATCTTGAAGAACCTGCTCCAGTTTGTGGATCGTCATGTTCGACGTTCCGATATGGCGCACGAGCCCTCGACGGACGAGTTCTTCAAGCTTTCGCCACGTCTTCATGTAGTTTTCGTGGATGTAGGGCTTTGCGTGCGGATCCCGGGAAGTGACATCCACCTTGGGGGCGTGAAAATTGGGGAACGGCCAATGGATCAGATAAAGGTCGAGGTAATCCAACCTTAGGTCGGAAAGCGACTTCTCGAATGCCGGAATGACGTCGGCTTCGTCGTGCTTGTCGTTCCACAGCTTAGATGTAATCCAAAGATCTTCACGGGCGACTCCGCCTTTGATAATCTTCTCAAGCGACTCACCGACGAGATCCTCGTTTCCGTAAACGGCTGCACAGTCAATATGCCGGTAGCCCAACTCGGCGGCATCCAGGACGGCGTCGGCAATTTGTTGGCCCGAGTATTTGTCTGAGCCAAACGTTCCCAGCCCAATGGCAGGCATTTTGGCTCCGGTGTAAAGGGTCTTTGTTGGAACACTCACTAGATCAACTCCTCATCAAACGCGATTGCGATTTTCCCACACTTACCTTCCGCCATCAAGGCATACGCCTCACTCACATGCTCCAGGGCGAAGCGATGCGTTACCAAGTCGGCAGGATGAACGCCCCATCGAACCAATCGCTCGACCAACTCTTCCATCAGCCAAATGCTCGTTACCCATGAACCGTGGATCGTTTTCTGGTCGTGGATAATGTCGGGCGAAGGCTGGAAGGTACACGAGCCACCCTCGCCGACCATGGCGAGCTTGCCCCACTTTCGGGTGCCTTGAATCGCGGTCAAACGCCCCTTGTCGTTAGCTGAGCACTCGATTGCTTTTTCGCAACCGTGACCACCCGTCGCGGCAAGAATCTGCTCGACTGCGTCGGGCCCCGCAGGAATGACGACATCGGCCAGGCCAAGCTTCTGAGCCAAAGCAAGCCGCTCAGGGACGGCGTCGGTGCCAATGAGTTTGTTTGCGCCTTTCGCCTTGGCGAGCATGAGCGCGGCAAGTCCAACTGGCCCAAGTCCAGTAACCAAAACAGCATCGTCTCCCGAAATTCCGATTTTTTGGATGGCTTCGTAAACGGTTCCAAAGCCACAAGCTACCTGGGCACCATCGGTGTAGCTAAGCGAGTCGGGAAGCAGAACGAGGTCCTTTTCTTCAGCGACGATGTACTCAGCCATGCCGCCATCGCGCTGCCAACCATACGCCCGGCGATAAGAACTCGTGCAGGAGATCATGTATCCGCGGCGGCAGTCGTTGCAGACACCGCAGCCGGAGATGTGATAGACGATCACCCGGTCGCCCTCTTTGAACCGTCGCAAACCTGGTCTGCAGCCAACGATTTGGCCACACGGTTCATGTCCCGCAATCATTCCAGGCTGATAGCCCTCCGGCCCCTTACCAAGGTGCTCGCGATATATGCAGCGAATGTCGCTGCCACATATCGTGGAAGATTTCATCCGGATGAGGACTTCGCCGTGTCCCGGGGTTGGAACAGGAAACTCACGGATTTCTGCGGTGCTATTGCCGGGAAGAACGGCGCCTTTCATCATCGTCTGCATTCTTTGATCCTTAGTTTGTGGGCTTGAGCCCTTCGATTTTTATCACGTATGGGTAGGTGTTTGGCTCGATCTTAGGTAGTTCGACAACCAATCCATTCTCGGTTGAATGTGTCGGCAGTTCTCCGTCAAATCCAAGCAAGGTAACAACCCCACCGGCCATTCCTTTGAGCGTCTTGATCACGGCTTGGGTTCCTGGCCAAGCCAAAGCGATTGCGTAAACCGTGTCGCCTTTGGTTGTAAACCGGAAATCCTCTCCGGTGAACGCCGCTCGGTTGGTATCTGTAAACGCTCCCTCTGGAATCTCGGTAGGGCCCTCACCAAAGGTGTGCCAGGGTCGGGTTCCATAAATCGCCTCCCCGTTCACCTTGAGCCAAGCGCCGATCTCGAGCAGAATTCTCTGTTCTTCCTCAGGAATCGTTCCATCAGGTTTGGGTCCGATATTGAGGAGTAGCGCGCCGTTCTTGCTCACCACATCCACCAAATCTTCCACGAGCGACTCCGGAGTTTTGTAGTCTTGGTTGGTGATGTAGCCCCAGGAGGTTTTGCTTACCGACGTATCGTTCTGCCAGAGCGCATCCCGAATACCGGCAAGCTGTCCGCGCTCGACGTCGAATACCGCCGTGCCCTTAGGATAGGCATCGTACTTGTAGTTGATCGCAACCCCAAGGCCCCATTCGGCACCGCGATTGTAATAGTGAGCAGCAAACCGCTGAAGGTACGGCTTGAAGGCGTTGTGCTGGATCCACCAATCGAACCAAACTAGCTGGGGTTTGTATTTATCAACGATCTCGATCGTTCGGGCCAGCCAGTCCTCCAAGTATTCGGGAGTAGGCGCGGCTTCGTCGAGATTATGATGGTCCTTGGGGCCGGGAGCGGCAGGACCGTAGAGATCGTCAAAAGCGGGATCTTGGACGTCTGACGGGATTTGACGCCCACCATCAAAGAACCAAAAATGCTCGGCACGGTGGGTAGAGGCACCGAACACCAATCCCTCAGACCGTACGGCATCGGCGAGGTCACCCATGACATCGCGCTTCGGCCCCATCTTTGCCGCACACCAGCGCGAGAAACCGGAATCGTACATCGCAAAACCATCATGGTGCTCGGCAACCGGGACAACAAACTTCGCCCCTGCCTCGGCAAATAGCTTTGCGTAGGAAGCGGGATCGTACGCTTCGTAGGTCATCAAAGGCACGAAGTCTTTGTAGCCAAACTCCGTTTGCGGACCGTAGGTTGCTACGTGATGTTCGAACTCCCGCGAACCCTGCTGGTACATCTGCCGCGAGTACCACTCACTGCTAAATGCGGGCACAGAGTACACGCCCCAGTGGATAAAGATGCCGAACTTGCCATCCTCGTACCAGGTCGGAATTTGATAGTTGGAAAGCGACTCCCAGGTCGGTTCAAAAGGACCATTCATGCTGGAGTTAGCTTACTATCTTGTTTCGCGATCTCGTCGCTAAAAGTGGTTCATCAAGATCACAGTCGCAGTTGATCGGTCTTCGATGCTGCTCCTTACTCTAGGGTGCGTCTCAAATCTTGAGCGTTCGGCTATCCCAATATTCGTCCGCCGCTCGGCCTCTGCTAGTCCCTGCATCAGGTTCTGATTGATGGCTGGTTCAGGCGCTCACACCGCTTGGTGCTGTCTCTCCCCGATGTCCCGAACCGTCGCTTAATCGTTCGTCATCGATGGACGCGCGCCAAACTAGCGCCTTCGCGCGTCGAACAGTGGCGCACTGACTGTCCATCGACGAGCGAACGGCGACGATTATGGACCTCGGGGAGAGACGAGTTGGACTTTCCTTTTCCGGAACCCTGCGGGTGGTTGGGGACTGGGCTATCACTCCAAACCAATGGATGCTTCCTGTAGCGCCGGAGGTGCGCCCTTATACCAGCCCAGGGTGCAACCCTGTGGAAATCGACGTCAACCAAACCCGAAACCCTGTAAGGGTGACCTATCTGTCGCTGGGCACCGCCCAGCGACTTCATTTTGACGTCACAGGTCCGAATCAATGCCTCGCCAACGCCTACATGCGATGTACGGTTGCCCAGATTTCTCGCTTGGCGTCGAGGTCTCGGAATTGCTTTCGTCCCTCGACGATATCAAGATAGACGGTCGCGATCTCGAAGGGACGCATCGGGAACTGGATCGTGTTGTCGGTTACTTCGAGTTCGGATGGCGAGCACCCCATCAAGTCGGTTCGGATCGCTCTTGCGATCGTAGAATTGAATCGAACGGTCGCGATCGACTCGATGCCATCGAACTCGACTAGCCGCAATACAAAGGGGTATTCCCAGTCGGCAGCGTAGCCGTCGATCTTGCTTTGGCCGATCATCTCGCGATACAGCGCGGTCATGACAACGTTCTCGGGTGTACAGGATGCGAGGGAGAAAGACATAACCTCGGGTTCATCGACTTTGGGCAGGTAGTAACGTCGTGTGGGGGGCCGAAGGATCTCTTGGGCAGTTCGCCAACGCTCGCTGTTGGTCATCGGACCGTGAGGGATGAGCCAGAACCGTCCGCGACTGTCTGAGTGGAAATAGTCTCCGTCCCATGGGTCGTAGGCATTGACCAGGCAATTGATTTCGTTTCCCTCACCCAAAAACCACTGCTGACTTCCACCATGGACGATCAGCAACCCTCGATCCGGCTGATCCGCGTCGATCAGATCCACCAGAGTCAATGAAGTGAAGGGCTTGTCCACCTCCTCGAACCACTGGGGAGACGTCATCCAATCTCCAGTTGGGTACTTCTTTGGCCAAGACCCATGTGGATGAACTTCGGAGATGCCGTACGGCTGGTCGGTGATTATGCGAGGTCGGAAGCTTAGTGGGATCGAGGCCGTAAGCCCAGAATTCATGCCACCGTCTGGACGGTCGATATGAGCAAGCGCGTCAACATCCAACGCTCTCCTCTCTGGCATCAGCGAAATATTTACGCGCATGTCATTCGGTTGGTGATCGAGGCTGAACCCAACATTTGCGATGTTGAGTCGCTTCTTATCCTTGACCATGCTAAAGCCAAATGCACCCGGCTGTGAGAAGACGCCATTCGGAAACTCCCGACTCATAAACTGACCGATCCGCTGGTCATCTGAAATCGTCACGATCAGGTCGTCTCGTACAAGATCTTGTTCAAGTTTGGCCCGGTCGGTGACTTCGCCGGTCAGGACGTAGCCATAGGGCGGAACCTCAACGCATCTACTCACACCCATGGCGACCTGAGCTTTAGTTGCCCACCCATGCGGATTGAAAACGAAACCGTGGCCGGGTCGCCGTTGGTCCTGCTCGCCGGTGACAAACCTGGGTTTCATTGGGTCGTCACCGAAAGGAGCAACGATCCGATCAAGGTTTGCACGGCGAACGTGACGTGAGAGGCTCATACTCTTCTGATAGCTGAAGACTCCGACTCTTCCGCACAGCCCTTCGCACTCGCAATTGTCGTGATGCTGAGCTTGGAGCAGTTCGCGCCAAGCTTCTTCGAGTTCCCATGTGGGATACACATCCCATTGGGCATAAGGTCGGCCGAGAAGACTGGCTATTGCCGCTGTAGTTTCGGCAGTGAGCAACGACGCCTCCGCATCACGTGAATACCGGCGCATGCGATCACCGTTTTTGCCGAGCGTCATGCCATGCCAAATGTCGTCCATTGTGTATCGGCGGGTGGGCACGTCCTGTGGGCTCTTCGACAGGTATTCACCGAGGGTGGCAAACGTGACGTCGAATCTCGGATCGCCGAGAAGCTCCTTTGTCTTCGGTAGCAGAACCTCACTTCGGCACATCCAATCCTGCGTGGGCATGAGTTCCAGCCATTGCAGAATCAGGTCGCCGTTCGCGGTGCCTGTGGCCGCAAGTTCATCCATCAATATCTGGATGTCTTCTGGCCATTGGTGCAGATTGAGGCGATTTCGCGTCGCCGTCAAAAGGCTCGAGCCATCTTGGCCCTCCCACCACACAACGGGAACATCCTCTTTCGGAACTTCAGGTGTGTGCCAAGTCCACTGGAAGAACAGCGAGGCGTACTTATAGCCACACGAACCCAAGATTTGAGGGAGTTGCGGAAAGAAGTCGCACTCCTCCTCCCAAAATGTTTCCGGGCGCTTACCAAGCAGCCGTTTGCAGGTCCTTACTCCGTAGATCCGCTGGCGCACATTCGACTCGCCGCCATGAAACAAACCATATGGCTGGCCGTATGAGCCGCCGACAATTTCAACGGTTCCGTTATGGACTGCCTGCTTGAGTTCCGCAAGTGCATCTGGGCATTCGCTCGCCATTTTCTCGTAGCCGACTCCATCGAAATTGACATTCCCCTTCGCCCCAAGTTCCTGACAGAAGTGCAGCATGTCGCGCACCGAGCTCGGCAGCACTTCGTACCCCCAAAGCCACTCCATATCGGCCCAATGCATGTGGTTTCCGAAGGTGTAAGTGATAGGAACGCGATCCGCCATGTTGTCAATCGTACTCTGCCCAGGAGCACGGAACGTGGCGTCAGCCCTTCGATTTACTTCTGGGTCCAACTTGGCTCATATCCCAGACCCTTGCGCGGCTGTCTGGCCCGATTACCTTCCACACTCGCTTCTTTTGCTGAGTGATTCGGGGTCTATCGAACCAATTCAGAGCTTTCTCCAACGGATTCGTTGAGACCTCGGCATATTGGTTCAACGTCACTCGGGAGACACCTTTGCTTCCCCCAAAAACGTTGGCGGCGATGCTAGACGCTCCGTCCGGGCTGAGTCGCAGGTTTAACGAGCCGGGGGAATCGAGAACGTTGTTGCGGATCGTGTAATCCGTGCAACGGGCAAAGTCCATTCGCATGTCGCTTGAGTTGAGGAAAAGGTTCCCCTGGATGGTGTTGTGTCTGGCCATGTGGTTTTGCGACGGTCGCGTGATTCCAATCGACACATTGCCCTCAACAACGCAGTCATGGGCCTGCTCATCCAAATAGTAGGCTGACGCGCCGTATAAGCCCGTATCAATAATGTCTTCCACGAGATTATTTCGGACGGTGACGTGACCAGAAAATCCGAAATAGATCCCGCCACCGTCATGCATGGTTAACATCGCTCGCGCAATGTAGTTATCGGAAATGAGATGCCCTTCGCCCGCACCAAGAATCGCGGAATAGCTGGTGTCCGTGACCTCGTTGTGCGAACAGATCGCATCGCGACCACCCACCCAAAGTCCTATGGCGCTAGGATATTGAATTCCGACATGACTCACGAAGCAATCCTCAACCACCGACCGGTCGCCTTCGACCCGGATGCCTCCAGCCCCAGTATCGGACGCGCGACAGTTTTCGACACTGGCATCCGGACAATTCCAAAGCTTGATGCCAGTCCCGGCGACGGATTGGACACTGATATTTTCAAGTCTTAAGTGTGAGGAGGTAGCCGCCGTTATCGCCCCGTCATATGCACCTGCCCCGAATCCACCCGCCTTTAGCGAGACGTTTGCGACCTTGAAGTTCAGGTTCTTGAGCGTCACGCCTTGGGCATCAACGAGGCCAAACAATACATTAAGCGTCGGCAAATACGCTTTGAGGTTCTTAGGATTCTCGCCAGGAAGCGGCCAATAGTAGATCCGCTTCGCTTTGCGGTCGAGGAACCACTGTCCCGGCTTGGTCAGCCCTTGCTTCGTATTCCAAACAACATATTTCTGGACAGCGAATGCCCCTGGCGGGTGACCACATGGACTAGAGAACCGGATTCCGCCGCTTGAAAGATCAACCGATGCCACACCCACGCAGGATTCGTCCCACATGTGATACACGGTCACTTCTGCGCTCGCAGGTTCCAACCATGGGCCAATGTCCGACGGTTTGGCTTTCATCGTCGTCAATTCCACATCGGTAGGTTTGCGTTTCCACCCGCCCCCTGTGGTGCTCATCCAAGGAACATCGAACACCGACTCGTGCTTGAACTCGCCAGCCGCGGGCATTCGAGACCTCGGCCGTAGTTGCCCCTCAACCATCAGCATGCGAGCCCCATTCACCGCAACGGGATCTGGTATCGAAGCCGAGAGCAATTTCCCGTCCTCGATCCAGCCTTTGACCTCAATCCCTCCGTAGAAAGTCGGGTTCGCACCCGATCTCCCCTCGATGGTTAAGCCCGCATAGTCTTTGCCAATCGAAACCATGTTCGGCAGGATATAGTCGCCAGCAAGCACCTCGATCTTCGCCTGCGGAACGCCTTTAAGCGCAACCATCGCCGCCTCAATAGTCCGCATCGGCGACGATTCACCCCCCGAAGCGCCGTCGTTTCCGCTTGGGGAAATGAAGATGACTTGTCCCACCGAAAGAACAGCAATCAGCAAGCTGACCATAGCCCGAGTTTAGTCGAGTTGAGAGCCTTGCGACACACGAATTTTCGCTCCCTTATACCTAGACCTAGGGGATCCACGGGGAACAAATCATCGCTTGCCAGATCTTCGACCTTGATCTGGTTGCGTGATGAGTGTCCTCCTTGACAACAGGGTTAGCCAGCGTTTTGCGAGTCGCTTAGATAACTGCATATTCGGTCACTTTTTGGGAGGGAGTGTTGACTGGTAACGTCGAAGAGATTTGTGCCGTCGGAAATAATGAAAGTCATGCAACAGGTCGCCATATCAGATCGGGCCTACTCAAGACTGCAGCGAGCTGCCGCTGCGAGGAGTATGACCGTGGGTGCTTATATCGAAGACTTGGTAAGTCAGGATATACCCCCCGCCACAGCAGACAACCACGAACGGATGTTCACGCCAGAGCGCCTGGCGCTAATCGATGCTGCCGAAGCCGATGCGCTCGCGGGGAATGTTTATACACCGGAGCAGGTTCGAGACTTTATCCAGCAAAAGCACGACGCATGGCTTCAAACCCACCCCAACTGACTGTAGTCTACGCCCGCTCTGTCCGACGGGAGCTTGGCGAGATCTGGGATTGGAACGCTAAAGAGTACGGGGCAGTCCATGCAACCAGTTACCTTCGCTACATCGAGCAATGTGTCAGCGAATTAAGCACGAAGTACATCGACGGAAAATCGATGTCGAAAAGACCCAACCTTATGGAGATCACGTTTCGGCGGAGCCGTAACCTCAAGGCCCATGCCCATATCGTCATCTACCGCGTTGACCAGACTGGCGGGACTGTCACGATCCTACATATCTTTCACACTGCTCAGGATATAGAAGGACGAATCGCCGAGGAAGGACTGTAGCACACTCAAAGCGTTGCTACTGATCGTCGAGTTCAACCAAGACAATCCGCGTTGCTTGAAACGAGATCTTGGATCTGGCTGGCACTGCAAATCGAAACACCTGCATTCGGTCAGCCCCCACTTTCAGGGTGATGGACCTCAGAACGCTGGACTCCCTGGGAATCCGGGTCCGTTGATTCCTGAGGAAGGGCATTGCCTTTCGCGCCCTTTTGATCGATCTTCTTCAGCTTCGCCAGTTGAGCCATTTGCTCGATGGTTAGGACGGTCTGGGGACGCTGTCTTTTGAACTTCTTGAAGTAGAGGTCCTCGATATATTCCTTCAAGGGTGCCTTCCAAGGCTTGTTTTGATGGTCGTCGATCTTGCGGAGGCTTTTCGGAAGAAATCCGAGTTCGCGTGCCATCTGCACATGCGCATGAGACAACCGATGCCTCTTTCGAGCATCGACCCATTCTTGGTATTTCGGAGGAAGTTTGGCAGTCTTCTTCTCGGCCATGATTCACGTTATTATGCCTTTCAACTTTGTGAAAACTTGCACGTCAAACGCAGACAACATGTCGATATTTCGCTGTCTGACCATTTCCAGCCAGAAATCCAAATATGGTCGTGTCCTCACTCCAGTTCCGAGATGCAAACCACCCGAATTGAATCGTTGCACCTCTTCAGGATAAGATCGTTCGTGAAAAAGACGTCGCACACGGAATTGACAGCTGCTGCGACTTGAATGCAATCTGGTAGCGGTAATCCGAGTTCCCTACGGGTCTCGCCCGCCAAAACTGCATCGAATTGGTCAATTTTGCAGATATCCACTTCTCTCGTGCTTGTAAGGAATTCCACGAAGCGAGCCTTTGAAGCCCTATCCTTTGCACCGGCCAAGCATTCAGCAAGAGTAATGGGTGAGGCGACAAGCTCTATCGATAGTTCGGCGGCTAGCCTTACCAATTCACCAACTGCAGAACCGAAAGCAGCATCATTCTCTATTAGGTAAATGACGGGAGCTGAATCTAGGAATGCCCTTTTGACACCACGAAGAGCCTCGCGAGGCGTCAATGACCCCATTCACTTCGCATCTCTCGCACCCGGTCTTGGGCGTCTGTGTTCACTGACCCCTTTTCTGCTGGCACGAAGCTAAGAACGCTACCTGTTCGTTTCGTCTGAATTCTGAGCTTCAAGTCATCCATCAGACGAGTCTGCTCACTCGTTGGTAAGGCATCGAACATATCGATTAAGGATTGATGCGTGTGGCTCATGGGGTGCAACGATTACTCGGCAACAGAACTTCTACTTAGTATAACGTCATCAATTGACTGCGAAGTTCTGACTATCCAACCGAACCGCCATCAAAAACCAGAACTTCGAAAGGCTTGAGTTCGATTGTCAGAGGCTTCTTGGTTGAGCACTCACGGATGGTTTGGATGCGTTGATCGGGGTAGGGGGATTTTAGGGTGTAGCTGGTTGGGGCGTTGGGTGGGAGTTCGAAGACGACTCTTGGATCGAGGATGATACTTTGGGGTTTGTCATTGGGGTTGCGAAGCATCAGCGTGGCTTTGTGGGGGTTCCAAGAGGTGTAGCCGTAGACTTGCAGTTGAAGAGGGTCGCCGCCGACCCAGTGGGAGTCGACCAAAACGTCGGCATTGGCTTGGGCCCAATTGGCAGCATCGGCGACGTCGTCCCAGGCGGCTTGGTCCATCATTGAAGGTGTGAGATAGAGTTCTTGGAGCGACGTGCCGTTTCCGAAATAGGAGCGGGCTTCGTTTCGGAGATGAGGACCGGTTTTGCCAATGGGTTCGCCCTGGAAGTTCCGGCCGTGAACTAGACCGTGATGCATCACCGAGTTGAGGGGATAGAGCGGAGATCGGTCAACGAACATCCGTTTGCAGTAGCCGTCTCGGAAGGTCATCCACTTCTCACGCATGTCGCCCTTCCCCGCCCAACCGACGTCGGCGCTGCCGTTGCGCCAGGTGGAATCGACGTGGTTGAGCCAAAACGGCGACGGCCACGTTCCGACCGTCACGTTGATGAAAACGCTCTTGTTCTCCTGGCGGAGGTTCTTCGCAATATCTAGGAGCGCCATGAAATGCGGACTCACGCCGTCTCCGGCTCTGTCCCACTTGAATGCATTGACGCCATCCTCGCGCATCAACTTAAGGCATCGATCTTGGAACCACTGCTTGTAGCCGGGATAAGCTAGGTCGAGGCTTGCGCCTTTGGGAATGATGCCTAGTTTCTCGGCGTCAGCGGTTCGCTCTTCGGCACCGCCATACCCTCCGAGTGGGGATATCCAAATTGCGAGGTTGGCATTGATTGCTGCCATCTTCGGTCTGAGTGCCTTGAATCCGCCGGGGAACTTCTCCTCGTTCTCAACCCAAAGACCCTTGCTAGGGTCGTCCCAACCGTCGTCCACCAGATAGGACTGAACCTTAACACCCCGCTTCTGAGCCAATTCGCGATTGAACTGGGTTGCCGCATCGAGCATCTTTTCGGCGTCGACGCTGAATCCCAAGTCATACCAACAGTTGTAGTGCAGGAACGGTGAGGAAGGTCGGGCCCGCTCGCGCTCGATGTAGTAAAGGAAGGACCGGCGAAGCTGCCCCTCGGGGGCAACACCGACGACCGACCCGAAACTGTAGGACTGCTTTGGAGACAGCACGAGTTTGCAACCAAAGGCGATACGGCATCCGGCATCGTCGGTCTGGGAGATCGCTCCAGGCATCTCGACGCCAACGAACATCCCACTCCCAGCAACTGGGCAACCGGGCACAGTACCGATCGTCTTGGCGTCTGGCACTTTGACGTCGGCGAACTCGACACCGTGAATGCTGATCTCCTTCCGGGGCGATGAGAACGCGACGGTTTGACGAATGTAGTTCGATCCGTCGCGAAGCTCAGCGCGCCATCGAGCTCGGATTCCGGCAGCGGACATAAGATCAGCCTCGATCGCCATTCCGCCTACTCTGTCGGCAGCGCGGATGCCGTTTGGGTTTGGTTTCAGCTTCGTAATCTTTGGTTCTGTAAGGCAGGTGAAGGAGTCCGAAGTCAGGTCCAACATCGGGCTATCGTTGAGAACTTGGTCCAGAATTCTTTCACCTTTGTCGGTGATAACGTTGAACACCTTGTTCTTGTCTCGGAGACCGACCAGGAGGAATTTCTTTGTCTGCGGGAAGACAACTTCCAACGCTGGCCCCCATGTCATTCCCTGATCGGTCTGCTTATCGATCCAGCACGACACGAATTTGGAACCTTTCGGAAATAGATACTCCTTCGCGAACCCCTCATGGGCGTGAGCAGTAACCTGAAGCGACTCTTTGGGGGCAAAACTTAGATGGGCGACTGTGGATTGTCCAGTTGGCCCAATGTCGCCGGGATTATTAGTTGGCTCCCCCTTGAGGCTCATTTTGCCGATTCGGATGAGGCTTGGGGCTCCGGGAAAGTCGCTTATGGGATACGAACTCAGCTCTGTCCAGGCGTCACCATCGGCAGAGGCGAGGGCGACAACGCGGTTTGCTTCAATTCGAATTCCGACGTAGGCGCCGGTGTGAGTGGAGGCTGGTTTTGTTGCGAGACGGAAGAGTTGGGTTGAGCGCTCGTTAAACGCCTTTGATTCAAGTCGGTTGAGTAGGGACTGAGGCTTAAGGTGGGCATGGCTCCAACTCCAACTGGCGCTGATTGCGTGGTTACTGAGGCTGAAGAAATTCTTCTTGTGTTCGGCCTGAGCCTTGCCTGGTTGGGGGCCGGGGAATTCGACGCTGGCGGACGCGAGGGCTCCGATTGTGATTAATGAAGGGAGGAAAAGGAGGCGCGTCAGCATTGGAGTTAGGTTAGCGCCTAGGGGTAAAGGAAAACGAAATTGCGCTGTCCGCGGTAGGAAGAGGCGTGCCTTAATGTCAAACAGTTTTGGCAGAATAGCCTTGTTCTGTAGCCGTGGCATGGTTTGTGGCCACGCACCCAACTCGCGGTTTGAACCCATTTTTGGTCTTGGCGAACGGTCCGAACGCCGGTACAAGCCAACCGGCGGCTACGGCGGCTGTTGAAACACCAAAACAGTTTGACATTCAGGCGTGCCTCGCTTCTTGCTTCCGCTGTAATCAACCAAAGCATGGTAGGGGAGCGATTCGAAGTCAATTTTGCTTCTTGCTGCCGGTGTGACTGACACAGTTGGGTAAGCAGGGCACGCCTTAGTTTCAAACAGTTTTGGCAGAGTAGTCTTGTTCTTTAGCCGCGACCCATGGTTTTTGGCAGAGCGCCCAGCTCGCGGCTTGAACCTATTTTTGGTCTTGACGAACGGTCCGAACGCCGGCACAATCCATCCGGCGGCTACTGCGGCTGTTGAAAGACCAAAACTGTATGACATAAGGGCACGCCCTGCCCCTACAAATGCGGGTGCTTTGTAGGGGCAAATTGAACCTCTATTTCGGCCAGTCGGTCGGCATCCAGGTTGGGAGGTTGGCGATGGATTTCTTGGCGGCTTCGGTGGTGGGAACACCCCAGGCGGTGAAGAAGGGACCTAGGTTCTTTCGGACGAGTTTGGAGAAGCGGACCATCCAGCGGTCGCGCTTTTCGATGTCCGATTTGGGCTGTTCGCTGGGTCGAAGCGTGCGGTACTCCTCGAAGAGGCGCGTGAAGGGCTCCCAGCCGAATTGCTCGCGGAGCTGCGCGTACATGGATAGCGCCAGGAATGGGTCGGAACGCCATTTGTCGTAGTGGGCACCATCGGCGAGGTACTTCACGAGGCGCTCGCGGACGGCCTTGGGGGCCATCGCTGGATGAGCTTCACCATAGTTGGCAGGGGTCACACCGTTCAATTTCTCACTGCCGTAGAGCGAGAAGAAGTTATTCGTCACCTCGCCGGTACCCTCCCAGGTCCAAGCATTTTGCTGGAAGTTGTGGCCCATCTCATGGTAGAAGCCCCATGTGTGGCCTTTGGCCTTGAGCGTGGCGAGGTCGCAGAAGGTGTCGGCGACGTCGAGGTGGGTCATTACGGGGTAGCCGCTGTGCATATAGCCGGCGCTGATCTCGATGTCGGGGCAATATCGTTCGGGACGAGGTCGAACTGGCGCTGCATAGAACGCATAGCAGTTCTTCATCATCTCATCCCAGAACGCCATCAACGCTGCCGGGTCGACGATCTTCTTCGCCGAGCTTAATGGGACTGAGATCGAGACAAGGTTTCCTTCGAGTTCGGCCCAAGGGGCGGCTGACGTTCCTAATTGCGACTTCCATTGTGCGGCTGAAGTCTTGCCTCGGACGTAACGAGCGGCAGGCACGGCATGATTGATGGTCACCTGGACCTTATCAAGTCGACACCCGTTCGGAACGTCAATGTAGATCGTCCCGCCGAACGCACTCGCAATCTGTGTCTGCTCTTGGCTGAGCGGCTTGGTGATGCTGATTGATGGAAAACGTGTCCATTTATCCAGCTGCCACAGAGTGTCTGTGTGGGGCCCGACTCGCACGAACAGTCCGCCAGACGTCGCCCCCTCGGGAATTTCGACGAGAACGACTTCACCTGGGGCAGCGTACAATCCGGTTCCATGCCACTCAGGCACCGAGGTGTCGATCGTCACAGCTTGATTGATGCGCTTTGAATTCGTGACAACGCCAGGAAATGCGGAAGCCGATGGATGGGCTTTGACTTCTTTCGGAGTAAGTGTCCGCATTGTACGCATGTCGATCCATGCCTTGAGACGCGAGAAGGGTGTTTCAACCGTCACCGGAGTTTGAGCGGTGGGAATGCCATTTCCGGGTTCGGACGCAGCTCCTTTGATCACTTCCGCAGTGAGCCCTCCTGACGTGGGCGGCGTCAGCGCCAATGCCCTTTCAAGCGTATAGACGGCAGTCGTTCGATCGGCAACCGAAAGGCCACCTCCCTTGAGCGCACCAAGTGCAGCGTCGGCATTGAAGAGCACCGCACCGGACCTTTCGGGCAGGAATTCTTGATGAGCGGTCCCGTCTGCAAAGCAGATTCCGTATGGGAAAAGCATGCGGTTGCCGGGATGATCTGCCAACAAATCCAAGCGCGGATTGAGTTGCAACCATCCCCAAGCGGGACCGGCAATGACGAGACCTCGCCCCTTTTTGACAAAGCGCATCAATGCGATCTGACCGGAAGGATTGTTGTCCAGGGCCCCTGGGGTTGTGCAAACAACGTCGAGCTGGTCGGCGATCGTTTCCAGCGACTGGGATGACAATGTGGTTGGCACGGCTCCGGCTTGCCGAAGGGGACCTTCCAGAAAGCCGTAACCCAAAAGTCCCACTCTGAGTCCATCGAGTCCACCCTTCCCGCCGACCCAAGCCAAGGCATTGCCGAAGAAACGGCCATTGCTGGGGTTCTGCATCGCGAGGCTGGAGAAGAACGCCTCGTGGGCGCCGGCAATGACTCGGCCTCTTTCGACGCGAGTCGCAGCAAAAACTGGAACTTGGCCCTTGCTCTGGGTTCCCGTCGCAATGACGAATGCATTTCCAGAAACGCTAAGGACACCTACCAACGCTTGGGGCGCGACCAGAGCGGTCACGCCCCGAGTGAGTACATCGCGATCGGCGGAATGATCGGACTGCGTCGGAGAACTGATCGCCGTTAATAGGAGCACAAGTGCCTGTGTAAACATCGGTACTCCTATTGTAGGGCGATTTTTCCCCTATCTCACCTTCAACCTACTTGGGACCGCCCGTGATTCCCTTCCAATTGTCGGTTCGGAACGGAAATGCGGGGAGTCCAGCCTGGTTATACAGGTTGCTATCCAGATATGCCGCCCATGAGTAGCGCACCGCGACGGGCGTACTGACCTTTGGCGAGGAGACGACAACGGAATTGCCGTCGATCTTCGCATTAGCCCAGACCCACTTGTGATCGTCGCCTGCGATGGCGAAGCCCTTCAGGTCTCCACCCTTGGCAACGAGACCGCCATCGGTGTGGTCGAACGATAATCGGATCGCGCCGGCTTCGGCACTCATCGACTTGTAGACCGGACCCGAGCCAGAGACCTTCATGTGATAGGTTCCTGCTTCGGCAACCAACGCAAGGCGCTTTCCAACGTCCTGCTTGTTCTTCGGATGAATGTCCAGTTGATCGCCCAAGTCGATTGCGGTTGCGATTCCCGCATTGCGAACCGTCTTGGTCGTCATGAACTGCGCTTCACGGAGTTCGGCCCATGCGTCATCGCCAGGGTTTGCCGGTGGGTTCATAAAGCCAGCGAGCTGAACAATAAGGAACGGGAAAGGTCCCTGGCCAAAGTTTCGGTGCCACGACGAGATCATCGTGGGAAGCAATGTTCGGTACTGATACGCTTGGCCCGCATTGCTTTCGCCTTGATACCAGATCGCACCCTTCACGCCGTAAGGCACGATTGGCTGGATCATTCCGTTGTAGAGCACGGTTGGAAGATTCGGATTGTCTTGGAACGTGATCGGAAGCGGGTTCTTTGCGGTGACAGCAGTGCCCAGCTTGAGCTTCCAGTTGCCAGCCAACACAATCTTTGCACCACCGGCTACTTCGAGATTGATCCCATCGGGATCGCCATAGATGCCGCCGGGAGACTGGGTGTCGGTAACCCGAACCGCAATCACATTCTTTCCGGCATGGAGGACGTTCGCAGGGATCTTATAACTGCGAGGAACGTTATAGCCGTCGGTGGCTCCGACCTGAACGCCATTTACGAAGGTGGCGTCATTGTCATCCACAAGCAGGTGAAGGGTGACGCCCGAGGTATCGACGTCGGCTGGGAATTCGACTTCCTTGCGAAGCCAGACCACGCTTTGCTGGTTCACCAATTCTGGATATCCGGCTTCCTGGATCATGCCCGGGACCTTCATCGACTTCCATGAGGAGTCATCAAGCTTAGGATCTGCCCAACTTCGTCCCTCAACGGAGCCTGGGTCATTCTTATCGTACCAAGCCGCGAAAGGATCCTTCGCATTTGCGACAGGATGCTTCTTTTGGTCGACCACAGCCTGAATCTGGGCGATGCCAGGTCGGAATTCGGGGAGCTTGTCACCAAGATCCTTCGCGCTTGTCCATGCCTGAGCCGGCGTACCACCCCAGGATGTGTGAATCAGTCCGATGGGAATCTTGAGATCCTCGTTAAGCTTCTTGCCGAAGAAATAGGCGACAGCAGAGAATCCAGACCAGACACCGTCTTTTCGAAGGTTGTCAGGGGTGCAAACCAGCCAGTTACCGCCCGAAAAGTCGCGGGGCTCGGCAGCAACCGCTTTCGGTACCGCGAACAGTCGAATGTTTGGATAGTCGGCTTTGGAGATTTCCTCTTCGGGATTGACGATATTGCCAATTCCAAATTCCATGTTCGACTGGCCCGAGCAGATCCAGACATCTCCCACCAAGATGTTGGTGAACTTGACCGTTTGGGGTCCGGAGACGGTCATGGTCAGCGGGGCACCAACCTTGAATGGCCCAACTTTGACCATCCATTTGCCGTCGGCTCCAGTTGTGGTTGAGGCGGTTTTGTCTCCAACCGTGACGGAGACTTGACTGCCTGGCGCCGCCCAACCCCAAACTGGGTCGCGCATGTCGCGCTGGAGCACCATGTTGTCGGAAAACATTGGGCTGACGAAGGGGCGCGTTTGTTGTTGCGCGTATCCCCCTAGCGAAACAGCCGCAGTCAGCGTCAGCGCCGACGCGGCCCTTGAAAGTAGGGTGAGCATCCTGAAAACTAGTTTAGAGTAATTGGACGCTCAGATGATCTACTGGAGGAATATCCGCTCGTTCGAAAGAACAATTCGTGTGAGCACCGCTGGATATTCGCAGTACTTCTGCGCTCCGTCTGGCTTCACCGAGCCATCCACTTGGGGGTGATACCGCTCGCGCCAGTATCCATCCTTGGCAGCCAGGGCAATCTTCTTCGCTCCCTCAACGATTCGATCGTGGGCATTCATGCGCTTGCATGCCAGCGCCTCGAGGTACCAAACACGCCCCATTGCAGCAATGTCGTTGTGGAGAGACGGAATCGCAAACGGCACGGGCTCATCTTCCCAAGCCTCATAACCGAACGGCTTGGTTACGGGTTGGGTCGGCATCTCTCCCCACCAGAAACTATCGTCGGGCATCATGCTTGGCCAGAGGTTGTGAAGGTGATGTTGATCGGCAAGTCCGAATGCCACAGCTGCCCAGTTGGTATCCGACATGCCATGGGAGTCGACCAGTCCGCGCTCAGGATGAATGTACTCACCGAAATGATCACGTCGCCAAAACGCATCAACAAAGCTCTTCGTGAGGAGTTCTGCACGGTGCGACCAGTCGTGGGCTTCCTTCTTCTTCCCCACCGCGATCAGCAAGCGAGCCATTTCCCGAAAGGCGTGAACGGCATAGCATTGGGTCACACCGTCGAAGCCGTTACGCGGCGGTAACTCCATGTAGAATCCTGATCCGGCGACGAGGCCATTGGGTCCGATCTGGCTTGCGACAAAGTTCGCGGCGGACTCGAGGGATGGGAGTCGCTCCTCAAGCCAGGGTGTGTTATGCACGGCATCATGGATTTCAGCAGCTGTGAGAACGTAGCACACGGGGCCAAGCACGTTTAGGGGTCGTGACTGCGTTTCCCAATGAGTGAACAGTCCCACCCACTCCCTTGTTTCTTGACTCGAGGGTCGGAGGTGTGGGCGCTTGGGAGGGATGTACGTGAACACGTCCTCTGGCTTTCTAAGTCCGCGTAGGAAGGTTGTACCAGGGTCGGTTTCTCCCTTAAAGATGGCGAACGGGATGTTTCCATCCTTGCGTTGCGAGCTACGGACGTAGTCGAAATAATCCGTCACGAGGCGAGTTTTTCCAAGCAGCAGATAGGCACCTGCCATCTGCCACGAGTCCAATCCGGGCCACGTAGCTCCGCCACCGTACGACATCCCGTCCGCGCAGATATAGAAGAATCCTGGGTAGAAGTCTTGCGTAGCGGCAGGAAGGAGGTTTCGACGAACGGCCTGCTGCACGCCATTTCGGATGTCTGAATCCTTTATCCGTTGGATCTTCGCATCCACATCGGCACCTTCCTCGGGCTCCTGGTAAACAGGTTTCTGCGACCCGAGTGCCAAAGAAAATAGCTCCGATGCCGCCGCAGCCAACAACCCTCTACGCGATACCGACTTCGTTTCGTCCAAGGGTTCGATTCTACTTGACGGGGATTAGGCTAGTGGGCCATGGGATTGTTAGGGTCTGGAAGGCTTTGTCTTGGTGGTAGCTTGAGTTCTGCGAAGGAGTTCGTCGAGTTTCACTTCGCAGGGCACGTTGGAAGCCCGCTTGGTATCTAGTCTTTCGGTGGTCAAGGTGTGGGAACCCTTGAATATCACGGCGGACGTCGTGATGCCGCCGACCAACTGGTCGAGCGAAAGCACCTTCGACGATTTTCGGTCGAACACATATGTTGGCCAGTTCCAGGGTGAATGCCCACCCGAATTCTCCATGCTCCAAACGAAGAACTGTGAGTCAGGTGTCCAGGCACCCTCAACAACTCTTTTGCCGTGGTCGCCGCCAGGCGAACCGAAATCACGTTGGCAGATGGATTTGCCACCTACAGCCCGAATTTCCACGGAGCTCTCGGCCGGGTTTTTGCTAGAGGGTTGAATGATCGCCAAGAGCTTTCCGTCTGAAGATAAGAACCGGCCTACCATCGAACTCTGGCTGCTTGGCAGTGCCGACTGGAAACCCAGCAAGGGGAAAAAGATGGACGACAACAAAAGACTAACCATTAATTCTGTTCACGAACTCAGAGCCATTCTATTTACGTGCGAGGTTGCCTGCAGTTACACGCCTTTTTGGCATAGCAAATCTCATTTTCCTTTGCCCTTCTGAATCTCCATCCGCTTCAAAAAGCCGACCAAAATCGGCATGGAGCGTTTGATGAGATCGCCTTTAACCATGACGTCGCCTTCGGCGCGTTTGGCGCTCCGAATACTGAAGAATCCGGAAATGCTGTGGCCAGGGGCGAAGCCGGTGGCCTCGTCGTATTTACCGACCGTGAACATCAGCATCTCGCTTTCCATCGCCTTCTTGCCCATTCCATCATCGATGGTGCCTGTCTTCATCGCAATTCGATAACCGGCTTTGGCGACGGTCGCTCGAATCTCGGCAACGTCATCGGCAGGGATGGTTGTGATCTCGAAGAGGGGGTTAAGCAAGTGCGCTTTACGCCATGCAAATGTGTTCAGCGGTGCCGGCATCGCCTCCTTGATCGGCGTAGCGTTTGTGCTGAGGGTTGGTTGAACCTTCTTGCCGGTCGTAAGACGTGCGAAATTCGCTGCCATTGTCACCGCGTTCCATCGGCACTCACCCCCGCCGATCATATACCGGACCAATTGGCCATCAAGGTCGGTCAAGTTGGTTGTATCTGCCCAGTGAACTTCGGGAAGGCCAAGGTTCTTGAATGTCTGCTTGGAGGACTTATTGAGGTCGAAGGGGGCGAGGAATCGCTTCTCAAGGCCATCGTCCCAGCGCTTTGCTTCGTTGATGTTGAAAGGAACGACGCTTGGCCCAAAGCACTGCTCAATGCCCTTAAAATATGCGGTGTCGGCAAGCTCAATGCTCGACAAAGTCGTGGTTCGAGGGAACACCCGTCGTAACGCCAGATGTGGGAGAAACGCCATACGAGCCCCGCCCATCGACACTGGACCACCGGCTGACGGAGTCAGGATCTTTGCAAGTTCCTGTTTCATTTCCGCAGGATGCGACTTATCGGCAACGAGCCCAAGGGTCGAGGTAACGATCGCAGGCCAGGTTCGGGAATCTTTGAGGTAGGCGAACATGTCGACGTCAGATCGAGGATTCTCCCTAGATCCAAGTCCCTTGCCTTGCTTCAGGTGGATGTCACCGAGATTCCGGTAGGCACGTCGAGTCTTTCCATCCTTGTCGACGTATGTCTCAACACCGGCAGCTTCGCTTACATGAAGCTTGGTGAGGTCGAACGTTTTGCTATCCAACTGTGAATTCAGAGCTGAGAAACCGAGTGGCTTGATGGTGGAACCAATGGTTCGATTGACCAACGTCCAACTTGAACGAGCAGCGATCATGGCGTCAGATTCATTGGAGAACCGATTCTCAACCTTTGAGAAATCCTCACGTGGGTCGCATTGGGGGATCGATGCCAACGCTCGAATCTGTCCGCTTGATGAATCCAACACGGAGATCGCAGTGAACGGCAGTCCATCGGGCATCGGCGCTCCTCGATCAATAAGCCGGGACCGAGAACGTCCCCATGAACGCAACTCGGTGAGCAGATCGTGTTGAAGCTGCATGTCCACCGAAAGCTGCAAGTCTTCGTCTTTCTTCGAGCCAAGTCGAACAAGGTCGTCACCAATCTCGCCGATGGTGAAAGCCAACGGAAAGTCAGCGCCCTGTGGATAGGTTCGGCCAAAGCGACCATTGCGCCAAACGACACTCGCGAGTTTCGCTTCGGTTGCACCAAGGTAGTGGATCGACAACTTCTGCGGCACCCCGTCTGGTCCCGTGTATTCCAGCGAGACGATGTCCGATTCGTTGATCTCAAGCTCGTTGAATTTCAGGTCCGGACGTTTGCCATTCACCAAGATGGTGCCCGGCTTGCCGAAATTCTTCCAGCGCAGCAAGATCTTCTCGCCATCAAGCTTGATTCCGCCGTAGTCGATCATCCGCGAACCCTTGGAACCTTTGCGATCATCGAGTTGCTTCAGGTCAATGCTCTGAGCAATGATCGGCTTTACCGGACGGCCCAGATAGATTTCGCTGGGTCCGCGTCCCGACTCCAAGATAATTGGCACGCGACTTCCGCCAACGACAAGTTGCCGGCGGCGGATCATTCCGGTTGCGAGTTCCGAACCGTGCCAGGCAACGCCCAAGTCCTTCTCGAACGGCGACTTCAGGAGGAAGAATCGCTTGTCGACAACGAGGGTGGACCCAGCACCTCTCGCCTCCATGATCGGGGTCCTTGTCACTTCGCCAGCATCGAACCCTGCGACCAACTGTCGGATAAAACTGGAAGCTCCTTTCACGGCCGCGGTCTTCTCAAGGGAGATCTGCTTCAGTCCAGCCTGCTGACGAGCATCGTCCACGGTGTGCTGAATGGCTGCGAGCGTGGACGAACCCATATTGAAGGGCTGTGCAGGGTCGCCAGAGGTTGCCGACAGATTCACGGCCAACCAAACAAAGCCAACTGCGAGCAGCGCCGGGAAAGCCCACCAAGCCAGCGCGTTTGCTTTAGCATCCTTCCGCGCGATCGGATCGATCTGTGAACTCCACGTACCAGGGAAGGCGATCAACAGAATCGCCGCCACCAAAAGTGTCAGGTTCAGAATCAGGTCTTTCCACGAATTCAGCGAAAGAAGCGGCACGTTCTGCCCGGTAAATGGAATCAACCACAGGTTCGCAAGCGCCATGTAAACGGTCGCGCATCCGATGACCCCAGCGATAGCATATAGCCCGCGCGCATTGGCCTTTTGATTCCGCGAGCTGGCTGCCAACCACGCACACCTGAAGATTGCCAGGGACAGCAGCAGAAGCAAACCAATGACCATCACTCCGGCGAGCTTGCCGTGCTCACCGACCAGATAAACACTAAAGGCGGCATCGGACAGCGTGGTTGGGTAGGTCATACCTACGTTTCTCAATGGGGCAGCAAAGTATCCGACACCACTACCCCGCTGGTAGGCAATCATCTGCCATCGCTGGTGCAAAGTCTCCTGCATGTGGTGCGCGGAAAATGAAGTGCGGCCGGTATCGGGGTCGACCATCAGGTGCTCGGCGGCGAGTGGATCGGTTGCGACCAAGCGATAGGGAAATGCCGTGCTTTTGATCACTTTGGCGGCGATGGGGTTTGTAAGCAACCGCGAACCAATCGGAACACAGAAGGCAATACCAAATAGAACGACGCCAAGAATGGCGACGAGTCCCAGCTTGGAACCAGCCGAGCGTAGGTTTACGTTGCGTTCTTGGTTTCCTCCCGCCTTCCCGAATCCGGCGATCAAGCCACCCACGCAAAGCGCAACGGTTACGGGAATGAAAAAGAGAAATGTTCCGGGATCCAGAATGAACAGCAGGATGGAAGCAGACCAGAGCAGCGGATTTCGATCCCAGAGATTCCGCTTTGACAGGACCTTTTGTAGCCAGGGAAATCGTTCTGCGAAACTACCAAGTCGAACTTGAGCGGTCGGCTGATTGACTGGAGTTTCAGCAAATTCGTCGTCCTTCGCCTCTCCTACGCCATCAAACACCAGTCCAAGAATCACAAAGAGCACTCCGACCAGGACCATGTCAGGCATCGGAAAATGGACGAGCTTTTGAACGACCATCAGGAAGGCAAAGGTCGTGGCCGAACCATAGGCGCACCTTGACATGAACCGCCAGGGCCGGTCTGAAGCCTTTCGTAAGAACCCGACGGTCCACTCTCCGACATTCTCGGTCCAACGCTGTTTCACACCCGCCTGTTTGGCGCGAACGACAGCAAACGTAAGGATTCCGATGAACGGCGGAATCAGACATCCAGGGATCAGCGCCTTGGTCCAGGCACTCCGGAAAGTCGCGGCAGACACCGCATCCATGTTGAAGGGCGGCAAAATCGACACTCGAAAAGCCAAAACCAACCGCACGGCGAGCACGGCAGAAGTAACGACCCACAGCACAAATGCCGCATGGGACGAGGCGACGTTAACAGGTACACGTCTGCCCCGTGACTTCGGCAGGAATGGAATTCGGGCAAACGAGCCAACACATACCAGCAACCCAACGACAAGCGCAATCACGGGAAGCAACCAAGGCATTCCTTGGTCTCGCAGAGGATCGGCAAGAGCGAATATCGGAGCGACTGAGCCGCCACCAAGAACCTGATTTTCGTTCGGAACCACAGGCTTGGAAGCATCCGAGCTGTTACTGCCGATGGCCAGTTTGGTTCCATCGTCGGATACGGTTGCGGTAGCTAGGAACCCTTCGTTCAGGTTTCCAGTATCAAATATGTATCCGTTTCCGTCCTGTCCCAAATCCGCGGAAGCGAGTTGCACCGTGTGGTCGCGCGAACGCAATACGTCAGATGGGGGCAAGGGATAGGCACGGGGCGGATCGAACAGAAACCTCAGTTGAGCGTGACCACCCTCAGTCGACTCCGCTGTCGGCGGCAAAACCAGGCTACTTCGGTTGTCGCTTCCGAAGATGTCCAAGCGAAAGACGCCCTCAATTGCTGCCACCGCTGGGGCGATAGGTGCTTCCGTACGTGCCGTACCCGTCGGGAAATTTCTATAGAGATCGTTATAGGTGTCATCGGGATCAGATAGCGCTCCCTGAGCAATCTTAGCCCCTGATCGGAAAACGACTCCAAGTGCAGATTCGCCGTCTTTTCGCTTGTAGCGAACGAGCTGAACTTGGTCGAGAATCGAGTCACCGAGGTCATCGCGAGCGGCAAGCGCCCTGATGAGTTGCTTATTACCTGTTGCATTGAGCGCGTCTCGCAACGATGATCGATCTAGGAGGGGAGCCTTCTTCGTTTCTCCGTCGAAATCCCCGGATCGGATCTCAACCTGGTTTGCTTCAACCGAAATTGAGAACGCTACTCCCGGTCCAGTGAAGAACTTCGGGCTAGTGCGACGATCTGAGCGTTTACGTTGAACGTACCGAAATTCAGCCTTCTCACCAACTTTCAGCCAACCACCGACGGTGTCGTTTACACAAATACGATTGAGTCGAACGACATCAATGGATTGATGAGCGCTGGCGCGATACGAGAGGATTCGTTTGCCTTCAGTTTGGTCGGGCCGTAGATCGATCCAAGCTCCCGATGGCAACGCAAACCAACGAAAGGCTCGCTTAACCTCAGCTTCGCTGTCGACAAGGTTGCTCGAAATTCGGACGTTTGATGTGTCACCCGATATAGATGGAACGGTGACCGCAACACCTCGATACTCGATATGCCTTACAAGCTTGTGAACGGTTTCGCCGGGAAATCCGAGGTAGGAGATCAGCAGAATGGCGATGAGGAATCCCGAAGATCCGACATAGGCACCCGTTATCACTCTGCCCAAGGCAACCGACTCTGTTCGACGTGCTCCGGGCATCAAGAAATAGCCCAGATAAGCGAGCGTCAACAGGAACAGAAGCAGAAGAAGCAGACCCAAGATTTGTGTATCTCCCCGTGAACAAACCGATACCGTCAGCCCGATTCATTCGTTGCGTTAAGCTGGACGAATGATGTGAAGCCCGGATTCGCTTGGCGCGTACAGTTCTCGGAAATCACTCAGACTTGGCCCCGTATCCCGCACCGTCAGCATGATTTGAGAAAGTGAATCGACATGAGGATGCGGCTTTGCATCGTAGGCTGGTGGAGTTACATCGCCAAATGCCTTCACCGCTCGACGCCAAGGGTCGACAACGAGCTTTCGATCAGGAAACGCCTTCGCCATTGCCTCTGAGAGGCGAGCAAGATTTGTGAGCATCGCATCGAACATTTTTTGATCGTTGCATTGCCGAGCCAAGCCGATGTTCGAAAGCGTGTAGTCCACCAGGTAGGCGAAGGCCAAAGCCCATGCGTCGCCTCGTGGACGAGTGAGAACAATGTCATGGCAGATTGTTGCAGTCCGATTGACGAGTTCGGAATACACCTGCTGGAACTCTGCATCGCTTCGTTCTAGCTGTTGAATTCTCTGTTGCGCATTGCGCACGTCGGTTTGGCTTGAAGCCAACTGAGACTGAGTCTTCTTGAGTTCGTCCCCCAAACGGTTGGACTTCTCTCCTTCCCGCTTCAGTTGCTCTTTGAGAGACTCTGTTTCCGTTGCGCTCGCGTTTGCTCTCGCAACCGCGACGTCAATCTGCTTTTGGAAACTATCATGATCCTCTTTGAACTTCCGGTATTTCTCTAGCTTTTCCAGATCCTTTGTCAGAGAGTCGGACCGGTTGTATCGGTCGATCATTTGCCCAACAATGAATTCGTCACCGCTCGGGATGTGATTAGCGTCCCATCCGAGCCGTCGAATTTCGTCGCGAACCTTTTCAACGAGTTCACGCTCATTTGCGCTGACCTTGAATCGGTCAGCTGCATCCACAGGAGACTTAGTCGAAGCTTTGGCCTTGGTTGGGGAAGACGCACGCGATTTAAGGATGTAACCACCAGCTCCGCCGACCAACAGCATGACAATTCCAGTCGCAACAAGGGGGATCGGATCTGATGAGCCTGACTTCTTGTCATCTGCAACGGTCTTTTTCTCGTCTCCGTTGCCTGTATCCGTAGGCTCCGGCTTCGTTGAATTGGTGGGGGCCACCGGGTCTCCTGCAGACGTCGGTTCCGCTACACGAACCCAAAGGAGCCCCTGCTTCTTGTCGAGGTTGATCGTGAACGACGGTTTGGCCTTCAGTCGATTCAGGACCGCAGCCCATGCTTTGCCATCGGAGATCGCACCACCCTTGTCAGACAAGAGCACGAGCAGCGTAGACGGCACCTTGGATAGATCTTTCGCAATGTCAATGAAGACCTTCTCGCTGTCAGCATCAAGCTTGGCTTCTTCCCCTTTTATCGCAAGGGTGAGTGTTTTCGGGATCGTATTGTTGTGCTTGAACGCTACCGAGACCTTTCCGTCGATGGCAGGTGAAAAATCGAATTCGGCAGCGAGAGGCAGTTCATGGTCTGCGGGTTTATCTGCCACCAACTGCCCAACATCCTTCGGCAGTTTTGACTTGGCAACCCAAGCGTCGAACGCTGGCTTCTGAGCCGCATCAACAAGTTCCCAAGCGGCACCATGTGTGAGCATGAACTTGTCTTTGCCTGCTAGGATCACCAGTCGATCTTCGGCTAACTTGCAGAAATGGGTGTTCTCCCACCCGGCCCGAGCCATGGTGGCCATCGTACAGAGGAGAAGCGCCCCGAAGCTGCGGCAACTCAAAGCTATTCGTCGAGGAGCATGGCTGGCCATAACATCTCCCTCAGGTCCTTTGCGTCTTCTGACCCATATATCGACTCCTTGAGTTTAATCATCTGTCCTGAGCTTGTGGAAACCATTAGGTGACTCGTGGTCTTCGGCGGCCGGACTTCGATCACCAAGTGGTTACAACTCATCAATGTTCCCATCACAGACCCACCAGGCTTCTTTTGCGAATCAACTCGGAAACCCTTGGAGGGTAGATAGTAAACCACCTGGGCGTCAAAGATCGCCCTTGGCACTTCAACTCGCTTCGCCGAATTGAGTTCATCCATATCGACAGCGTATGGGTCACCACCACCCGAGAGCGTGACAATCAACTGCCCGTGAATCGCGTCAGGATTCTGCATCACAGGATTGCTGGAGTACCAATCGAGGGCTCCGTAGGCACAACCATCTTTTAGATTCGAACCGCTGAGTTCGACGGCAAGATGCTCAATGGCTGATGGCATTTCGTCGCCTTCTCGATCCTTGGTGAAGTCTTTGATCTTTTGGAACAGCGACGTCTTTGGTTTGGCGACGATCTTAGCCGCCTTTGCATTCGTTGATCCGAGTTCTTTGAGTCTCTCTTCGGTGAAGATACTGCCGAATCCCGACTCTTTGAGGAGCTTGTTCAACCGGGCTTTCAGTGGCTTGAACTGCGAGCCCTGTCCAGCGAGAATTAGGTGAGTGCGGACGTGTTTCGGTTTGTAGCCGGGGTTGCCTTTGATGGTCGTCCGTGACCCCATCATAAAGGCGAGAGCCTCAACGGCACTTTCAAATTCAATCGTATCGTTTCCGCTGACGTGCGCCTGAGCAAGTTCGATAAGCACCTCATCAAGATTCTCCAGAACATAAGCTTCGACTTCACGCTCAAGTTCCGACCAAATCTGTTCGAATTCCTCTGAATACGGGTCAGCGGGTAGATGTGACGAACCCTTCCCCGCCGTTGCCAGAGCCTTCGAATTACCGGTACTGCGCGCCGTGGATCGAAGTCGATTAGGGCTTTCCAACGCGTCGGAAATCGCAGATCTGATTTGTGCACGTTGAGCCAGAGTCAGGAGGACATCGTAGATCGCCGATGCTTGGTCCAAGGTGATTTGCGCTACGTAGTCCGCGATCTCCGCGATCTCGGGTCTCGGCCCAGCATCGGGGATGGAGACTCCAGTAGCTGATAAGTCGAGCTCACGTTTGTACATGTCACAAATTCGCTCGAAATCGAGCAGGCGTCGGCTCTGGGCGGAGTCTTCTGGGATCTGGACCGTGCTTCGGGTCGTAAAGCGCAGCGGTGAGCGATCAATCTCCTTGAGTCGTCCCGCCTCTTCCGGACTGAGCGTGGCGAAGGAGTCAAGCGTCTTTCTAAGGTTCGCGTCGATGAGTCGCTCAAAGAACTTGGCGAGAATGAAGGTCATCTTCGCACCACCGCTGGCACGTCCGGTCCTCGCATCGACATACACGTGCTTCATCACTGCCGTCGATTCAGGACGCAAACCTCTGGCTCGCTTTTCATTGTCGCTCGCGTCTTTGTGGGTGACTGCCATGAGCGTCAGATCGGTCGTGCCTTTGCCAATATCGATCGTCAGGTATTTCTGCTCCATGCCCTGCATCTCAGAGCCAGTGAGCCCGGTATCCGGCTGAACCTTGGCGATGTAGTAGAACACAACCGCATCGGATTCGGTAATCGTCTCAACCTCGCAACCAAGCGTCTGCTTCACGGATTCTGCGAGCACTTCACGATGGAAGGGACTATATGTGTTCGGCACGGTCAGAACCACGACGCAATCCCGCCAGTTGGGCATTCGGTTGAGTTCATCCCGAAGATCAGGATGGGGTCGAATGAAGTTCTCCAAGATGAGGCAAACCTGGTTCTTGATGATTTCGACAGGGTGGAGCTTTATCCAGTCGGCCCGCCCTTCCGCCATAACTTCATAGTGCTTCTCGAGCCCCACACCCGACTGAAAGATCAGCTTGGCATTAGGAAGCAGGGTGCTGGATGGAAACGGAGCCGATGTGTCATCGATGAACTTGAAGAAGCACCTGTTGGAGTTTCTGGCCATGTCCGCTTTTGATCCACTCGATCGAGCTTCGCGAATGTACTGCTCAAAGTCGAGAAGCGGAGTTTGGCAATGGCCGTCAGGCAAGACTTCTAGATACCCGTACTGGGGATGCTCGCGAGATTGCACAGGCTCGGATGTCTGAAAGAGGGTGTTCACCGCGTAACGACTCTTCAGGCGATGAGATGGGCGGTCATATCGATCTCGCAGAAGGTCAGGAACCGTTGCGAGTGCTCGCAAGAAGTACTGCAGCTCAATTTGACGGTATTCGGTTTGCCCTGGCACCCCCACAAACGCGACGGTGGAATCCGACCCAAGATCGAGCGAAATCCGAAACATTTTGCTTCGGTCGACGGGCTTCGCTATCTGTGGCTCAAGGTTTGTGTCTTCGGGGTTCATGGATTTTCAAGAGATCTAAGTTCGCGTTGAGGCAAGGCTAAGAATCGAACGTGAATCTTGGCGTGTTGGTTCCGCCCCAAACCAAGTTCGCGCTCAATAGCGATATCGAAATGACCTCCGCTCGACGGACGTTCCTGCCAAACAAGTTTCACCACCGTTGGTAACTCCGTCAGTTTAGCTCTGTCAGATGATGGCATTCCCACGCATTCCAATCTGGCGTCCCACTGGAGGACCGCCGTCCGGCAAAAAAGCTTTCGAACGAGGAATGGTGGCAGGGTAACCACCGCAGCTAACTCGCCTTCAGTGGTTGGCATGCGTAAGATGAAGTCCGATGTGGCATTTTTCGGTAATGCGGGAAGCGCAAAGGAGGTGACATATCCAGGAAGCCAGAAGCAAAATCGAACTTTCTTTGACAGCCTGATATAACTCCAAATCAACAAGACAAAAAGGCCGACAAGTCCTCCGACAGCCTTCAGCATCGAGCGCATTCTTAGCCCAGCGGGTAAGGTTACGTCTTGATCAAGCTGGACCCGAAACTCTTGCCTTCCCAATATCGGATTCGACGCGGAAGCAGCCACGAAGAGTGAGGCCACCGCCGAATTGCCGCGAAGGGTTCTCATTGATAACGAATTTGCCCCTGACACAATAAATGGTTTTGCAGCAACGCGTTGCCCGGATTCCATGGCTCCCGGGGGCTCCAAAGTGAAGAAGGCAGATAAGCCGATAAGTTCACGTGGGGAGTTGAGAGCCACCTTAAGACCCTCCCCAGAATCCTCGACGCTCAAACCGAGGTGCGAAAGCTGGTTCTGGACATTGAGGGCTCGAACAGCTGTCGTCTTGGGTACCGCCTTGAATACCCGAACCGAAACGGTATCCGCCCCCTTCCCGAATGTCCGCATGAGCCAAGGCTCCGAAGAACCGTATTTGCCTTCCAAGGATAGCGATTGATCGACAAGCCGCTGTTTATCTCGAATCCGGTTGCGCGCTTTGTCCGAAAGGAGAATGCCTACGGATGAAGGATCAATTGACCGCCCATTGAAATCTCTGGGGTCATCACTGATGACAATGACGTACGTATCTTGGATCTTGAGTCCAGGAACATTTGCCGTTGAAAGGGCTGGATTCAATGCAAGAGATGAGGTGTTTGAGTAGGTGCGTGTTCGCACCTGCAGTGCCGCAGCAAGCCGTTTACGCGACATCCAATTGTTGGCCCAAACCACTCGCTTGACGTACAAATCTTCCGGCTTTTCAAGCTGGCCAGCCATTCCAGGTGTAGTGGATCGGGGGACTAGGCCGATGCCATATTGGACCAAGGTGATGTAGTCCTTCCCCTGTCGGAACCAGGAATCTTGTCCCAAACGGCCCGGACTGAGCAGCAGATCTTGAACTTCCTTTTCTGCTGAGGCCAACGCGATTTGCTTCTCAGATACCGGAATGAATAGGTTGCTCGTTGCCGACATCGCAGCGCGCGCATCTACAAGCACGATGAAATGCCTTCGGCCCTCCGGAATCTGGATCGTCGATGAAGGCCCCCGTGCAAATGCCGGGGTCATAACGACGAAGAGGCTTGCAGGCAACAAAACCATCCGCCTGCAAACCCGTTTCGCCATCAAACCACTTTACGTTCAAGAACCTAAATAGGTTCTCTCAGAGTGGCATCGATCTCAAGAAACTTGTTAAGCCTTGAGCTTGGCGTCCAACGTAATCTCGGCGTTGAACAACCGGGATACGGGGCAGCCTTCTTTTGCAGCCTTCGCTGCGGCATCGAACTTCTCAGGATCTGCCCCAGGAATGGTTGCCACCAAATCCAAATGGAACTTGGTGATCGTAAGGTTCTCCATTGTTGCCGACGCTGTTGTTTCAATACTTTCTGCGGTTAGCCCGACTGTGCTCAACTGGTTGCTAAGTGCCATTGAGAAGCAAGCTGCATGCGCCGCCGCAAGCAACTCTTCGGGATTCGTGCCGATCCCGTCCTCAAATCGCGTTTTGAAGCTGTATTGACTCTCGCTGAGTACACCGGACTCCGTGGACACGGTTCCATTGCCCTCTTTCAGATTTCCTTTCCAAACTGCGCTACCTTTTCTTACCATTGGTTGATCTCCTTTTCTGTTATCGGCATGTGGGATGTCATAGACTTCCACCTTCGACTTCATAGTTCTACGCGAAAAATCTGCGCACGTCATGATGCCTGCTGAAACTTAATGGTTTGCTAATCCGGGCACTCTCCGCGCGATGTGGAATTCGAAAGCTAAACTAGGAGCCGTGGCTCTAGGAGATCGCTTGAACCTTCGACCTTATTTGAAAGCACTCGGTATCACAACCCTCGCGTTCGTGATCGCGGGAGAACGCTTAGATGCGCAATCCACACCTTTTCGGCCGCCTGCCGTTCCTCTGATCACTTTCAACCCGTACTTCAGCATTTGGTCTGAAGCAGACCGCCTTACGGACGACGTCACTCGGCACTGGACCCACCATCCACACCCTCTCACAAGCCTCATTCGCATCGATGGAAAGGCTTATCGCGTTATGGGTGTAACACCCAAGGACTTGCCTGCACTGCCGCAAGTTGGGTTGCGAGTTACGGCTACGCGAAGTGTTTATGAATTCGATAATGGGCAGATTCACCTGACGCTGTCGTTTAAGTCCCCAGCCCTTCCAGACGACCTAGAGGCGCTCACCCGCCCGGTGAACTACATTGAATGGACAGTCAAGTCTGCCGATGGCAAAGAGCATGGCGTCTCTATCTTTGACAGCACAAGTTCCCTCCTTACCGTCAATTCTCCTGACCAAAAGGTCGTCTGTGGAAAAGAGACGATGGGTGGGCTAACCGCTCTCAAGACAGGCACTGAGGACCAGCCCGTTCTTCAAACCAGCGGTGATGACACACGAATTGACTGGGGCTACGCCTATTTGGCTGCCCCCACCAAGCAAGTCACTTCGGCGATCGGATCCCTAAGTTCCTTAACATCAGCCTTCTCATCAACAGGTTCTTTGCCTACAACGGTTGATGCTCGCTTGCCTCGCGCCGCGAATGATGAAGAACCAACCCTCGCTCTTGCATTCGATCTCGGCAAAGTCGGTACCAAACAGATTAGCCGGCATGTCCTGATGGCCTACGACGAGGTCTATTCGATCAAATACTTCGGCCAGAAGCTACGCCCTTACTGGCGACGAAACGGAGCCACACCCGCGAAGTTGCTTCAAGATGCGGAGCGGCTGTTCGATTACGAATCCAGTCAATGTGAAATCTTCGACAAGCTGATCGGTGATGACATGACACTCGCTGGCGGCGCCAAGTACGCCCAGGTTGCTGCTCTCGCCTATCGTCAATGTCTCGCGGGAACGGGCATCGCAGCTGACGCTAACAAGCAACTGCTGATGTTCACGAAAGAGAACACCAGCAACGGGGATATCGCCACCGTCGACGTTATCTTCCCGATGTCCCCGATGTGGATTCTGTTCAACCCAACATTGGCCAAGGCATCCCTTGTTCCCATCCTGAGCTATGCCGCATCCGATCATTGGAAGTTCCCGAATGCGCCCCATGACCTGGGCACCTATCCCATCGCAAAAGGCACCGATGATGGTGGCGAGGGGATGCCGGTGGAGGAGAGCGCCAACATGCTCATCATGTGCGACGCAATCGCACAGTCGGAAGGCAATGCTAAGTGGCTCACCCCTTGGTGGCATAAGCTCGTTCAGTGGGCTGAATATCTTGAGAAGTACGGACTTGATCCAGAAGATCAGCTTTGCACCGACGACTTTATGGGGCACTTGGCCCACAACTCCAACCTGTCGATCAAGGCGATTCTCGGCCTCGCCGCTTACGGGGATCTTTGTCGTATTCAAGGTGATGCAGCAACCGCCCTCAAGTACGACAAGATCGCGAAGGCAGACGCGATCCACTGGATGAAGGTCGCCGATGAAGGCACGCACTCATTGCTGGCATTCGATAAGCCGAATACCTGGAGCCAGAAGTACAACCTCGTGTGGGATCGCATTCTAAACCTCAATGTTTTCCCCGCGTCGGTTGCGAAGAAGGAGATTGAGTACTACAAGTCGGTGATGCAGCCCTACGGCGTACCGCTTGATTCACGCACACACCTGACGAAGACCGACTGGTCGTACTGGAGTGCAACGATGGCAACCGATCTCGATGGATTTGAAACATTGACGGCGCCGATCTACGACTATCTGACCCACACCAGCGCACGTTCGCCACTTGCGGACTCGTACCTGACTGACGATATCAAGAGCGACGGAATGCACGCCCGACCTGTCATGGGTGGCATCTTCATCAAGATGCTTGCCGACCACGCCACATGGCAAAAATGGATATCGTTCGATAATAAAGAGAAGCCGGGCACTTGGGCACCGCTCCCCAAAGCGCCGAAAGTCACGGAGATAGTTCCCAGTTCAAGAACCACACCTATTGCTTGGAAGTACACGACTGAGCGGCCATCAAGTGAATGGTTCGGCATCGTATTCAACGATTCAAGTTGGAAAGTCGGAAACGGACCATTCGGTTCCGATGGAACACCGGGCATCGCACCCAAGACAGCTTGGACAAGCGAAGACATCTGGCTCCGGAGAGAGTTCACGATGCCCGCTGCCGACGGCGAGATTCAGGGGTTGATTTATCACGACGAGGATGTCGAGGTGTTCTTCAACGGAGTGCTCGCATTCAAAGAGTCGGGCTATTCGAACTCCTATGACCCCATCGAAATTACACCAGCGGCTAGGGCGCTGTTGAAGACCGGGGCCAAGATCGTGATGGCTGTTCACTGCCACCAAACGTCGGGTGGGCAGGGTGTCGATGTCGGGCTTGTGAAAGTGACAAAAGGCTAGATGCTATTGTAGGCCCCCAAGTTGCGGGGGCCTACAATAGTGAGTCCAGTTCCGCTTCTGCTATCTCGCGCTCACGTTGGGCCATTTCGAGCCGTTGCCGCAATGCATCAGGGGTTGATCCTGAAAATCCATTGGCTCCCACACTCCACTGCTGCATGCGCTCGTCTTCGCGTTGGATACGGAAGCAGATGCGAGACATGAGATCCGCATCTTCTTCCCATCCTTGAAGCACCTTCTTACCTTGTTCGTCACGCAAGACGACGGGTTCGCATACCGCTACGGCCGCACTCATTGACGTGTCCAAAACTGTCTGGACCTCTGCTGCAAATCCTGGATTTGAAACGCTCACGCCATGCAAACCTTGTCGAGCATCGTGCCATGTCCGGGCCGCCTGTTCTAGTGCCTGAATGACCGGAGTTGGAACAGCTGCCTTTAACCGAGATTCGGAGTGCAGTAGCTTTAGGCGCTTCACTCTTAACCAACGATCATAAGCGAGACGAACCTCGGGTCTTTGGCGGCCAAGTTGGTTTTTCCGGACGCTTCTAATGGAAAAAAGGGTGAGCCAAGCCAAGAATGCGCCCGCAAAGAAGGTCCATTCTGGTCCGTCTGTCATGGCAATGAGGCAAAAAACCACTATCGCTAGGGGCCAATCCAAACGTTCTGAGATAACCCCCGAAGAGGGGGAATCTACCTGTTGAAGAAATGCCTCCAACATCGGAATTGACTCGTTTCGATTTGCCATGACGACCTTCAGATTATGTACGGCTGTGGGTTGTGAGGGATTTCATGTGACTACAATGGGCTGTGAGGCTGAAAGGAATGACCCCAATAATCGCATCAGGAACAGCGTATCTTGCGGCATTGTGTCTCCCGTCGTACTCATTCATCTCGGCGGATCAAAGTGAACGGATTAATCAGCATGGGCTGCAATCCCTTTTTTCGCCGCCGATAGGGATGGCCGTTGTCGTGAACATCCTCTATTTTCTCGTCATCTGGATCAAGTTCTATCGCAGTGCGCCAAAGGCTTCGGCAGCGGCAGCGTCCGTTGTTTTAGCGCTCGTAACGATGACCACTGGGTTCGGTTGCATCCTTGGAGACCCTCAGCCAGGGTCCCGAACGCAGTACGGATTGGGAACATGGATGTGGTTGCTCGCCCTCGGATTAGCGATCTTTGCCAACTCACCTTCGACAAACGAAGTTCAGAGGGGGCCAACACCGTCAACCAAGTAGTTCAACCATACTATATATAACTACGGTTGTATGAATCACGTTTGAATAACGGCATGGCGCTTTGTAGGGTTGCCTGCAACTTGGACTGTCTCGTCGTTGAAGGTACAACAATCGGAGATGACTGACACTTTCCGGTATTTCTGGGCGAAAGACCGACCAGGAATTAGACTGCCTGAGTCGGGGTTGCTGGTCGAAGAACGACGATCCGAGTTTTCTGGCGCCTTGGGATTTCGTCCTGGCATTGGTGGCTGCGTCATTTGGTTCGAGTCATCCGGTCGATTCGTAGACTGGCCCGAATTGATTGAGCGAATAACAATTCAAGCCCGCAAATCGAAATACAGCTTCGCGGTGGTTGATTGCGAGTTGCCTGTTCCAGAGGAACTTCGGGCTGCCCTCGAACAGGCGGGCTTTGCTGGCGAACCGCCGGCACGAGCACTTCGCTTCGACGCCCCGGACGATCTTCAGCCATACCTTGACTGGAGCGGGAGAGTTACGTCCCTTGCCCAGGGAAAAGGCAGCGAATCGATCAACGCCAAGCTGTTTGGCGTCATCGCAGAGAATTTCCCAGCCGAGGGGCACTATTCGGAAGTTCAGGTGAACGAGATTCTCAACCGGCATCACCTCTTTGGCGATCCGGCGGGGGTTCGCCGCGAACTCGTAGACCGGGGTTACATCGCTCGCACTCGGGACTGCCGCGATTATTGGAAGGTTGAAGACCCAATCATCATTGGCAGAACCTAGCTGGTGACAGCGTAAATGAATGCCACCAGTTAATCAACCTAAAGAGAAGAAATGACTTCGGAAAGTTGGTCTAGGCTCATGTTCCAGCCTATCTCCATACCGCCGAGCATCATGGTTCCCTGCTCCGAGAATGCGGAGTTGTAAGAGTTTACGGTGACTTTGGTGGTGTCTCCAAGATCCTCGAACATCACAAATGTGCCTCCTTGAATCGCGACGGAACCATCAAAGCCAGCCACGCTGTTCACCCATCCAAAGCTTTGGTTCGGTTCAACGTCGGTGATCTCTGAAATCATCGCATGCTCCATTCCGTCTGGGCTTCGCATCACTAAAGTGATATATCCGCCGGGCCTAAGGTCAATCTCGCATTTCGGGCAAGTGTAGGGTCGTGGGGTGAACCATACACCCAAGTGTTGCGGCTCTGTCCAACACTTCCACACCAAATCGACGGGTGCCTTGAACTCGCGAACCAAGCTCACCGTCCTATCTGCCAGGGTGGCACCCACCAAGACGCCAAGCTTGTGAATCGTCGTACTCCAACCACCCAGATGCGCCGCCCGCGCCTCCTCAGACCAGAAGCCGGATTGCACAAAGGTCATTGTTGTACAGCCTTCATGCTCACTGAGCTTGACGCTGACGAGGGTGGTGGGCTTGAATGAGCCGTCTTCCTTCTCCCAACGATGGCTGTATTCAAGGAGCGTCATCGGTTCGACGCGAAGATACTCCCCTTCGGCCTTTAGGGCGTATCCGGTGGGCGTGAACATGGTTGAGTGCCATCGACCACCGGGGACAAGGTCATCGCTCGAACGTTCCATCGTCAAGCCCATGGGGCAACCCCACTGACTAATCTGGTCTTCTTCGGTAATCGCCTTCCAGACCGTCTCAAGCGGCGCCTTGAACTTGCGGACGATTACGAGGTCGATTCCCGCTTTATCCTGGTCAGCTACATATTCATCGAGGCGACTCATTGTCATCGTCAGCCCTTCCTCTGCGCCGAATTCATCGATTACTCGCTGTCGTTCTTCTGTGGATGGGAAAGTGAGACGGAACTGCATCTCAGTCTCACCCTCCTTACGCAGAAATTTAACGTTGACGGTGAATCCGACTACGTCATCCTTCCCAGCGTGTTCGTAGGCGATTTCGTCGCTAGTGATCCTTGTGAAGCGAACGAGATTAGGAAAGTCAGTTCCATCCGGGCCGTGCATGGTGAAACGCCAGGTGCCGCCGGGCTTGAAGTCCATTTCGTGGGTCGTTGTGCGAAACCCGGTGGGGCCCCACCAATGGGTGAGGTGTTCGGGGTTCGACCACATTCTAAGCAGTAGCTCAGAAGAGGCTTTGTAGGTTCTTGTGCAGAAGATTTCGCGAGAGGCATCTATGGAAGGGGTCACTTTGTTGAGTCCTTTTGTTGTATTTCGGCAAGGTAGGCGTCTAGTCGGTCAAAAGTCTGTTCCCAAAACTGACGGTATTCCTCGATCCAAGCGCTTGCCTGCTTGAGGGGTTCCGCGTCGAGAGTGCAGGGCCGCCACTGCGCGCTTCGGCTCCTCTTGATGAGGCCCGCTTGTTCAAGCACTTTAAGGTGCTTGGTCACAGCAGGTGCCGTCATCGCAAACGGCTGCGCGAGATCTTTCACCGAAGTTTCGCCTTGGGCCAAGCGCGATAGAATCGCACGGCGAGTTGGATCCGCGAGCGCAGCAAACGTTCGATCGAGTTGAGCAGTGGACATATAATTCACCAACTAGTTAATTAACTGATTGGTATCATACATCATAGCAATCCAAAATGCAATTTTTCTCTTGATCGGGAAGCCGAGACCACGACGCTAGTACTTCAAAACCAATGTGCCGTGCACATTAAGCTCGGGAATGAGAGTTCGGAGTTTGGAGTCTTGAACTTGAAAATCTAGCTTCAAAAGATCGGCAAGGCCCGTGGAATCAGGAGTGGAATACCACACGCTTTTGGGTGGTATTCCAGCGGGTAGGTCGAGGACGGCCTCGAAATTCTCAACCGGCCTATCAGGCACGATCTCAACCGGCCAGCGACCTTCTTTTCCTGTTCGAAGGATTTGGTAAGTTATCGTGCGCTGGGACGGGGAGCCGAATGCCCTCACGAAGCAACCATCCAGAGCTATTTCAGATTCAACGTTAAACACATCCTTGCCATGCGTCAATCCGAATAGGAGAGCATCATGTCGATTGTAAGCCCGTAGAATTGAGTTCAATTCGGTTGATATGGGTTTGTGGTCTGGATAGTATAGGGATTGGAGCGCATGCATGGTGCCAGTCTTTTCATCCGGCTCTCCAGCGACCATCAGCGTCCCACCACCAGTCATAACCGCACCCATGGTCCGCCGCAGGCTGTGTGGCGTCCAAGTCGATCTTCCTGGCTCCATATCGGCTGGATACACTTTGAGCACGACGCGCTGATTGAGTCGACTCCGACGAGCGTAGGCGATGTCGGTCAGCCCATCGAGCCGATCGGTGTGACCTCTCCAAATTTCCATGAATAGAAAGTCGGTTGCGTCGACCATTTCTTCGATTCCAAACTCGTTGACGCTATTGAACGAAACAAGGCCATTTGGCTTTATTCGGTGCGTCAGAGACCTGACGTCGCCAACAAAGTCGTGGAGCACACTTTTCAGGAGATCACCCGTCCGGGGACTGCCTTTGGCATAAAACCTTGTTTGAGACGAGTCGCCATAAGTGTCCACCTCAAATCCGTCGAAAGAAACCAAGCTTCCCTTGTTCCCTTCAAGCGCTGAGGCGAATTGCTTCATGACGTACTGGTTCCATGAGGAACCTGGCGACACGTTCATCAGCCAAAACCACTTAGGCTTATGTTCCAAGTCAGCCTTGTCTTCGGGCATGATCGCACCATTGAAGATTTTCGGCACGCCTCGGTCATCAGTCATCGGATCTGGGTGTGCACGATAGATACTCTCCGATGCAGCATAGGCAGCGACATAGGCTAACGAGAGAATGTTCGCCTTATGTCCGGCATCAATCTTGTGCTGAACGTCACGTGCGTCAATCGATACGTGAAAGGGCTCGGATAGATACCGTTCGGTGGTTGGAGCGTACAACCCATGGGCAGGAAAATAGTCGTAATATTCGACGGCGTTCACCCCTAGGTCAGCAAGCATTCGCGCCTTAACCGAGTAGTCCCCGCCGTGGTTGCTGTAGGTCGCGAAGAAGCCGTAGCGCAGATCATCGGCAATGTTCTTCGCAACGGTCAGGATGGTTTCCCCTTGGGCGACGGCCTTACCGCCTCGCACCAGTTCTACACGCGCGATGTACCCTCCCGGCCGTAGAACATCTCCGACTGGAATGGCATTCCTTCCAGCCTTGGGTTTCGTCTCTGCTGTGGCAATGACGGTGCCAAACGGATCGAGTACTGTTAATTTCAGCTTCGCATCGACCAGAAGATCTTGAGTTAATTCGACTTCGACCTGGTTACGTTCACCGGGGAGAAACCAGACCTTTTCGGAACGAACAGCAAAAGTGGGCACTTTCTGCCGGTGAGCGATCGTTAGTGGCCGAAGGGGCGTGGGCCATTGAGTTGACGAATGTGAACTTCGGCGTGGTTCGAGGTTGGCAAGGTCCAGGACCGAATTTTGGTCTTTGTCTATTGTGGACACATTAGGGTCAGAAACCCAGATTTGGTCCCCTTGGCTATTTTCGACCACGTATTTGTAGCGGAACTCACCACCTTTTGCCTTTACACCGGTCCACCAGATCGCACCACCGCCTTGACGCATCGAATACTTGAGGTCACTCACCTTGCCGTTCGAATTGTCGGCAAATCCGTTGAAGTTCCCTGCAAGGTAGACCCGTCGTGTTCCCGGAGGTGGAAGATAGCGAAAGAAGACTTGGTTACCAATCTTGATCGGTGAGCCCGCTTGGCGTACCTCGTTGGGAACAACATCTGATTGTGCTTTGGCCGGGGGGTAAATCGCCTTCCAGACTTTGTCCCACGAATCTTGTTGGCTATCAAGGCTGCATCCTATAAGGAGTAGAGCGAGTGCAAACATATTCATTCACCCGTCAAAAGAAACGACTCTTCGAACTCTCGTCCAACTGGATTTACCTTTCTGCCAGTCAACGAAGGCTGGCCAAGGAATTGAATTTGAAACGCTTTGCGCCGAAATCCAGGAAACATAATGCCGGTCGTTTTGCCTCGCACTCCTAAGGTTGTGCCGCAACGCGTAACCGTAAATTCCGTTGTCAACCGCTCACCTCTTTCAAAACCGAAGGACTCTCCATCATCTTCGTAGAGAATTGAAGTAAATACGCCGTCAGCCTCGGGAATCGCTATGAGTAGCTCCAAACACTCAGGACGGTAATCCATGGTTGAGAGAGGACTCGTTTGCCACATCGGAATTACGTGTCCAGACTTCACGAACAGTGGAAGCGTGTCGAGAGGTGCACTCACAACGAGAGTTCCACCAGCATAGCGAGTCCCTGTCCACCAGTCGAGCCATCCACCCTCGGGCAAAATAACAGTCCTTTCCAAAGCCCCTTTTTCGACAACAGGTGCCACGATAATCGAAGGTCCAACAAGGAACTGGTCACCAACAGCTCGACATGCAGGATCCGCTTGGTAGTCCCAAGCCATCGGTCGCATGACGGGAGCGCCGGATAAAGTGCTTTCGACAAAGGCAGAGTACAGATAGGGCATAAGCCGATATCGAAGTTCGATACTGCATCGACAAACATTCTCAACTTCTTCGCCAAAGCTCCATGGATACTGAGCCGCATTACCGGCCGCATTGTGGTTTCGGCAAAACGGGGTGAGGCAGGCCGCCTGGTACCAGCGGGCAAGAAGCTCTCCCGTTGTGTTTTCACCAAATCCCCCGATGTCGGAACCAACAAAGGACTGTCCAGACATTCCCAAGCCGAGACTCATCGGAATGCTCACAGCGAGGTGATCCCAGCGCGACATATTGTCACCGAGCCAATTAGCAGCATATTTCTGAATGCCAGCGGAACCGGCTCGGCTAAGGACAAAGGGTCGCTTGTCCGGAATGGCCCTTCGTAGTCCCTCGTAAGTGGAGAGCGCCATCAATGTCGCGTAACCGTTGTGAAGGTCCCGATGCGGAATCTTGCCGCCATCGAACATCATGGAATCGCATGGGATATCACCGGTTGCCGGCTCGTTCATATCATTCCAAATCCCCGCGAGCCCACTCCTAACGTGCATCGCGTTTAGGCTGCCCCACCACTGTCGCGCTTTCGGGCTGGCAAAGTCTGGAAATGCCGTTCGCCCTGGCCAAACCTGCCCCTGATAGACGGCACCACCGGCCGTCTTGCAGAAGACATCCTCACTAAGGCCCGACTCATAGATATCCCACCCTGGATCTACTTTGACGCCGGGGTCGACGATGGTAACCACACGGAACTGCTCTCTATCCAGTTCACACAGCATTTCTCCGTGATCTGGATAGCGATCTTTGTTCCAGGTGAACACCCGATACTCATCCATGTGATCGATATCGAGCCAAAGAGAATCGCAAGGAATGTTTTTGAATCGAAAGGTGTCCGCTAGATCGAGAATTTCCGCCTGACTGTAAGGGTGCCACCGACAATAGTGATGGCCGATCGCCCAGATCGGTGGTGGCGTCATTCGACCTGTCAGTTGAGTGTATTGCTCAACGATGCCTGGCAAGTCTGACCCAAGAAACACGTACTCGATATAGCGCCCGCCGGTGAAATGGATACACGTTGATTGAGCATTTTCAAAGGAGTAATGAGCGCGATGCAAGTTATCAACGAAAAACCCCGCTGCTCGCCCTTCTTCGTCGAGCGATTGATAGAACGGAATGGAGCCGTAATACGGATCAAATTCAACGCTGGTCGGATCTGTTCTGGGATCGCCTTCCGCGAGTCCCGTTGTGAACTCTCCCGCACTGTTCGGGTTGAGAACATCCGTATTCCAAAGCGTGAAATCGCGCCCCTTTCTGTTCAGTGCTCCTGTCTTCTCTCCGAGACCGAGGATGACGTCATTGGCTGAGGCAAGGCGGTGAAGGATAAAGCCATCATTGAGGTGACGGTAGAACCCGTCATCGCTGGATTGAAAGACAACACTTCCGTCGAGTCGACGAACGGAAACTTGAAACGAAGACTTTGTGACCTGAACGGTGGCGAATTTGGACTCAAGGATGATCTCAACCGCTGTATCTTTGATCCTAATCGGTGATTCAGTGGGATCGGCCTTATCTACTGCAGAAAAAGATGCTTCCTTGCTCCAAGGGTGCCGAACCTCCATTCGAAGAACTTCATTTTCAAGGAACACGAAATCGACTTCAGCATCTTGAGTCGATATGCAAACTCCACCGGCTATCGGGTGCCAAGATTGGACTTTCCCAAGTTCCGAGAAATACCGAAGGTCTGGAATCGCTTTCATTTAGTTTTCAATCGGGGGAGTAAATCGCCCTGATGGCGACTTGGGATGGTGGAGCCAATCCCAAGTCGTATCGAGGCTAATGACGATCTTGGCCGGACCGAGTCTGGTTCTCAAGAAATCGCCTCTGCGATTCCGGCATGTTTGCCTTTTTGAGTTCATCCAGCTTCTGTTCAGTTGTTGGTGCAGGCTTGAGTGGCCCCGTCCGGGCCGCGATTGGCTTTTCTTGCTGGCCAGAACAACCAGCAAGAAGAAGTACAAGCACGCAGGAAACGGACATGAAGTAGGTTTTTATTCTCACTTCATCTTCGCAGCGTCAATTCCGTACTGTGTACAGGAATCTCCCCATGTCGCCTTAACCCAAGTGCATTGATCGTAAATGTCGGTGGTTAAGGCTTGGGTGAGCTTCATGCCCTTTGCATGACCATCAAAGAAACCGAAGTTCGAGAAGCCATTGCCTTCGGTAAGTGCACACGAGATCGGACCGGGTCCCCAATCGCCGTTCTCGGAACAGCCGTATCTCGCCTCGTAGCCAAAGAAGTCCTCAGCCGCCCAGCGTGCACCAACGATCGCGGCAGTACCCGCGATGTTGGAAAGGGATGTGATCGAGCCAGCCTGTCCTTCGTATCCAGATCCGCCAGACCAAGCGTAGAAATTGCCCCACCACGAATCGCTATTGGTTCCGTGACCACTGCCACCGCCGTTCTCATTCAATCCGGCCGATCGGTTGATGGCGTAACTTCGTGCAAACCGACCTGTTTCGTCGCCCGCTGTTCCGTTCGGATTGGAGACGACACCGCCAGAGGTGGACCAAGGCTGTGAATGAAGTGGGCTCTGGAAAATGCCACCACTACCGGACGTCTTGTTGTATGAGGTCGCCGTCGAGCCGGTGTTATCTCGTCCACCATTCTTGATGTAAGGCAAAATTTCGTCCTTCCAAACGAGGCCCTGGGCATCACTTCCGATGCCTCCCGCCCCAACGGTTTCCACTCGAACGAGTGGTCCTCGATCATCAACATCGCCTGCGTATAAGATGAGGCCCAACGTGATGTTCTTTACATTGCTAAGATCTGAGGTCTTTTTGGCAGCCAATTTTGCCTGGGCAAATACTGGGAAGAGGATCGCGGCGAGGATCGCGATGATCGCGATAACGACAAGTAGCTCGATGAGCGTGAATGCTTTTCGTTGCATAATTGATAGGTCCTTCGTTGGCTTATTAAGGTGTAAGGTCGTGTGACAGCTGGCTAATGCCAGCATCAGCGGGGACGAAAATCGCCGGAATTCGGTGGATAGCTGGAACTGTCCACTCTCCGGCAATCTGGGAAAGCAAAATCTTCGAGGCTGTTCGGCCAATCTCACTGGCTTGGGTATAGATGCGATGTACCTGCCAAGGCCGACCCAGCAATTGCTTTGGCCAATCGTTAAATGTGGCGATTTCTAGGTCATCCGGTAGTGAGAGCCCCATTCGATCTACTGCGGTAAGGGCCGCAGCACAGAACATATCTTGGGTGCAGAGCACAGCCGTAATGGGGTCTGACGACTTCACCATCGTAAAGATCGCATCGTGTACGGCTTGGCTAAACCAGCCTGAAGAGTCAAACTCCAGCGAAGCAGGAAATCTACGATCAATTCCGACCGTGGACAGTTGATGCTCACTCATGAAGTCGGTGTAGGCATTGATCCGCTCGACGGATGCAGAAACTTGAGGTTTATCAAAGGCGAGTAACGCAATCCGCTTGTGACCACGTGACACCAAATACTTCAGCGCTTCATGGGCGGCATTTGCACTGTCACTTATGACGGCATGTGCGTCAACCCCTTTTGGTACACGGTCAATCAAGACAAGTGGCACATTGCGCTTTGACAAATCGGTGAGGGCTGAGGTCGACTTAGAATCACCCGTCGGCCAGCAGATAATCCCATCCGTTTCGCAAGGCATTCGGGTGAGGAAGTCGGCCTCACGAAGAGGGTCAAGCTTAGAATCGCACCATAGAAGGCTATGGGACTGCCCCAATCCTTCATGGAGCCCACCGAGAAGGTCTGCCCTGGGAAAATCCTTCTGAAGGGCAACCTGATCCAAAACGAGAGCAATCCGCCCGGTGGAGGTTTCCAACTTGGCGCAGACGATCGTTCCACGTCTTCCATCTCGAGTCACCAGTCCAAGACGATGCAGTTCTGCCAGTGCCTTATGGGCCGTAACCTTGCTCACACCACAGATCTCAGCCAACGCTGCATCGCTCGGCAACCGATCATTCGGTCCCAACCGACCGCTGTGGATGTCGGCGATGTATCCGTCTGCAATTTGACGCCATCGTGAGTCTTGCACGATTACACTATACACCGAAATTCATTTTGGTATATGCCAATAATGATTTTCCCGAATTTCGATCGCCCACCTGGTTCAAAACGGAATTGATCGTAGTGAGCCTTGGCGGTAAATCAAGCGCGGTGAAGGTTTAGACCAACCGCCTGAACGAGATCTCCGTTGATGAAGATGGAGAATTGATAGGCACCAGGAGCTTCAAAGACGAGGTTCCGTAGCTCCACAGTAAAGTCCAGCATATCCCTCGTTTGGCCGTTTTGCTCGCACGGCTGGATCGCATCCAAAACTCGGTCGAGCCGTCTCCCGTCGGGATCGATGAAGTCCACCGCTAGTTGGAAATGATCGGAGTCGAACGCGTCTGGAATGGCCACGGTGCAAACAAGCACCATCCTCGGATGTTGGTGCGGAAACGCTCCCGCCCAAAGATGCCTAAAAGTGCGATGCACGTTGATGTTGCCGACACCAGTAATCGCGGCATCCTCGCACAACACAGCAAGCTTGAAGTCCACTACTAGATTCTAGCAATCGGATGGTGAAAAACTTGCACTCACTCTTCGGATTTATCGTTACAAATATGAACCTCTGAATGGCTACCACTCTGTTTCTTAGCGACTCGCAATGTCGCCTGCAAACATCGAAAGACAGGGCAAGTTCTTATGCCCCAATGGCGCGAACTCGTGGTTTGTAATTGCGTCCTATATCCAAATATCGCGTGAAAACGCTTAGGCTTACGAAATTGATGCACGCGCTGGATGGTTTGAATGCTTCTCACTGAATTCGCACTTCTTCTTATCTCGCTGTCCCACCAATCCACACCCCCAAACTGGGTTCAAACCCACATGGCAGTGCCCAGTGAAGTTGAACAATGCATCCCCCTCGGTCAAAAGTCGGCCAAGGATTTGCTCCATATATCGGTTTCGCTTCCCTATCGCGACCAAGAGGCAATGCAGCAGTTTGCTGACTCGGTTTCCGATCCTCATAGCCCAAATTACGGACAATTCATCACGCCTAAGGAGGTTGGCAGTCGCTATGGGCTCGCGAATTCAGCAGTCACCAAAGTTGTCGACTATCTGAAGAGCTACGGAATGAAGATTCGGCTTGTCGGAGATAACCGGCTGGCCATTCTTGCCGATGCGACGGTGAACCAGGCTCAAGCCGCATTTCATACTTCGATCACCGAATTCTTGCCTTTGAACGGAGCGGATGATCTAACTGCAAAGCGATTTGCCTACGCGACAGCGCCAAGTGTTCCGAACGCGATCAGCCCTTACGTCATCTACATCGGAGGGCTAGAGAATTTCACGCAACCGATCCACCACACTTCGATTACGGCAGCTCAACTCCGGACTTTGTATTCGTTTGCACCGACCTATGCAAAGGGTAATCGTGGGCAAGGTCGAACCATTGGAATTTCAAACTGGGCTGGATACCGGCTCAATAACCTCGCCCTCGAATACTCCCATTTCGGGTTGCCAACACCTCCCGGAGGGGTTGGCAAAAACATCGTGATTCAGTCGATTAACAACATGGATGGACGCACGATTTCAGAAGACGCCGAGGGTGACCTGGACATTCAATGTCCACTCGCGATGGCCCCACTCGCGACCTTGATCATCTACGATGATGCGGGTGACAACGATATGGTTGGGGTGCTCACCCAAGAGGCCAACGACAACAAGGCGGACATCATTTCAGAGAGCTATGGCTGGAGCGGCGGAACGATGGAACTGTATGCTGCAGCAAACAACCAACACCTCTCAATGACCGCCCAAGGCATAACCTATATGTGTTCCTCCGGCGACACAGGCACATGGGGACTCATTCAAATGGCGTATCCAGACGATGATCCCGAAGTCCTGACAGTTGGGGGAACCACAGTGACGGTCGACATTTTGGGAAATCGAAAGAGCGAAGTCGGTTGGACGGGCAGCGGCGGGGGATATTCCATTCGCGCGGACACATTTGACCGATTGCCCGCCTACCAAAAGGGAAAGGGGGTGCCAACGAAGTACGACTACCGACTCGTTCCCGACCTGGCGCTCGATGCAGACCCCTACACGGGCTACGAGATTTACTTTAAGGGTGCGCTCTCCATCATCGGAGGAACGAGTTGCTCAAGTCCAACCATGGCTGGTGCTCTCGCCGCTTGCGAGCAGCAAATTATCGCCGGTGGCGGTCTCAAGAAGAGTCCATCAGGCAAGCAGCGATTCGGGCGGATCCAAGACCTGCTGTACTCCTTCAACGGAGACCCGACAATCTTCAATGACATCACCTCCGGAACCAACGGTTCGCTTCCCGAAGGGGGCATCTCTGCAGCCGGTCCAGGTTGGGACACCGTCACTGGTTGGGGCACGATGATCTTCTCCGGGTTCGTTAACAAGATCCTAAAGGTCGCGACGATGTCGAAAGTGGCGCTCTCTGCCACATCAGTTTTGGGAGGAAATTCGGTCACCGGTACGGTAACTCTTAAGATTCCGTCCCCTTACGGCGGAACCGTGGTGAACCTCAAGACGAGTAACGCCAATGCGTCGGTCGCAGGTTCGGTCGTTATTCCGGCCGGCTCTTCAACCGCAACCTTCACGGTTCATACCACTCCCTTGGCAACCACCGGCACCACAGTGGTTACCGCTACAACGAACAACACATCGGCAACAGCATCCCTCACCATCAAGCCGATTGACGTCGCCACCGTCTCGATCACACCGTCCTCAGTGGTCGGAGGCGTGTTTGCGGTCGGCACCGTGCAATTGAATGGTCCTGCTCCAGTCGCCAATTTCTCCGTCAACCTGACGTCGAGTACCCCTAATGCCACTGTGCCACCCAAAGTTACGTTCTCCTTGGGGTCCAATGTGAGCGGATTCAAAGTGATCACCAAGGTTGTCGCAAGCACCATAACAGCGACGATCAGCGCCAAGCACGCAACCTTGGTGGCCAAGCAGACACTGTCTATTCAGCCCGCAACACTCCAGAGCTTAACCATCTCGCCCAGTTCCGTAGTCGGGGGTGGAAATATATCCCCAACAGGAACAGTGACACTCACCGGTCCGGCCCCGGCCGCGGGAGCGACCGTCATGCTGTCGAGTTCTGTAAAGACTGCAGCAACGGTTCCAACTTCCGTTCAAGTCGCAGGAGGAGCTACTACCGCGACGTTCCCCATCACAACGCTTGCGGTCGGGTCAGATGTTCAAGTGAATATCCAAGGTGTCCTTGGGGCAGTAGCACAGCAAGGCTCGTTGACAGTTCGCGCCGTAAGTTTGGCAGCGCTGGATATCCGTCCATCGACCGTTCAAGGTAGTTCCAACACCGTCGTGACGGGAACGATTACTCTCGATGGCCCCGCTCCCGCCGGTGGTCTTGTTATCGGCCTAACGAGTTCACAATCAACGGTCGTGACCGTACCATCGACGGTCACCATCCCCGCTGGGCAAACCTCAGGAACCTTCACCGTTGGTCACTACCCGATGACCGCCCAACTCACGGTCACCATCACAGCCAAGCAGGGAGCCGTGACAAGGACAGCAACATTGACGGTGACCACGGGATAGCGGGTTCCAGACCACAATGATGCCTCACGCCTGAGCGAATAGCGAAGCCGTGAGGCATTTCACCCAAGGCCTAGGTAGCGACCGGCTAGTGTCAAGGGGATTCGACGTGCGTGGTGTCGCAAGCCCATTGCGAAGTCATACTAGATTTATGCGATGGCGCCAGATTTGGTGCGGGTTACTGATGCTGGTGGCAGCGGGTCTCTGCTACTTGGACTTGGTCGTGCTCAAGGTTCGGAACGAGAAGATGGTGCGCCTCACCAGTTCTGACCTTATTCGGTATCCCATTTTCGCGTTTGCTTTCGCCGTGTTGGTGTGTGCGGGGGTTGCTGGGTGGTCTTGGGATGGCATTCTCGGGGACAAGCGGCAGTCGCTCTTGAGGATGTTCCGATATCTCTTTGTCGGCGGGACATTCTTCATGCTGATCCCAATCTGTGCTGCAACGGTTCTTGGTGAATCGGAGAATTGGGTGTTTACATGTCGCCTCATCCTCACGATGCTCACCACAGTTTTCGGCCTGTGGAAGAATTCGCAGCATCAAAAGTCTGGGGTTGACCCCCAGAATTATTCCCAGTGAATTCTGGCTCCAAGTCTCGAGGAGGCAGAGGGCACTTACCCTTTTGAATGGTCGGAAAACGGGTGTTCCATGAAAACCCCTCGCCGTCCGTATGCCTGCTCGAACAAACGTAGCTCTGGCGTGAAGGCTTCGGGCCTGATGTGCCAGAGTCCTTTCCGTCTCGATTTCGTGAGTCCCCTGGGCAAGGCGAGTAAGCCCATGCCGTGGTCGAGTTTGGTGTACAGGACCGATGGCACCGACAACTCCGCACTACAGTGCGTTCCCGCTTCTGGCATGTGGCTGGTCGTTAACATGAGACTTTCCGATGTGGCGTTCCCCACCCAAGTAATGAGTTGAACGTGAGTGCCTATGCACCGATGGTAGCAAATGTCCAATCCCGTAAGGCCGTCAGAAAAGGATGATTTTGCCCAGGCAAGCTCATTGCCTCTCCACGCAAAGAGTAGGTAGCGAGTGGGTTGCACAAAGTCAACTTGCCCAGTGAGAGCAGTTCCCGAAGGGCGAACACTAAACTCCAAATCGAACTCGACTCTCACTCGTCGAGCCTACCTTCATTGAAAACACGGGGCTTGAATTCGCCAACCAAACCCGTTGGCGCAAGATCAAATGGTGCAGCGAACGGATTTAATGGATACGAGTCGGGAGATGCATCGTCTGCGAATTAAGCTGCTTCGCGAGAAGGGTCCTGAATGGCGAATCCGTAAGACCTTCGAACTTTGCGAGGAGCTTCGATTACTCAGGCTTGCCTCGAAGAACTGGAGTCCGCCAAAACCGTTAGCCTGTTGGAAACGGTTATTGAGGTGACTGGCTTCCTAACCCAAGCCAAGGTCGAATTTTTGGTCGGTGGCTCCCTCGCCAGTTCACTTTGGGGTCAAGAGCGTACAACTCGCGATGCGGATATTGCAGCGCTGATCTCCGAGTCTCAACTCGACACCCTGGAGCAACTCGTGAAGTGGCCACATGTGATGGATGCGAGAGACATGCGAGGAAGCCTGACCTCTGGTCGTGACTTTGCTGCTGGACAGATCCTTCACGGTGAGACAATTATCGTGAGATTGGCTTAGGCTGGCAAAGTGAGGAACCAACTGACTCCAAATCGATCGGTGACCATCGAGAACAGTCCACCAAAAGCAGGACCCAGGTCACAATGAACCGAGCCACCTTCCGCAAGAGCTTTATGATATCGGTCGATTTCATCTCTGTCTTCGCAGAGGATGTGTAAAGCGATTCGACCGAGATCTGTCGAGGGGCCGTCGGCGACCATCAATCGGAAATCCCCCCCATTTAGATCTGCGTGGAAAATCGCGTCCTTCGGCAGATCAATACCGTCTCGGTCCCCAACCAGAACGACTTCACTTTCGCCACCAAAAAGGGCCTGATAAAACGCCAGAGCTTCTCTTGCATTTCCGCCGAACGTGATATGAGGGTTCATGAATTTCATGTCGATGACTCACCATAACAGACATGCTTCTGAACATTGAAGGTCGCCTCTAGTCGATCTAGGAATGCCAGAAAATGGAAGAGGATTGCCCTCCCCACCTCCAAACTAGGTATCAAGAAGCACCTGAACGATAGCATCGCGCAACCATTCCTCGTAACGATCCGCTGTCCAGCCACCCACTTCCACCAAATTGATGTAAATGTCACGGGCGGTGAGTGTCCATAGGACCCGCCTTGCTTCTTCGACAGTGAGGCTTTGTCGGAGCAGATTTGACTCAGAGAGCGCCTCGATCCTTGCCTTCTGCAACTCGAATCTTTTGTCTTCAAACTCGGTTTCGAGCGAGCGCAGGGTTGCAGAGTAAATTCCCATTCCCCGGAGTGCCCCCAGCTGTCGCGACTCCGTTTCGTATATGGTCCGCGCGACCCTGGCGGTTTTCATGAGTTGTTGGAGCGGATCGATTTCTTTCTGGAGTTCGCGCACCAGAGACAGATAGTCATCACTAAAAATTGCCCGAATCATGAGCTCGCGTAGGATGCCGGTCTTTGACTTATACAGGGCATAAATCGTTGATTCGGAAACTTCGGCCTTTTCCGCGATGCAAGCAATCGTGACGTCGTCAATCCCATTTTCTGCAAATAGAGTCCGAGCCGAATCCAATATCCGTAATTGGGCAGCTAATGCGTTCTCACGCCGCTTGCTGGTGTCGTAACTTCGCGTGCTCATATTCAATATGGTAAACTATATCCAAATCTCATCCGGGACGGATTGGAGGATTGTCGCATGAGCTTTGAAGCATATCTGAATAACATCAAGCAAAAAACGGGGAAAACCCCGGAGGACTTTCGGGATGCCGCAGCCGCTGCTGGCCTCCTTCAACCAGGAACGACGGCAACCCAAATCATTGAGTGGCTCGCCAAAGATTACGATCTCGGACGAGGGCATGCGATGTGCATCTACACCGTGTTCAAGCATGAAAGCTGGATCGCAGCCAAGCCTAAATGAAAACTAGAGTCGTTTCGGGATGGTTTTTGACCGGGCTCGTATCGGTATTTTTGGCATTTGATGCCTTCGGAAAAATCGCTAAGATCCCGCAAGTTCTGCGCGCAACGGAAGAATTGGGGTTTGCTCGGGAAGCAACCTTAACCCTTGGCGTCTTGCTACTTGTCGGATTGATCTTGCACCTCATCCCACGCACCGCTATGTTGGGGGCGATTTACTTGACCGGCTATCTGGGCGGAGCCGTTGCGATTCACCTTCGAGCGGGATCGCCCCTCTTTTCGCATCTCCTCTTCCCCGTTTACATCGGCGCTATGATGTGGGGCGGCTTTCTGTTGCGAACCCCAACGGCCCCCACTGCCCTTTGGGGACTATCGCGCTCAACGGAATCCTCAGGCTAAAGACATCCTTTCAATCCGAGTGGAACTCAAAGCTTCTTGACCGGTTGCCGCAGAATCGTTCTTAACTTATCAGGGGCGACTTTGCGAAAGTCGCTCAAGTAGATCTCATGGTGTTCGCCAGTCATCGTGAACCCCGCGTCGGGGATTGTTCTTTCATGGATCTCTTTCAGAACCGGTCCCTCATCATCAAAGGAGCCGATGTGAAGCGTCTGGACGCACAACCCTTCGTCAAGCGAGGTAAACCGCACGTTCGCTGTGGTTTGCTTGCCGGTCTTTGATTCCACTTTGTGCAATGCCTTAGCGAAATGCTCGTCGGTCAACCAATAAGGCACCATCAGCAGAAGCGTCCAGGACCATTTGGACTTCTCTCGTCGAACGAATGCGTCCATATTCTCCGCTCGCCAGAGAGCTTCCAAAGGAGGAACCACGTAGTCTCTATCTAGCACGTCTTTGCTAAAGAATTTCAGGGCGTAGGCAATTGGATACAACTGCTCGATAGCTTGCGCGAATGCTGGAGACGTGTTCGGATCACCCGTTCCATCTACCATCAGGTAGCGCATTTTGGGGATCGTCACGAATTCGAATTTGCGGTGCTTTGCGGCATAGCTAGGTAGGGTCTTCTTGAAATCAACCTTTGATTCGCCCATGGATGAATTCTACCGAGCGTAATCCTGCATCGGTGGGCTTCCACCAGGCTTTGAGGCTGGGTTATGAGATCGCGATTCTTCTAGGTCTGACTGAGAAAGCTGAAGTTTGTTTTGCAGGTACTCGTGTCCATCGCATCACCATTTGAGCAGACCAAGAGTTGCCCATTACGACAAAAGGTGAAGTCGGTGGAATCTGTCACCAATGCCCTGACCTTCTCTTCTCCTGTCGCAACGTCGAGCGCGCTGAAGTGGTAATCGCAAACGCCTTTAAGCCTACGCCAGATCGAAAGGACGGCTTGATCTGCCTCCGAATATCCAAGCTGCAGACAGTGGGAATCGGCCTCTTGCCGACGCCAAATTTCGGTTCCAGTCTCCACGTTCAAGCAACGGGTGGCTCCGCCAGCCTGTGAGAAGATCACGAACCCGGGGGCAAACGTCATACTTAGCACCGCGAACGTTTCGGTTGGGATCTTGATGACCTTCTCACTCCCGATGCGGACCAGTTCGCAGTGCTTTTTGTTTTCCTGCAAGCGAAGGGGTTGGTAGGGACTCACACAGATGTCGCGTACCCCGCGAAGACTGAGGATCGTTCGCCCATCCACACGGTCAAGATATTGCATCGGGCCGTCGTCAAACGCGCACCAGATGCCTGTGTCATCGTCGGCGATCCTGACCACCTGACACTTTTTGAGATCGCGGCGATTCCAAATGAGACTCCCGTCGGCACGGTTGTACGCCGAGACACCGTACCGTTGGTAGGCAGCGCAATAAATGATCTGCCCGTCATTGGATTGAGCGACCCGCTCCCCGCCAAAGTCGAAGTTGGCAGCCATCGTGGCAGCACTACTCTGGGTGTTTAGGTCCCAGACATGAAGGATGTCTTGGAATTCGGCTGCCAGAACGAAGTCTGGCGACTTACTCGAAGCCATCGAACGAATTGGGTTCATAAACTTTGATGGATCGAATAAGCCGCCATGCCTAAGCCCTAACCGGTTCAAACAACTTTGACGAATGGACGGTCGGGGACAACCTCTCCCTTGATCCAACCTTCCAAATGCATCGTCTCGAATGCTTCCACTGCAAGCAGAGTCGCGTCCTGTATGTCGATATGATCCTGTTGGATCATACAGTTCACACATTCCTCGAGCACTTTGACACTGTCTGACTCATGCCGCAACACGTTGTACGCGTGCTTAAACGAATCGATGAGTGGGAGTACCTTCGGGCCACGGCGCAGACACGGAATCGGAAAAACGCGGCCGTTCAGGTAGCGAACAAACTTATCTTCTCTCGCGTCGTCGAGATCGAGGCTCCAGCTGTTTGTTTTTGCTAATTCCCATTCAGGCTCTGAAGCACCCAGGTGAACAGCTACGAGTTTGAGTCCCGAAACTCGGTAAGTCAGTGCCGCCGCAATGCCTGGCTCATCAAGAGTGAAACCACCGGTGGCAAGCCATCGGAAAGCAGTCTCGGGATCCAAGGTAAGGCCGGCTTTTTCGGCGATCTCTTGGCAGTAGTCCTTGAGGTCGGTGAACTGGCCGTTGGAGGAATACCAGAAGTCAGCGAACTGCATATGATGCCGAATCTGGGTGCGGTGCCCCTCTTCGTACTCGTGCTTCAACCACTCTGCGTTACCCAAGCCACGATTCAATTCCAGAATCGTAAACGCAACCTTTCGTGCGCTTGTGTGGGCCAACGTCATTCCTGCCGAGAGAATTGGGTCGGCAAAGCCGCACGAATCTCCGGCAAGAAACCAGTTTTCGCCTACCAGCCTGTCGGATAGGAAGTTCCAGTCCTTGGTTGCAAACAGTTCTGGCTCGGGGGTCGCTGTCTCCAGAAGCTTTGAGATGAACGGCTCACTGGCCAATGCTTCGTTGTAAAGCTCTTCAACCGTTTTCCCGCTTGCTTTGTAGTAATCCGCAGGAAGAACCAAGCCGACCGAAGTACGCGTTGGAGTGATTGGAATGAACCAAAGCCATGCCCAGTCCAAGCTCATGATTTGGATTCGGGTACCGCCAATGCCGATGGAAATCGCCCACGTGGCATCTTGATAGTATTTGTAGAAGGCGATGTTTCTCAGAGCAGTCGGCGCGTCAACCGTGATGTCCAGGGCCCGTCGGAGAGTTCCGACGTCACCTGAGCAGTCGACGTACCATTTCGCGTCGATGAGTCCGTCATCGCCGATCTCCTCAATAACTTTTGGGTCGTCTGATGAAACTTGCAGGTGAACTACCCGGTCACCATCCCGTTCGATGTGGACGACTTTGGTTTGCTCATAGACACGAGTTCCCAGCTCTCTCGAATGGTCGAGCAGGATCTTGTCGTAAATGGATCGGTCTGTTTGAAAGGCAGTGCGCTTCCGTTGGCCGTCGAACTGGGCTGGTCTAGCTTGTTCGATAAATTGTTCAGACTGAAGAAAGTCAGTATCCCAGAGATCCTTCGTGCGCCCCCATTTGAACGTCGCACCGATCTTGATCGGAAACTCCGCTTCCTCAATCTTGTTCCAGACTCCCATCTCGTCGAGAATCGCCGAGATCGCAGGCGTGTGACTCTCGCCAATATGCTCACGAGGAAACTGGTCTCGCTCAATGATCGTGACATCGAGAGATGGATTGTATTTCCTTAACAGCGAGGCGACCGTTGAACCAGCGGGACCTCCTCCAATAATGGCGACATCAGTGTAAAGCATAAATTAGTTGACTTTGATAAAGGGGCGTGAAGGGATCGCTTTGGCCCTGATCCAACCTTCAAGGAGCATGGATTCAAGCGCCTCAATGGTTAATAGAACCGCTTCTTGGGTCGGAATATTGTCCTCTCGAATCATCGCGTTGACCGCAGATTCCAAGATCATAACGGCGTCAGCATTATCCTTGAAAGCGTTCACCACAAACTTGAAAACATCGATCAGGGGCAGAGTTTTGGAGCCCTTTTTGAGACATGGAATTGGCCTCACTTCCCCATCGATATAGCGAACAAATTTGCTTTCGACAGCCTCTTTGATGTCCAATCTCCAGAAGTTGGTTTTCTGAACCTCCCAATCAGGAGCGGAACCACCCAGTTGGACAGCAAGGAGTTTCAGTCCAGAAACGCGATAGGTCAGTGCTGCGGCAACCCCTGGCTCATCAATGGTGAATCCACCTGTTGCAAGCCACTGAAATGCGGTTGCGGGGTCAAGATTGAGACCCGCCTCTTTGGCGATCTCTTGACAGTAATCTTTTAGGTCAGTGAACTGTCCGTTGGAGGAATACCAGAAGTCGGCAAACTGCATATGGTGCCGAATCTGACCACGGTGGCCCTCTTCATACTCATGCTTGAGCCATTGAGGATCTCGTTTCCCTCGGAAGAGTTCCAACAAAGTGAAAGCCACCTTGCGAGCACTTGTGTGAGCAAGTGTCATTCCAGCGGAAAGGATCGGATCGGCAAAGCCACAGGAATCTCCGGCAAGAAGCCAATTCTCCCCGACCAATCGCTTTGATATGAAGTTCCAATCTTTGGTCGCCGTAATTTCCGGTTCCGGCGTCGCGGTCTGCAATAGGCTGGAGATCAGCGGTTCGGCTTTGATTGCATCCTCGTAGATCTCGGAGACCGACTTACCGCTCTTCTTATAATAATCAGAAGGCAAGACCAGTCCAACAGAAGTACGCGTGGGACTAATGGGTATGAACCACATCCAACCCCAATCCAAACTCATTATCTGGATTCGAGTGCCACCGTTACCAAGGGTAACAGCCCATTTGGCGTCTTGGAAATATTTGTAGATTGCGATGTTGCGAAGTGCGGTGGGAGATTCGATCTCAACATCCATCGCTCGTCGAAGCAAGCCACCTTCTCCTGAGCAATCTACATAATAACGAGCTTCGATGCGACCGTCATCGCCGATTTGGGCTTGCGTCGCCGCCACATCGGACGTCACATCAAGGCCGACAATCTTGTCTCCATCTCGGCTGATCTTTGTCACTTTGGTCTCTTCAAAGACCCGACAACCGAGGCTTGCCGCGTGATCAAGAAGCACCTTATCGTAAACAGATCGGTCAACCTGGAAGGCAGTTCGAGTTCGCTGGTCTTCGAATCTCTGAGGCCGTGGTTCGTTCCTGAATTCTTGGTGATGGAGAAAGTCCGTATCCCAGAATTCCTTCTGGGCTCCCCACTTGAAGGTGGCGCCGATTTTTATCGGGAAGTTGGCCGCCTCTACCTTGTCCCAAACCCCCATCTCGTCAAGGATTGCCGAGATAGCCGGCAAATGGCTTTCTCCCACGTGGTCGCGAGGAAACTTCTCCCTCTCGATAATCGTGACATCCAAAAGCGGGTTGTATTTCTTGAGGAAGGTTCCGACCGTACTGCCAGCGGGCCCACCTCCGATAATAGCTACATCTGTCTTAAGCATAGGAATTAACCAGGATCTGAGACAAGCTCCTTAAAGGCACCGAGCCAAGGTTCAAACCGTTTCCAGCGCTCCATCGACGATCGATAGAGTGGTTGGCGTACTTGCCAAACGCTAGGGGTGACAACAGAGCGCTTGTTTTCGTACGGCTTGAGACAAGCTTCGTCCCAGGAAAGGCCACAAAACTCTAGAACTTGTCGAGTAACCGATTCGCTGTTGGAAATGAGATCCTCATATCCAACTTCTAAGAAGCGGTCGGGCGGAAGCACGGCTCGCCAGTGCTTCATCACCTTAAGGTATTGGTTGTAAGCGTAGACAATATTGGACTTAACGTGGCCGTACTCGTGAAGATTACGGTTCGGGGTCGCATAGATGGAAATGCAAGTATCCACCGGGTTACGTCGGGTGTGAATAATCCTCGCATTTGGGAATGCCGAATGGATGATCCCCAGCCCAGCGTAATTGATAGGCATCTTATCCACGACTCGAGCTTTGCCGGGGGCAATTTCTGCCAGTAGCCGAAGATACCGTTCGCCTACTTCTTTGATACGATCAGAATCAATCTCACCCTTCTGCTCGTTCATTCCTGAGCGCCAGTTATCCAGCCAGAACGGCTGCTCCCCAGATGCACCCACTTCTGGATGACTACTCAGAATCTGCTCAATCAGGGTGGTACCAGACCGCATCATCCCTACCACAAAGATTGGATTATCACTTTCGAGCCCTTTGCCTCGGTTTTTCTCCAGGAATGAAGCTGAGAACTGCCGAATCGTGCGATCAAATGGCTCGGAATACCTGCGTTTGTCGAACGGTTGGCTCCGGAACTTGAGTTCGTGTTCAATTCGGTTGGCCTCATCGAACGCGGCCATCGATTTCTCGTACTCTCCCAAGTCTTCGTAGGCTTTTCCGAGGCCGTATTGCAGAAAACTCTGCTGCTTCGGAGGCAAATTGCGGTTAGGTCCCAATGCTTCCATCTGATGAACTAAGTCGATATCATCGCTGTCCATCTTCTTGGAGTTCGCTAAAGCGAAGTAGGCATATCCCTGCTCAGGCTGCAGCTCCAACGAAGTCCTAAACGCTCCGATTGCGTCTTGAATGTGCCCTAAACCTTGAGCCACGGTTCCATACATTGCCAGTGCTTGGGCATCCTCGGTTCCGTTTCGAACAATTTCAGCTAATAGGGGTTCAGCCTCAGAGCCGCGATTATCTTCCAACAAGACCCGTGCGAGTAGGATTTTGGCCATTGCATGGGAAGGGTTGATCTCCAAGACTCGCTTGGCGACCTCAGCTGCGCTATGGGCATTGTTTTGGGTCAACAGGTGCTGGGCCAACTGCATGAGGCTGTTGGCGTTTTGAGGGGAGCCCATCAAAGTCTGACGCAAAACGCCTGCCGCATCCCTCCGCTTTCCCTGAAGATGTAAGCACTGGCTGAGGTTTAACTGAAGCGGAATAATGTTTGGCGCCAGAGACGCAGCCATTCTGAAGTTGGCCTCGGCCTCCGGCAACAGTCGGGCATCCATCTGACAGATCCCCAATTGCGTCATCGCTTGAGGATCCTTTGGATTCAGTTCGAGGGCGCGGCGGGCAGCTTGAAGAGCTTCCGCCGTTCTTCCCATCTTCTTGTAAGCGTGAGACTGCCAGAACACCGCATGAAACGAATCTGGCTCCATGCCTTGCACCAAATCGAGTGTTTGGACCGCTTTAAGTGGATCGCCAACCTTTGCCTCAATCACTCCGAAAATGATGAGCGCTTGAACGTTGTGGGGCTCTTCAGAGAGAATCTGAGTACAAATGCTGGAAGCTTCCGCAAAGCGCCCAGCCCCGTGGGCAGCACTTGCTGCCCCAACCATTCGTGGAATATCCAACCTAAGATCCTATCGAAGGCGCCAATCGGACCTTGGGGTCGTTCGTGTCTTTGTTCCAGTCGATATTTGGGGTTCGAGGGATATCCTCTGGTCTCAAAAGCGGCTTGGTGGGATCATAGATTCCTGAAATCCAACCGTCTTTTAGCATCACTTCAAGAGCTTCCAACGCGCTCAAAGCCACAATCGGACCCAGGTTTGCGACCACCTGCCGAAGCCTGTGAATAATCCCACTCAGCTCCGTTTCTTTTTGGAGGATTTCCAACATCGTCCTAAAGCCACCGGACACTGGCAACTCAGTTTTGCCTTTTCTGAGAATACGTCCTGTGCGAATTCTTCCCCCGTCATACACCGGGGCTTTGTCTGATACGACGCCGTCAATGTTCAGATCGAAGACATTGTATTTGGTAATGGCCCAATCCGATTCCTCGTTGAAAAGCATCCCCTGGATATTCTTAATCTGTTCGATGGTGTGGCCAGCCAAACCGGCACCGGCTGTTTCCAGTGATACAAAACCTCCAGTTCCCAGCCATTGCCACGCAGATTTGGCATCCATATTGAAACCTGCTTCTTTGGCGATCTCACTCGTATACTCCACGAGGTCAGAGAAGTGGCCATTACCTGCATACCAGAAGTTGGCGAACCGAATGTGCTGCATGATTCGATTCACCTGACGGCTGGCAAACATCTCCTTCACCCAAGCCGCTTCCAGTTCACCATTGATCAGCTCGATGATGGTGTAGGCACATTCCTTGGCTCCGACCATCGTCATCGTGATACCTGCGGAAAGAATTGGGTCAGCAAAGCCTGCCGACTCGCCCACTAGAAACCAGTTTTCTCCAACCATACGGTCCGAGGTGAAGGACCAGTCTTTGGTAGCCTTGACCACGCCATCCCGTTTGGCATTTGCGATCAGCGACGCAATCCGGGGCTCCGACATCACCGCTTCGATGTAGAGGTCCTCAGGGCGCTTGCCCGATTTCTTGTAGTACTCGGCGGGGCAAACCAGACCAATGGATGTGCGTGTTTCGGAGATGGGAATAAACCAAATCCAACCATAGCCGAGGCTCATGATCTGAATTCGCGTCCCGCCGACACCAATGCTCACCGCCCAGTCGGCATCATTCCAGTGGTCCCACATTGCGATATTACGCAGAGCGGGAGGCTCTTCCTTTTCAATGCCAAGCGCTTTTCGAATGATTCCCGCGTTGCCAGAGGCATCAACGTAATACTTGGCGGTTACGATAGATCCGTCAGCAAGTTTTACGCCTGTAATTCGATCGCCTTCGTAGAGAACCTCTTCGACTCCAGACTCTTCTTTGACGACACATCCCAAACTTCCTGAGTGATCCAGGAGGATCTTGTCGAACTTCGCGCGATCGACTTGGAAGGTGCTGCGCATACGCCAGCCTTCAAATTTGCCTGGCCGCTCGTCGTCAACGTTTATCTCGGCGGTCTCCAAAAGGTTGAAGTCCCATAGATCGTTGGTCGAACCCCACTTGTAGGTGGCTCCAATCTTGATTGGGAACCCAGCTGCTTCGATTTTCTCCCAAACGCCGATCTCGTTCATGACGCGACCAGTTGTGGGTAGAAGGCTTTCGCCAATATGTTCGCGGGGAAATTTTTCTCTTTCGAGGATTGCAACGCTTAATTGCGGAGCATAGGTCTTGAGTAAGGAACCGACGGTGGAGCCTGCTGGCCCTCCGCCGACGACAACGATATCGTAGGATTCAGGCATCGGTTTTCAGAATTGTACAGGGTCCGACCGTGGTCGGACCCATTTGTTTTTTTAGTTGCTACCGGCTGCTGGTGCCCCAGCCGCCTGAGCAGCACCAGGATTCATTCCAGCTGCCTTCATTTTCTCGGATTGACGAGCTCCGCCAGGATGGTTTTTCGCCATCCCTTCCAAGCTTGGGGCGCCTCCCCCAAGTTGCTTGTGGAGCTTAGCCTCGTCTGGCTGACCTCCACCGGAGCTGCAGCCAACGATGGCAACCGAAGCTACTACGACCAAAAGAGCGAGCTTTCTCATTGTCCAGCCGGCCAGAATGCCTTGATGGCCTTCTGAGTGCCACCATTTACAGGGATGGTTGTACCCATCAACTGTCTCCATGGTGTAGCCTTCACGTGGCCGTCAACTCCCGCCCAAACCGTCAAGCCTGTCGGCATCTGAGATGGGGTAGGTCCGCCATGCCACTGCCAAACGCCGGTTGACTTGTTATCCTGGTCTCGTTGTCGGGCGACAGGAGCAGTGGTAACCAAGCTACAGCCGTAAGTGTTGAATCCGCATGAGCCCCAGTAGAGGTCAAACGTATCAGCATTGTCTTGCTGCCACATGAAGTCCCAAGTTCCAGACTGGGCAATCATGACCTGGTCTGCCGGGTTGGCAACTCCAGTTGTGGAAAGGGATGGCGTACCGCCAGCCTTATATCCGTATGCAGACCAGATAATTCCGTTGGAAGAGTTGGTTACACCGCCAATTCCATCGTAGACGTAGGTCTGGTTGCCTGTCATGGCCGCAGCTTGTGGCGAAGTACCGAACGTATAGTTGCTGAAGCTGCCGTCAGTTGCTGCTTGTCGAGGACCCATACCCCAGAGACCATAAACAGCCAAAGCAGTACCGCCTGCCTCGTCGTTGCTGTTCTCTAGCGGATTTGGACCGGTTGGATCCAGCAGAACGCCCCATGACTTCATGTAAGGCTGCTGGAGGTAGCTGAATGGCATAACGTGCCAGTTGTTGTCGTACTCAACTGTTGGCGAGAAATAGTCGTCCGAGTCGTTAGCGTACATAAGCTGGCCGAGTGCCATCTGCTTAGCATCGCTGATTGCGACCGAACCCTTAGCTGCGCGCTTTGCCTGAGCAAAGACAGGGAATAGAATCGCTGCCAAAATTGCGATGATCGCAATTACGACGAGCAGTTCAATGAGGGTAAAGCCCCTTCGCTTTGATTGATTCATTGAGGAGTCTCCTAGCGTTTTCGAGTGGATGAGTGAAATGAAGAATGAAAGTGTGTTGGCGGTGCTGTCGTACCGCGAACAAGTAGTGGCGCATCGAGAAGGATATGGCGGAACGCATCCACCGTGCCAAGGCCCATTCGTTGATAGACCAGTTCGGCGGCTAACCGTCCGATTCTCTCGAAATCCTGAAGTGAGGTCGTGAGGTGTCCGCCTCCGGGCACCCAGCGTAAAAGTCCGTCAAATCCTATGACAGACATCTGATTAGGAATGGCAATATTGCGCTCGCGAAGTGCGTCGCAAACCTGTAGGGCAATGTGATCGTTGACCGCAAAGATTGCAGTGGGAGGAACGTCCATGGAAAGCAGCTGATCCAGCAATGAATCGACCCCTTCTGGACCATCTTCTTGATCCCGGATAATGTACTCCGGTCGGAAAGGAATTCCGGCTTCCCGCAAGGCACGGCTGTAACCGGATTCACGCTCCCGAACACTGGAAACCGGCTCAATATTGCTCAACAGAGCGATTTGCCGATGTCCCAATTCTATAAGATGCTGCACAGCTCGCTGAGCTGCACCTTCGTTATGAGTCCCAACAAAGTCAGCACAAAACTCTGTGGGTGGTTGGCGGTCAACAAAAACGATTGGAATGTGTGACTCGCGTACAGATCGCAATGCAGGAAGATTTCGCTCCCCACCCAGATACCAAATGATTAAACCAGCCACCTGAGGGTCTTGGTGCGACTCCATTAAGAACTTGGATTCAGACTCAAAGATCGAGTCCCAGTCTCCATCGCCAGCGTTCGCGACAACCAAATTGAAATCGTTGCCGATATCTGCGCTTTGAATCCCTTTGAGAATGGATGCCGCCGCGTAGTCTCCGGTATTTGGCCAAAGCCAAATCGCTATATTGGACTTACCGCTAACCAACGACCTGGCTTGTCGTTTGCGTAACACGACAGTCGGTCGACATCGCGGCTTAACCTCAAGATAATCCTGTAATGCCAACTCACTGATGGCAGCGCGAATCACGCCTCTACTTGCTCCAAATTCAATGGACAGCTCCCGCTCACTTGGAAGCGGCTGGCCGGGACGCAATCTGCCGTCCTGAATGCGTTCAACCAGTTGGGCAGCAATAGCTGTAGTAAGTGGTGACTTCATGGAAGAACGAGGGGCTGTTGCCAAATAGAGACCACAAGAGACCAAGAAGGGCTTATGGAGATGACAATATAACAGAGAAAATCCGAAAATGTACTTTTTTTTTCTGATTCCGGCGAGAATTATTCTTCGGATTACCACTAACAAATCACGAGCGGACCAAAAGGAGCCAAACCATGCTAATGTCCCTGTATTTTCACTGGCTCCTGCCCCACTTGCCACTGAATATTTCTATACTTCCTAAATCTTTCCAATCAACTAAGGGATGAAACGTCCTTGCATTCGTTTGTGTTGACCACCAAAATGAAAGCAATGGCCCGGTACAGCCAAACGCCACACCTCTCTGAGTTTCCCTTGCTGTTTCAAATCGTGTACGTAGGAGACCGTCTCAGACCACCTTCTGGACCAACGACATGGCAATCAGAACTCAGTGGAATACCCATTCAAGGGTTTTGATGCAGCGTATAGGGCCAAACTGATCCACAGCTTTGTCTTGGTAGCCGTAATGGCTAACTTTGGATACTTCTATTCACGGCCTTTGTGCTTACAGGGTGTGTCCGGCTTTTGGGATCAAGGCGATATGCCTCGCAATGCCCCAATCTGTTGTGGCTTTGAGAGCCGGGATTATTGCCACGAAGGCAACGAAGAGCCTAGGTTGCACGCAGGGAAATCCCAGTACATCGGCGCCCCCTCGATTCGAACGGGTGGCTTCAGGCGTCGGGCTTTGCCCCACGTCGTTTCCTCGATAGTGGGCGACAAGTCTTCAGCATTCTCAGGATTGAGGGCAAGCACTTCCGCCTCACTCTGCCGGCTAATGAGTTCATTCGCCGTTCTCGCCAACGACAGGCGAGCATTCGTCCCGACTCCACGAACGAGGCGAGCGGTAAGCGCTCGGATCGTGGTAGCCGCAAGCAGATATCCCGTCGAATGATCAAGTGCCTGGGCTGGAAGCGGAACCGGCTTTGCGGAACCCTTCCACTTCATTCCCGCGTCGGCGATGCCGGTGCTCATTTGGACCAGGCTGTCGAACCCTCTTCGAGCAGCTAACGGGCCCGTCCATCCATAGGCGCACAAGGTTACGTCAATGATGTTCGGAGCAATGTTGCGCCGCGTGTCAGCATCGTAGCCTAAGCCGTCGAGCGCACCCGGCCTGTAGCCGTGAAGGATGACATCGGCTTGCGAAAGAACAACCTCAAAAGTGGTTCGATCTTCTAGCTTCCGAAGATCCAGCCGCGCACACTTCTTGCCCAACGTGACGTCCGGCACCACCCCTGGCTCATCCCAATCTGGAGGGTCGACTCGCAAGACTTCGGCACCGTAACCAGCAAGGAAACGGGTGGCAACGGGGCCGGCGAGCACGCGAGTCAGGTCGAGAACCTTGATTCCAGCAAGGGGGCGTTCTGCCTTTGGAATCCAGTTGCCTGCGGAACAGCGCCCGACCTCGCTGATGTCGACCAATTTCTCCATAGCCAATGCGATGCCTTGCGGATGTTGCTTCCACTCGTCAATCGTTCGCATCTCCGCGGCACAACCGCCCGCCGCGACCACGGCCATTTCCAAGTCTTGTTTTGTCCATCTTTCTACAGCTTCCGCGACAATTTCCTTCCCTCCATTGACTCCGAGAACCTTCTCAACTGCCTTGCGGTGATGAGGAGCGTTGGTGTGGAGGCGTATCCAACCATCAGAGGCTAAGTAGTCCCCAGCGATGGCATCCCATGGCGCAGGAACGGCCCAGTTCATCGGCCGAATCGAAGATTGGAACCAGAAGGAAGCCAACCGTCGGTCGACATTGATCTCGGGCGCAATACGAATTGTGTGTTCCAGGAGTTCGGAAATGGAAAGGGCGGCTACAGCAACCGATGATGCTGCCAAATCGGTGACCGGAAATGCGGACTCCAATGCTCCAGAGCCACTGATGGTCAGTTTGCCCAAGTCCGCGTCATCACCACCGAGGGCCAACCAAAGCTCTTTCAACATACTGGGAATTCTCCCCTATCCAATGAAATGCAAGTGCCGATCAGGCTGTTTGTTGGAATGATATAGACGAAGTAGCCGAACTCTTCCAAATTGGCTTGAATGTCCTTGAGCAACAACAGAGTATCGTCCGTGTCTTCGATGTCGCTCTGTCACCCAAACGGCTCGGAGCCGTGCCATAGGCCCTGACTTCGCTCGACCACGTAGCGGGTAAAGGACGTGCGGTCGGCGAATCCTCCTGCTTTCTGGCGTAAGAGGAGGTCCTTGTGGACGCCGGGACCATAGGCAAAATCACGTACTGCGGAGAAGTCTCTCCAGAGAGTGACAGTGAAACCATCCGCATCGTCCTGGAGAAAACTCTGCTGGGAGTGTAACCCTGGCATGCCTGTCATGCTCGTGCGAACTGCGGTAACACCGGTGCCGAACTCGACTGCCCGCTCCATCCATTCGCCCTCCTTGATGAAGCCAGCCGTCGTGATAACGACAAGCGGCCCCGCCGGCACTGCTTCAGTGGGACAATCGAAGATCAAGCCTGGGTTTGCCCGGTTAAGGAAGTCGACATCGCCGACGTGGCGGACAGGTCGAAGCAGTGCACTCCATACTTCCCTGGCGTCTCCCAGCCAAGTCAGAATCTGCTCCCGATGCTCGTAGTAGGCCTCAGCAGACTCTTTGTCCTTGTGCAAGGCGATGGCGCAAAACTTGTAGGCAGCCCTTGATTTGCCGGTGGTCCCCGCTGCCCGGGTATCTGAAGCGACAGCAGCAAACAGCGGGTTATGGCAGCCGTTTGTAAGCGGTCCAGCTTCCCGCAGACTATCGAACCGCGCCATGGCGAGAGTAATGTAGGCCGCCTTTTGCAAAGTGCACGAAGTGTATCAGAACACCCAAAATTAGGGAGCAAAATTGGCTCGCTCATCAGACCATACCTTTCAAAACGGATCGGTCATGAAGTTTGGAACCTCGACTCTTTGGTTCAAAGCTTCCTCACGTTGTCCCGCCTTGAAACCAGCTCGGCACCTCTTACGAATAGGTACGCAGAGAGGACTAGAATCTCTGAGTTATTAACGAATATCCAAGTTATCCGTTAATAACGGCGGCAATTGGACGAATCAACTAACGGCAGGTAGCTATTAAGACACGGGTCGATACTACCGCCCCATCGTCTCTTCAACTAATTCCGGTGCGACGTCCGCTGCGTTGACTTCAGAATCGTCAAACATTCGGAAATATCTTTCGTGAAGAAACACCCGATTCCGTGCTTTGCCAGATATTTCTTTGAGGATTTCAAGCCGGACCATTTGAGTCACCATACGGCTCGCTGCCGGAAATTCTTTATTTGCCATCTGTTGAACAAGGGCTATCGTTACGAACGGATGCTGAAACAACTGCTCATAGAGCTGTAGCGCTTCAGACGTAGTGCGGCCGAAGCTTATCCTGATCTGTTCCCTCTGTTCCTCCCTAAGCGCAACAATGCGTCGTGCTGTGGTTGCCGCTTCATCGGCAACAGCCGCAACTCCACGCAGGAAGAATTTCAGCCAACCCTCCCAGTCTCCTTTTTCCCGGACTGCCTGAAGCCGGTCGTAATATTCCAGGCGGTTCAGCTTGAAGTAGTGAGACAGATAAAGAAGAGGCCGAGCAAGAACTCTTTGTTCACAGAGAAAAAACGTGATCAAGAGGCGGCCAACTCGGCCGTTTCCGTCCAAAAATGGGTGAATCGTCTCAAATTGGGCATGCGCCAAACCAGCTTTGATCATGATTGGTGCCGGCCGATCATCATGGAGATACTGCTCCCACCCTGCCAACGCGTCCTTCATATCGGCAGGCGCGGGAGGTACAAATCGAGCCGTGGTCAGACTGCAGCCCTGGGGTCCAATCCAGTTTTGACTGCGTCGGAACTCACCAGGATCCCTTTCTTGTCCTCTTGTCCCCTCCATGAGTCGGGCGTGGATCTCACACACCAACCTCAAAGACAAAGGCAGTGATTTGAGACGCTCGATTCCATAGTTAAGTGCTTCGACGTAGTTCACGACCTCAGCAACGTCGGATGGCCTGCGAGGGTCAAGTACCTTCGCCTCAAGTTCCAAGACGTCAGCAAGCGAGGCTTGAGTTCCTTCGATCTGTGAACTAAGGACAGCCTCTTTGCGGACGTACATCATCACAAAAAGGTCTGGATTTGGAAGTGCTTCTGTTGAACCGTCAAGCCGTCCGAGAGCACGGTCCGCCCTCGAAAGTAGATCCAGCAACTCATCGTCAAAGGTAACGGGAGGAATCGGAGGCAGTGAGTTCGGCACAAAGGCGCTATAGCCAGTGGGCTGCCGGATATACACTCCCGCTCGGTTCGAAGTCTGTCGCATCCTGACGTTAATTATGACGACAAGAAATCGTCACTATTAACGGAAAGGAGTCTTTCGCGTTAATAACTATTACAAATCCGACCAGAACTTTGCTATCAGAACTGATCGGTCATGAAGTCTCAGGCTCAAAATGCCAGGTTCAAGGGCAAACGCCGGATTCAAACTTCCCCCACGGGCCCCCACAAAAGCCCGTCCGACCCTCCCCAATATCCCCGTTTTTTACCCCGTGCCGACAGCAGGATCGGTAGGCTCGGTGCAGCAGTCTATGACCGCTAAACTTTGTTCGAGTGGGAAGTCTCGCGACTAAGTGGCCGCGACGGCAGGCATTAAATCGTTTTCCTCTTCGATCCGTAGCATGCGGATGTCTTTTACCGACGGGGCAAACCAAGGAAAGGTGGTCCTCAAATCGATAGCTGCCATGACGCAAGTCACGGCGTTGACGGCGGGACCGCCAAAATACACGCTCCCCTGTTGCCAAGTGAAGCCGTGAACGTCAATAAGCCTTTTTCTGATGTCGCCGTACGCGTTGTTATAAGAAGGCGTCGGATACAACGTTTGAAGAATTTGCGTATCGAGATCGAAAGCAATGGCGTACATGGTTCTTTTTCCAATTGAAGGGGGTCGCCGCATCTCGTCCAATTCAGGGGAGATCCGTACTCCAGATATTAGCCGGTCAAATTGATCCAGTGCTATAGCATCAGCCTCGATTTGGCAACTCTCAGCAATATTGCTGAGTGCCGCAGGCACTTGGATTGATTTCGCCTTCGTTACCGCCATTGCTCACCTCTCAAATCTTGCCTTGATTATTGGTAAGACGTCGTCTGGAAGGAATACGTTTCGCCGCTACCTATTGGAAGCATTGAGGCCTCCGTTGATCTGGTCATGACGATAGGTTCGGCCAGCCAAGCTCGGCAATGGCGATGGAGACCCCACGCGAGCCGAACGGAGGCCATGGAAGGCCGAAGTGAGAGCGTCGCGAACGATACGAGCGCACCGAGTCCTCAGACTTTAGCCCTTCAGGGCGACCGTGAGCGAAGCGAACACCATACCCGTCTCGGTAGGACAGGACGTCCGGCGCGAGAGAGTGAGCGGTGCCATGGATGGCACGGGGGAGGGTCCACCGGAGGTGGAGGGGGCGACTCATCTACGGACCTCTCGAACAACGAGCGCGAAGCGCAAACTAAGCCCCCTTAGATACTGCGTGAGCACACGACGTGCGAACTCCTTTTAATAGTGTGCCTGTCGCCTACCGACTAACTCTCGGATTAGGTCGAGCACCCCAAACGGATGATGAATCCCGCCCGGAGGGTGGGTGAAGATTCCGCGTTTTTGCCTTCCAAAAGGTTCCCGCTTATGGATGTGGACCGTCGAGCGATAACCGCACTAACGGCATTTATAAAAGCCTTAAATGGGACTCGTGCCGTAAGATCTTGCTTAGGGTGGAGACCATGACTCACGGATACTGCCCTGATCGGGAGACGCTCCCTCGGGCATATTTTAGCCATGAAAGAACTCACCATAAAACAAATTCTTAGTAACCCATCGATGGTGATGGTTTTCGATGCAGAAAACGAACGTACAGAGTTCGCTTTCTGTTGCCAGGTTTGCGAGAAGCCCATAACTGACCGCGATCTTGGAATGGTCGTGGCATACAGCCCTACTCAGGGCAGATCACCAATAGTAGAACATCAACCTGGCATCGTTGTCCACAAAGAGAACTGCAACCAAGGTGTCGAACTCGTCTTCGGACTATGGCAGACAGGGCCGTGGGTATCTCTAGATGGTTTTTGCTTTGAGGCTCTGTCTTACGCCGGAGTAAGTATGGAGATTCAGGGATCTCACCGAATTGTCCACGCTCCGGCCTTTGAACTAGACGAAGACGGCCTTTGGTGAGTCGCTAAACCATAGCGACAGAAAATCCTGTCGGCATTCACGGGTGGTCACCAAGTACCACCCATGCCAGTTGGATACCGTAGCACCACGCAAAAGGTAGACCTAAATTTCACTATTGGAACTTACTCGTATATTTACCTGAGCATCTTGCCCGACAGAAAATTCTGTCGCGGACATAAGGGTATTGGCAATGCACCCAACGGTGAGTATTCAATCAGGACCTACGACAATCGTATTGATCGTTAGGGCCGGTATCAAGACATGTTCCTCCTCGAAGCAGATCCCTTACCCCTCGTCTTTACCGCGACTTACTGTGCGTTAGGACTCGGCAAACTGCTTCGAACGGTAGGCGCATTGATGAACCAGCCTCACCAATGGAAGATGAGCCCGAAATTCTTTTATAAATGGCGATCTACTCCGTTCTGTGTCAGAAACCGCAAGACACAGCCGATAGCTTGCTAAGGCCATTATAAAAGCCTTGAGGGGCAACTCTCGGGTGATCCGACCGGCTGAAAGCGGTGACTAACCCGACAGAATTTTCTGTCGGGTTCTGCTGGCCTAGTCCCGTCACGGGGTCGTGTGCCGCGTGCTCGTGAGCGCCTGTGCGTCCACGCGTGCGTAAGCCATCTACATATCGCAATTTAATAGCTATTATTTATTAAACACTTTACTGAAGGAAGGAGAACCTATAAGGAGAGGTTGGAAGGTCCGGTATAAGGAATGTAGATACACTTTAATCACAATCAATATCTATGTCGTCTCTTCTTTATTTTTTTCGTTCGCTTCGCTCACTCAAAAAGAAGAGACTCCTTAATCCGGCCAATTCTCAATATCATTCCCAAGGACGAGAATTGCAAATCCAAGTGTCTCGATGGGTGACAGAAAATTCTGTCCGGCAAAGCCTGAGCTGCTCTAAAGGTCAACCGTTCCATTGAGCCTCCTCGGCAATGGCCGTCCATTGCTTTTATAATTGACGGCTCGGCCTCTGGGTGTGTCGTTGCGTCGATGAATAGATGGAGCAGTAGACACAGACTCTCTGGCATTTATAAAAGCCAACGTCATGTCAAGGTCCCTTCCCCGGAAAATTGAGGGTTCTCAGAGTTTAACTGCGGACAGAATTTTCTGTCGATTCAGATGACTGCGTCAATCGAGCGCTTGCAATTTGAACACGTGGAAGGGTGGCCGATATTCTTTCGACCACACCGGCATGTCCAGATATGATCTTCTAAAGACCCTTTCTTGGTTGACTGGTTATCTGGGACAGGGGGTGACATTTGAACACGCGGAATAACTTCAGATTTGCTTGGCATCGACTTAGGCTGATTCGCCATGATGGCTCGATGGCGAATTGCTTCAATTCTGGCCGCCCACGTTTCCGTGTCCTGAGTGGAATCCATGGAGAGAACAACTAACGGGTTAGCAGGATGGGAAACGACCAAAGAGAGATAACCCGCCGTAATCTTGGAGTTCACATCGGTCTTAAGCTTTGTTCCTCCTAGGCCAACGTTTCCAAAGTAGAGCATGTTGCTTGAACCGCTTGTGCTAACGCTTCTCTTAACGTCGAAATCCTTGGTTACCGACAAGATCTCTGTTGCGTCTAGAACGGTCTTGAAGAAGACCTTTCCGTTTGCAATCCGGACCAAATAGATTGCATCGTAGTCGGAGTTCGTCGCTATGATGCACGTCGGGTCTCTGAGTTGAGACGCGTCCGATAATTGGAGTCCTTTGCTTACAAAGAGAGAACTTAGCTCCTTCTTCCAGCCGCCTGCAAGAAGATCCGCCGTAGCCGATTGAGCTGCAAGAGCCGCTCTTCCTTCCGGCGTTCGTTGTAGCTTTTTGATACTTGCGTATTTCGTTAGAAAATCTAGCGAATAGAGAAGGCCTACGATGAGGACGACGAGTAAGAGGATGCCACCTACAGTTGATGGATCGCTAATAGCCCATCCGAGAACTACAACTACGATTACAGCAATGATGCAACCCATAAAGAATGATCCGATAGCGTGACGGTGTTACCGGTGACTGGCTTGAGCAAAGAGTGAAATGAGCACCATTAGGCCAAGGAATGCAAGCACGTACTTTGCTATTAGCATTGGATAATTTGCTTGGTCCATGGGGTGACCACACTTTGGGCAAGTGCTAGCCGATTTTGAGAGGCTATTTCCGCAGGCCGGACAGTCGATAAGTGCTTTCTGCTTCATGGTTCTAGGAATTCCAAACTTTCACCGCTAAAATCGAGCGAATTCTCGCCGAATCAACCGAACGGGTCAGCTAACTGGCCGATCACCGGAGGATATCATAACTTACATGTCTTCATGCCGCCATGTTCGATTGAATGGGCAAAAGGGTCGTGGCAAGTCTCAGGACGGAGGAGCATAGAACGTTAATAGCGTTGATTAGAGCCGCCCGAGTGGAGAGCGGTCTCTCACAAAATGAAGTTGGAAGACTTGCAAATCTTTCTCAGCCCGTACTCAGCGCTATAGAGGCCGATGACCGGCGGTTGGACGTGGTCGAGTTCTTGGACCTTGCCGAAGCCATCGGTTTCGATGCTTTTGAGATGCTTCGGACAATCAACGACGCTCGCAAGAGTCAGAAACCCTGATGCTTGGAAGTGGTCGTCCGACTCCTGGGCGACTCCGGCGGCTGGACTTGACAGAAAATTCTGTCAGACCAAAACTCGTGAACATGCTCTAGTCGAAGGCTTTCTCTCGCCTTTTATAATTGCTTCCTAGCGGCTCCAAAGCTGAAACGGGGTTTCGTGGGTGTGACGGTACGAAGAGTCGGCCCACGGCTTTTATAAAGCCGGGTTCATGCGGTGGCCTAGCCAAGTCTTCGGAGCATTGTTGCGGACGCACCGTCAATTTGCTCGAAACTGCTCAACGATACTTGACAGCTATCGGTCCCCAACAAGCTTCATGTACATCGTAATCCGCTGACCCACGGGCAGAGAAAAACAACATGAATGAACAAACCGTAACGTTTAACGCGTCGGACCTCATTCCACGACCGGTATCGCATTATGCGGAGCTTGGGGATAAAGCTGAATCGATCTTGAACCGCTCGTGCGCTCAAGATTCAGTCTCTGGAGCTTTCAAGCGCGAAAAGGAGTGGGGAGGCTCCCCGCTCCTCTCGATCTACCGCTACTGTTTGCGTCAACGCCCCTATCGTCAGCAATTCGGGGGTGTCTATGTCTGCTTCTGCTGAGACACCTACATTTGAACCGGTGGGTCGTGCCTATGACGCCTTGGCGGTTAAGCTTCTCTATACGGTCGATGACGTCGCGGCTTTGTTGGCGGTCGGAAGATCGACCGTAGAAAAACTGATCCATGACGGTTACTTGGCAAGCGGGATAGTTCAGGGAACGGAGCGTTCCCGTCGAATCAGTCGAAGACAAGTTGAAGCCTTCATAGAGCAGTTCGACGGCGCGTTCCCATCTTCCGGCAAGCCAAAGTTCATCCGCAAGCCACGGAAGCGAATCGGTTAGCCCAACTCCATTGCTGATCGGATGTCGTCGTCGGTCGCCCTGACGTAATACTGCATCGTAGTCTGTAGCTTGGAGTGCCCCGCAATCTTCATGAGGACGTGAGGCTTAACGCCCCTTCCGTCGTTGGAGTCGTTCGCCAAGAACGTGAGAAAGCTAGACCGGAAATCGTGATGAGTCGGAATAGGCTTGCCGTCGCTCCCATCGAATCCAGCGGCTAGGACAAAATCCTTTATGAGCACTGAACCGTTTTGCGCACTATACGAGTCTCCGTTTCGAAGGCAAAGACGCGCATTCTTCCCTGATCTGACGACCGGCAGGGAATCCCGAAAATAGCCAATCAAGTCTTCAGAAATTGGAAGGTCTCTTTTCCCGGCCAACGACTTGGGGGGAACGACCATCAGCCCCTTCCCGACGACGCTTTGCAGTTGTTGGCGTACCCGAATGACTCGCTTCTCCAGGTCTACGTGCTTCCATTCAAGACCAAGACATTCCCCAAAGCGTAAGCCAAACCGAATGCCAAGAATGACGGGCCAAAACATCGGCGTTTCTTTGGCCGCGTCAACCAAGCGATCCATTTCGTCAGTGGTCAAGATCCTCTTCGCCAGCTCAAGTTCGTCTTCAATGACGACCATGTCTTTGATCTTCGCGGCCCGGCAAGGGTTGACCGGTATCAAACCCTGATTCATCGCCCTCGTTAACGAGGACGCAACGGCGGTCTTGACTCTCACCGCTACATGAATTCCATCCGACTTTTTCAGGTCGTTGAAGAAGATTTGAAGCGCCGGTGCCGTAATGTCGTCAATTCGAACCCCACCAAGTTTCTTGAATACTCTCGTCGTCAGCCAGTGGCGATAGTTGTCAACGCTCGTGGGAGCAAGTTCGTTAGGCCAAATTTCGGAGAGGCAATGTTCGCTCCACGTCTGGATTGTCCAGCCTCGTTGGTTGGCACCCTCATTCCGGTTGTACTCGTCAAACGCAGCGTCTCGTGAAACGATGGCGTCCTTTTCGGAAGCTCGGCTACCGTGCTTTCGAAACTGCGTCCCGTCACGGCGGGTGATCGAAACTTCCCATTGCCACTTGCCGTGGCGGTCTTGCCAGACGTTCCCGCCCTTCTTATCCCTCGGTGCCCGGTGCGCTTTTGCCATGTTGCGGGGAAGATTACCCCGCAATTAACCCCGTTTCGCTTTGATTTGAACCTATCAAAACTGATCGGTCATGAACATTTGCGGGAGGCCGGGGATGTTGTGGCCCATTAGGTAGAGGTCGACTTCGGGATTTGTGATGGGGATTTCGAATTGGTCGGCCATGAAGGTGGTGCCGAACCACTCGGTGCCAGGAGGGAGAGGCATCGCGTCAACCGGGGTCTCGAAGATGTGCTCGCGCAGCACGTTCGGTTCGAAGCAGACGTAGCCGGATTGGAAAGGCGTGCAGATTCGGTAGTGCCACTTCCAATAGCTCCAACGCTTCTCGTCACGCCGAAGCCGATCGGGATGCGCTTCGCTCCAAGCGTTGTATTTGGCCTCCACTGTGTCGAAGTCGAAGCAATCGGGAAGGTCGTCTTCCATCGAAGTCGTCAACGGACCACGCACGACACGATCAAGCGGTTCGAATCCGTTGCGCTCGTAAAACCTCAAGTCACGCGCGAAAAGCAGGGCACCTGGCTCTCCTCTCAGCTCGGATTCCTTGATGACCTTTTGGAGCAACCGAGAAGCATGGCCTTCGCTCATGCGGTCTGCTTTGGTTGCGACGCCAGCAATCCCAAATGCACGTCCCCAACCAAACTCAAGGGGGCTCGTGGTGAGGATTGAGACCATCTCTCTGCCCTCAAACAACGCCCACTTGCGATTGAGATCGTACATCGGCTCGGTGAAGAACACATCGTAAGCGCGATTGAAGTCGAGGCCGAAGGCATCGCACATCACATGAAGGAAATCTTCTCCTTCCTCTTCTCGTATCGTGCGAATCTCGGTCATCTGCCGGCGCCTAAGGTACCAGACTTCGGCACTATGGGCGTCGTGGCCGGATTCAGGCCCTTGAGTCGCTGTTGACCAACCACAACCGTTACCTGTACTGTGCTCGGGCTGAACTTGAGGTCGGCTGGAATCGACTTGGGACCCACTGGCCTCAAGCCAACTGTGAAGGTCTGCGTCTGAGTTAGCCCGGTGATATCGATCATCGTCGTTGTCACTTTTCCGATGCGGGCTAAGGACTGGCTCGAACCGCTGACGGTCACGTGGGTTGGCTCGACCGAGTAGCTCTTAACTTCATAGCCATCAGGAACCTTGCCAGGGCCGAACGTCACGTCAACAAACTCCTGTTTCTGTTGGGGAGCCAATGAGAACTGAGGTGTAACCATCACCTGCGACGGCCTGATATCGACATTCTCGACGACATGATCGTCTTTGTCGACAGCTTCGAGAGGTACTGATATTTGTTGTGGTCCCGTGCCTTGGAGCATATCGAGCCGCAGGGTTGCCCTAACACCGGTGACCCTCGCGATATCAACGGCGGGGCCCTCGATCGAGACTTTCTTCGTGTCAGCAACCATGTTGTCGACAAATTCAGTGGGATCACTAAACTTGCCGCTGCTCGTCACAAAGACGCGTACATCCTTTCGAACCGATGCCTCCAGCGTAAACGCGGCCTGGATGTTTTGGTTCTCAACATATTTCCGAAGTTGTGGTGGTTCTAGGCTGACTGGATAAGACTTCTCACCCGGTTCAGCAGATGTAAGGTTGGCAACCGCCTTGCCCGTCTGAAGGAAATTCTCGTACTCACTGTCGGAAAGCGTTGCCTTGATCGTGATCGAAGTCGGCTGCTTGTCGATATAAAAATGAGCTGGCAGCGTATCTCGTTCGTAAGTGAGAGGGATCTTGATTGGGCGGGAACGCCGCGACATCCAGGTCGGGATGATGACCATGAATAGAACAATCGACAGCACCAGTGAAATGAACGCTATCGTAACGTCGACGGGACCGCGAGTTGGCTTCACTCTGCTGGCCTCGCGCGCTTGCGTCGTATATGAGGAAGGCGCTCGGGCTGCGCACCTTCTTCGATGTTCCTGAGTTCGCGATTCAAGATGGTGCGAAGTTCATTGTGTGATGACAGGCGGGTGAGAACCCCTTCGCTCGCGATGCTGATCGTTCCTCGCTCTTCACTGACGATGATCGAGAGACTGTCGTAAACTTCCGAGATACCTACCGCCGCTCGGTGACGCATGTGAACGTGGGTATCCAGAGTACGCGAATCACTCAAGGGCAAACGGCAAGCGGCTGACAGAATCAAATCCCCACGAATGATAACTGCCCCGTCATGTAGCGGGTTGTTTTCGAAGAAAATGGACTGAAGAAGCGCGGCACTCACCCGGGCATTGAGAAGCACACCGTTCCCGGCGTATTCATCCAAGACCGCGAGCTTTTCGATGACAATAAGGGCTCCCACACGGTCACCAGCAAGCTCTGCCACCGCAGCAACAATTGCCTCCACCGTACGAGCCTCAGCTCGCTCCTCGACCTTCGAAACCACGAGTCGCTGAAGAAAGGATGTGTGGGGGACAAAGCCCTCGATTGCCGCGCGCAACTCAGGAAAGAACAAAATGACCAAGGCCGTCGGCCCGAGATACACACCTTTGTCGAGAACCCAATGGAGGGTGTACATCCCCAGATATCCGCTCAACCAGTAAACGAACAGGAACGTACTGACACCCAGGATAATCTTGAGGAACTGCGTGCCGCGAACCAGCATCAACATGCGATAGATCAAGTAGGCGACAAGAAGTATGTCAACGACGTTGACCAAGATCTTGTCAGGCGTTTGAGCACTGAGATTCCGGAACTGGGTGAAGAAATCTTCCAATTTGGATCGTGTTGACTATTCTATCCTTCGCAAAACCACCATCTATCGACCAAACCAAACGAAAGGTCTGTTCGCCGCTATCGCGAAGCCTTCATAATAATGCCCTGAATCCCGAGCTCGAAACACAATGAAGTGATCGTTTCCGAGATTGTAGGCAATCTTATGGCCGAAGGTACCCATCGAACCCTCCAAGATATCCGTCAAGACATCGACGCGATAGACGAACAACTCGTTGCGATATTAAGCAGACGAGTCGAATTAGCCCAGGAAGTGGGTGCGGTGAAGGGCAAAGATAATCGCCCGTACTTCACGCCAGAGCGCGAAAGGCAGATCTACGCCAAGCTCGAACAGATCAACCCGGGTCCGCTTCAGCATCGGCAATTGTCCGCGATTTTCCGTGAGATCATCAGTGCAGCCCGTGCTGCCGAGAAGCCACTCGTCGCCGCCTACTGGGGACCTGCAGGGACCTACACTAACCTTGCCGCGATTCAAACTTTTGGTGCCAGTAGTTCCTTCCAACCCGAAGACAGCATCCAGGACGTGTTCCGAGCGGTTGAGCATGGCAAAGCCGATTACGGCGTCGTTCCCGTTGAGAATTCAGTCGCAGGCGTCGTCCCCGAAACGCTGGATATGTTCCCACAGACCAACGTCAAGATTTGCGCCGAAGTTTACATTCCGATTCACCACCACCTGCTCTCGATTGCCGAATCGCTTGCCGACATCGATCGCGTCTATGCTGGCCCCCAACCTGCCCAGCAGTGCAAACGGTGGCTTCGAGCCAACTTGCCTAACGCCCAAATCATCGAAGTCGTCCCCACTGCCAAAGCTGCCGAAAAGGCACTTGAAGACTCCCGAAGCGCCGCCATCGCCAACAAACTTGGCGCTGAGACCGTTGGCATCCCCGTACTCGTTGAGCACATCAACGACAATCCTAGCAACCGGACCCGCTTTATCATTCTCGGCTACAACGAGCCAGCGAAAACTGGCAGTGACAAGACGAGCGTGATGTTCAATCTGCGCAACCGTCCCGGTGAACTGGTAAATGCTCTGCGCGCGTTCGAAGCCCACGGCGTCAACCTCATGATGATTGAGAGTCGACCTGCCCAACGGGCAACGTTTGAGTACATTTTCTACTGCGACTGTGCGGGCCATCGAACCGACGAGCCATTGAAGGCAGCCATCGAAACGCTGCGAGGATATGCCCTTGAAACGACGATCTTGGGAAGTTATCCGTACCGAGATCCACTTGATGTCTAGTGGATTGATGCCTTCACGCGCAACAGGAGACAAAACAGCAACCTGTTTGCGTCGGAGGGGCGTAACATCATTGTGATGAAAGGTCTCAGTCGCACCGATTTTGGGCTTTTGTTCTTGAGAATTGGCCTTGGGTTAACCTTGGTCTTCTTCGGTGCTCAAAAAATGCTCGGCGTATTCGGTGGTGCCGGCTACATGAACACAGTGACCTTCATGCACGGAAAGCTTGGCGTGCCAACACCTTTGGCCCACATTGCGATCTTCGCTGAGTTCTTTGGCGGCTTGGGCGTCCTGTGCGGGCTGATCACCTCTGTCGCCAGTCTTGGAATCGCTTGTACGATGGCCGTCGCGGTTTACGTCAACATGAGGTCCCCTGGAGTTCTTTTGGGTATCTTCGAGGGCGACCAGGGAGCCGATCCCTCGAAGCTGTTCTTCCCAGGAAGTTTGTGCCTTACCGCCCTCACCCTCCTCATCACAGGACCAGGAAGAATCGCTCTCGACGCAAAACTATTCAAGCGAACCACCAAAAAATGATCCGACAAGCCGAACGTAGCGACATCCCCCGAATCTGGGACCTTATCAACGAACTGGCCGACTACGAAAGGTTGAGCCACGCCGTGACCGGCAACGTTGAGCTGCTCGAAAAGCATGTGATCGACGAAAAGCGTTGTATCGTTTTCGTATACGAGGTCGATGGGGTTGTGTTGGGTTACACTCTCAGCTTTCCGATCTACTCGACTTTTCGCACCGGCCCGGGAATTTGGCTGGAGGACTTATATGTCACGCCTGATGCCCGTGGCAAGGGGTACGGCAAAGCCCTTCTCACTTACTTGATGGACCACTGCAAAGAAAACGGATACTGTCGTCTCGATTGGTCGGTGCTCAGCTGGAATGAGCCTTCGATCGGCTTCTATCAAGCGATGGGTGCCGAAGTCATGCCGGATTGGCGCATCTGCAGGATGAGTTTCTAGTTCTTCGTTAAGCTTCTCAAGCGAAACCAAAGGGCGTATGAGGTGTAATCCTACGCATGGACTCTAAGCTTGTTCTCGAACCACCGAAGGTTCGTTGGGATCTCTCCGCACTCTTTTCCAGCATCGACGACCCCAAGATCGAACAAACGTGGCAAGAAGCCACGGAGCGCGCCGAGGCGTTTGCCCAAACATACCGCGGCAAGATCAACTGTTCCGACCTCACCGCTTCCACCCTGGCGTCGGCAATCTCTGATATCGAAGCGCTGTACAACGAAGTCGCCAAGCCTCTGGGATATGCCAGCTTGCTGTTTGCAACGGACAGCGCCGACCCAAAGATCGGTGCCTTTATGCAGAAGCAACGTGAGCGCGGTACTGGTCTCAGCGTCAAAACGATGTTCTTTGAGTTGGAACTTCAGGCCGCCTCTCAGGAAGTTATCGAAGGCATCCTGTCCGACAGCGCTCTCTCAAATTACACGCACTACATTCAGGCGACAAGAATGTACAGCGCTCACCGGCTGAGTGAGCCGGAAGAGATCATTCTCGAAGAGATGGCGAATACCGGATCCCGAGCGTGGGTCCGACTTTTCGAAGAAGTTACAACCAATCAGGTCTTCAAACTTTCCAAACCAGGTGCTGAGGCACCCGTCGATGCGACGCAGCAAGAAGTTCTTACCTTGTTGCGAGATCCAGACCGTGCAACCCGACAAGCGGCAGCGGACAGCCTTTCGGCTGGATTGAAAGAACTCGAGCGTGTGCTCGTGTTCAACTATAACAATCTGCTTCAGGAGCAATCAGTCGAAGATCGACTGCGGAAGTTTGAGTTCCCGGAGCAATCAAGGCACCTGGCCAATGAACTCGAAAAGCCAACAGTCGACCGGGTGGTTAGCCTTTGTAAGCAGAACTATGGGTTAGTCAAGCGATTTTATGACGTCAAGCGTGAAATTCTCGGTCTCCCTGAGCTGACGCATATCGACCGATATGCCCCTCTCTTCGAGACAGAGGAGCGCGTCGGATGGGACGAAGGAAAGGAAATAGTTCTGACCGCATTTGGCTCGTTCAGCGAAACGCTGGAGGCCAAGGCACGCGAGTTCTTCGACAAGAACTGGATTGATGCCGAACCTCGTAAAGGCAAACAGGGCGGTGCCTTCTGCTCTTACAATACGCCGGATACTCACCCTGTTGTCTTCCAAACCTATCAGAACAAGATGGACGACGTGATGACGTTGGCTCATGAACTTGGTCACGGAGTCCACGCTTCACTTAGCCGTGCCCAGACCTATCTCAACTTCCACGGCACACTTCCGTTGGCAGAACTGGCGTCGACCTTTGGCGAGATGCTGGTGTTTGAGAAGCTGGTAAGCAATGCAAACCTACAGGATAGGCTCGCGCTGTATGCCGATAAGGTAGAAGGAATTTTTGCGACGGTATTCCGCCAGGCAGCGATGTTCTCCTTTGAGCAACGGTGTCATTTGGCTCGACGTGCACAAGGCGAGTTGACGCCGGAGCAGTTCGGTGCAATGTGGCAGGAAGAGCAGCAGGCAATGTTCGGCTCATCGGTGACGCTGGGCGAGCAGCACAGCATGTGGTGGACCTACATCGGCCATTTCATCTTCGCCCCGTTCTACGTGTATGCCTATTCGTTCGGAGAGCTCTTGGTCTTGTCGCTGTATCAAATGGCAAAGGCAGAGGGTACGAGTTTTGGGGGCAAGTACATCGACTTGCTCACATTGGGTGGCTCAAGAACACCGCACGAGTTGATGCAGACGGTTGGAGTCGACCTTGACTCCGAAGCCTTCTGGCTGGGTGGCTTCGCAGCGATGGAAAAACTCGTGTCCGACTTTGAAGGGCTTTGGGCCGAATACAAGGCACAGTTGGCTTAATTAATCACGTCAAACTCGCGTCCGTGAAGGGGAGAGGCCTGCCTCTCTTCTTGCAATTGGGGTGACAAAGGAGATTTGAGTCAGCCGGGCGGCACCCTGCCCCTCGGCTTTCACGCCGGTATAATTGTTCTCGGCGGGATCTCTCTTCTAGTGAAAAAACCTCAAGGTCGCAATCCAAATCACCTTCAGGCCCGAGGCCTTATTGAGGAAGCACGCCGACAGTTCTTGTTGGGCAAAGTGGAGCAGTCCGAGGCGCTCCTCCAGCAAGTGTTGTCGATAAATCCACGGGAAACACAGGCGCTGGTTGCGCTTGGAATCGTCGCAGCTGAAACAGGAAGACTTGATATTGCCCTCAGCAGAATGGCTCAAGCGATCGAAGCAGATCGAACCTGTACACCCGCGATTTGCTGGATGAGTTACCTGCTTCTACACGATAACCGCCTCGACGAGGCTAGACAGTTTGCAGAACAAGCGATTGCGATGGATCCTCGCAACCCGGCTGCCCAAGCGGCTCTGGCAAGAGCGCTTGCCCGGAAGGGATTTGCAGCCGAGGCAATCACGGCCTTTCGGAGGGCGCTAGATCTTCAGCCAAACGATCCCGTCGTTCTCTACGAGCTAGCAGACCTTCTTCTGTCACAAAGGGTGTGGTTAGATGCAACGGAAGTTCTCACGAAAGCTGTTCGCCTTTCCCCAGACCCGCAGGGCTTACTTCGACTTGCTTACCTTGAGCTTCGGCTTGGTCGCATTGATTTCGCGGAGAAATACTGTGCAAGGGCGCTTGCTAAAGAACCCAATGCGGCCGAAATTCATGTACTGATGGCACGTATCTTCACCGAGCAAATGAAGCTTGAGCAGGCTGCGTATCACTGGAATCGAGGATTCGAGCTAGACGCTAAACCTGGATTTATCCATCTTGAACGGGCGCTCTCGCTAAGCACAATGGGGCAATTTGATGATGCGATCAACGAACTGAAGCAGTCGATTATCCTCAATCCGGTTCAGGGAGACGCTTATCAGGCCCTCGTCTTTGCCAAGAAGATCGGCCATGACGACCAGCCACTCATCCAACAGATGGAGGATCTGCTCCTCGATGGCGGGCTTAAAGAAAGCGAGCGCGTGAGTTTGCACTATTCACTGGGTAAATCCTACGACAATCTCGGCGACTATCGACTCGCGATGGAGCATTTCGATCAAGCGAACGCCCTCAACCTTCAGGCGGTGGGCAATAAGGTGTTCGATCGGCGAGCTCTGGCGGATCTCATCGACACGAATATCGAGATGTTCACTCCTGAGTTCTTTGCAAAGTACAGGAATGCCGGTATCACCTCAGATCTCCCGATTTTTGTCGTGGGGATGATGCGATCGGGCACAACGCTGGCGGAGCAGTTACTCACGTGCCATCCACTGTTGGGCGGTGCGGGCGAGCAGACATTCTGGGGGTCGAGTGAAGACCAGGTAATCGACTTTGCGCGGATGACGGTGAGAGCGTCCAAGCTCAGTCTTGTTGCGAATCAGTATTTGGATTTGCTCAGGACCATTTGCCCTGGGTTTCCTCACGTGATCGACAAGAATCCCGCAAATCTTCAAATGGTTGGCTCGATACACATAGGCCTTCCCAACGCTCGAATCATCCACACCCGACGTAGCGCTGTCGATACGGCTCTTTCGATATGGATGACCCCGGTAAACACGAGCGCCGAATTCATCTGCGACAAAGGCAATATCGTGTTTGCTTACCAAGAGTACATGCGGCTCATGGATCACTGGAAAGCAATGCTTCCAAAGGACCGATTCCTCGAAGTGAGATACGAAGACATCGTATCGCAACCGGACATCACGGTACGCCAGATGGTCGAGTTCTGCGGCGTGGAGTGGAATGAGGCTTGCCTTCATCCCGAGAGGAACGAAAGACGCGTTCGTACTCCGAGCCTCTGGCAAGTACGGCAACCCCTTTTCAAGACTTCCACTGAAAAGTGGACAAAATATGATCCTTGGCTTGGATCCTTCAGCGAACTTAAGGGCTTAAGCTAAGACCGGCCCTTGGGGATTGCTCCAGCGCCGGTCAATAGTTTATTTCTTGGTGTCAGCGGGAGGCGGCGTGAGGGCACCAGGAGGTGGACCACCGGCGGTAGGTGCACCAGCTCCCTGCGGGCCACCCTTAAACCCAGCGGGCACACCATGGATGTGCGATGGGTCTCGGTCGCGGAATGTTTTTTCTTCTTCTTTGGTCGCATGCGAATCTGACGAGCCACAACCACCAAGTACGGCGCTAAACGCCACCAATACGATTGGTACACAGCGCAGCCATGTGCGTGAGTGTCCTAAATTTCGTTTCATTCATTTCTCCGAAATCGAATGACTTTGTCACTTCTCTGAGCGACTCATTTATGAATTTGATGGACCCCGGCCTTTTGAGCCGGGGGTCATTTTAGGTGCATGCACCTAGATGTTTCTGCCGAACACTACTTGGTCGCACCAGGAGGTGGACCTGCCGCGCCGGGAGGCGGGCCTTTCGGCGCGAAACCCGCAGGAGGCCCTTTGATATCTGCCGGATTACGATCTTTGAACGTCGCTTCATCTTTCTTTGAAGCGGTGGATTCACTACTACCGCAGGCTGACATCATGACAGCCGACAGGATCAAGGCTCCTACGATAAGGATTCTCATCTGTAAGCGTCCCACATGTTCTTAGGATCGTGGCCGTTCGGACATTTTGCGTAGTCAGGACCATCGATGTAAGTATTTGTTGGGTTTGGATTGGTCTGAGCTGGGATCATGGTCTTAGCATGTCCGTCAGCGAAGGAGAATGGAGACTGACCAGCATAAGGCGCATAGACAGCACCGTTCTGCTTGTTCGCGTTAATCAGAAGGGTCACGTTATAAGGTTTTGCGCTGTAGGAGTTAGTGGCACTCTCTGCGCCATTTGGAATCAGGCCCGCACCGCCGCTACTATTGTTATCCCACCAGGTGACGCCAGAAATAACGTCGCCCATGCCCCATAGGTTCTGGCCGTCAGCGCGAGTTGCCAGCATGATGGTCTCGGCTGGCTTGGTAACCTGGGTGCCGTTGGTGTAAGTATTCTTCATCCAGCTGCCCTGTGCAACGCCCATCACACCATACATGTATGTTGGATAGCCGTTAGCGGAGTCCTGCCAGAGGAAACCGTTAGAGGCATACGAAATCGCAACGCCGGGGTTATTGGGAGGAAGCATCCATGTGAAGAACCCGGACGTGCTCAGCTGATCGGTTGGATCGCGGAGAAGTGCAAGGCTCTTGATGTATGGCTGAGTACTCCATGCCCAACCGCCGTCGCGTGGGTAAAACCAGTTGGAACCGCAACCGGCAGGGAAGAGATCGTCGACGTCATTGTTGTACATCAGAATTCCAAGGCTGGTTTGTTTGACGTTGGACAATGACGAGATCTTCTTTGCAGCGAGCTTCGCCTGAGCGAAAACTGGGAAGAGGATGGCGGCCAAAATCGCGATGATCGCGATAACGACTAGAAGTTCAATTAACGTAAATGCTTTTTTATACATATCTACCTCGATGTAGCTGAATGATATGAGGGCTGAGAAGTCCCGTCGCTTGGACGGTACGGACGAACACGCATCCTGCTCCCAGCGGAGAAGGATGAAGGACCTGACGCACCCACGGTAAGGTGAGGTGCGGAGGAAACTTGGTGGGGAGGAGAGTCTGACCACTGATCTCGGGGGGCTCCACAGCTCCCGCGAACCATCAGTTCGGCAGGTACGAGAACCTTTACGGCACGTGCCGTAGGGTCTGCCAGCCGACAGCAGATTCGATCAAAGAGGAAATCGGCCATTTTTGCCCAGTCAAATGCCACCGTTGTCACGCCCGTTTGAATGAGCACACCAAATGGGTCATCGGACCCCATGGTAACGACGGCAAGCGCTTCTGGAATAGAAACGTTGACGTTGGAAGCAGCCGTCATCATGTCCTCCATGACGTGGTCTTGCATGACGAAAATCGCGTCAGGAGCATCAGTTTCCAATAGCCTTCTTTCGAGGGCAGTGGTGTCTCCGATGCCAATACCGCTTGTACGCGTGAATAAAAAGTTTCTGGGTTCGGGTTGAAGTCCAACCTCAAACATTCCTTCGAGGTAACCCGCGAACCGCTCTTGGGTTGTGTCAAGGCTATCAAGCATCCCTGTGATGCCGATTCGCTTGCGCCCCAAAGAAGCTAAGTGTCGTACAGCCGACTTTGCCCCTTCGAAAACGTCGCATGCGACGAGGTCCGTCTCCGTGCCTCTCAAAGAGTGGTCGACAGCGACGACAGGCATTGACCTTAGTACATTCGCTACCCGAGATTTATCAGGATTGATCGTCTTGGACCAAACGACTGCTCCAGCCAGGTGGTTATCCCCACAATACTCCAGGGCACCCTCCGTTCCGATGAGTTGTGAATCGACGTGGGTGAGAATCAAACCCTGACTTTGCAGGCGAGCATTCAATGAGAAGAAGAGTTCGGGCACCACACCGGCATCATCGATATAAGCGATCACCTGACGCCGTGTCGGGCTTTGCCCCATCCGCGCCGAAACACCACGGTTAGGGATGCTCTCTGCCCAACCCGAGTTAACGAGTTGCTGCAGTGCCCGGCGAACCGTTGTTCGGCTTACCCCGAAGCTGTCTACGAGCTGTCGCTCTGTAGGTAGCAACGACCCCAGAACAATCGCGCCAGCGCGAATTTGTTCTTGAAGTGTCTCCGCAACTTCGCGGTAACCACTCACGTGGTGGTTATTCTCCACACTTGTAGGTTATCACATTTCATGTCGAATCCAATATGAATTGTGTACATCCGGTGTGCAAATGGTTTAGACAACAGCACACATATGCTCACCCTAGCTCACCTTCTCCATTTTCAGAAGTCCTCTAAACTCCAAACACGCCATTTTGCTTACCTAAACCGGGGGGCCGCAGTGGACTCCCTAACGTCAAACCCACATGGGTATAGAAAAGCACGCGAAGCAGATTGATCTGCGTCTATATTTGAAATCAAAATATTAGTGGCATCAAAAGCCATTTGCTCAATCGGCTGACTGATTGCCGTCAATCGGGGCCGAGTCGTTTCGCAGTACGTCGTCGAATCAAACCCAACGACAGAAATGTCCTCCGGTACTCTAATCCCGAGGGCTTCAGATTGGCGGAGAATCGAGACGGCAAGCCGTTCGCTGTAAGTGATGGCCGCGGTAGGCTTAGCTTTTGAGGACATTAGCTGAGCGAAATCTTCCGTAGGATTTGTCCAGTAGCGCACCGATTCATCCGTCAAGGTGACTCCTCGCGCAATCATCGCCGTCTCGAAACCAGAAATCCTCTCCTGACCTTCTGAAGTCGATTGATTCGCCGCATCCATCACAAATACGATTTGTTGGTGACCGAGTTCCACTAAGTGTTCGACCGCGAGACGCAGACCTAGAGGATTGTCGCAACAGAATCGCGGGACCTTTGGCCCCTCTGCGTCGGGAGCGTGCATCATGACGATCGGGATCTCAGAGCGCTCAATCGCCTGAGCGCTTAGATCTGAATAGTCTGGCTTACACCAAAGTATCCCGTCAAATCGGCCATCATTGATGACTCCATTCACGGAGGATTTTACAAGATTCGGGCAGATGGTGAGCCCATATTCCGACTGCAAGGTCGCACTTAAGACGCCGTTTAGAAATGCGGTGAAGTACCCATCAAGCTCTCCAATGCGGCCAAATTGGGAAAAGACAACGCCGATTGTTTGAGTCTTCTGCTGCCTAAAACTTCGAGCTAAGCGGTTCGGATGATATTGAAGTTCTTGCGCAACCCTTCGTATTGTCTCTGCCGTCTCAACCCCCACGCGAACGTTATCACCCTTGCCATGCAAGACCTTCGATACCGCCATTGCCGAGACCCCGGCCGCTTCCGCTACGTCGCGAATTGTGGTTGCCATCAAATCCTTAATACATCGACTTCGATATACAGGTAAATCATAACCTTTTTGAGATCAAAATTTATTATTTTCTTAAAAAAATATCCTCCACACCGCATTAAGCCGGGCTTAAAGGCCCCTATTGCTGCTTCTTGCCCTGATCGAGGTGAACCATTGTGCCCATGAGTGTCTTTTCGGCCTGTGACTTGTCACCACTTTGTATCGCTCGAAGTGCCATTGTGACCTCTTGTGCTTCAATCGTGCGCCCTTCTTGAACCAGAAGCATCTGCGTCTTCTGCAGTTCTTGTATCGCACCCATTTGGGTCAGCATTCCCGTCTTCATTCCCAAGATCGTCTTCTCGACCGCCTTCGAAGCAAGTGCAACTTGGGCCGCGCCCTGAACGCGAGGGTTTTGAGCAACCGTATATCGGGCTGCATCTGCTGTGAATTCGATAATGAAATCGAGGTCGATCATTTCAGTCTTGCTGCTGACGAGATCATCGTAGGTCAATTTGCCGTAGGCAATGCGGTAGTGACCCAACGGATGGTTTGTGAAATCAAAGTCAAAGACCTGTTGGATACTTGCGCCTCTCTCCAAATCCGCGAGCGGCAATGTCACTTCCCCGGTTGGCGATGCTTGTGGTGAACGCAGACTGACCCACCGGGCGATCTTGAGTTCCATCTTCAGATTGCGGGCGACGCTTGTCATCAGCTTGTCAAGCTCGGTGCGAAACACTTCTGGAATAAGTTCAGGGCGAGGAATGTAGTAGTAGTTTCCACCTGCCCGCTTTGCCATCGAGGCTAGAAGCTCTTCGTTATAGTCGGGACCAAATCCCAGGAACGTGCAAGTAATTCCTCGCTGTTTGATGTCACCTGCATGGGCAACCAACGCTGAGAAGTCCTTGATACCGGCGGTCGGGTCACCGTCAGTCAGGACGACTAATCGGGTGGCTCGACCCGGATCGGTAATCCCCATGACCTGTTGTGCGCCTAGAGCCAAACCGTCGTACAAATTCGTCGTATTGCCAGGCATTAGGCGTTGAATGCCATCTTTGATTGCCTGCTTCGTCGTCACTCGCTGCGGCGGCATGAGCACATCAACGGTTTCTTCGAAAGTCACGATGCTCAGAATATCGTTCGGGCCAAGCATATCGACGACAAAGCTACAGGCCTGCTTGACGTACTCAAGTGGAGCCCCTTCCATAGACCCGGAGCGGTCGATGACGAGACAGAGATTCAGAGGCGTACGGGCACTTCCCCCCATACCGGCCATGATGGGCGTGCCTGCCCCTGTAAATTCGACGACGAACTGCTCTCGTGCAGGCCCATTTGCCATGGTCGCTTCGCGACCGGGAATGACTTCAGCCATGAGGCCTTTGCCGTTGCCCACCATCGGAGCCATCGCGGTGGTCTTCAGTGGATCGAACGCACCCATCGCTTGAGTCTTGAGCGGGTCGTTTAACATCGGTGCTCCGGTGAGCATCGTTCGATTCGGGTCGATTCGCTGAGTCTGATCCATGTGTGAGTTAAGCTCCGAAATCCATTCTAGGCGGTTTCCACTCTGAAAGTGGTTGAACCGAGTTTCAACATGTCGCCTGGCGCGGCAGTCGCTTGGGAGACGCGTTGACCATTCAATAACGTTCCATTGGTGCTACCAAGATCGGTAACTGAGATGCCATTGAACGATGGGTTCAAGGTTGCATGACGCCTGGATGCCCCTGCATCGAAAGACATGGGGATACTTGGACATTCACGTCCAACATCCATCGGTCCACTGACGGAAAATCTCTGCCCCAACAACGGTCCATCCATCGCAACGAGCAAAAATCCAGCAGCCTGCTGTGTCATCTGGCCAGGAAACGCCACTGTAGGCGACGAGACGGGAGTGGGAGATGCAAATACCTGCGTCGGCTGCCCCACAGGCATACCTGGCTGGGCGAAAGGCATCGACTGATTCGGCATCATCTGGGTCGGCTGTCCGTAGGGCATCTGCTGCGGCATTGGCGCCTGCATCGGCTGAGGCTGTGGCATCTGCTGCTGCGGATACGGCATTCCTTGAGGCATCTGTCCACCAATCGGGAATGCTTGTCCCGCATACGCCTCGGGGCCTCTCTGCGGTGCGGCATGCCCTTTTAGTAAGAATTGCAGCACAAAGCTTCCGATTTGAATCTGGGCACCACTGAACAGCACTGCCTGAGCGATTCGTTGGCCGTTGATGTAGGTCCCCATCGGTGAGCCGTTGTCCGTAAGGATGAAATTCGGACCCTGACGAACGATCGATGCATGTACCGGGGCGACATTTGCATCGCCAAAAAGCGGAACCTGAACTGACTCGCTTCGACCAATGAAGGTCTGAGCCCCGTCAATAGACCACTCCTTCCCTTCGTTACGTCCGAGTGATAGGCGCAACCACGCACTTCTTGAGAAGCGCTCTACCAAGCCTATGAACAGCGCGATCATCGAACCTAGGAGAACAGCGGTTAAGGCGCGTCCGACGATACCAATCTCGCCTTCCTGCTGACCACGGGCACTGAGAATCGCATTGCCCAGGACACTGCTGACGGGATCGAAACAGATTCCGCTGATGACACCGGCCAGAGCTCCGCCTATCAAACCCTGAATCGCCCTTTTTGGAGTGAGCGAACTCATGCCAATCGCGGCGCCGAGCATCATACCAATCGGGATGAACGCAATGATTCTCGCGGGAATGCGCTCAACGATCGGTACAGACGCTGACCAAAACACATCGGGACGGAAGCAACTTGATACCAGCGCAGATCCAATTCCTGAACCGAGGGTTGAACCTACGGCACCAAAGATCATTCCTAACACAAGTCCGCGGATGGTGTGAACTTTGCCTCCGCGTGTGTATCCTTCAAGTCCGCCCACGGCAAGACCGATAATCGCGCCGAGTGCCAAGACGAACTTGCCTGACCAAATAGCGAACCCGGCAGAATTGATCGTCTGAGGCGCACTTGGCTCAAGAAGCATCCACACTAACAGGCCAGCGATACCACCGGTTAGGAACTTGAAAATAACGCTGCCCATAAACTAGCCTTCGAATCGGAAACGGACCGAACCGAACTGCACTTGATCGCCAACCTGCAACTGCCTTTCACCCTGGACCTGCATTCCATTCACGAACGTGCCGTTGGTGCTTCCAAAGTCCATCAGAACCACGGAGCTGCCCGTTCGGGTGATTTGCGCGTGCTTTCTGGAAACCGTGCTCTCTCCTACTAAACTGAGTCCCATTCCGACTTCCCTTCCCACAACGGTTTCGCCTTCCGGAAGAGAAAGAGCATCGCCGTTTTGTGACACGAGCCGAGGATCGGATATCACGGTAGACGCGGCGACAGGGGCAAATAGGTCGGGCGCCGAGTCATCAAGAATGATTTTCTGCACAGGAGCTGGTGCTTTTGGCATTGGCATCGGCGCAGGATCGGTGAGAGGGTCATCTCCAGGCTTTGGAATTTGGGCACCAAGCATTTCCAATTTGGAGCCAACCGTGTCCGGATTCTTCTTCATGTACATGACCGCGTAGTACACAAGGGCGCTCATTCCCCCCAAAGCGATCACAAAAATAAGTAGCGATCCAAGGAAATTCCCACCCTTCTCTTTGGAGTCGCCTTTGGTAGACCCATCTTTGCCCTCTGACGCCCCAGAGCTTCCATCTTTCGTAGCCTGGGAGTCAGATTTGGCACCGGGAGGCGTCGCTGCGCCAACGGTATCCACCGCATCGGCAAGGGAGATTGTCGCGGTCGGAATCGCCTCTGTCCGAACTAGCGGAGCATCTATCAATTGGGTGACGGGCTTGCCGTCTTTTCCACTGGCTTTGAAATGAACTGTAACTTTTAGTGATCCTGGCTTAATTCCGAAAAACGTCACGGCACCGTTGTTTGAGGGAACGAGGAGTTGCGTCGATTTGTGGCGGCCATCATCCAAATCCACAGAGGCTGCCGCGACCGGTTTGCCCGAGTGTTCGACATGGACTGAAACCTGAGCAATGTCTTGGAAATCGCCTGGCTTAACGACCCAAGTGGTTGTCGATGCGTCTTTGACTGACTTGGAAGCAAGGTTGCCCGATTTGCGATCCCAGATGTAAACCATGGCTGTTGGCTTCTGGCTGCCGATCGGCAAAGTCGCATCGGACTTAAGTGTCCGAACTCCTTCCGAATCGCTAGGAACCTCGGTGGGAGAGGTCGGTGAGATCCAGACTTGGCGGTCGCCGTCATCTGGAAATCCTAAGTTGATGTTCTGTGCAGACGCCATGCAACTGGCGACACAGACGAGGGCGGAAAATACTAGTTTCGGTGACACGCTGACACAATTCTACAGCGAGCTTTGGCAAGTGCGTCTGCAACATCACCGGCGGAGTAGCCGATCGGCCCAATTTCTGTTGCACAGTAGTCTCCAGCGATGCCGTGCCAATAGACACCGCAACTTGCTGCACAGTAGGAAGGCAGATCTTGAGCGAGCAATGTCGCGATGACTCCACCCAAAACATCACCCATTCCTGCGGTCGCCATCCCTGGGTTACCGGTGCAGTTCACCATCATAGGTTGGCCCGGTTCGCCGATGATCGTGTAGGGGCCCTTGAGCAAAACACACTGACCAAATTGGTCGACTGCTTGCGTAACAGTCCGGAACCGATCCGACTGAATCTCGGCGATGCTTGTGTGGAGAAGCCGACTCATTTCACCCGGATGGGGAGTCAGGACACACTCAGCGTTTGGCAACGCAACGCCTTGGCTTACCGCCGTCAAGGCGTCTGCATCGATGACGCAAGGGCGATCCCACTCAAGCCACACCCTCGTCAGGAATTCCTGAACCGGTTTCTCGGTAGATAGCCCAGGGCCAAACAGGGCGCTTTGGTACCGGGAGCGGTGCTGGAGCACGATGTCAGCCGCGTCCGGGCTTACAACGCCATCAACCTCGGGGAGCGGCAGGAGTGTCGCTTCAGGAACCGCTGCCGAAACGGCCGCGCAGACGTCGGAAATACCAGCGACGGTAACGAGGCCGGCTCCACTTCGAATCGCGGATCTGGCGGCAAGACACGCAGCACCACGCATCGAACGACTGCCCGCCACGATGAGCACACTACCGTTGTCGCCCTTGTGACTCGCACGAAGGCGTTCGGGGAGGAGATTTGCGACCCAGTCGCCGTCCATTAGCTTTGCAGACGTGGGCTCATTTAGCAAAACGTGCGGTATGCCAATTTCGGACACGGTCCAATAGCCTGAGTGCTCAAGCCCTAGTCCTTCGAAGAGAAAGCGTTTTGGAAGCCCAAATGTGACGGTTCGAAGTGCCCATACGCTCTCACCGAGTTCCTCACCCGTATTGCTGCAGATTCCGCTGGGTACGTCGACAGCAATCACCGGCACGCCACTTCGGTTGATGAGTTCTATCGCCTCTTTGATCGCGCCTTTCACTTCGCACCGAGCACCGGTACCTAGCAGGGCGTCAACGATCAAGTCTCGGCAGCCAAGGCATTCTGCCTTGCGTCGCCATCGTGCGTCAGAGAAGAAGATTGGCTGGATTCCTTGGGAACGAGCAATTCGCATTTGCTCGAGTGCATCTGGTGTGAGGTCTGATTCTTCCGCAGCAACCAGACAATCAACGGCAAATTGGTGATCTAGCGCTACCCTCGCAACGACAAATCCGTCGCCTCCGTTATTGCCCTTTCCGCAGAACACCGTGATCCGTCCTCCCGTGGGTAGAAGCTCTCGGACGGCATCAAAGACGGCAAGGCCAGCCCGCTCCATGAGAACCTTTGCCGGAACACCGAACTCTTCGGTGGCCCTGCGGTCGATGTGTCTACTATGTTCGGAGGTTGCTATCCACATGAGTCTGAGTAATAGGCCCGACACCCATCGGCTTGACCGTTGTCTAGTCTACGCATCCGAGGCGACAACTGTTATCCTTTCCACCTTGGCCAAGCGCAAGTCGCCACCGCACTGTGCATGAACGTACTTGCGCCGACGAGGCAGACGCCTCGCACGGACAACATGCTTTCCGCATCTTAGGCAGAGATAGGTGACGCTTTGGCGTGCGACATTGCGTTCGACCTCGTAGTTGTGACGAACTTTGGGTTCTTGCCCCAGGTCGCGCATTGCTCGTTGCCAAGCAGCGCCATGACCCGCAGCACGAACTCCATGGCGAGCCACCGCCAATAGGTGGGCATATTCGTGAACAAGCGTCTCGATGACGGCTTTTTCATCCTTTAAGACCCGAGTGGATAGGCCAATCACCCCTACTCGGTAGTAAGCTAGGCCAGCCGTCACACGATAGCCACGCCACACAACCTTGGGGGTGTAGCCAAGCGGAAAGGCCTCACACATCTCCGCTAAACGCTTCTCAGCGGCCATACGGAACTCAACGGAAGCGGAATCGGTAACCAAAGGCTTAGAATCCAGACCCGAAGATTGGGCTTGACTTGATGTCGCTGGCGATATTGAACCAGCGACGCTTGTGATACTTGTCGCAGATCTCTCCGACGAGTCGATCTGTCTTCGTTCCAGCCGAGTCGATCCCTTGAGCACTCTTGCCTTCCATCTTTAGAAGCTTCTCCACATCTCCGGCCGCAATATGGTCCGCGATATCGCCCATTTGGGCAGCTTCTTCGTTGAGGGCTTGATCGTAGGCGTCTCGTATGGGGATGCACTCTTTGGGAGGCGGTACGGAGTCAAAAAACGCCAGCACTTGCCTTACTTGATCGTGCATGTCCTTGAGGAGAACGGCAAGCTTTTCGGTTGGTGGATGCATCTCTGATGTGCCGTCATCAATGCCGTTCAAAAGGTCTTTAAGCGCGTCAACGCCACCCGCCACTTGAGACTTCTCCTTTTCAGTGTAGGCAGACGTCAGCTGAGACATCGTGATGGCATTCCGCTTTTCTTCACTAATGCGAAGATGCTCAAGCCACTTGTAGATATCATCGGGCATTTCTGGCGGCTTTTCCGCGACTGCTTCAAGTGGCGCTGCTGGAGCCTTACCAAGTGCGACGAAGGGGTCTCCTGGCAACTTACCGTGGGCAATGAGGGCCTGCTCTTCGGGAGATTTGCCACTTGCGCCCAACAGTCCCATCGATTTCAGGGCCAATCCACCCGCAAGAAGGATCGCCAAACAGCCGAGCACGATCGAGATCACCAAATTGCGCTTCTTCTGTTGCTCAAATTGGTTTGAAATATTGGTGCCTGAAACTGCCGTCGGCATGCCCATCGGCATCACAGTGGGCTGAGCAGGTGCAAACGGCTTGGGACGTGGCACCACTGGAGCCTGTTTGGGCTGGGCAGGCGCGATTGGAGAGCCACAGTGCATGCAAAATGCTGCCCCTGCGGGTAATGGTTTGCCACATTTTGGACAGCTCATAGTTTGTATGACGCTAAAAAAGTCGAGAACTACTGCCTAAGCTTTTTCATTATGCCGCCGATATACCTATAAAGGAAGAACAATATCACTTTCCTCGGCGTCGAGAAAGCTATCAGTTTCTGGACAAAAATCGATGAGAGATATATAGTGGACGCACTGTCGGCCAACGATGGCACGTCTAACAGGGCACAGCCGCCCGGAACTGTAGGTTGACAGACATGAAACGCGATATCAGCAGTAACCACCCCCTAAGGCATTACTTTGTCGAAGCGTTGCACGATACCTTTAGCGGCGAGCCCAACATTGATTCGTCCGACGACATCGAGGCCTATCTGAGCGAGATGCTCGTTAATTTCCTCGACGTAGAAAATCTCTACGGAATCCGCGACCCATTCGGTCAGACGGTGGAATCCGTTACCGAAATGATGCTGGAAGGCGATATCCGCTACAACGCGAACTCGTTTGAGCGAGAACGCGAAGTGCACCGACACATTGGTGACTTTCTATTGTTTTGGTCGGGGCTGTTCCCCGAATTCTTGATCCAGATGAAAGCGCCAGGCAGCAAAGATGTCTTGCTTGATCCTGTTCGCCAAGGACAGTTTAGCTATCACGTAGTCAGCACATTTGAGCATGGAGCGTATGCTCACGAAGCTCCGATCTTCAAGAAACTCAGCGATGAATTCGAAAACTATCGCTACGGACTTAACTTGGTTAGGGCATCGTTTGAAGGATTTGCCCGACAGGGTTGGACTGACGGCTTCCAAGCCTGACCCTGTTCAGGATGTTCTCGAAGATCTCAGAGCTGGGCTGAGGTTTTTCAGACCGTATTGTGGAGCGATCTTTGCGGCTGGTAGGTCATAACTACTGAACCGTGGAAACACAGCACAAAGATCGAGTAGGCATCATGGTTGGCCCGCGTGGAAGGGGCTCCAATATGGCCGCAATCGCTTCAGCCTGTCTTCGAGGCGAAATCCCCGCATCGGTCTCTATGGTGATCGCATCTGCTGCGGGCAGCGGAGCCCTTGACGTCGCCCAGCAACTAGGAATTTCCACGAAAGTCGTTGTTCCAGGGGAGCAATACGGCCCTCGGTTGCTTGAAGCACTTGAAGGATGCGACTGGCTCTGCCTTGCCGGGTTTCTGAGGATCCTTCCGACAGAAGTTCTTGATCACTTTCCAAACCGAGTCCTGAACATCCATCCCAGCTTATTGCCGAAATTTGGAGGCAAAGGAATGTACGGCCACCACGTTCATGAAGCAGTCCTTGCGGCTGGTGAAAGCGAATCTGGCTGCACAGTACACCTCGTCAATGAACGGTATGACGACGGGATGATCATTCTGCAGAAAAAGTGTGCTGTTCTGCCGGATGACTCACCGGATGTTCTTGCGGCTCGGGTGCTGGTGCTAGAGCATTTGGCATATCCCGAAGCGCTGACCAAGGTGATCCGTGATCGATCTCGCTGAATCCGCTCGCCACACCAAAACGCAACTCAAACTGTGGCTCCCCCTCGCCAGGGTCTTCTGTCTGGGAATGCTATTCCTACTTGGGCCCCTTCGTTGCCGAAACCGTTCACGCGTCCCCAAATCGGGTGGGGTTCTCGTATTGGCAAACCACCTTGCCGACATCGACCCCGTAGTTCTCCAAACGTGTTGTCCAAGGCCGCTTCACTTCATGGCCAAAAGTGAGCTTTTTGACATGCCGTTTGTCGGGCGGATGCAGCGCGCATTTGGCTCATTCCCCGTGAATCGCGGTGCACCTGATCGAGCTGCGCTAAAGCTATCCGCAACCCTCCTGAGCGCAGGCGATGCAGTTGCCATCTATCCTGAAGGACAACTCAGTGAGACAGGCGAACTTCAAGAAATCAAGCCGGGCGTGTCTCTCATCATCCGTATGGCGGCGGGTGTCCCTGTGATCTGCTGTCGGCTCAGGAATACTCAGAGGATCATTCCCTACGGTCAAATCATTCCGAGGCCCGCATTCCGGACGGTTACTGTAGATTGGGGCCAGCCGAGGGTGTTTGATAAATCAAGTTCGACTGAGGATATCCTGGAGTGGATTCGGAAGGAACTGCTGTAGGTTTAGCCGTTCACGCATCCCGCTAGAGCCGGGTTTCCTTTTGCTAGCAAGTGGGTCCTCGGTGGCGCAATGCTCCCGCTAAATCGAGTGTTTTCGGGCTCTCTTTGGGGTTCGTTGCCTGCTATCGGCACGGTGGCTTTTCGACTCTACGGGAGCTGGATGGCACTGATGCCCTCGCTCGCATCCGTGCGGGAGAGGGTCGGGCGAGGGGAAATCCGGTTCAAAAAATGCGTCCCGACCCGTCGGGATTCCATATCTCTGGAAACTCTCGCGGTTACCGGAATTTGGCGTCTCAACTTGGTTTCGAGGCGCTTTACGGACCGGATTTCCCCCACCAAAGCCTTCCCCGCTTGGACGCGGGAGAGGCCATCATTGGCGGGTGGCTCCTGTTTAATCGAGTGTCCGCATTCTTGGACTACCCAATACCTTCACAGTAATGGTGTTCAATCTAACACCATTGCCTGAGTGATTAATCTCGAATCTTGACGTTCAAGTCATTTGTGCGAGGCATCTTCGGCTCGTCTGGGGCTACGCGAGGCAGCGCTGAATCGGACTGCGAATCCCAACTTGGAGCCATTTCGTACTTGCGCGTTGTGTAGTCGCCCAAGATACCGAAGATCAGCAGAACCCAAATGAATCCCAAGATTGCCCAAAGCTTGATAAGCTTGGTGCCGAACTTGACGCCCATAAAGATGGTAACGACGAGAAACGCTTTGACGAGTGCAATCGCCAAAGCAACGACCTGATTGGCTACAGTTCCGGAGATAGGTCCAATCGCGGGGATCTGAACATAGGACACCGCAACGGTTAGGATCATCAAGGCGATTAGCGCCACAAGTGTCTTGACGTAGGTGAACGTCGGGACAATGTGGTGCTCGTGTGTGTGTGCTGCAGAGTTAGCCATGTTTTTAGCGAGGGAGAGGCATCAGGTAGAAAAGTGGGAACAGGAAGATCCACACGAGGTCGACGAAGTGCCAATACAATCCCACCATTTCAGTTGGCACGTAATCGTGAATGACCGTATTCGCTCTGTTGAACCAAAGCCGAATCAGCGAGATGATCACTCCGATACCAACGATGATATGCAAGGCATGTAGTCCGGTCATGCCGAAGTACAACCCATAGAACAACTGAGCGTGGTTCATGTTGACGGCAACATGCCCGTTCTCTAATGCGTGGTTTCCGAATGCTTTTACCGCGTCGTCGGCAAAGCCGGCGCCAGGATAAAGGTGATCCGCAAATTTCGATTTGTACTCGAAGTATTTGATCACAAGGAACGTACACGCGCAAAGAACTGTCACGGCAAGATAGCCCATGACTTTGAGGCGGTTCTTCAACTGCGCCGACTGAACCGCCATCACCATCGTAAAGGAGCTGAACAGCAGGACTGTCGTGTTGATTGCACCGAGCTTAACGTCCAAGTGCTCATGAGCGATGTAGAAATCGAGTTGGTAGTTCCACCGATACAGTGTGTAGATGAGGAACAAAGCACCGAAGAACATCACCTCTGATACGAGGAAGGTCCACATACCGACGATGTACGTCTCGCTCTGCTGCGCCATATCCTCATACTGGTGGTGCAGACCTGGCTCGTGACCGTGATCGTGTCCGTGATCCATGGGGTTGGATATTGCCGACATGGTTAGTGGTGATCCTCCGTGGGGAAACTCTGGTGGTCAGTCGTGGACTCCCACTTATCGAGATCCTTCATATCTTGCTCATGCTCGCTGACTGGGTCGAAATCGTAAACCTCGTCCAAAACAATCGGAGTCTCCAAGAAGTTACTTGTCGGAGGTGGTGAAGCTGTTTCCCACTCCAAGCCGTGTGCTCCCCATGGGTTAGGACCGGACTTCTTGCCATTGATCAACGACATCGTCAGATAGAACGCAGGGAGGATCAAGCCGAAGCCCAACACGCTCGAGCCGAGGGTCGACATGATGTGATAGGCCTGGAACTCAGGAGCAAAGTAGTAATAGTGATACCGGCGTGGCATTCCCATCCAACCCAAAATGAACTGCGGGAAGAATGTCAAGTTAAAGCCGATGAAGACGATGACGGCATTGACCTTGGCGATGCCATCGTTGTACAACCGTCCCGTCATCTTTGGCCACCAGTAATGAAGGCCGCCAAGGAATCCGAGGAGCGTTCCACCGACCATGACGTAGTGGAAGTGCGCCACAACGAAGTACGTCGCAGTAAGGTGAACGTCGGTTCCCGTTCCACCAAGGAACAGTCCAGTCAAACCGCCAACCGTGAAGATCCCAAGAAAGCCGATTGCGTAGATCATCGGCGATTGAAGGCGAATGTTGCCTTTGTACATCGTCGTGGTCCAGTTGAAGATCTTGATGGCAGAGGGAACTGCAACCAAGAAGCTGATGAGCGAGAACACGATGCTCTCGTACATCGACTGGCTGGAGATGAACATGTGGTGGCCCCACACGAGGAATCCTAGTCCAGCAATCGCAATGGATGAGAAGGCAACGAAGTGGTAGCCGAAGATTCGCTTTCTCGAGAAGTTGGCGATCAATTCGGAGATGATTCCGAATGCCGGCAAGATCATGATGTAAACGGCGGGGTGGCTGTAGAACCAGAACAAGTGCTGGAACAGAACCGGGTCGCCGCCCAGCTCAGGGCTGAAAATCGGAAGCTTGAAGAGCCTCTCGAATACGACCAGGAGAAGCGTTATAGCAACAACCGGTGTGCCGAGGATCATCAGCAAGCTGGTCGAATACATCGCCCATACAAACAGCGGCAATCGGAACCAGGTCATTCCCGGTGCTCGCATCTTGTGGATGGTAGCGACGAAGTTGATACCTGTCGTGATTGAGCTAAATCCGGAGATGAAGATACCGACGAGCACGAGGGTGACCTGCGTGTTCGAGTACATGCTGGAGTACGGGGTGTAGAACGTCCAACCTGTGTCGACACCGCCACCGATCATTCCTATGAGGATGAGTGCGCCGCCAACCATGAACATATACCAACTGGCAAGGTTCAATCGAGGGAACGCAAGGTCTCGCGCCCCAATCATCAGCGGTAACAAGAAGTTGCCCAGTATCGCCGGAATGGCGGGTACGAGGAACTGGAAGATCATGATGATGCCGTGGGCGGAGAAGATCTTGTTATATGTCTCCGATTCCAACACCACGCCTGCCGGGCTCGTCAGCTCAAAACGGATGAGACCCGCGGCAATACTTCCCAGGAAGAAGAAGAACGATGCGGACACCAGGTAGAGCATCGCGATTCGCTTGTGGTCGCCTGTGAGCAACCACGACGATATCGTGTGTTCAACGTTGAGGTAGTTGACTTCCTCGTTCTGCGGCTGGTTCTTCAGCTCGCCTTTTGTAATAGCGGGGGAACTCATCTGTTTCTTCCTTCTGCGGCTACAGCCCCAACCGCGGGGGAGCCAGCTCGTCGCGTTGGCGAAGCGTCTGGATCATCCGTATTGGCCTGAACGGCATTGGTGGCCAGCGAAGTTGCGTCGTTTGTACCCAACGCAGTGGCTGATGCCGATTTTCGATTCACGTTGCTCGTGGGAGACGGTGCCGTTGGTGTTCCCAAAACCTTGATGTAAGCCACCAGGTTCAAAACGTCCTCTTCCGTTACCTGACCTTCATAGATAGGCATCGTCTGTCCGTAACCGGAAGTGATGTGATCATAAGGTCGAAGGATTGAACTACGCATGTACTCTTCGTCAGCAATAAGCGATGTGCCGTCGGCAAACGTGCGCCTCTTGTTGTAGATGCCGTAGAGCGAGGGGGCTCGAAGTGTGTCTTCGGCGCCGTGGCAGTTGTTGCAGCCAACCTTGTTGTAAATCTTCGCACCGGCCTGTTCCATCGACAACGGAGCGCTTGATTGACCACCTTCGGAAAGCCACGATGCAAATTCCTTCTGGCTCATAACGACGACCTTTCCACCCATTTCTGAGTGTTGGGTGCCGCAGTACATGTTGCAGAACAAGTGGTACTCGCCAATTTCGGTTGGCGTGAACCAAAGCTGGGTGTACCTACCTGGCACAACATGCTCTTGGACACGGAAAGCTGGAATATAGAATGCGTGCAGAACATCCTGTGAGATCATCGTGAGCTTGATCGGGACGCCAACAGGAACGTGCAGCGTGTTATTCTCGCGCACACCATTGCCATGCTGAACATGCCACATCCACTGCTTGCCGATGACGAACACTTCAGTAGCATTCTTCGGCGGGGTTCGCATCTTCACGTAAAGAGACGTGCCGAAGTAGAACATCACCAAGCCGATGACCAACGGAACGATCGTCCAGGTCAACTCAAGGAATAGGTTCTCATACATCGGACGCGATCGATCGGCCCTAGTACCCTTCTTATAGCGAATAGCAAAGAAGATGACAGCGACACCGACCACGAGGGTGAAGAACGCGGTCAAGCCTACGAGCGCGTAAAAGATCGCGTCGTATTCTTGAGCAAAGTTCGAGGCTCTTGGCGGCGATAGCGGAAAGTTATTGAATTGCATGGAACATTTGCCGAGCTAGCGGACGCTCAGACCACCTCCGCTAACAGAATTCTCACGATTGTTCTTGATGAACATGGACACGATGGAGGCAGCGAGTACCAATAGAGTTAGCACTCCACCTAGCTTCCAAACATTTTCGATGACGAGCCGGTTTTGGCCCGTTGCCGGATCAACCATGATGCATCCAAACATCAAGGACTGATCGGCGTGCTTGCCAATTTTTCCGTTCTTGGCAAGAAGCTGATTGGCCTCAACTTCCTTGGTCTGGAAGCCGGTGCCAATGGTGTAGCCGGAGATCCTGCCCTCAGGCGTCAGGAATACCGTGCAAGTTGCATGGTTGATCAGATTGAGCTTCGTTTTCTGATCAAGATCCGGGACAGTTCGATAGTTGTATTTGAACCCGATCGCGTTTGATAGGCCTAGGATCGATTCCTTAGAACCTGTCAAAAGGTGCCAACCACTCTCTGCAGTTGCCCGCCAGCCGGCTATCTTGTCTTTCGAGGAAAGCTTCGGCGTCAGAAGTCCGAAGATCTCAGCTTTCTTTACATGAGCCAGCTCGGAATCCTCTACGGGGTCAATGCTGTACATCAAGACGTCAAAATCTCGACCTGGCATCAACACGTCTTTCGACGCCGCTTTTGCTAAAGTCTTAACGATGCTGTCTGTGAGGATGGCGCAGCCGGTCTTGCAGCTATAGAAAATCGGAACGACGAGGACGGGCTTGCCGTGAAGCATCTCACCCAGTCGGACATCCTTCCCGGTTTCATCCTTGAACATCAGGTCCTTGGGGATCGTGTCTCCCAGGTGCTGTGTGATGCCCATCGAGCGAGTTAATGGCGACTGACCCACGCCAGCAGAGAAAGCCAGCACAAGAAACAGGAGTGGCCACAGGGCCATCCACATGTTCTTGTTCTTCTTGACTTCGGGTCGTTCAGTCTTCATTTAGAATCACTTACTTCTTCTTGGGCGAGGCTGGTGTCGACGCCTTTGCTGGAGGCAGATCAATTTTGATTCCGCCACCGATTGGCGTAGGGTCCTTTAGAGTCTCTGAACCGGCAGGCGACGTGCCACCACGTACAGTGCTTGGATCCAATTTAATGGGAGCCGTCGACGGTTTCTCTCCAATCGCAGGATCAGGAGTGTGTCCCTTCGAAACGGCAGGAACTTCAGCACCAGTGGCGGGAACTCCCTTTGTCGCGATGATCTCCATCGCTTGATCGATTGGAATGCGCAGGTGCGTCTTCGCAGGATCAGCCCAACTTGGAGGTCCTGTCAAAACTGCCGTCTCGTGCTGTCGAACATCCATGATGTCCGTCTTGGCCGCGATGTTGCTCTGAACCAGTGGATTCGGAGCACCAGGAACGACTCGATGAGATAGAGGCTTCGGCTCAAAAACGGTTGGGTTCATGATCCGATAGACTCCAAACCCAAGGACGGCAGACAGGATGGCGAATACGAAGAAGCCGATCGTGGCATTTCGTATCGCAACGGTGTTCAGGTCACGAACTTCGTAACCAAGCTCAACCAGTGGATCTTCGCGCTTCTCAGTGTGCATTCTGTGCTGCCTCCTGTAGTCGAGTGTCGTACGTTGGGAGGAGAGGAGCTTTCTTCACCATCGTGCCGAAGACGAACAACCAAACTGCGCCAATCGCAACCCATGCAAGCGCGTCTGTAACGAGCGCCGGTGTGACGGGACCTGCGAGGCCTCTACCACCAGGCAATGCTGGGATGACGTAGAGATAGACGTCCGCGATGTGGACAACGAATACCCAACCAGCGACCTTCGCGAGGTTCATCGCAGTCTTCTTGGTCCTTGGCGTGATAAGCGCGAAGAACGGAATGAAGAACTGACCCACAATTCCTATCAGCCCAACCGCACCCCAGGTGAAGTTACTTGTCATCGGCTCGACGTTGCTTCCGCGAGCGTGGTAGTAGCTCGCTGTTTCAGGAAGGTTTCCGTTCCAAATGATCAAGAACTGGGAGAGCGATGTGTAGCCCCAGAGCATCGTCAAAACGAACAGCATGTTGCCGAGGTCTTTCGTAAGATCTGGCCTCATGATCGACTTGAACGGGACCTTGTCGGCGTTGACGCAGAAGATGAGAGTCGCAAGAGCGAGTGCACCAAGCGTCGAACTTACGATGGTCCAAGTGCCATACATCGTGGAGTACCAGTGTGGCTCGAGCGACATCACCCAGTCGGTGAATGCAAACGTGCAGGTCAAGAAGAACATGACCAACCCAGGAGCAGCCCAGCTACTTCGTCCGGATTCCAGCTTGAAGTCTTTGGAAGCTTCTTGTCGCATTGCTGAATTGCGGAGGAACCAAGCGAGTCCTGCCCAGAGCAAAATGTAGATCGCAAGACGTGCAATGAAGAACGATGGGTTCAAGTATGCCGACTTGTAAATCAGGACCGGATCGGCTTTCACCTTCTCAGGATCGGCCCAAGCGTACATGCTCTTCAAATTCGCCACGATGGGAAGGAAGAGGACAAACATCACGATAAACGTGAGGTAGCTGCCACCCGCTTCCAATATCCGGATGATCGAAACCGACCAGTTGCCTCTTACTGTGTTGTGGAGGAGTGTCAGTCCGAAGAATCCGAGGGAGATTCCAATCCAGAAGATGAATCCAAACATGTAGGATCCCATCATCTGGGTTTTCATCGTGTCGTTGCCCGTGAACATAAGCACAAGGCAGACGACAAGTCCGATCAACCCGATGACCGACGAGGCCGGGGCTAGGCGCCCAAGATTTAGCGTCTTGGAATCCTGTTGTATGGTGTCGTGAGTCGTAGTGGTCATTTCTGAGCTAGCCTGGTTTTGGAATCGTTAGTCATGCCGGTCATGGTTGCCGAACCGCCCGCTGGTTTTGCATCAAGCGCTTTTTGTACATCTTCGGGAGTCACATCGGCTGGGTTTGCGTACTGGCTGAGTTGGAGAGCGCGGATGTACGCAACAATCGCCCATCGATCTTGAGGCTCGACGCGGGCAGCATAGGAGAACATCGCTCCATAGCCGTTCGTGATGACATCGTAAAAATGTCCAACCGGCATCTTTCGAAGTCGATCGGTGTGATAGTTACCAACCGGCCGTTTCAAGGTGAAGCCGCGCTGGGCGATCATGCCGTTCCCGTCTCCGAGTCGACCATGGCAAGGCGAACAGTAGATGTTAAATCTTTCCTGACCACGTAAAACGAGATCACGGTTCACTTTGATACCTGCGGGGAATCCATCGAGCCACTTTCCGTTGGCTGCACCTACAAAGTAGGCATCGTCTTCTCGGAGATGTCCGCGAGCGATGGTTCCGGGAACGAGTGGCCGGTTAGCCGCGCCATCAGCATAGAACTGGCTCTCATCGAGGGGCTCTTGCTTGGGTTGTCGCCACATGTCGGTGTTGCATCCGCCAAGAGCGAGAACGCCAAATCCGAGGATCGCGAGCTTGTTTTGTTTGGTCATCAGTTCTCCACCTCAGAAACGGCAATCGCGCCAAGTCCTTCTAGGAACTTGCGTGTTGCCTCGGAGTCGTACATCGGATCCGACTTTTCAATCGCGAAGAAGAATCGATCGACGGTCGCTCGCTGGAACCCAGGCGTATTAAAGACTGGATGGTAAGGCTTGGGCAGGCCGTTCAAGGCGAACGTGCAAATGAATGCCGTCAGAGCTGCGAACAGAATCGTGCATTCGAAGGTCACCGGGAAGAACGACGGCAAGGAGTTGAATGGCTTACCACCAACACTCAATGGGTAGTCAATCGTGGCCGTGTACCACTGGAGGGTAAATCCGGTGAAGGCTCCAACAAGTCCGCCCGTAAAGATCAGCCATGGCATTCGGATGTCATGGAACCGCATCGCATCCGACAGTCCGTGAACGGGGAACGGCGTGTAGGCATCGGTTTCCCGATATCCAGCCGAACCAGCCTGCTCGGCTGCTTCCAAGAGCGCCTCAGCGCTTGAAAATTCAGCCACGAGACCAAACGTGCCCCTTTTCTTAGGTGCTCCGTGACTCATTAGTGCGCACCTCCGACTGTTTCGACTTCAACCGGCTTCAGCGCAATCTGTGAGTCGCGGTGTCCGAGAAGCTTGTAAAGAAGATCCTTGACTTCAAAGATATTGATAACTGGCATGAACCTAATGAAGAGGAACATCAGCGCGATGAAGAACCCAATCGTTCCTGCGAACATGCCGAAGTCCCAGAACGTGGGATAGTACATCCTGTTCGCGCTTGGCAGATAGTTCGCCGTGAGCGACATTGGAATGATTACGAAGCGCTCGAGCCACATTCCCACGCTAACGAACTGACACACGATCATAACGACCGTGAGATTTCTTCGAAGTGATGGGAACCAGAAAGCCTGCGGGGCGACGATGTTGCAGATGATCAACGCGGCGTAAGCCCAAGCGTAAGGACCGGAAAGACGTCTCAGCAACGTCATATCCCATTCGTTGGGGTTTCCGGAGTACCAAGCATAGAAGAGTTCAAGCGTGTATCCGTAGGCAACGATCAAACCGGTGGCAAGGGTGATCTTGGCCATCCAGTCGATATGCCGCATCGTGATCAGATCTTCCAGCTTGTACAGCTTTCGAATCGGAATCGCAAAGGTAAGCACCATCGCAAAGCCGGCGAAAACGGCACCAGCAACGAAGTACGGCGGGAAGACGGTGACGTTCCAACCAGGAACCACCGAGCTCGCAAAGTCAAAGCTAACGATTGAGTGAACTGAGAGAACCAGCGGCGTCGAAAGGCCAGCCAGAATCAGGTACGCCTGCTCATATCGATGCCAGTGGCGCTGACTGCCTCTCCAACCCAAGCAAGCAATCGCGAGTAAGACTCGGGCGAATTTGTTCTTGGATTGATCTCGGAGAGTCGCGAAGTCAGGCACCAAGCCGATGAACCAGAACATCAGCGATACCGAGAAGTAGGTTGAAACAGCGAAGACGTCCCACATCAGTGGCGAACGGAACTGCGGCCACAGTCCCATGATATTGGGATAGGGGAACAGCCAGTAGATCGCGACCCATGGTCGACCGGTGTGCAGCAGCGGAAACATACCGGCGCACATAACGGCGAAGATCGTCATCGCTTCCGAGAAGCGGTTGATCGAGTTACGCCAGGGTTGCCGGAGCAGCAGCAGAATCGCCGAAATGAGCGTTCCTGCGTGGCCGATACCGATCCACCAGACGAAGTTGACAATGTCAAACGCCCATGCGGTCGGAATATTGTTGCCCCAAATTCCTACGCCCTGGTACAGCAACCAAGTGATCGCTGCGCCAAGCAATCCAGTGCCCATGACACCGAAAGTGAACATGATGAACCAGGGGCGGGTATGCCGCTTCTGGTCGATGATCATCGAGCTAATACTATTGTCTATCGACGCATAGTCTTGCGACCCGGTGATCATGCTGTCGTTGAGAGGAGTTAACGCCATGTCTAACTAGTGGTCTCCGTCTTGGTCACAGGTGCGATTTCAGGATTCGGGTTTCGAACCTTCGCGAGGTGCGAAGTACGTGGTCTTGTCTGCAAGTTCTCTAGCAGCAAGTAAGCCCGCGGATCTTCACGCCACTGAGCGACCCCGCTTTGGGGATCGTTCATATTTCCGAACACGATTGTTTGAGTCGGACAAGCGCTCTGGCAGGCGGTGATAATCTCGCCTTCCTGAATTTCTCGTCCCGCCTTCTTGGCTTCGATGCGCGCTTCATTGATTCGCTGCACGCAGTACGTGCACTTCTCCATGATTCCGCGACCTCGAATCGAAACATCTGGGTTGTTCAGCATTCGCAAGAGAGGGATTCTCTGCTTGTCGTCGACACGAACGTCGAACTGTCGCTGATTGTCGGTGTAGTTCAAGTAGTTGAACCGGCGAACCTTGTAAGGGCAGTTGTTTGAACAGTAGCGGGTTCCAACGCAGCGGTTATAAACCATCTGATTGAGTCCCTCGTGACTGTGAACGGTAGCTGCAACCGGACATACCGGCTCGCACGGCGCTTTCTCACAGTGGACACAAGCAACCGGCTGCCAAGTGAGCTGCGGGTTCTCGGTATCACCACTGTAGTAGCGGTCAATTCGAATCCAGTGCATTTCGCGGTGGCGTGCGACTTGGACCTTTCCTACAACCGGAATATTGTTTTCTGCCTGGCAAGCGGTGACGCACGCATTGCACCCGATACAGGTGTTCATGTCGATCGTCATCGCCCACTGTGGACTTTCGGAACTGAAGATCTTGTCGGGATACAAGTTCTGGTCCCGAATTTCAGTTGACTTCTCTTTGTTCTCTTTAACGTACTTGGCTGCGTTCTTATTGAAGTCGGCCAAATCGTATTCCACGACGACGGTTCTGGTGTCGCCTTCGAACTGCTTCACGTGGTCGCCATCGATTGGGGCGTGGCCCTGAGTCGTCGCGACTGTCGTGACTCCACCAACCGCCTTGAGTTCACCGGTCGTGAAGTGAGGTGCGGTTGATGTGCGGAACAGGTAGCCATTGAAGCCACCACCGTCGAAGTTGGAGATCGAGTTAAAGAAGCCACCTGGCGATCTTGGATCTCCCGCAGCAAGGTGTCCGTCTCCGTTTGGAAGTGAGCAGACGACTCCACCACGAGTTCGACCATATCCCAGGTAGACGCTAACCGCTTCCTCTGGGTGGCCTGGCTGAACGAAGGCCGCTGTGCGAACGGTGACTCCGTTAACGGTGAGGTCCACGACGCCTTCATCGACGATCCCGAGCGATGTGGCCGTCTTGGGGCTAATCATCGCGACGTTATCCCAAGTCAGCTTCGAAAGGGGCTTAGGCAGCTCTTGCAGCCAACCGTTGTTGGAGAACTTACCATCGTAGATGCATGGGTCCGCGAGCAAGATGACTTCAAGGCCTGAGGTCTTCTTAGGGCCCACCAGCGTCGAAGCCGAAAGTGTAGAGGCAACAGTAACAGGCTTCGAACCAGAGTTTTTCAGCAAGCCATCGTGGATGATCTTGCGCCACTCTTTCTCAAAGTCTCCAGCGACCAATCCACTCTTGCGCCATGTTGCCTTCACGAGGTCGTAACCACTGTGAGGCTTGCCAGAGAGAATGCTCAGGATTTCAATAACCGACCGGCCCTCATAGAGAGGAGCGATGATCGGCTGCATCACCGAATAGGTGCCGTCGAATGCGCGCGCATCTCCCCACTCTTCGAGACTGTGCGTGATCGGAACGAACCAATTGCATGCCTGGCCGGTCTCGTCGTCGTAAAGACCAAGCTTGATCTTGTGCTTAGCCTTAGCAATTGCTTCGGCAAACTTCAGATCAGCTGGAGCATCGTAGACAGGGTTGGAGTTAACGATGATGATCGTCTCAACCTGGCCCGCCTTAAGGTCCGCAATGAGCGACCTGAGATCGCCTACGGTCTCGCTCGTTGTTGCATCGACTGGCTCAATGTGGTTAACCGTTTTGCCGAACGATCCAAGCTTCTCGTTGATGAGCTGCACAAGGGCGTGAACTTCAGGAGCTTGATTATCTCCTGTCACCACAAGTGCCCCACCAGGAACCGACTGCAGATCTTTGACGATTGCATCGATGGCTTTCTGATAAGGTGTAGTCGCCGCTGCTGCACCAGCAACACCTAGTGCAGCGGCGAGTGCTGATGCAACACCAAATACTTCCGACGGCTTAACTGCCCAACGGTGATCAGCAACGCCGCCGACCAACCCCGGCGTGCTCTCGAAGGAGTAAAGCCGGTTCATCGTTCCGGTCAATCCCTTCACTCGCCGACCGTTCGCAAACTCGCGAGCGTACTTCAGACTGCCTGGGTTCGCGGTCGGGCTAAGGAAGTCTCCATCGAGCGATACGACAACCTTCGCATTGGTGAAGTCATAGGTCGTGTCGAGCGGTTTGCCGAACGCCAACTTGGCTCCCTCGTGAACGTTCGATCGACCGATTGGCTCGTAGGCATGCCACTTGGAGCCGGGATAAGCGGCCAAGAATGTCGTCATCGTCGAAACGAACGTTGGCGAAGTCGTCGATCCGGTGAGGATTCTTAGCCCAGCACCATTCTTCAATGCAGCTGGTTTGACCGTCTTGCCAAAGAATTCGTCGAATAGCTCCCACGAACTTGGGTTACCCGTATCGAATGTGCCTGGGTTCACCTGTTCGACTACCGTTGCACCCCGATCGGGATCGTAGAAATTTAGAAGCTCTGCCTGCGATAGGACGTCAAGCGCTCCCATCGAAGCAGGATGATCTGGATTACCTTCGATCAATACAGGTCGACCTTCGATCTGCTCCACCAAAACACCGGTGGCATATCCGCCCAAGGTCACTGCCGTCGCGTAAAACAGCGGCTTACCCGTTACGAGCTCTTCAGGAGCCTTTACGTAAGGAACAACTTTGTCCTGCGGAAGGAATACGCCTCGGCAGCCTGCAAGTCCTGCAAGCGCCATCGAAGCTCCCATGTACTTCAATAGGTCACGTCGGTTCAGCTCTAGGAGTGTCGAACGATTGGGGAATTCGTCCTCCATCCACGCCTGAAACTGCGGCGTATCGGCTAGCTCATCGAGACTTCGCCAATAGCTCTTGCCGCTTTGACCGGATAGGCGTCCTTTAACGGACTCCAAACCCTCGCCAATCGGCTCTTGGTGCTTCTGCTTTTCTTCCATGCTCTCGTCTTTCAATCCCAAATCCTCGTTTAGTGGTGGCACACCGAACAGTCGGCGAGTTGCTGGACGTGAATCCCGTATTTCTTGATCAACTCTTTTCCTGCTTCTAGATCAGCAGCTTCGTCGGAACCCTCGAATTTGCCGGTTGCGAGGACCTTCTCATCTTCAGGAAGACCCTTGATTCCATGCTCTTGAAGTTCCCAGTACAAATTGAAAACCTGCTGACGCGGGGTTTGCGTGTTTGCAGTCTTGTTCTCGTGGAGGTACCGCTCCGGTGCTCGGTGGCACTGGAGGCACCATGCCATCTGGAAGGAGTTTCCTTTCCAGGTGATCTGCATCTCGTTTACCGGGCCATGGCAAATATTGCAGTTAAGGCCGCGTGCGATGTGAATGCTGTGGTTAAAGAAAACGAACTGCGGGACCTTGTTGACCAAGTTCCACTTAATCGGAGTGTTCGTTTCATAGCTCTGCCGAACAGGCTCGAGCATGGGACTATTCGTCCAAATCTGCGAGTGACAGGACATGCACGTCTCCGTGGACGGCAAGCCAGCGAAAGCAGATTTCTCAACCGTGGTGTGGCAATAGCGGCAATCAATTCCCAATTCCCACGTGTGATGCTGGTGGCTAAAGGGAACAGGCTGGTTTAGCGGTACGTCTACTTTAGTGTTGGCAGGCGAACGCGAAAGTCCAGCGATAGCTAGCCAGACGGTTGGGACTCCGATAACAAAGCTAAGAAGACTTAGCTTCGCTACAGAGTTGGCGCTTGGTCTAAAAATCTGGGCCATTAACAGTTTTGCTCCGATACGTTGAGGGTAAACATCCCTACGACCGCGCTCCCCTCGTAGCGTGGTCGTCTTTGCTTAGCGCAATAATGACGGAGCCTTGTCTGTTCTGACGGCCCGTGTTTTGGAATGGGAGCAATCTTACCGACATCTCCCTCTTATTTGCTGGCGAAAATCCACCTTTAATCACAACTGCGCGATCAACGGCAAGCATGAAGAAGAGAATCGCCAAATAAAGCATTGAATAGTGGAACAGCGTGCTTGCGCGCGGCCGGTTCGTTTGACGATAAAGCTGAAAACACAAGTAAAGCAGGATTAAATTAAGAACAAGGGCTGTTCCTGCATAAATCCACCCTACTTGTGGCATCAAAAAGGGGATTAGAGACACGGCAAACGTTATGATCGCATACACGCCGATCTGAATAACGGTGTTCCGATCACCCTTAACAACAGGCAACATCGGGACGCCAGCCGCTGCATATTCATCCTTGAGAAGCAGTGCCAGAGCCCAAAAGTGGACTGGAGTCCATACGAAAATAATCGCAAAAAGATATAGGGCAAGAGGCGGTAAATCGTTCGTAACCGCAGCCCAACCAACGAGAGGCGGGAATGCACCCGCCGCGCCACCGATGACAATGTTGTGCCAAGTTCGGCGCTTGAGCATCATCGTATAAACGACGACGTAGAAAACGAGGCCACTGAGGGCAAGAACAGCCGACAGCAGGTTCGCAACTCCCCACAGCAAACCAAAGGCCACCGTCGCAAGAACGAAGGAGAACTGAAGCACGCTCTTCGATGGAATCGACTGCGTGACTGTGGGCCGCGTCGAGGTTCTCTTCATCGTCAGGTCGATATCTCTATCGATGACCATGTTGATCGCATTAGCCGCACCAGCTGACATGTAGCCGCCAACTCCCACTGCGAGGAACAGCCAGAAACCTGGCCAATCGCCCTTGGCAGCCACCATGGACGTGAGAGTCGTGAAGAGCAGCAAGCTGATCACACGTGGCTTCGTGAGGGCAATGTAGGCCTTTACAAGCGCCTTACCCGCCAGTGGCTCAGCCGAAGGTGCAGCTTCGGGTGCGGGACGAGCTTCAACACGCTCAATTCCCTCCCCTAGGGCAAACATCGTCACAGCAATCCAACTAATCCAGTTGACGTCAGCAAGCACGAGGTGCGCCATCTGCATTGGGATCGGGGCCTTCAGCCAGATATTGACCAGACCCAGCACTAACTGGCCGACGTAGATACCGACCATCCACCGCAACGCGCTCTTAACTCGAGCGTCGGGCCTGAGATGTTGAACAAGTCCGGCGGCAAGGGCAAGATACAGCCCGATACTGATGGCGATGAGCGGGTGCAACGGCTGAAGCCGAACCATCCAAAACGTCTTTGGATCCATTGCCGCGCCGATGACGTTATCGACCGGACGCAGGGTGTGTCCTAAAGCTGAAACGGCACCACTGACGGCGAGGAGGACCATGCCGAAGGCAGCCATCCCCAGAATCCAACCAATTCCGCTCTGACCCTTAAACCGAACCGGGCGAATGTCAGTGGACGCAATGGTAGCCACCGCAAAACTTCCCAACAGCATGAAGGTGCTGGTGACATGAAGCCCCATAAACATGAGTCGAAGGGCGCTGTCATTATTCACTACAAGTTGAAACTTCACGAGCGCCGCTCCGAGAAGCCCCTCAATGAGCGTGAATATCATTGCAGAGACGGTTGCTTTTCGTACTAAATGTCCCTTAGGGAAGGCTTGGAATGCCCAAACCAGCAAGTAGATAGCAAGAAGACCGACGAGGCCAGTTGAAATCCTGTGCGACGCTTCTACGAGGCGAGCAACTGCGCCATGTAGCGGAGTCGAGGCTCCATCGCAAAGGGGCCAGTGGCTTCCACATCCATCACCCGATTTCGATGCTCGGACGTATACACCCCAAGCAATGGCGGCAAGGTTGTACGCAAGTACAAACCAACCAAACTTGCTGAAATTTTTTGGCTTCATTGATCACCCCGCACCAGAGATTTAGCGGAGCTATCTGTGACCAAAACCGAGTAAAAAGCTGCCCCGCGCTGAGCACAAGTGCCTTGTGTGCTCAGTTTTCTGAAAAAACTGAAAGTTGGAAGGGGACCGATCACAGAGTTGACACCAATTTAACCCCAATTCACCTCCCTCACGAGCCGGTCCAGCAAAAATGCTTGCGCTCAAACCGCAAAAAAGGCAGGTTCTTAGCAAACCCTAAGGGGTTGGCGTACGTCTAAGCGTCTTTGATTCGCTTTCGTTGAGTGTCGATCGCGTCCCATTCGCTAGCACTTGCGCCGCCGTTGACGATCACAAATGGTCCTTTGTAATCCGCTTCTTCAGCGATCTTGAGGCAGGCCGCTGAATGCGCTTCATCAAGCTCTGATGCGGACACAAACTCGAATTTTGCGTGGCAAGTCTCGGCACGACCCATGATTTGTGGCAGTGCCTCATATATAAACGGACGGGGCCAGTTTCCGAAATCTGCGCAGAGCCCTAATTGGCCCTCCATGCGATCGAGAATCTCATTTACGGCAGTAGGCGTTGCCAGAAGGTCGAACCAGTTCTCCGTTTCGATCCGGACACCGACCTCGGTTGCCACCGCCGCAATCTGCTTCAGTCGCGTCACGGCGAGGTCCATCGTTTCGGTGCTGCATTTCTGTTTGCCAGCGATGACGCGAGCCCGATCTGTGCCCAACTGTGCAGCTGTACGGACCCACGAACTGATCCAATCAGCGCTATCCTGGCCGCTAGCAGCATCTGTAATGTCGCCCTCATCTATCAGCAGCGTCCACAACTTGATGCTGGATTGATCCAGTGCGGCACGAAACTCACTGATGAAATCCTCTTCTCGCGACGGCAGGTGAAAATGACACAGCTGCATCGCCGAGTACCCGTGGTCTCGTAACGCCTTGGGCAGCTCAAGCAGGTCCAAAGGCGTTTCCGAGTGCGTAGCCTTGCCTTTGGGGCCACCGGCTGGCGAATCGTGATATGTCGTACCAATCGTCCGGTGCAGCGACCAGGAAGAGACCACGATGGGGTTGTTCATCCGAACACTTTACATTCAAAGTGCCCCATTAGGTGAACTCCTCTTAAAGAGGTCTTGCTGGCATTGCTTGTCGTAGAGGCATCAGCTTCTTGCCTGCGCTGACGGGAGCCCGCATCAACTCGGCGTATAGATCGTACTCCTCAGCGCCGGTGACCTTGGCCCGAACGATTTCGCCCAGGGCCGCCTCGCCCTGCACGAATACCAGGCCATCAATCTCGGGCGCATCTCGATGCGATCTGCCAACGAGCCAGCCTTCCCGGGAGTCCTCGATGATCACATCGAGTTCGCGTCCAACCCAGCTTCGGTTGACTTCCAGCGAGATTTTCTGCTGGAGCTTCATGATCTTGTCATACCGCTCTTTCTTGATTCTGGGAGCGACTTGACCTTCGAGATCGTGAGCAGGAGTCCCTGGTTCTTTGGAGAACACGAATGCACCGACGCGATCGAGGCGTGACTGTTTGGTGAAGTCGAGCAGGTAATCAAACTCTTCTTGAGTCTCTCCTGGGAAGCCAACAATATATGTCGTCCGAATCGAGCACTCTGGCATCGCTTTTCGAACTTTTTCAAACAACTTGAGATACCGCTCACCATCCCAAGGGCGCCTCATGCGGCGAAGGGTTTCTGGGTGGGCGTGCTGCAGAGGAATATCGATGTACGGCACGACTTTTTCGCACGTCGCCATTGTTTCGATGACTTCGTCTGTGAGCCGGTTCGGATAGAAGTAAAGCAGTCGAATCCACTCAATGCCTTCGACCTTGTTGAGTTCTTTCAATAGCTTGGGCAGGGTGAACTCTTTGTAAAGGTCGTAACCGTATTGGGTCACGTCTTGGGCAATCAAGTTGAGCTCTTTCGCCCCAGTTCTTGCAAGGTGGTTTGCTTCTTGGAGCACGCGCTCTATCGGCTTGCTCTGGTGTCCGCCACGGAAGCTCGGGATGGTGCAGAAGGTGCACCGATGGTCGCATCCTTCACTGATCTTGAGATAAGCGCTCCATGGACGACCTGTTCTTGCTCGTGTTTGCACATCTGCCCATCGATGGTGAGGCGGCAAAACATCCAATCGCTCGGCACGTTCAGCTTGAACCTCTTGAACGATCTCGGCAAATCTGCCCATTTGGCCAACACCTACGTAGAGGTCGGCACCTGGCGCCAATTTCATCAACTCAGGACCCAGGCGTTGGGCAAGGCAGCCTGCAACAATGACTTTTCCGGTCCGACCGGCTTTTCGCTCGCGTACCGCTTCCTTGATCGCTTGGATCGATTCCTCTTTGGAGGCCTCGAGAAATCCACACGTATTAATAACTGTTACAGCGGTCTTTTTGGCTGCTCCATCTATTTGGTAACCGGCATTCAACAAGACACCCGCGATCTCCTCGCTATCCACCTCATTTTTCGCGCATCCGAGGGTAACGATTCTAACTTTGTCTTGAGGAACCGGCATATTCGATCATTATGTCGCCCGGCTGAAGGAGAGTCCTAAAAAGACCACATCCTGACCGGTCGAACGGAGCCAATCCCAGGTAAAACCCGAGCATGTTTACGACTCGAACAGGCTCCTTTCCCATCGGTTTTCGACGTGGCTGGTCCGATTGGCAAAAAGATCTCCACGGCTTGGTTGGATGGGCGACCTCAAATGAAATTGGCGTCATTGATTTAGGTGGCGACGCCGATGTTTCCGCCGAGAAACTGAAGGCGGCTGGCATTCGAGTAGGGTCTGCGGACCTTCCCTCTTGGAGCGGGCTCATCACCAGCGATACCGGAAAACGGGCAGAAGCAATTGCAAAGCAAGCCGCTTATGTTGAAGCTTGCGCCGCTCAAGGTGTACATAACTACTTCTTGGTAATGCTTCCGGAAGACGCCGCCAAGCCGCGTCATGAGAATTTCGAATTGATGGTGGAAGGGCTCAACCTTTTAACTCCTCATCTCGAGAAGCACGGTGGCCGGCTCGTTATCGAGGGTTGGCCAGGCGCGGGTGCACTCTGCTGCACGCCTGAAGGCTATCGCGCTGTCATCAAGGAAGTTCCTTCCACCAGTATCGGCATCAACTACGACCCATCTCACCTCATCCGAATGGGAATCGACCCTATCCGATTCTTGGAAGAGTTTGCCGACCGTGTTTATCACGTCCACGGCAAAGACACCGAGATCTTCCCTGAAGATACGTATGAATTCGGAACCGAGCAGCCAGGCACTTTCGCCAAGGGGCACGGTTTCGGCCACTACGCATGGCGCTACACCATCCCTGGCCACGGCCAAATGCGATGGGTGAAAGCCTTCGAGATCCTGACAGCACGCGGCTATCAGGGATGCGTCAGCATCGAGCTCGAAGACGAGAACTTCAATACCAATGAAGCTGGCGAGAAGCAGGGCATCCTTGCTGGTTCTCACTTCTTGGCAAGCTGCTAAGCGACATCTCTTCAGAGTCTAGAAATTGCATTTTTATAACCTCTCTGCTGCATGCTAGTAGGCGTGCTGTAGAGAGGTTTTTCAAATTTACGATGACGTCGGTTCGCTGAATACGGCAAGGCGACAATGATATTCGTGTGGACGGAGTAGATCGGAAGATTTGAACGACCAACGTAGGGCAGCAAAGGCGCGATAGAATATCGAGTCATTCCGTCTTGGTGAATGCGTCATTCGATAGTGAGTGTATCCAACGACACACGAGGGGTGAGGACCGACCAACGAGCCAGCCCTCCTGTTCATGCTATTTGATGGCCAACAGGCCCAGCTCGGTAGCCACATAGAGTGTCCCGTCACTCCCAATTACTGGACAACCTAAAATGGGCGAGCCCACTGGCAATCTCCACTTAATCGCCCCCGATGAACTGACCGCAATGACCTCATGAACCTGAGAAGTCCAGCCACCTGGACCGATGTAGACAGTACCATCGGAGCCAAGCGTTGGCCAGTCGAACTGCAGAGATCCAAGGACGTTGGTGTTTATGTTCCAGACTTTGCTTCCCGTCGGGCTCACTGCCGCGAGACCGTTCATTGTCCGAACATAAATCGTTCCATCTTTACCAATGCAGGGGGATGTGGTCATTTCGATTGAGCTTTCAAGTTTGCAACTCCATTTCGACTTGCCAGCTGCTGTGACAGCGTACAGTGTCGGACTCGTGATAATCCCACCGGCATACCCGAGGGCATAAATTGTTCCATCGGATCCTACCGACGGCGATCCAATCAATGTCGCACCCGGCTTCTGACTCCATTTTGCTGATCCATTGGGATTGAGTGCAACGATGCGGGATACCTCTTCAGCCGTGCACATGTAGATCGTTCCATCAGTGCCCAATGCTGGCGATGAAGAGACGTTTGGCAGATTCTGCACCCACTTTTGGGTGCCATCAGGATTTATGGCGTAGAAATTGTTGACTGTAGGCACATATATCGTGCCGTCGGCCGCAATAGTGGGGCACCCCTTGCATGGATCGGTAAGAAGAGGGAAACGCCACTTCTCGCTTCCAGACTTTGTGAACGCGTAGAATGCGCCTAATCCTGGAGCGTAGATCGTCCCATCTGACGAAACAACGGGGGAAAAACCTCCTAATCCGATGGTCGCATGCCATAGCTCGTACCCGTCACTAGCGATTGCGTGAAGGCGTCCGTCAGATGCTGTGTAGTAGATCGAACCGTCGGAGCCGATGACTGGTGACGTCGCTGCGTCCGCACCTCCAGAAGTATCTGGTGTGATTGAAAAGAACCACTTCTGATCGCCGCTTGCGCCAAAGCCTTTCCCGCGACATGTGCCGGATACGTCACCACGAGCCGTTGGCCATGCTGAATTGGCGAGTCCTGATCCACCTGAGTCAGCCGGCTGGATAGCTAGCGTTGCGGAAGAAGATGTCCCGTTCGATGTTGCCGTGATATTAGCCGTGACAGCCTGTGAGGCCTTTTGGGTCGCTACGGTGAAAGTAGTGTTATCACTTCCAGCCGGGACGGTGATGGTTGCTGGTACCGAAGCAGAAGCGTTACTGCACTTGATGGAACACGTGACTCCTCCTGAGGGTGCGGGCCCCGAGAGGGTTACTGTTGCCGTGCTGGGACTCCCGCCTTTGACGGCATCCGGGTTGAGTATTAAGGATGTGATTCCTAAAGGAGTCAGGGTCAGTGGCATCCCGATCTTTGCTGTTCCAAGTGTAACGGTGATCGTGCTAGTGGATTTGCTGGCGACCGACTTGGTAGTAATGGCGAAAGTGACAGAGGTAGCTCCCGCCTCCACGTTGACTTTGCTTGGGACGGATGCAGAGCTTGTGCTGGACTTAATGCCAATGGCAGTTCCTCCCAGCGGCGCAGCGCCACTGAGCCGAATGGTTCCAATGGACGAACTTCCACCGATGACAGTGGATGGGTTGAGGGTTAGTGCCGCGAGGGAGGGAGGATTGACCTTAAGGCTGGCTGTAGCCTTGAAAGTTCCAGACTTACCGGTGAGTGTGACAGTCGTTGGCGCGGCAACCGGCGAGGTGGTTGCATTGAACGTGATCGACTTGGAGCCGGCGGGAACGGTGACGCTTTCAGGTACGGTGGCGGCTCGACTACTGCTCGTTACGCTGACGGCGAATCCTCCGGAAGGGGCTGCTTTGCTGATCGAGATGGTACCGGTCGAGCCAGATCCTCCTATGACTGAACTTGGGTTGAGCTTGATGGACGAGAGGGTCTGACTTCTCGCGATTGTTCCGCTCACGGCAATCATGACCATTAGCGTGAGACAAGCAAGATAGGATTTCCTAGAAAGGATATTCATGAATAAATGGATCTCCGAAATTTGGGGCAGATGCCCCTGACAGCATAACTAGAGAGAAATCGAACCCTGATCTTAGTAGAAATGGATGCAATTTTCCAAGTGAAATAAGTGCAATTGAAACTCGCGAAATTCATTCATCGGCAATTGACTAATCTGCCAATCTCAAATGTTCTCGGAATCTAAATTAATATTGCTACATTTTTCGGCGAGGTTGCGACGCTTCGCTACTGACTCTTAACAGGATTTCGAATGTTGGATATAGGGCTTTTGGACCGCAAAGGCCTTCATAAGTATTTCATCGATGAATCGCACACTCCTCTTTCCAACACGCGGAGGCACGATGAATATCCATCACAAACAGATCCCACAGCCCGACCAATGTTTCGGCCCTAGTGCAAGACTTGTTCGCTGCAGGTTCAAAAGTCACTAGAGGGATGTCAGCGAATCTCATGACGCAGAATTAGCGACTTGGCTAAATAGGCCGACCGTGGAATCATTTGGCCGTTCTTGCCATTCCCGAAAAGGGCTTTCCTCGAGGCCCCGATCACCAAATTGACCACCGGAAACCACAATTTACGCACGAAATTAGCACCCTCGTCACTACTTTTGACTTGCCATCAAATATATCAAATCGCCCCTAGAGACTGTTGGATAACCTTATGAATGTTGTGTCGCACCGAACAGACGGAATGATTGGCGTAAGGGATCAAGATCTCGCTCCAACTGGAGAGTGCCCATTCCGACAGGAGCACGACAATTGCCGGTCTGCATTTACCCCCATCGGGTTGATCGGAATTAGCTATCACACCGCAACGCTGCAGATTCGGAGCAAGGTAGGAGTCGTCGCGACTCGAATGAACCACATTCTCCGCCGATTTGACCGCACGGGATTCGAAGAGTGTGTCGTGCTTTCCACCTGCAACCGCACCGAAGTCTATTTTGTGGGAGGCTCCCATGCCGAAGCTGAGGCGATCCTAGCTGACGAAGCCGGCATTTCCTTCGATGACCTCGAACCCCATATCTATGCAAAGTCGGGGGCAAATGCGGCGCACCACCTCTTCGGCGTAGCGAGCGGACTCGATTCTGCTGTCCTTGGGGAGACTGAGATCTTGGCCCAAATTAAGGGTGCGGTCGCAACGTCACGAACTGAAGGCATGGTTGGTCGACACCTCGATTTCCTAATCCGATGCAGCCAGGCCGCCAGTCGACGCGTTAGAACCGAAACGGAGCTCTGCCGAAACGTCACATCGGTTGGCTCACTCGCCGTTCGTGACGCAGACAAGAGTATCGGTGGTCTTGCTGGGAAAGTTGTCGTCGTCCTCGGAGCGGGCAAGATTGCCGAGCGAGTCGCTAAAGACTTGGTATCTGCCCAAACAATGAGCATTATTTTCGTAAACCGAACCCTTGCCAACGCCGAGAGCCTAGCCCTCAAATACGGTGGGGAAGCAAGGCCAATGGGTGACCTAGAATCAAGCCTCCGAGAAGCAGACGTCGTCTTCACGGCCGCATCCTGTGAGGACCCAATCATCGATTCAGCTCTCGTCGAACGAGTCAGTGGCACTCGTGCAAGCAGACCACTCACCCTAGTCGATTTGGGCGTCCCTCGAAATACGCATGCCTCCGCTTCGGAAATCCCGAACTGGGAAGTACTCGACATGGATGCGATCATGGGACACTGCGGAGAGAACTCAGCCAAGCGAGCGGCATCCATTCCTCGTGCACTCGAAATCATGGGCGAAGAGCTCGACGAGTACTTGACCGAGTGCTCAAGACGAGCAGCTTCTCCAACGATCGAAGCCCTGGTGAAATACGGTAACCACGTCAAAGAAGAGAACTTGACCTGGGCTCATTCAAAGCTTTCTCACCTAAGTGAAAAGGACCTTAAGGTCGTTTCCGATCTCGCAACTCGAATGGTTAAAGGATTCCTACAGAGCCCCATCAAGGAGCTCAAAGAGGAAGTGACAACGGATCATTGCCGAGAAGCCATCCTAAAACTGTTCCACATCGAAGCCGGAGGAAATTAATATCGGCAACCCAAAAGTCATCCGCTTGGGAACGCGCGGCAGCAGACTTGCCCTCTGTCAAGCAAACGCCATCCAGGACTCCATACAAACCGCTTACCCAGAAATGGAAGTCGAGATCGTAACGATCAAGACGAGCGGAGACAAGGGCAACTACGAAGTACTTGGCGCATTCGTCAAAGAGATTCAGGAATCGCTTCTCGCCGGTGACATCGACATTGCACAGCACTGTCTGAAAGATCTACCGACTCAGCCAGTTCCTGGTCTCACGTTTGCCGCCTATCTCCCACGCGAGGACACCTCCGATGGCATCATCACTCGAGGACCAAGCTGGGAAGATCTACCCGCCGGAGCCATTATCGGAACCGGTAGCGTTCGACGTACCTCCCAGATCGCAGCGATTCGACCGGATGTGCAGTTTAAGCCACTCACCGGAAACGTCGATACTCGTCTTCGCAAGCTGCAGGAAGGGGTCTACGATGCCATCGTACTCGCCACCGCAGGTTTGAAGCGTCTTGGTGTTCTAGAGAATTGGGCCGAGTCGGAATACGCAGGCCTCAGAATCGAACCTCTCCAAATTCTCCCCGCGGCTGGCCAAGCTGTCATCGTGCTCGAAGTCGCCCAGGGCTCGTTTGTTGAGCCACTGCTCGCCCAGTTTAGCGACGAGGACACTCGTCAAGCCTCCAGTGCGGAGCGCGCCTTCCTTCGGCATTTCGGAACCGGATGTTCCGTGCCGGTCGCAGCTCAAGCAGTGGTTTCAGGAACCTCCATTCGCCTCGATGGACTCGTTGCGTCGCCCGACGGCAAAACGATCTTGCGCGGTACAGAAATCGGCGAGGCCCGCGACGCCGAACAGATTGGGATTGAACTTGCCACCAGCCTATGCGCCCAGGGAGCAAGAGAACTCATCCCTGGAGGCATCACAAGTTGAGCCAACCTTTAGCTGGCCTCAGAATTCTGATCACCCGTCCGAGAGGACAGGCATCGCAACTCGCCGATAAGCTCGTTGAACTGGGCGCGATTCCCGTTCAACTCCCGGCGATCGAGATTGCGGCACCACTTGACTTCACTGAATTCGACGCCGCATTACGCGACCTTAAGCGATATGACTGGGTCGTACTGACGAGCGTCAATGGGGTCGCCGCGGTTAGCCGACGTATGCAACAGCTTGCCTTGTCGCCGGATTTGCTGTCGTCGCGGAAGCTAGCTGTCATCGGTCCATCGACGGCGGAATCACTCAAGGCTGCGTTCCGAGAACCGGACCTGGTGCCTCACGAATATGTTTCTGAGGCTTTAGCTGCCACGCTTGGTGAAGTCAAGGGGAAGAACTTCTTACTTCTTCGTGCCGATATCGCCCGAAAAGATCTTGCCGAAGACCTCAAAAAGAAAGGGGCAAAGGTTACCGAAGTCGCGGTGTATCGCATCGTGACCGAGGAAAGCTCGCGCCTCTCAGAAACGGAACCGCGACCGAACTACATCACTCTTACGAGTTCAGCCTCGGCTCATGCCACTCTGGCAAAGCTCCGAGAAGCGGGACGCGAAGACTGGATGAAGAAGGTTCCGATTGCCTGCATTGGACCGATCACGGCCCAAACCGTTCGCGACCTCGGTTACAAGGTCGCCGTCGGTGCCGATGAGTACACCATTCCTGGTCTCGTCGAAGCCATTATCAAACACGCCAAGGGGGTCGCACGTGCCTAACCGACTTCGAAGGATGCGACGAACGGAATCTTTGCGAGCACTTGTTCGCGAAACGTCCGTTCGAGCTTCCGACCTTATCTATCCGATATTCGTTCGTGAAGGACAAACAGAACCCGAACCGATCGCTTCCATGCCCGGTCAATCGCGGCTTCCTATTTCCTCTCTCGCCGAAGAAGCCAAGAAGATCCAAGATCTTGGAGTGGGAGCAGTCCTTATTTTCGGACTTCCCTCTCACAAAGACGATCAAGCAAGTTCAAGCTCAGACCCAAACGGGGTAGTGCAAAACGCCATTCGAACCATCAAAGCAGCAACACCTGACCTCGTCGTCATGACCGATGTGTGTGTTTGTGCTTACGTGCCCCACGGACACTGCGGAGTGCTTAAAGGCCACGAAGTCGACAACGATGCTTCGCTTTTCTTGTTGGCAAACATGGCAGTGTCGCATGCGGCAGCGGGTGCCGATGTGGTTGCCCCCTCTTCCATGATGGACGAGCAAGTTTTGGCCCTTCGAACGGCGCTTAACGCCAACGGATTCTTCAACACAGCCGTCATGGCCTATTCGGCAAAGTTTAGCTCGGCATTCTATGGTCCCTTTCGAGAAGCCGCCGATTCTGCCCCGAGCTTTGGGGATCGAGCTAGCTACCAGCATGACTATGCGAATGCGCGCCACGCTCGCCGTGAACTCATTCAAGACATCACCGAGGGTGCTGATATCCTCATGGTGAAACCCGGAATCGCCTATCTCGACATCGTCCTACGAGCTCGAGAGATTTCGGACTTGCCTATCGCTGCTTACGCCGTAAGCGGCGAGTACTCGATGATCAAGGCCGCCGCCGAAAGGGGCTGGCTTGACGAGAAGAAAATCGTTTTGGAAACCCTCACCGCCTTTCGACGGGCAGGAGCGGATCTCATCATCACTTACCACGCAAAGGAGGCCGCATCATGGCTCAACAACAACTAAATATCTATGCGACCTACGCTTACACCGATGCCTATTGGGCCCTATCGCCTGAAGATCAAAAAGCGTTCCGGTCCAAGCTTTCATCTGAGGCCATAGCTCTTGGCCACGGCACTCACTTTTACTCCGTTTTCCCCTGCCGCGCAGATGCAGACTTTATGATCTGGTCCGCTTGGATTGCAGAAGAACCAGAAGTATCTGCAAAGGCACTCGTCGACTACAACCAGATTGCCGACGGCTGGCGACGGTATATCAAGCCCGTACAGATTCTTTGGGGCTTCACTCGGCCATCGATGTACTCCCGTGGAAAGAGCGAGCAGGACATGGATGCGTTCGATGAATCGCGATGCAAGTTCTTCATCGTGTATCCATTCACCAAGACCAAAGAGTGGTACTTGATGGGTGTCGATGCGCGACAGGGCATGATGAACGAGCACATCAAAATCGGCAAGCAGTACTTTGACGTAAAGCAACTCTTGCTCTACTCGTTCGGCCTTCAAGACCAAGAGTTCGTTGTGTCGTACGAAGTCGAGAATCCGGTTCGCTTCTCTGAGTTGGTAAATGCGCTTCGCGGTGCCGAGGGACGGCGCTACACAGCTGCCGATACGCCACTCGTCACCGGCGTTCACCTGAAGCCGGAGGAGTTCGTTCGATGACAAATCGTCCCAACTCGGAGGCGCTCTACAAGGAAGCCTGCGGCCTTATGCCTGGAGGAGTGAACAGCCCCGTACGCGCATTCAAAGCCGTTGGTGGAACACCTGTTTTCTTCAAACGAGCGAAAGGTGCCTACCTCTTTGACGCCGATGACCGATCTTATGTCGACTACGTCTCGTCTTGGGGAGCTATCCTGCTCGGACATGCCGACGACCGAGTGGTTTCGGCCATTTCAGCGGCTGCAGCCAACGGAACAAGCTTCGGTGCCCCTCACGAAGGTGAAGTTCGCCTGGCTAAAGAGATCATCGAGCGAGTTGAACCACTGGAGAGGATCCGGTTCGTCAACTCCGGAACCGAGGCAACGCTTGCTGCCATTCGATTGGTTCGCGCGGCGACGGGTCGCAACAAGATACTGAAGTTCGAGGGCAACTACCACGGTGCCGTCGACAGCCTCTTGGCAAAAGCCGGTTCGGGTATCGCGACCTTTGGCTTGCCGGATAGCGCCGGAGTGCCTAAGTCGATTACCCACGATACGTTGCTTGCCAAGTATAACGATGCCGCTAATGTCGAGGAGATCCTCAATGCGAATCGAGGCGAAGTCGCTGCGATTCTCGTGGAGCCCGTCTCTGGAAACATGGGCCTTGTGCCTCCGAAACCTGGATTCCTGCAAGCTCTCCGACGCCTTTGCGACGAGCACGCGGTGCTTCTCGTTTTCGATGAAGTCATGACTGGCTTTCGCGTCGCCAAAGGTGGCGCTGCGGAGCGGTTTGGCATCACACCAGACCTACTTTGCATGGGCAAAGTCATCGGTGGCGGACTGCCCGTCGGTGCTTACGGCGGGCGCAAAGATTTGATGGACCTCGTCGCTCCCCTCGGTCCAATGTATCAAGCAGGCACACTCTCCGGCAATCCGCTCGCGATGGCAGCCGGATATGCTGCGCTCTCAAATCTCGATCAGGAGCAATATGAAACGCTCGAAACTCTCGGTGCGCGCTTGGAGGCAGGACTGAACCAAGCGTGCCAGGGGGAGAGCATCGCTGCCCAAGTGCAGAGGGTTGGATCCATGATTAGCGTCTTCTTTACCGAACAGCCCGTCAATGACTTTGACGAGGCCAACACCACGAACAAACCTCTCTTCGGGTCGGTGTTCCATTCGATGTTGGACAAGGGCTTTTACTTGCCACCAAGCGCCCTTGAAGCCTGGTTCATGACGACTTCGCATACCGAAGCGGATATCGATCGAACCGTTGAAGCGTTTGCCGCCAGCCTTCGGGAAGTGGTCGCTTGAAGGATTCAAGATTCCTTAAAGCATGTCGGGGGGAATCGCTTGACCGTCCTCCGATCTGGATGATGCGCCAGGCTGGCCGCTACCTACCGGAGTATCGCGAACTGCGAAAGGGCAAGACCATGCTCGAAGCAGTTAGCACACCGGATATCGCGGTCGAAGCAACGCTTCAGCCCATCCGCAGATTCGGATTCGATGCGGCGATCCTCTTTTCCGACCTGACGGTTCCTTTCACCCCGATGGGAGCGCCGTTTGACATCAAAGAGGGTGTCGGTCCCGTTGTTGCCCATCCGATTCGAACCCAAGCGGACCTTGATACGTTGAGCCTCTATGAACCGGAAGAAGGACTACCGTTCGTCCTTGAGACGATCCGAATTCTCAAGCAGGAATTGACGGTTCCCCTGATCGGCTTTACGGGAGCGCCCTTTACGTTGGCGTCTTACTTGATCGAAGGCGGACCGTCCAAGGATCACAAGCTCACAAGGTCGCTCATGCTAACCGAGCCGAAGTTTTGGCACGAATTGATGGCACTCTTGGCTGAGAACACCTTGCGCTATCTCACGGCTCAGCTTAATGCGGGGGCGGATGCGGTGCAGGTCTTCGATAGCTGGATTGGCGTGATCGACGAGGCAACTTATCGAGATTGCCTGCTGCCACACATGAAGCACATCTTCGAGGGGCTAAAACCTCTCGGCAAACCTGTGATCCACTTCGGAACCGGAACCTCAGCGTTGCTGAAGGTGATGCAGGAAGCGGGAGGCGATGTTTTGGGAGTCGATTGGCGAATCAGCCTGACCGACGCCGCCAAACTCGTCAAACCAATCCCAATGCAAGGCAACCTCGATCCTGCCGTGATGATCACCAATCCGGAAGTCATCGCTCGACGGGCGAAGACGATCGTTCAACAGGGCCGCGAGATCCCTGGCCATATCTTCAACCTCGGACACGGCATCTATCCGGATACGCCGATTGCCAACGTGGAGGCGCTGCTGGAGGCCGTTCACAGCGCGTAGAAACCGATCACCAACGGAGATTGACCGAAATGACACCACCCACCACCAAAGCTCTCCTCGTAATGCACTACGGCACTCCGAAGTCCATTGACGACGTTTTGCCATACTACACCCACATTCGACGCGGGCGCCCACCCGAACCCGCCGCCCTTCAGGATCTTGTGGATCGATATCAGTCCATCGGCGGCCCTTCCCCGCTCACGAAGATTTCCGAAGACCAAGCGGCTGGAATCTTGGCTGGGTTGCAGAAGCGCGGAATCGACGCAAAGCTGTATATCGGGGCCAAGCACACCCATCCGTTCGTTGCGGAAGCCGTCGAGCAGATGGCAAATGACGGAATTACCGAAGCAATCGGCGTGGTCCTGGCTCCTCACTACTCGACGTATAGCATCGCCGCCTATCGTCACTACGCACTCGATGCTAAAGAAAAGCACGGTCCTGAGATGGTGCTCGACTTCGTGGAGCGCTGGGGCACATTGCCTGAGTTTGTTGACGGCCTTGCGGACCGCGTAAAGGTACAGCTCGACGGCTGGAATCCTGAAGAAACCCTTGTCATCTTCTCTGCGCACAGCTTGCCAACCCGGATCATGGGTGAAGGTGATCCGTACCCCGAAGAGTTGATGGAAACGAGCAAGCTCGTGGCCGACAAGCTGGGGATTGCACACTGGACATTTGCCTTCCAAAGTGCTAGCACCACCGGAGAACCTTGGCTTGGGCCAGACGTGCTTGATGTCATCGCTGAGAACGCGACAAAGTACAAGAACATCGTCTGCTGCACGGTCGGCTTCGTGTCGGATCACCTTGAGGTTCTCTACGATCTTGGAATCGAAGCGCGTGACAAGTGTGCCGAGTTGGGCCTGAACTTCCGACGCGTCGACACAATAAATGCCGATCTCAAGATCATGGATGCCCTTGCTGGTCTCGCCGCGGATTTGTTCCAGAAAACCGCATAGCTCTTAGCCCATTTTCAGGCAGGTTTGAGCCTAACCGTGATACCATGCACGGATATGCGATTGGGCAAAGTGGCTCTTGTTGGGTTGGCCGCCTCGCCGTGGGTTTTGCTCATGGCGAACCCGGCGGGACAGAAGGCAACACTAAAAACACCAGACTTCAATGAAGACGTCGCTCCGATTCTTCGGGGGCGATGTATTCAGTGCCACGGACCCGAAGTTCACAAGGGCGGACTTCGATTTGACAGCGCCGCTGCCATCCAAAAAGGTGGCAAGGGTGGACCGCTCTTCACTCCTGGAAAGTCTGCAAACAGTTACCTGATCGAGCGCGTGCTCGGCAAAGGCGGACTGCCTCAGATGCCACTTGGCTTCGCCCCCCTTTCTGCTGAAGAAGTGGCCACCCTAAAGCGCTGGATCGACTCTGGGGCTCACATCCCTGCCAACGGAGTTGGAAAGCACTGGTCCTACATCAAGCCAATCCAGACAAAACTGCCCCAGGTCAAAGAGAAAGCATGGGTGCGCAATCCAATCGACGCCCTAGTTTTGGCGAAGCTGAACGCTGAGGGGTTGAGCCATTCACCGGCGGCACCAAAAGCGACGCTTTTGCGTCGTGTTTATTTGGACCTAACGGGGCTCCCGCCAAGCATCGACGACACGAACCGATTTCTCGCTGACACGTCGCCCGATGCATACGACAAGGTTGTCGACAACCTGCTGGCATCGAAGGCTTATGGTGAACGACAGGCAACGCCTTGGCTGGACCTCGCCCGTTATGCGGACTCAACCGGCTATGAGAAAGACCTCAACCGTACGATGTGGCCCTATCGGGACTGGGTGATCAACGCCTTCAACCGAGACCTCCCGTTTGACGAATTTACGATCGAACAGATTGCGGGCGATTTGCTGCCTGAAGCCACCAAAGACCAGTTGGTTGCTACCGGCTTCCATCGCAACACGATGTTTAACACCGAGGGTGGTGTGGACCAAGGCGAACAACGATGGCTGACGCTGGTTGACCGAGTCGCCACAACGGGTGGCGTATGGCTCGGCACAACGATTGGATGTGCGCAGTGCCACAACCATAAGTACGACCCCATCACCCAAGAAGACTTCTATCGGTTCCTGGCGTTCTTCGACCCTTCCAACGAACCAACGATGGACCTGAGTGACCCTAAGGTTCGTGCCTTGAGTGGGCAACTGGCCCAACTTGAGAAATCGCTTCCCAAGCTAAAAGGCGATGCGGACGCATTCAAGTCGGTCTCGGAAGCCGCGCAACAGCTTCGAAACGAGATCAACCAGATGACCAACATCAGCACATTGGTGATGGAAGAGAAGAAGGGTGCCTACCCTCCCAAAACACCGATGCGAATTCGAGGTGCCTACCTCGCTCCTGGCAAGCTTGTCACCGCAAACGTCCCCAAAGTGCTGCCTCCACTGCCAAAGGATGTGCCACAGAACCGACTTGGGCTCGCGAAGTGGCTCGTCAGCCGCGACAACCCCTTGACGGCTCGCGTCCGCATCAACCAAATCTGGGAGCAGTTGTTTGGAGTAGGACTCGTGAAGACGGTTGAGGACTTGGGTTCTCAAGGCGAAAAACCGGTCCACAAGGAACTGTTGGATTGGCTCGCCGTGGAGTTCATGAATCGTGGTTGGAGCACAAAGGCAATTCTGAGACTGATCGTGACCTCGAACACTTATCGACAATCGTCGGTTGAGACGGCAGCGATGAAAGAGCGAGATCCAGAGAACCGCTTGTTGGAACGCGGTCCTCGCTTCCGAATGAGTGCTGAAATGATCCGAGATTCCGCGCTCTCAGCAGCGGGACTTCTTAGCCATCATCTCGGTGGTCCAAGCGTCTATCCCGATCAGCCGGATGGAATCTGGAATACACCTTACAACGACGAATCATGGCAAACGAGCAACGGACCTGATCGGTATCGACGAGGTTTGTACACGTTTTGGAAACGAACTTCACCATATCCGTCCTTTCTTTCGTTCGATGCAACGAGCCGCGAGTTCTGTACGATTCGCCGACTAAGGACCAATACTCCGCTTCAGGCTCTTACGCTGCTGAATGATCCGGTGTACCTTATGGCCTCGAAGGCGCTGGCCAAGAAGATGATGGGATTTGGTGCGAAGTCCAATGCGGCAAAGATCGATTATGGATTCCGGTCGGTCATGGCTCGAAAGCCTGCCCCAGTTGAGTTGAACCGCCTCGAGAAACTGCTTCTGCTTGAGCAGACCAAATTTGCCAAGGAGCCAAGCTCGGCGGCGGCGCTAATGGGCGAGAAGACCCCAGATCCCAAACTCGCCGATCCGGCGGCTTTCACCGTCGTCGCCCAGGTCTTATTCAATCTCGACGAAGCAATCACCAAGGAATAGAGATGCACATTAACGATTCCATCGAACAACTGATCCTGCGGGATATCACACGCCGGAACCTGCTCAAGGTTGCCGGATATGGCGTTGGCTCTCTTGCCCTTAGCGCGATGCTCAGCGAGTCGTCATTTGCTGCATTTCAGAAGCAGAAAACGGCGCGAACAGATCCCTTTGCCCCGAAGCTGCCCCATTTCGCGCCTAAAGCCAAGCGAGTGATCTACCTGTTCATGGCGGGCGCCCCGTCTCAGCTTGACCTCTTCGACCGAAAACCTTTGCTTCAAAAGCACAACGGCGAACCAATCCCGCCCGAGTTCGTGAAAGGCGAGCGGTTTGCCTTTATCAAAGGCACCCCTCGCCTGCTGGGTTCGCCACACGAGTTCACGAAGTCTGGTAAGTGCGGACACGAGATCTCCAACATCCTGCCCCACCTGCAAAAGGTCGCCGATGACATCACCATCGTCCGCTCGATGCACACAGATCAGTTCAACCACGCACCTGCCCAGCTCTTTATGAACACAGGTAGCGCGTTGCCTGGACGCCCGAGTGCGGGCTCTTGGCTGACCTATGGGCTCGGAAGTGAGTGTGAGAATTTGCCTGGTTTTGTGGTGCTCATCTCCGGACACAACAACCCGGATGGTGGCAAGTCTTGCTGGAGCGGAGGATTCCTTCCGTCGGTGTACCAAGGTGTCGAATTCCGATCAAAGGGCGATCCCGTTCTTTATGTCTCTGACCCCGAGGGCATCCGCCCCGCCACTCGGCGTGAAGAACTCGACGCGCTGAAGGATCTCAACAAGATGCGTGAGAACGTGGTTGGCGATCCTGAGATCGAGACCCGCATTGCCGCCTACGAGATGGCCTACAAGATGCAAACAAGCGTGCCCGATCTCATGGACATATCCAAGGAACCCAAGGAAGTCCATGAGCTTTACGGGACCGAGCCTGGGCAGGCGTCGTTCGCCAACAACTGCCTACTCGCCCGTCGCCTTGTCGAGCGCGGCGTTCGGTTTGTGCAGCTTTACCACCGAGGCTGGGACCATCATGGCGAAGCCGAGTTCGACGACCTCACCCATGGCCTACCCAAACTATGCAAAGAAACCGATAAAGCCGCCGCTGCCCTGATCACTGATCTGAAGCGTCGCGGACTCCTCGACGAGACGCTCGTTGTCTGGACGGGGGAATTCGGCCGCACCCCCATGAATGAAGCCCGAGATGGCTCGAAGTTCATGGGCCGAGACCACCACCCCCACGCCTACTCCATCTGGATGGCAGGCGGCGGAATCAAGCCAGGCATGGCCTACGGATCGACCGACGAACTCGGCTACAACGTCGCCACCGATGGCCTCCACGTCCACGACCTCAACGCAACGATTCTCCACCTGATGGGACTCGATCATACGAAGCTTACATATAAGTTTCAAGGCAGAAACTTCCGCTTAACAGACGTTCACGGCGAGGTCGCCACGAAGCTAATCTCATAAACTCCACCTGCGTTGATGCCCCCAGCCCTAGCGACAGCGGAGCCTGGAGGCATCAAACCACCTGCTTTTGACAGGTCCTGCAAAGCCAAATCCAACAGTCATTCGTCGCTCGTGATGCTGGCAAGAGGTACTTTACATCACAGTCAGCGTAGGCTAACCTCCGGCTCAAACTCCTTCTGCCATGCCAGAAAGGCAGTGGACCGCACCTTGGACTTTCTTGTGTTTCCTGAGCAGTTCGTGTTCGCATGCTAGCCCAGATTGATCATACAGTCCAAAGGAGTTCCGTTATACTATGCGGTGAGGTCGCACCCTGGCTCCCGTTACTTTCTTGCCGACCTTTGCCTCGAATGGCTCCCTGCATACCGATTGCCTACGTAAGCACGACCACTCTCTGCGCAGCGCCCCGATCCGACAGAAATTCACCACAATCGCGCGTGTCGTCTTGGACCGGGCAGGGAAGCTGTTCGATCCCGGGCGCACCCGGACGTCAGTTGGCTGCTAGTCGAAGTAAAGGGCACCAGCCCTCACCTCCAAAATGGTTACGCCTGGACAAAGCCTGGCGTGGACTCGAGATGAGCAGCCACTTTCAGTAAATCTAGGTTAAAGCATCGGGGCACCCTCCATAGTCGACAACTGCAACTCATAAAGTACGCATCAGTACTTGTGCTTTTTAATTCTTACGGTTATAATAGCCTCGTTAGAGTAAATGGTTGTGAATTGGCTAAGGCTATAGTTCGTGATAGAGAGACAGATCATTTGAGCAGATCTGGGGCTACGTGTTTCCCCATAGCTAGGACGGTAGCATTCGTTATCTCGATCTGTGGCTTGCTTGATGTCGTGAGTCTTGCGGTTGGAGATAACTTTGCGTTACGAAATCTGTGCCCAGACACTGCACTTTGCTCATCTTCCGAAGTACTGGCCCACAAGTTAATATTCAATATTCCCTTTTCATACTTTGGGTTAGCAATGTGGCTGCTCCTAGCACTTCTATCCCTGGGAGTGCCAATGTTGTCATACCCATTATTAGAGGCGTCCATTGCAGTCACATTCTCATTATTAAGTTGCATAATCTTAGCATCTGGTGCTAGGATCGGTTATGTTTGCCCGCGTTGCTTGCTTTCAGCGTTCCTCGTCGGAACTTATGCGATTGCAGCCACTAGATTCGGGCCACCTCATGGAATTCGACCAACTTTAAAGCTAGGCTTGGCAGTCCTTGGCATGACCACAATCGTCCCTTTTGGATGGCAATTAGTAACTGAAGAGCGCTTGACATCCGACGAAAGCTGCAATGCAGCCAAAAGGCTAGACCCGGAAATCCAAAAGATTCTGAGCAGAAATACTCGCCCAAATCTCGGGGCTGCAAACGGACCGAAGGCGATCATCCTCTTCGGAGACTTCGACTGTCCGGCGACACGCGGCTTACTTAAGCAGATTTTGCCTTACCTGCCCCAACAATCCCTATATCGAGTCATGTGGGTACAGTTTCCTCTAAATGGCCACCAATATTCATTTGAGGCAGCGGCTATTTCCGAAGCGGCGCAGGACCATGGCACTTTTGCCAAATTCGTAGGGCTTACTGCGTCTGCAAGATCTCTTTCTGTACCTCTTTTGCACGATATGTGCCGTCAATGTAGCATTGATCTCAGTCGTGTGAGGCTTGAGGCCGAAACACCAACAAGCGAACTTCGGAAAAGATTGCTGGAAGATATTGGATTTGCCAAGGAGGCTGGTCTCCACGGCGTACCAGAGGTTTTTCTCCTATCCTCGTCACTCCAGGCCCGAGCGCTTGCGACGGCCGAACTACTTGCCATGCTAAAGAGGGCTTCAAAAAAATCATGATTATCAGCAAACGTGCACTCACAATCTTCTCAGGTACATGCCTACTTTTTGTACTTTCTGTTGCGGCATCTGCCTGGCTTCCGTCGGGCCGTACGCCAGAATGCACTACAACGCAAAGTGGAATATGCCAGACAAATTCGTCTTGTACAAATAAGGGCCAATTTTATAGCTGTCGTGCCACCAGTGGGGACCCATCCAGTTGCACTTGCCTGCCAGGGAACGCGAAAAGCGGTCCCGCGAATCTTCACGTTTCCGACGCGAAATAGACCCAGAAATGATTGGTCGCTCGGCGCTGCTACCGGGCGACCAGAGCCCACGACAATCAATGAGCAACCTCGACAATGATAAGCTACCTCGCTATTTTGCTAATATTGGCGAAAACAAACGAATCTGTTTTTCGCCTTGAAGCCGTTTCAGCGTGGGTGAATGATCTTTCGGCAGCATCGGGAAAGCAATTGACCTGTTCTGCGGATCTCGCACCTCGGATCGTATTCATCAGTTCCACCGACAGCGCTACTGGAAACCTAAAAGTTGCCTTGGCTTCCGCCTTGGGTGCCCATTGGGAAATAACTAAGTCTGGTGAGCGACTTACGCGAATAGCTGGCTTTACTCGCGACCAAAACAGACTTGCCGAACAGAAATTGCGATCCCGAATCAGCGTTGCATTGCAGGCTCTTGCCGCCGCGCAACCAAAGCCGGAAGCCGCCGCTTGGTACGCCAGGTCCCTGTTATCAATGAGCAAATTCAAGGATGGCATTCAGACGGGGCGAGACCAAAAAGACGGCACCATTCCACCCTTAGAGCTTCCGTGCGACTTCCTCGTAAGGGCTTTGATGCAGGCGATGGACCCCGATGAATTGGCGAAACTTCCAATGAATCGTAGTGTCGTCTATTCAACCATCCCCACTGCCGCCCAGCGAGAATTCACCTTTAAGATGAAGGAACTTATCACGCCGTTTCGGCAATCTGAAGAGTTGCTAAGAGGGGCGGCCGAGTTCAACTGGACATTCCCGAGCACGTTCGACAAGTATGGGCTAGGGCTAGTGAGGCAAGCACTGGAAGAATCTCCAGCGGACAAGATCAATCTATTTGTTCGCAGAGATGTCAAGAACGTCTCATTTTTGCTTACGACCTATACCAAGACGGGAAAGCAACGAACCACTGGATCTGGAATCATTTCGGTGTTACCTGCGAAAGTCGCGCAGCACCAAGCCGACAGCAAAGTGCCTGTCCCGAAGCTATTCGCAGATCTCTGTCGCCTCTCAGTTGGAGGGAACCAACCCCTCAGCACAGAGAAAGAAGCCCTTCTCGACTTCGTTACCCTCCGGTCGACCCCCGAACCCTTATCCGTCGGAATCCCCGAGGCGATATCTGCCATCGTGGGCCCTCGCCCCTTAGTGGCATGGCTCGGCGACGACGTCTTGGATGCCGCAGTGCATGCCTTACACGACGATACGATCAGTCGGAACGAGTTTGCGTCAGCATTGTTTGCCCGATATAGCCAATCGGACGAGAATGGTTGGAAGGTGATTCGACCGATTGATCCCGAATCTTCAATGCTGCGAACCATTGATCGGTCTTACTTCAGCCGATTTGTGTCTGCAGTCCGAGGCAAAACGGCAGGACTCCGTGAAATCTGTGTTCTATCTGCTGCCTCCGATACTTCGCTCTTCGACAAGCCAGTGTTCACACTGTTCTCGCCTGCCATTTCGCGCCTGGGATATAGCGTCCCCGAATCCAGCATGGGAGCATGGATGACGCGATTCCTCGGCTCTTTGTCAGATGAGTCGTGGAAGTCACTGGTCGCCGGGAATCCACTGGAACTACGAGGCTGCTCGGAACAAGCGGTATCGGAACTATCCGACTGGGCGACGCTGGGACCAACGGTATTGGATACTAAGAACTCCGATGTACCCGACATCTATAGAAATATCACCGACGCTTTTCCGCAGGGCTTTCCACCCGAGTCCACCGTGACGACCGATACCAGGTACTACAACGTCATGTCGAAGGTGCTGGATAATGGCGACCTCGCCATGCCGATCGGGTACGCCCATGTCGGGGATCATATCGCTGAGGCGATCCGCATCGGCAGCATCAAATCACCCTCCGAGTTCTTCCCATATCGATACCGACTCGGGCAGATGAAAAGCCTCAACTTCACCATCCGGTTCACCCACGGTCTTGAATTCCACAGTTCTACCGGTGGCGGAACATCATACGAACCGACCAACGAAACCTACACTTGGGCCACACTGCCAAAGGCCGTCAAGCAGGCGATCGAGGACTCCGTAAAGCAAGCCCAAACCTCGGGCTGAGCTCCTTGGCAATGTCGATTATTGTCAGCTTGGTTGAGTCTCAATGCTGGATTTGATGCCTCACATAAAAGGGTTTTGGGCGACTACCTCGTTGGCGTCGAAGGGATATTTCTGAACGTATAATCCCTACGTGAGTGAAGGGCGAAACCGCCATGGATTCTTTGGAGATGCCGAGCGAAGCGGAAGCTTTGCGAGCGGGCGCCTGCACCATCACGTATACAGCGAGCGAACGAGCACACAGCAACACACTCACGACTACGACCTCCTCTACTGGGTGAAATCCGGGCGATGTCGTGATAAGCGTCGACGATCAACTATCCTCGCGGGTGAGGGTGACTTGGTGTTTTTGCCCGCTGGGACACCGCATGCGACGGACTGGGAATCCGATGGACGATTGCTCCATATTGAGGTCGCACCAGATACCTTCCCATCATTCCATTTCCAAGAATCTAGTCGCGGCTCTGCAAGCCGTTTAGCGCGGATTGAGGCCGAACTGTTTGAGTGGGACGAGATTTCACCCTCCATTATTGAGCAACTTGTGATGACCCTCGATGTTTCGACCGCGTCGAATCGGTCCCAAGAACCGGCATGGTTAGCTCTGGTTGAGGACTATATCCGGGAGTTGGGTCCACGGCCCCTTTCGCTAGATGAGGCGGCAAATATTGCATCCTTGCACCCCACTCATCTCTCGCGAGCCTTTGTATCTTGGCGAGGGATAACCCTCTCCGAAGAGGCTCGGCTTGTGCGTCTACGTCGCGCGGCGGCAAGACTTCGAAAGGAGCCTAACTCACGCGTGGGTGACATCGCCGCGCAGGAAGGATTCAGTGATCAAAGCCACTTCTGTCGGCATTTTCGCCGATCGTTCGGCCGATCGCCGCAGTCCTATCGGCTTCGTTCGTCGGCTGATGGGATTACGTCCGCGAAAACGCTAACGACGTTCTAGAAACTGATCCACTATTCTGCCAAAACGTGAAGCTATGTTTTCGATGCTGCTTTCAATGGCGGTTCTTGGCTCGCCCGTGCCTGGATATCTTGCTTACCCTACCGCCTCAACTCACTTGCTTCAAATGGATGTGCGATCACGACTGCTTGGTATCCATTCATCGTTTCAAGAGGCTTACAAGCAAAAGCATTATGTCGAGGCGGCTGCCCTTGGGCTTTACGCAATGGATCTCGGTGAAAAGCAGCCCGATGCGCTCTACAACACCGCATGTGCACTCTCCCTAAGCGGGGATAGAGAACGAGCCTTCAAGGTTCTTGATAAAGCTTCGAGATTCGGCTTCACAGACTTTAACCTCATCTCGACGGACAGCGATCTGGTGTCCCTTCATAGTGACCTTCGCTGGTCGCCGTTACTCTCTCGGATCGAAAAGGCAGCAGAAAGCAGGCATCGTCGCCTCTCGGATCCGAGCCGGGTGGAGTTTGTTACCTCAGATATTCCTCGTTTTTGGGCAGCTTATGACAAAGCAATAGCCAACCCTGCCGACAAGCGCGAGGCAATCTTTCAGCATGAATATCTGGACCGAGCGACACCAGGGATGCAGGACTGGATTCGTGTTCGAAAAGTAACGGCGCGAACGCTAACCCAATTTGTGAACAAGAGTCCGAAATTCTACGCGAGTGCCCGCGATGCGACTTTACAGATAGCGACGCAAAGGCCCGCCACACTCGAGGCATTTCAAAAGTTCAAGACCTTGTATCCTCAAGCCGAATTCCCGAATGTGGCGTTCTCGGTAGGGGCATTCTATGGGGGAGGGACGGTCTCGAACGCAAACCTATTGATGAGCGCGGAGATGTACTCACTGTCGCCTAAGACGTCAAAGGATGAGCTTGGACGCTGGCAAAAGTTAGTGCTGACGCCTACCAGCGACATTCCCTTCATCGTGGCTCATGAGATGATCCACTTTCAGCAACGATACACCCAGTCTGACCAGACGCTATTGGCGGCATGCATCGAAGAAGGTGCCGCAAACTTCTTGGGCTCAATGTGCTCCGGCGGGGTGGGTGAGTTCCACCAGTTAAATGTCTACCCCTACGGAGACGTCCACGAGAAAGAACTCTGGGAAAGGTTCCAAAAGGATATGGATCGGACGGATAAGCAATCGGTATGGCTTTACTCCGAGAGCGGCGAAGGCGTCCGCCCCGACGACCTGGGCTATTACATGGGCCACAGAATCTGTGAGTCGTACTATAAGAATGCTTCCGACAAAACGCAAGCCATCTACGACATCCTTAACATCAAAGACTTCAAATCCTTCCTAGCAAAAAGCCGCTACTCCGACAAGTTCACCGGGCTCAATAAGTAGTTTGAGCCAGTGATTTTCCCCACTACGTGGCGCTAGGGCTATACTTTGGCTTCGTTGACTACTCTCACTGAATCAACGCAACTCAGGAGCGTTCTATGTCCATAGCTTTGGTAACTGGCTGCAGCACAGGAATCGGTTTTGCGACTGCCGTAGCAATGGCGCGTGCGGGCCACGAGGTTTTCGCCGGTATGCGTAACCCAAGCGGGTCACCGGAACTCGCGCAGCTTGCCGCGACTGAGAACCTGGCCGTAACCGTTGTTCCGCTCGATGTTGATTCCGACGAGAGCGTGCGCATTGTAGTGCAGCAGATATTGGCCGCAAAAGGGAGCATTGATGTGCTGGTCAATAACGCCGGAATAGGCGGCGGCGGCCCTGTGGAAGAAGTCGAACTTTCTGATTTCCGCAAGGTGATGGAAACCAATTTCTTTGGGGCCTTGCGATGTATACAAGCGGTTCTGCCTGCGATGCGCGAAAAGAAGTCTGGCCACATATTAAATGTAACCTCAGTTTCTGGGCGCATGGCACTTTCACCACAAGGCCCCTACACTGCCTCAAAGTTTGCGTTAGAGGCTCTGAGCGAGGTTCTGGCCCAAGAGGTCAAACAGTTCGGAATTCTGGTGGCCATTATCGAGCCGGGGGTGATCGCGACTCCGATTTTCGGCAAGGCTCCACAGCGGCAATGGAGCAGCCATTACCCCCAGGGAAAGCGCATGCGGGCCTTGTTCGCCGCCTCGTTGCAGAATCCGACGCCGCCTTCAGTGGTGGCGGACAAAATTGTGGAAATTGTGGGATCTTGTGACGCAACGCTGCGCCACCCAGTAGGCCCAGACGCGAAGCCGCTTTTGGAATGGCGTTTGTCCATGACTGATGAACAGCTGATCGAATGGGCTGGGGTAGAAAGCGACGAAGAGTGGGCCAGTAACGTCAAGCGCGATTTTGGGCTGGAAGTCCAGTTTCCGTGAGCGCCAAGTAGTCGACGCTTCAACTGGTGGCGGAACGACCTACGAACCGACCAACGAAACCTACACCTGGTCCACACTGCCCAAGGCAGTCGAGCAGATGATCGAGGACTCCGTAAAGCAAGCCCAAACCTCAGGCTGAGTTCCTTGGCAATTGCGATCTCCGCCAGCTTGGTTGAATCTCAATACCAAATTTGACGCCACACATAAAAGGGGTTATGTGTGGCTATCCCGACATGTAAAATGATGGTAGCAACTGTGACTTTCAGAATTATGTGTCACCCAATCTTTAGAGCTAATTGTCACCCTGCACGTTAACCGGTGCCGATGACCAGGCTTTCCCGAGCGGTTTCGACAACCTGCCGGGTGACGGAGGCGATCCCGTTGATTTCCATCAGTCGAGCGGCTTGCGCGAGCAAGCGATGCAGAAGGCGGAGGTTGCCGCCCGTGATCCTGATGATCGCCCCCACGGCTTCCGCGTCACTCAGGCTGTTCTCGGGAAGCCGCAGATCCGGTGGGTTCCATTCCTGTAGAAGTTCGCGCATCTGGTTGGCTCCGAGCGGTCGAAACGTGTGGACGAACCCGACGCGAGAATAGAACTGCGGGTACCGGGCAAGGCGCTTTTCAAGACCAGGCATTCCGATGAAAACCAACCCAATCCCGCCCGCATCGTAAATCGATCGCATCTGCTCAAGGCTGGCCATCTTGAGGCGATCCGCTTCATCGACCAGGACGAGGTTCGTCGGATCATGAATCTCGGAGCGCTGTTTCGCCATCTCCTCGTACATTGCAAGCCGTTCGCCATCAAGGGCGTCTCTGTTCACAGGTGGGCCGAAAAGCCAGTCCGTTTCCATGTAGAACTTCTTCCGAAGCTCTTCCTCGTGTGCGCGAAAACCGTCGAGGACGGGCCTTTGCTGCCGGTCGAGAATCTCGAACGGAATCGACTGTAGTCGGCGCCGCAGGGACTCGATGTCTTGCCCAATCCGACCTGGCGAATTGATCACCTCCGGTGTGTAAAGGACCGTGTTGCTTCCATTCACGTTAGACAGCTCGTCCAGGGTTTCCTTTCGAGGTTCGCAGGTTTCGAGCCTCGCCCAGCCAGCGAACCGACGGGCGGACAGCGTCTTTCCCACTCCTGGTGGGCCGCAGCAAGGGCCAATGTAACGATAGTGGCGGCAAGCGTCGCAGAACTCGGCGAAGCGCCGGTACTCCTGTGTGACGACGAACCCGTCTTCACCGACCGGAGGCAGCCTATTCATTGATATACCGTTTCAGCGAAGGCAAGGCGGAAGCGACCGGAGGCTCGTCCTTGGCATCTTCCATGTTCCACCTTCGGACCTGCAGCAGCGTGTCCACCACTCGCTGACGATCGGCGAGGGTCTGCTTCAACTCTCGTCGCCGCCGGTTTCGAGCTTGGAGGACGTCGCGAAGGGGCACCGTTTCACCGGCCAATTCCTGACAGACCGCACGGCAAAGAAAGCGGTCTTGCTGAAAGACGCGCACCTCGGCGACGTCGCGCGGGTCGTAGCGTAAGATCACACTCTCTCCGACATAAGCCGCTAAGTTCGGATCGATGTAGCGCATGCCTAGGAAATGGATCCCGTCGGGATGCACCTTGCGTGAACGGACGACCGTGATCAGAAGCAAGTCCAACTGCTCCAGCGAGTCCGCCAAGCGCGGGAGAAAGCCGTTGGCCCCCCAACGATCATTGGGCGTTGTACCGGTCTCGTTCTGCACACGGACGTGATAGGTTTCACAAAGAAAGCGCCCGAAACATTCGCTCAAATCCCGCAACGTTAGCGTTGGCTTACCTCTCATCGCACCACCCTCCGGGGAGTAGCCAGGCAATTCGCAAAGGAACATTTCCTGTACCGTTTGAAAGAACCGCTCGATTCGACCGCGTCCACGGGGCTGCCCCGGTAGGGAAAAGATCAGGCGGATTTTCAGGTCGGCGGCGACCTGCTCTTGATGGAGCGAGGTGAAGTCGCTGCCATTGTCTGTGTAGAGCACGTCCGGGATGCCGCAAATGTGCCAGTGGGGATTTTCTTTACGCCATATTGGTTGGCGGAGGGCGAGCGACGTGTTAAGTGAGGAAGGCGCGTTGAACGTAAGGAAGTACCCCGCGACTGCGCGGCTGTAGTCGTCGAGCACGATGGTGAGCCACGGCTTTGCCGGTGGTTCTCCTTCCCGGACAAGTAGGATGTCGAGCAGGCAATGGTCAGCCTGCCATATTGAGTTTGGGCCGTCTGCTTCGCGCCGATGAACCAGATCGAAGGTTTGGGAGTAAGCCTTGCTGCCGTCCTGTGCGAGAGTCCTCAAGGCGTCCGGAATGCCTCGCACAGTTTGATAAACTAGGGAGTAGCTGGGTGGCAGAAGCCCGCCGTCGATAGCGACTTTACGGACTTGCCGGTGGATAACAGCAATCGTCAGCGGCGGCTTCTGCAAGGCCAACCCTTCTATGAGATGCGCGAGTTCGGTAGTCAGCACCCGATGCTTGCCGCCGTCGCATCGACCTTTTCGAGACAATCCGACGAGACCTTCGGCTCGATAACGGCGCACCCATCTTCTGAGGTTACGCAGCGATTGCCCGGATGTGACTGCTATCGACGGCAGAGCTTCGCCGTCTTCCAGAAACGGCTTAAGAACACGAAACCGCTTCAAAGCAAGCTCTCGCTCGTCTGACGTCAGGTTCGATAGCAGAACGTCCACCGTTATACTCCTCAGTGTTCAAGGCGACGCCGGCGCCAGGCCCGTACTTCCGCGTCGGCGGCTGCATCGGACTGTTCGGCATAGCGCAGGGTCGTCTGTAAGTTGCGATGCCCCAAGCGCTTTCGGATCGTGGCGAGACTCACTCCGTCGTTGACGAGTTCAGTTGCATGGGTATGCCGGAGTTCGTGCAGCGTGCATTCGACACCCACCCGCCGACAGTAACCAGCCCACCGCTCCTGCACCGACTGATAGCGCAGCGGTCCACCCCGGCCGTTCTTTTGGGCGCGAAACAACGGCCCGTTGCGGTACCCCATCTTTTTGAGATAGGAGCGAAGTTGGCGCAGAAGCCGGGGATCGTCGAGCAGTATCGTCCGCTGTTTTCCACCCTTGCCGGTGAGGGTCAGCCGCTCATTGTCCATGGCCAAGTCAAGGTCCTCGACATGGACCCCGAGCGCTTCGCTGATGCGCAATCCAGTTTCGAAGATGAGCCGAAAAAGGAGCCGGTCGCGCTCCTCGTTCGCTTCGATGACGCCAAGGATTTTCTCAACCGTCTGACGGCCAACCCCGCGCGGCAACGGTGGCTCCCGCCGCACGCGTTCGATGCGGTCCATGGGATTGGCGGTCAGTAAGTCCTGCCGGCAAGCCCAACTTAGGAAGCTGGCAAGCGAGGCCTGCTTCCGGGCACGCGTAGCAGGGGCCAGACTTTCAATGGACTGTCCAAAAGCCCGAAGCGCGTCGGTCGAAACCTCCCGCAAGCAGACCGGGGCAAGAGCGGCAAACTGGGCGAGGTCGGTCTTGTAGGCGCGCTGCGTGTTCGGCGAATGGTTTGCCCGGTTCATGTCGCCGAGAAAACGATCGACACATTCTTGGAGCGTCGCGCAGGCTTCCATCTCCTTGGGTCTAGTTTGCATCAAGAGTTTCTCATTCCTGCGATAACGATAGATTTCTCCGCCAGCCTCGTTTCATCTATCAGGGTAGAAACCGGGTGGCACGGAGGGCTTTTTCCTGCGATAACAAATATTATCACAGGAACTTCAAAAGCCGACTAAATGGGGTGTGCCGACGAAATGGAGAAGCACCGGCTTGACCGCGCAAAGCTTTCCCGGCTACGGCGACACCAGAACCCCGAAGGGTTACGATGGCAGGCAAGGACACTCGAAATGGGCGAAATTACCAGGGCGCGGTATTGAGGCCATTCAAATCGACCTCCGAGAGCAGGAGCGAGCGTTTCAATATCACTAATCATTTGAAGCCATGGGCACCGCAAACGTGATCGTTCCCCAATAGACGTATAAACGGAACGGGTATACGTGTTGCTTTTGCTCAAGATCTACGCTTAAGATGCAAGGCGCTCCGCTTGCTTGACATGTTCTGACCACCACTCGCCGCAAACGAAAGCTTCCGGTCTTGTTTCCTATTGTTCTAAGAGATTGAACTGCGTCCTCGGTAATTAGCCCTTGTGTCTCTACTGATCGGAAGTCCCCACCCTGAGTCTGTTCGAAAACCTGCCTTACAGTCTTCATCGCCAATCCCGTGGCACGAGACGTTAGAACTAGCGGCACAGACAGCGCCGTAAGAACAAGGCCGACGAGGACAACAACGATCATCCGTCGAACTCTCATCCCATTGTCTCCGCTTCACGCATTATCGACGGCACTGACGTTTGACTCTTCCCCGAGGTTCACTAACCACTCTTCCGAGTGCCAGGCGGTACATATACCATCGGATAGAACATATTCACACAATCAAGAACACTTGTGGCCCAGGTATAGCAGTTATTTGTTAGTGGAATGACCCAGTTTCCCCCGGCAGAGTACTCTCCGCCATCAAGACCTTTGATGCACGAACAGGCCCTACTGGCATCATCGCAACTCGCTGAGACTTGAACGCATTTCACCTTGTCCTTACCGCCATGCCCGTTGTTAAAGGTTTGCCATCCCGGTTTGCATGGATACGGATTCGGGTTGACCTGTCCGCCGCTCAAAATTCCATTTCCTGTCGGGTAATAGCCACCCGAACAGCCCCCATGCGGACCGGTGACGCAGATGCTTTCATGGCCGGGAATGTGACTAGTGATCGACGTGTCTTCGTAGCATACATACACCGCACAGCCCCCAAAACCTCCTCCAGGCAACCCAATAGGCCTCGGACCTTTCTGGGGGCTCTCTCCGCTGGGATCTGTATAGGTGGTCGGATTGTTGAAAGCGTACGCATAAGGGTGTTCCCCTGCTAACATCTGCTCCATCCGAACCTGGGTAATGAACCGTGCTTCGCCGGTGGAATATGCCCTGCGGCCTTGATTCCCGATCTTCATCGCTTCAAACCTCTCCATCTGTCTCCTCCGATTCTGTTCGTTAATCTCCATAATTCTTGATGCTTGCTCATGCGGACGCAGTGGCTTGGGAAGATGAAAGGACAGCGCCGCTGGCGGCGTCCAGTTATCCCCGTCAACGCTAAATTCCGCTTCCGCTCCAGACAAAGTCTCTCGCATTCGAACCTGGGCTTTTCCTCCCAGACCAGAGCGTGCCACGGCTTTGCCCACCTCACACTTCTGCTGAGGTGTCAAACCATGCAGCCAACCAGGCCATTTGTCGCGCCAATTAATCGCAGGCGGCTTTTCGATAAGGTCAGCATCCAAATTCAAATGCTCACCTGCAAAGGTGAAGCACAACGTAAGCGCTTTATCAATGCATCGCTTTGCAGACTCAGTCGAGGCTCTTGATTCACTCTCGATAATTTCAGCCAGATCTCCGGCGAGACTCCACTCTTCAGGGAGCTTCTCTTGAAGAACTGCAAAAACATCATCAACACGGGTCACGTCGCTTGTGCTTTCCACGAACACTTCTGCCAGCAGCATTGCCATCACGACGGATTCCCACCGGCTTGGCGGCGTGTATCCCTTCGAAACTGCGACGGAAAGTTGTGTCAGCGAAATCAAGCGATCGTTGTCCATCGGCGACGTGTCAAAGCCTTTCGACCGAATGAGGTCGTTGACGCGAAAATCGAGCACGAACGATTGGATACGCTGCACTTGCCCATATCGCACTTCGTCTGACAAGTCCTCCAAGACCCGATAGTCCTCAATCCCGTCTACCAATTCCACCCACACATGACCCAATTCATGAGCGAAAGCCGCCTCGTGAATGCGCGCAGCATCTAAAAATAGAAGGATGCGGTTTGGATCGCTGCCGGAATCGACCGAATGGCTGTGCGGCATCGCCTGCTCGGTCCTAAGATGGGGGATCGTGTCCAGCGGCACGAATTCCTTAGGGGTGCATCCGTGGAGTTCTTGAAGCATATCGGTCAATCGTTGGCTGACGTTGCTTGGGATCGAAACCGGGTACAAATTGCGAGGGTCTGCAGTATGCTCGGTGATGCCGAGAGTCATTACACTTGAAGCAAAGGTGTGGCCGTCCACAACCCATTCGATACCGTGTGCATTAGTCATACGCGACCCAACAGCCGGCAGGCCAATGTGAACGGCAAAGATGCTTGCCCGTTCCTTGAACGCGGCGAGTTCTAGTTCAAAGGTCGGGTCCGAAGGATTGGGTAGACGTTCCAACGCAGCCGCTACGCTTTGAGGGTCGATTTCATGAAACCGGTTAGGTCGTGTGCCCGACATATTCAAATTGTACGACACATTATTTCGAATGACTGCCTCATCGCCTGAAAAACCCGGAGCAAGATTGGCAGTCTGATTCCAAAACGGCGAAAGATCTATCCACAGCTATGGTCATCCGTCCTTGGTTTGCGTTTTTGCGTTTCGTGTGCAGACCCCAGACTCGCTCAAAGTGCAGGGTGACAGTTATCTCTGAAGATTGGGTGACAGATAATTCTGAAAGTCACATCTTGATTCGGGCTCTTCGGTTGCTACCAAGGTCAGACCTGGATCGCTTGATACCCTGGCACGTTGTCGTCGAACCAGCGTCCAAAGTGCATTTGGTAAAGCGTCCCATCATCTTCGAAGGATTGAAGGTCGAAGGGGGTGCTTGCATTCCACGCATCGAGAATCGGGACACTCAACCTATAAGCCCAACCAGGAACAAAAATCCATGAGTCCACAGGCAATGGCTCTGAATCGTCTCCGGTTGTAATCGGCGCAACAACGTGAACGGTTCCACCACGCTTTTCTCGGAGCTGACTTAGTGAAATTCGAAACGCCTCTCCGCTGGCAGACGTAGGTTGCTCCCAAGCAAGAATTCTGATTGCGGCGTCATCAGGTACGTCAAGCAAAATTGGGAACGTTGCATTCCCAAGGCTCCTATCCGTAATGGCGATCATTTCCCTTGAGGAGCTGAGAATCTGCCCGATAACTGACTGCGCTCGGCTACGCTCACCAGACTCAAGTGCAAAAACAGCATTGACGGGCGTCTCCGTTTGAGGCAACTCCAAGGTCGGATCTCCAAGCTCTTCTATAATCATCTCAGCTCCTTGCCTCAGGGCCTCCAAGCGGGTCAACTCCTCTAGCCTGCTTTCTGGCGTTTGGTCTCCAAGAGCTGCTCTCATAACCTGTGACTTCAACATTTCTGTTGCTTGCACATGAACCTCACCTAACACTTGTGATATGGCTTGTTGAACGTCATGGTGAGCACTCTGCATATATCGCTCGATGGCTTGTGCCCACTCACTTAGTCGAAGGTTGCGAAGTTCGTTTTCGGATAGGTTCGCTTCCGCACTTCCAAGTGAGCGTGTGCCTAGGTAGGCCACCAGTGCACCAATCGCCACAAAGGGCCAATGTGGGCCGGGTACATGCAAAGCAGCGGTTAGGATACCAATTGCGGCTCCAGTAGCAAGTCCAACTCCAGCAGCACGTTCCTTGTGAGCGTTTGATACCTCCGCTTCCTTCACTTCAACCTGCCACTGGAGATACTGGCCAATTTTCTCAAATTGCGTTAGTCGGGAGACATAGTCCTCAAAAGTCTCAATCCCTGCCGCTCTTACTGTTTCTCGGATTCTCTCCGACTGTGATTCAAAGTATGTGTCAAGAAGCGTTTGAACACCCTCCTCGCTGATCGCCTTTTGGATCTGAGACTTGAATCGAGGAACGTCACGAAGTTCCGACATGGGTAGCTTTTTGACTATTCGATGGCTCTCCGAAGTGAGGCCGTTCCGAAGGTTGGCAAGGGACTCCTGCTCCAGTTGCGACGCTAGGATTCTCAATTTCTCTGAGAGGATTGTCTGAGCACGGTCAAATTGGCTCTTAAACAAGTACAGTCGGCGGCGCTCATCAAGCAACTCCCTTTGAATATCATCCCTGGCTGCGTAAGCAATTGCCCGCAGATCCCCAGCAGCCGCTTTTGATGTTAAGCGACTGGGATCAGTAATGATGTGCCTTCGAAGGGTTTCTAAGAGCAAGACAAGGTTCCCGGTTCCATCCGTAGCTAGCCCCTCTCTGCCCTCATCTGACTCCGGCACTAGTGCTAAGTTCGCACTGAATGGAATCACCTCTGCGAACTCTATGTTTGAATATGCTTGCCCCAAGTAACGAACTGTTTTTTCAAAGGCGTCAGAAGTCAAATACTCACATTTATTTACGACTCCAATGATAAGTTTGCCGCGAACACGAAGCTTTTCAAGCATTGCGTCCAAAGCACGTTGCCCCATGTAATCCTTGTTGAATATCCACAGAGCCGCGTCGATTTGTTCGACGAATTCCTCTGCGACCGCTTCATTGTTATCGGAACCGCCGAAACCAGGCGAATCCCAAATATCAACGGTCTCAAGAATCGGAGCTGGCAAATAGGACTCGATTCCTATGATCCCGTTGTGATCGGGGGTTTCCTCCGCTTCACGAAGAAGATTTTGCGCATCCTCAACCGTTGTCGCCGTTACTGAACCTACTCTAAATATGTTGGTGGTCTCGGTTTCCCCAAAGGCAACCCGGTGTGGGCAGAACGTACACTCCAATTCGCCTACGACGGCAATTTCTGCTCCTACAATCGCATTGAGAATCGAAGACTTGCCCGCTCGAAATTCTCCTACAACTCCCAATTTAAACGGCCGTCCTAGTCGTGCCACTATTTCTTCGATTCGCTTTGATAAATCAACTCCCCAGGCTGGCGGCATGGACTCAGTGGCGTCGGCCACAAGTCTTCCAAGTGAAACTGCCGCTTCTTGAACTGCGTCGGTATCCAGCGAAATTCGCTCTCGGTATGGCTGGCTTGTCGGCTCCGGGACAGCCTGCGATGCGCTTGCAGTCGCCCTCGAACCAATGCAGTTGATGAATTTTTCTAATTCAATGGGGTCGTGTTGAAAGGGTCTTGGCTCCGCACTTCCCCACGGGGCGTGTGAACGTACCCATTGTAGTCGTTCCCTGAAAGACTCAAGGTCGTTAGTGTCCTCGGTAAAGATCAGGCTGTCGGCATATCCTTTAGGCAATGCCGAATATTCCCAGTTCCTCTCCCAATCGGAACGTGAAATGAGTGGCCATCCTGCCGTAGCGGTGAACCAAGGTGGGGTGTCTGTGCCTTCCCGTAGATAGGTGAGTAAGTCAAATGCGGCACGGCGGGCCTGATTCATAGGGCTTTTTCCACGGCCACGACCTCGAATTACTACCTCAGACGGAGAAATCTCCTCAACCATTTCTAGCGAAACTGCCTTAATCTCAATGCAGAAAACACCCTGCTCTTCATCCCAAATGAGGACGTCAATGTTGGCAACCCCTGGAAGGTTTACATCGAACCAAAGATGTAGTCTGCCGTCATCAAGTTGAAGAAGTTGTTCGGCAAAATTGGATTCTCCAAAGTGGTCGGGCATAAATCCATATAGAGGCATCAGGCTTTTCTCCAGTTCAATCTTCTCATCATCCGAACAGGCAACGCGATCAGAAGCGGTTCAATAGTCGGCCCCTTCAATGCCGAATCGATGTCTGTGATCATTCGGGTGTGCATAGCCTTGCCTCCGCTCTGCTCAAACTGCTCATTGCAGTCAGTTTCAAGAGCTGAGGCAACACCGTCATTGGCCTTAGCCAAACGTTCCTTCATGTCTGCAAAGAGAGCCTCAATTTGGGGAACCACGTCTTTCTCCAAGACTTCTCGAATTTCGCGGGTGGCCTTGGCTTTGGCTTCGATGACCATGTTCTTTACAAAGCCACCAAGCAGGGGCATTCCGGATAGAAAATCTCCCACTCCGATCAAAAATCGTTGGATGGAGTTCGTAGGATCAGGGATTGTCCACTTTGTGCTTTCTGCTTCAACTCTAACGTCTGTCTTCGTTGTACAAACCGTTGAGATCTTTTCCGCAACACGCCCAGTTGAACTAAATTCCGATTCAAGATACTGCTTGGCCGAAGACGCGACCCAGTTCAGAATGTCGGCGTATCCACTGGTCGCGGCAAGTGATTCGCTCTGAACCAGCATTCGAAGGTCATTCGTGATCGCGTCTAGCTGCATTAAGCCCCTTGCCCTCTCTCTTGAGTCATAGTCCACGCTTTGGATTCCGCTCCTCACCCGCCTTAGAGCGTCCTGAGATAAATTCGACGTACTGCCAGTAATTTGAGCAGTTGTCTTGGTCTTTGCGTTTGAGATTCTCTGCCTTAGGGCCTCATAAAGTTCTAAGTTTGCCTCTGCATCGGATCGAGCGGTAGTCGCCATAGTTCGGAACTCAGAGCCCTTCTGCCTGAGCGCGGCGTAAATTTGCAGGTTCCTCGTCAAGGCACGTCTTCCGTCAAGAAACTGCTCAAAGTGCTGCTGTAACAATGGCATCCCACTTATGTTGAGCACTTCTTCGCTTGAAAGCGTCTCGTGTTTCTTAGCCCACTGCCTCTCATCATCAGTCGGGGTCGCGCTCAAACCTTGTCGGGCAATCACCGCTGCCAACGCTGACATTGGAACAATGGCTGAGACTAGTTGCCCATACTCGCGTTCACTGCGGTCGAGTGCCTTTTGTTTAGAGGCATCGCTCAATTGATCCCATTTATTCACTACGAGAATCAGTTGTTTGGAATACCTACGGGCTTCCAGGAGTTCCTTTCTCAATTCCCTGGCTCCGATCTTTTCCGCCGTAACCAACCAAATCACAGCGTCGGCTCGCTCGTATTGCCACTTGAGATGATGGAGATGCGATGCGGGAGCAAGTTGTTGGTTGATACCCATTGTATCGACGAGCCGAATTCCGGGCAGAAGAGCATTCTGCGAACAGACAACCCACTCCATTTCCATGACTGGGGAGAAGTATGGTTTTGAGCTTCCAAGTGAATTTGCAACTTGAGATTCTTCGACGTGAGCAATTTGCTCAGCTTGTTCACGAGATACCCGAAATTCAAGTAAGCCGCGAAACTCGCCAAATTGCTCCCCCAGAGTCTCTTTTAAGCGAGTGGCTTCTCGATCATGAAGCAAGTTCCGGTCGGCAAATACCCTGACGTCGTGCCAAGCATGTTCCATAGCGATGTAACGGTTGAAACACCAAGTCTTTGGAAGGAAATCCGTTGCGGCGGCGTTTTGCCCCAGAATGGAATTGATGAATGTTGATTTTCCATGCTTTCCCTCCCCCATGACAAAGACTTCAAATGGCTCCGCTGCCTTACGCTCAGCATCTTGGACTCCAGACAGCAGGTGTGCCAGTCTCTCGGAAATACTCGACTGCCTAATTCGCTTTTCAAGCCTCTTCTCTTGCTCAACGATAGACCGTGGAACCCCATTACCGCTAGCAAGCAACGCCCGCAAATGACGCTTAAAGTTAGCTTGCTCGATCTCGTAAAGGTTCGGAACCATGATGAGTTATCGCGCCGTTCGGATAATGAGGAGAATGAGAATTGCAACCAACAGCAGTCCCATTCCGGCCAGTACCCAAAGCAATTGTTTCGCCTGGCTCTTAACCAAAGTAGTCATTGCATCCGCATTTTGCTTGGTAACCGCTTGATGTTCCTGCGCTAGCTTCTGAAGAGCTTCGGCAATCCGCTGTTCTTGCAGTTTAGAAAGCTCTTCTTGTCGCTGAGACATCGAAATTAAGGTGAGGTCTGCTGACGACTTGAATTCTGAGATTGCTGGTTCAAAAAGTTGTTGATAGTTCTCTCGACTTTGGACGACAACATTATTGAGTTGATCCACTTCTAGTTTCAGCTGGGCGGTTGTAGAAATCAGTGATTGAACTGCTCCATCGGTGGCCGCCACATATATGCTTCTCGTATAAGCCTGAAATTCACGAAATAGCTCTTCTTCCTCGGGTGGAATCTCGGCGGACTTCACTGATGTTTCCGTAATTGCTGGACGAGTGTCTGTCGGTTCCATATGTACTCTTTGAATTATTATGACTAAAGCTTTTTGACGGCATGTACCGCTTCTGTTGCCGCATTGGCTTCAAACAGGGCTTGGTGCATTTCCATCGGCGCATGAAACGGAAGATCCTTATATGCGGCAAGCTGGAGCGTGCCGTCGATCGCAAGGTGATACGCGATGCCTACTGCAACACCCGTCTTCGCACTGCCTGACGTCCGCCCATAGATTTGAAGCAGACTGTCCCACAAAGGATCTCGGTCAATCGGAAGATGCTCGTGGGACAAAGCGATAAGTTCGTCAAGTGCTATCAATACGGCCTCTGCGGCGGCTCCCATGATAATTGAGTGCGTAAGGAAAGACCTGTGATTGCCGATCCCAGCAAGTAAGTCTAGGTCTGGCAAGCCTCCATTTGCATCTAGCCCACCCGAACCGATCAAGAACCCAAGTGTGGCGCCCACAATTTCCGGGAGAGATTCCGTTGGGTCAGATATAACCGATTTACTCCACCTTGGAATTTGAGTTGCAACTCCTTGGGTCACGCGGATTCCATTACCTACCATCTCTTTCCCACGCAAGAGCGAGCTTCGTGAAAACTCACGACCAGTTCCTTCTTTTGCTGCCCTCATCCCAGCAACAAAGAAATCATCAGCAGCTACGATTGACCGCTTCATCAGTAATACTGCACCTGAAAGTCTGCGCTGCAATCCACGGCCTGCATGACTTGGAGTTCGCAGTACGCAACGAACCACGGCTTCCTTTGGCACGGAGTTCAGTGCCGTTCGGAACTCATCGGTGAGTCGCCTGACACGGTCATCCGGATTCCAACTATTGGCCGAGATCACACAGGTATCCATCACGAAATTTTACTTGACGCTCTACTCGCCCGCTCCACTTCGGTCGTAAGGTGGCGGGAAGGGGTGCTGCGTCGCCTCATAGAACCTGATGGGATGGGTGGTTCCGGCGTCGTAATGGTAGGGATTTGAAGATGGGGCGATGCCTTTGCCGCTCGAATCGTAGGGCGGCGGGAAGGGCAATTGAACTGCGTCGAGTGCCACAAAGCGTCTCTGCGCTTCAACTTTGGGCACTTCCATCACCACGAGCTCACCCGGTAGCTCCAAGAATACTTTCACTGATTGAGAGTCCACATCAAAGATTATGCGCATAAGCTAGTAGGAACGACATCGAATGCCTTTGGGCATCTTACTGTCCGCATTTTAGGCACCTCTTGCACTCCAGCTAAATCAGGTCATTGCTTGCAACAGTTTTTGAATCACTTTTTTGTAAGCACGACGTGAACTTCACCAAGATCGATCTCCAGTCGAGGGCTGCCGCCCGACGCATCTCGGGATAAAAACATCTTGGTGGGAACATCGGAGAGGGGAACCGTGCGCCCGTTCTGTAGACTATTTGTCTCGGTCAGTTCTAAGTATTGACCACGCTTCTCCCATCGGCCATCTACATCGAAGATATCTTTTTTGACCTCGAGTCTCTCCGTGAACGTTCCATCCTCGATGAAACTAATCCGAAATTCCAGATTTGGTGCCCCGGTCACACCGAGTGGACTTCGCTTCGGTGATACTTCTGATGATAGCCACCAGTTAGGAGCTGACGACTGGTCTTTATCAACGCTCCAACTTCCTATAACTTCCTGCAAATTAGTTTCCTGCGAATTCGCACCATTCCCAGAGCGCTTCTGCTGGTCACCCGTAGTCGGTTCGCGAACTGCATTCGGTGGCGGCACTGCTGGCTGTGAGGTTTGTGCAGGGTTGGACGTTTCAATCGGCTCGGTTTTTGCCGCTACGATCGATTCAGAGTAGTTAGATGCGCAACCGCCAAGCAAAACTGATAGACCCAGCGGGTAGGAGATCAGTAACAAGAGCCGCTGTGAGGGTTTTCGTGCGGAGGAACACATCCCAAAGAATATACTCAACGTGCTGTCCCATACAAGTTTTCATTTTGCATTTATTTGGCGTAACCACAATAGAAATTCGGTCCGTTTGAACCTGCTGACAAAAACGCGACTTTAGACATGTACCACTACATTCGCAGAACCTTGCGCCAAATGCCTCGCAAATGCACAGATACGTGGTCCCCGCTAGCCTCCAGACTCTGGTTCGCGATTCTGGTCCGGCTACGCCCTCCCTCCATTGCGAAACAGAGCCATAATCGTCCAGTCTCTAGTTGTGAACGGAATACCTAAGGAGGGGGCAGACCGGGCCGCGGGCGTGTTGTCCAGTGGCATCCTCCGTCTCCTGACCGTCGCGTTCCTCAGTTGCCTGTTGCCCGCCATGCCCATCGAATCGCCAATAGTGTCCCTCGTCGATGTCGACGTTCCCAGGATTCGTGAGGGAATCGCGTTTCGAGGTGCCTCCGTGCCGTTCGGCATGGCCATGTTCGGGCCGAATGGCGGCGACACCGCGAGCGGCTACAGCCTCACGACCCTACAAGGCGCGGAGGTCAGCGACCAAATGGTCGCCTACCTGCCGTTCCTGCCGACGACCCTTCCGGTGAGCGAGGCCCACGCGGCTGGCCCAGTGCGAAACCGAAACGTCGGTGGCGCGCCCGGCAGCTTCGCCGACACCTTGCCCGATGGGATCGAAGTGGAGTTGACCGCGTCGAAGCGCGTGGGGTTTGCCCGATTCACCTTCCCAGTCGGCGTTCCGCAGACCGTGCGTTACCAGGCGACCAGCGCCACCGCCACTGGGAGCCTCGTCACGGGGTCCCAAGACAAGGGAAGCGGCAGCAAGGTGTTCTTTGCCGCCGAGTTCGACCGCCCGTTCGACTCGCGGGCCCCCGGCGCGGTCGTCTTCGCAACCGGCGAGCGCCGACTGCTGATGAAGGTCGGCATCTCGTATGTTTCGACGGCGAACGCTAAGCAGAACCTGCATCGGGAGATTCCTGGCTGGGATTTCGACAAGGTGCGCCGCCAAGCGCGCCGCGCCTGGAACGAAGTCCTGTCGCGGGTCGAGGTCCAGGGCGGCACCGTCAAGGATCGATCGCTGCTCGCGACGTGTCTCTACCGAGCCCACTTGCAGCCGAACCTGTTCAGCGACGTGAGCGGCGAGTACCTTGGCTTCGACCACCAGGTCCATCGCGCTGGCTTGACCCCTCAGTATGCGAGCTACTCGACGTGGGACACCTACCGCTCATGGGTACAGCTCATCGCCGTGTTGCAGCCCAAACAGGCCAGCGACATGATGCAGACGCTCGTGCGATCCGCTGAGCAAGGTGGGGGCGCTATGCCGCGCTGGGCAGCCGCCAACCGCGAGACCGGCATCATGGAAGAAGGCAGCGCGACGCCCCTCGTTGCCAGCGCGTTTGCATTCGGCGCGCGCGGCTTTGACACCGAAAGCGCGTTCAGGGCCATGCACCTCGTGGAAAGTCAGCCAGGCGCGCGTTGCCAGACGACGGAAGCGCACCCGTCGCTGGACCTTTTCCTGAAGCACGGTTTCATGCCGCAGGGCGAGGACTACAACCGCAAGCGGTCCGCGTCATTCACGCTCGAATACGGCATGGCGGCTTTCGCTCTGTCCTCGTTTGCTGTGAGCCTCGGCAAGACGAGTCAGGCAGCCCACTACCTTGAGCAGTCGCAGGCGTGGAAGCACCTGTTCAACTCCGCGAATGGCCACATCCAGGCCAGGAACGCCGACAGCAGTTGGTTTCCATCTGAATTTGACCCTGCCAAGGGGCATTTTATTGGCTTCACCGAGGGCAACAGCGCGCAATACACTTGGACGGTTCGCCACAACCTACGCGCAGTGATCGAGAAAATGGGCGGGCGCGCCACAGCGATCTCCCGCCTCGACGAGTTCTTTCGCGAGCTGAACGCCGGACCCGCGAGCCCCCACTGTTGGATCGGCAACGAGCCGAGCCTCACGATCCCGTGGGTCTATCACTGGTGCGGCGCGCCCGCCAAAACCCAACGTGTCGTCGACCGGATTCTGGATGAAGTGTGGCAGGCGGGCTCGATCCCGGGCGCGGACGACTTGGGCACGCTCTCCGCATGGTACGTCTGGGCGTCGGTCGGGCTCATGCCTGCCATCCCCGGCACGGAAATCCTGTTGCTCACAGCCCCACGGTTCGACCGAGTCATCATCCAACTCGCGGGCGGCAAGCGGCTCACCATCGAAACCGTGAACGGCGGACATCCCGACGCGCGATTCATTCGCTCGGTCCTCCTTAACGGCCAAGCGCTGAGCGCGAACTGGCTGCGCTGGTCCGACCTCGCCGCTGGTGGAACACTTTCGTTGACGCTGTCGCCGACCCCAGACATGCTCTGGGGCGTACGCCCCGCCGACGAACCGCCGAGCTACGACTCTGCCCCCAACGCCGCCCGAACGTAGCGGTACCGCCTGGGGTCTCGTCACTATCGAATACCGACGAGTCGTGCCACGCGTTTGCGTAAGCAGCCACGGTTGAAAAACGTAGTCCCGGCGTCAAGTAAACCGCGCCATGGGAAACGCTGGAACGCCTTTGAAGTATCGGTGCAAAACTAAAGAGCGAGAATCTGAAGCGATCGGGTCCTGAACCACCGACGAACTATCCAAATGCTAATTCAGTTTATGATGCTTGCCTTCCCCATGACTGATGAGCCAATTGTTGTGTTACAGAAGCCTTGGCGGATCAGCGATCAGTCTCGGCTGGGAAGACCCTTTGCGAAGGATCCATGTGCGATCACCTTCAAGGGTCGCACTCTGCTCTACTACTCGCTTCCTGGGAATCAAGGGCATGGCTGGGGCATAGGCATTGTGGGAAGCAAAGACTTCATTCACTGGAAGAAGTTAGGACAACTCGAAGCCGAGCAACCAGCAGAGGGCAAGGGGATCGCTGCCCCATTCGCTTTAGTTAGGGACGGGGTGGTGCATCTCTTCTACCAAAGCTATGAGGGTGGCCCGAAGGACTCGATATGTCATGCAATTTCACAGGATGGGATTCATTTCCAACGTGATCCTACAAATCCAATCTTCCGCCCCAAGGCTCCTTGGAGCGTAGGAAGAGCCATTGATGTCGAAGTAGCACATTTTCGGGATCGCTGGTTCCTATACTACGCAACCCGCGACCCTTCCTACAAAACGCAATTTCTCGGAGTCGCGGTATCCGAAAACGGCTTTTCTGCAGGCAGCTGGCGTGAAGCGTCTGCAGAAGGTCCAATACTGAAACCGGAATTACCTTGGGAACGAGAATGCATTGAGGCCCCAACCCTTCTAGAACTCGATAGGCGCCTGTTTATGTTCTATGCCGGTGCATATAACAATTCGCCCCAGGTCATCGGATGCGCTGTCAGCGACGACGGACTGCATTGGCAGCGAATAGCGCAGGAACCATTACTTGCAAATGGCCCAGTCGGATCGTGGAATTCCTCAGAGTCGGGACATCCTGGAGTCTATCGTTCTCCCGATGGCCAGAATTACCTCTTCTTTCAAGGAAATAATGATCAAGGCAAGACTTGGTGGATTTCACGCAAGCGAATTGAGATTTCATCCAAAGGTTTGCCAATTCTCGTGGACTAGCTCAAACATCCACCTTCTTCAGAAAGCGTCTTAAAGTGCATCCGCTCGTGGCGAACGATAGTAGTTCCGATTGACGACCTACGGCAAAGCTGAGACTGGCAAGGCAGATAAACTCCCGGCGGCATGAAAGGTTCTCTTCACATTGCGGTAGTAGGGCTCGGGTTTGGAAGTGCGTTTGTTCCCATCTATAAGGATCACCCACTTGTGGGCAGGGTCACTCTGTGCGACAGCGATGCCGAGGCGCTCCGCCTAAATAACCAGAAATTCGGACTTGATGGAGGCTACTCTTCACTCGCAGAGGTGCTGAAAGACGATTCGATCGATGCGGTCCATTTGCTCACGCCCCTGCCCCTTCATGCAGATCAAACACTCCAAATCCTTGCGGCCGGGAAGCACTGTGCGTGCGCGGTGACGATGGGGCTCAGCTTGGAAGAAGTCGAAAACGTCCATCGCGCTGTTCGCGAGAGTGGCTTGCGGTACATGATGATGGAAACCGGCGCGTTCTCAAAGGAGTATTTTTTCGCGCGTGATATGCGTGATGCTGGCCAATTCGGGACCATCAACTTCGCCCGAGGCGACTACTATCAGGACCTAGAGGCGCCCTATCCAACTTATTGGAGAAGTGTTCCTCCGATGAAATACGCCACCCATTGCCTTGGGCCTATCCTGTCTCTCCTCGAGACACGCGCCACGTCAGTCTCATGCGTAGGAGTTGGCAAGATGAGGCAAGACCTTATGGAAACCCCCGACAATCCCTTTCCCATGCAGGTTGCCCATTTTCGGGTCGCCAACTCAGATGCAATCGTTCAGATCAATCGAGCTTGGTATCAGGCCGCTCACACCTATGTCGAGTCGTTCAGCATCATCGGAGAGCACCGGTCCTTCGAGTGGAACCAGTTAGAACATGAGGACCCCGTGGTCCACACCTTGGCCCCGGTTCAGAATGAGATTCGCTGGCGGGAAGTCATTGCTCAACGCGTTCCCACCCCGTCACGACCTGATTTGCTTCCATCAGCATTGGCGGCCTACGCGGATGGAGGGCACGGTGGATCTCACCCCCATCTCGTGCACGAGTTCGTCCTGTCGATCGTCGAGCAGCGCCCATCGGCTATCAACGAGTCCGTTGCCGCCAACTGGACCGCCGCCGGGATCTGTGCCCACGAATCATCTCTGCTCGGCGGAGAGTGGGTTACCATCCCCCAGTACTGACCCTTAATCTGGTTCCGTCACCATTTCCGATTGAATTTCAGCGTTGGCCTCGTCAGCCCACACGTAGCTCGTATCGCTATCCGTGAAACCGGTGGTCTCGACGAAGAGGTAGGTCCCCCTCATCCTTTTATCCTACTAAGCAGGACACCTTCTTGAGTTCGATATATTGCGAAATGGCAAAGCTCAACCAGGTTACAGGCGTTCGACTAGAATGATGTTGACACTTCATGATCTATTGCCTACTTGCCATCTTGTCATCCTCACAACTTCCAGAGGCACGACCAACTGCCGTTTTACAGTCGGGGCACTTTCGGGTGGAGTTCAGTGACCGAGGAATCCGCAGGATCGGTGGACTAGCTGGAATCGGGCTAGATGTGTTTGAATCACCCGTCGAAATCGTGGCCGACGGATCTTCGCTAAAAGCAGAAGGAAAAGTGACGGTAATTCATGCGACGAAGGAAAAAGTCCAGTTTGAGTACGACCTGGCTGAGGCACGGCTCGAAGTTGAGTATGAGGTCAAGCCGTCATGGCAGTTTGTGTCCAAGCGCGTACGCGTCTATTTCCACAGGCAGGGTCATCACTTTGTGGACACTGTGGATCAATTCAATCCTGGTTGGACTTACCCGGGAGTGATACGGAGTGCGGGCGGAGCGTCGAGCTACGTGTTTGAACCGATGGACCAAAGCTGGGCTTATTTTGGGCTTCAGCAAAACCCGTTCACTCGACAAGTGGAGCCTCGTACGATGCACCTGATCTACCAGCCAAAAATCGATTGGGATAGCGCTGATGGACCGTTCGAAACAGATCGTGCCTGTTTCGGTCGAACCAACTCCACAGGAGAAGGGGTTATCCACGCTCCCACCATAGCCGAGTGGAAATATGTCCCGAACCTCAACAACGCGCTGCAAGCTAGCCCATCGTATGACATTGCGGAATACGATGCCATCGAAAAGTGTGTCGGAGCCTTCGTCGACCCTGCCCCGAAGCGCACTCTAAAGGTCCACATCAGCTGGTGTGAAAACGATTACCAAATCGACTTAGCCAATCCGGATGGGCCACCCCAGTACCACCGCATCCTGCAAAGAGCAAAGGACCTGGGATGCGACACCCTGCTTTTCACGCCCCAGAACTCTAAGTTGGCCAAACGCGAGGAGAGCACGGATGCCTGGGCTTGGGAAAGCCTGCTTTGGCTCGGCTACGGCATCAAGATCCGAGAGGGCAAATGGTCGATTGAGAAATCTCCAATTGACCCTAGCGTGCAAGAGTTCCTCAATGAAGCGAAGCACAAGCACATAAATCTCCTCGCTTACGTGTACCCAACCCTTGCCTGGCCAAAGGATCCCGCATGGACAGAGTGGGCAAAGAAGGCAAACCTACCGCTGGGCGGGTATGTCGGTGTCGATACTGGCTCACGCAGTTTTCAGAACTGGTTTGTCGACACGTTGATTCAGTTCATCAATCGAACCGGCATTGCGGGAGTCTCGTTTGACCACTGGTGGATTGCCTATGACAAGGCGAGCAGTCCCTACTCTCAGTGGTATGGCTGCCGACGAATTCTACAGGAGCTTCGACGCCGAAAACCCGATATCGTCATTGATGGCCGCCAACAGTATCAGAGCTTCGGAGTTTGGACTTGGATGGGCGGCAGTTACCCGCATCCGACGGGAACCGACGAACAACCAGGCAGCTTTCGACCGTTTGCAGATCTTCATATGGATAGGGTCGCGGCCGATCATCAGCGCTATGTGTCGTATCGATACACGGTTCGTGAATTTACGCCGCCCTCCCTCAATCCTGGGTTCATCTCTCACCAGACTCAGCGTAATGGCCCGAATGGCTTCACAACGAACAACTTTCGCCTGAAGGACTGGGATGTGCAAGGTTGGAAATACTCCTTGCTTTCTACCATTGCGACGGCTCCCTACAACCTTGTGGTCAACATGATCCCGGCGAGGAACAGCGAGGAGTTTCGGGCTCTTTCAAAAAATGATCAGGCTGATTTCCGTAAATGGATGGCCTGGCCCGACCAACACCGACCCTACATCGCCAAGACTCGCCCCATCCTTGGGCCACCGATGGTGGGCAAGGTTGACGGCACATCGATGATCGATGGAAGCCATGGCTACCTCTTCTTATTCAATCCGAACTACCGTGGTTTGCCGGCGGAGATGAACCTTAACCGGTCAATCGGCCTAACGGCAGGGTTGAAGTACACGATTCGTCAGATCTATCCAACGCCGATGACCCTCGGTTCTGCGACTGGTTCAACTTGGAGCTATGGCCAGAAATTTAAGACCATCGTTACGGGAACGAGTGCGGTGGTGCTTGAGATCGGTCCCGCGCCGGAGTTTCACGGCCCAATCGTTTTGGACACGCCGGGTGAAGCAAGCCTGGAAAATGGGTTACTCAGCATTTCCGGAATCAGGGGACCTGCTGGCACTCATCAAGCCATTCGAGTCTCGCTTCCAGTTGCATCACAGATCTCGAAGGCCGAGGTGGATGGAAAGAGGTTCGATTTTTCCTTCACAGAGGGAATCGCCACTGTCTACGTGAGCTTCCCCGGTGAACCTAGTCGTCTGCACGATCCGGTCATTCCTTTCGATGGGTCATGGGAGTCTGAACCGGCAACCGGGAGCTTTCGTCTTCCGCAGTGGCTTCCAGCGGCGCTTAATGCCCGCAAGGCCAAATGGCCCGTGACCTACTCCGAAGACGACTTGCTTGCGCCCTGGCTTGGACAAGATCGGATACAGCTATTTGTGGCGATCGCTGATCCTAACGACAAAATGACTGTGACAATGAGCATCGACGGAAAAGTTGTGCCGTTAAAGAAGGCTTACAACGCCATTTATCCGAATGAGGCAAACACCTTCCTAGGTTGGTACCTGGATATCGCAGATTTACCAACTGGACAATCTCATCAGGTCGAAGTCCATCTTCCGAAAGGATTGGCACCGGGACAGTTTCAAGGTGTTTACCTTGATGGAGTCGATCCATCGTGGGGGCTCGTTCCAGCGGGCTAGGTCTTGGCGTTCTGTTCCTCGTATCGGTTATTACGACTTTCGCTTTTTCTGATGGCTCAGGGCGAAGTACACGGTGAGAGTTCCAGCTACGTCGATCGTACCGCCGGACATTGCGCGAGCCGATATCGTTATCGGGAAGGTTAGTGAACCGGTGAAATCCGTGTCGTGGTTAACTTGCTCGCTGGATTGAAGGGGAATCACGAAGCCGTTGCTTACATTCACATCCGGCTTAAAGTCACAGTCTTGAGTGATTTTTACGCTTTGCTTGTCGTTCACGGGAGGGGTTGTGTGGCCCTGCGGATCGGTTGTCTCCAGTCGGTGGTCGGCATTCATGACCGCTACGGGCACGACGCGAGCTTCCTTTTTGACGGTATCAAGCGTGATCATTAAGCTGAACAGGTTGCCACCTGGGTCCGATAAGTTGCCATCGACGGGCATCTTGACACTCGCACTAAAGGTTTCGTTTTTACGAAGGGGGGATCCGGGACTGCCGCAGGCTCCTTCCAGCCAGCGAGAAGTCATGTTATCGGCAACAGACATCTTCACTTCACCAGGACCAATTGCCTGAAAAACAGTTTTCCCCGCGTTGGCTTTATTGGCCTCTCCGACTACTTGGGCACTTTTGGCCAGGGCATCCAAGACCTTTGCGCGCTGGTCTTCCGGAATGAGTTTCAGGATCGCTGGATCAAGAGTGGTTGGCGGCGTTCCGGAATCCGAAGGAAGAATCCGGAGCGGAATTCTTTGCACATCAAGGTCGCGTTCGACCGTGCGGATATAGCTGGCTTCAACCGTATTGAATAGTGCACGGAGAGAGACGTGCATCCGAACGTCCGCCATGTACTCACCAGGTGTCCAATCGGTAACTTGAAGGTCACCTTTGGCGGCAACGCTCCATTTGGCGCGGTACATCATCTCCGTGATGATGTTGATCGCTCCGACCGGTCCGCCTTTGATTCCGAGGGCCGTGAACATAGCGTCCACCATCGCCTGTTTCGCATCTGCACCCTTCAGCTGTGGGTAAACGGATACCGAAACGTGTCGGTCAACCGGAGTCACCGTAGCATCATCCAACTTGACAAACTGGGGCTTTCCGGCCACATCAAGTTTTGCGATTCCGTCTTTATCGGTCAGGATTCGGTCCGGATTGGGTTGTCCTTGGGCGGTTTGGATGATTTGCTTGGTTGCGTAGTAGACGTTCTGGCCAAATTTCCACGAGCACTCCACATTGGCGAGTGGTCCATTTGAAGGGGCATCGGTGTCGAACCCGGTTGCAGCCGCGTAGGTACGTGCATTCTTGAGAGCATTGCTGTTTGCGCTGGCGTCGAAATAGAACTTTGCCGACAAAGTTCGGACCTCTCCTTCGTAATCCGAGGCCTTGGTGCGAACCAGGGGCTGCCCTTTTCCGAGAACGGAGAATTCTCCCTTGAGGCATGCGTACATCTCGAAGAATTTGACGATGCTGGCAATCACGTTGATGTTGCCGACGACCTTTGCGTACTTTCCAAAGGCATTTTCGCCCCAATCAAGGGCATCCGAAAGGGCTCCGGGGATATTGGTGTCCGCCCCCACAAACAGGTCTTCTTGCCAACCGGGCAAAGGGGTCGGATTATCAACGATCATCGGCTTCCGTGAAACCAAGTAGGTTGAAGGTCGATGCTTTAGGGCCGCTTTGCGCAATGGCAGGGCGATTGCTTCGGTAAAGACGCGCGAGATCAGCAGGGCCTGAATCGGATCGAGAGTGCTGTCCTGCGTGATGGCCGGCGACGGGAAAATGGCATGGGACATCTCAAGATCGTTTAGAAAGCAGGTTAGGTTGCGAACTGCAGGATCGTTAGAATTGGGCCCAGACTGAAGCCACTTCTCAATGTACGGTTTGCAGGACAGCTTAACGCCGATGTTGCTGAATTGCGAAAGGCCATAGTCTAGCGAAGCTTCGAGGTCGCTCAACGCCACGCCCTGACCGGCGAGGTACATCACGCTGTAGTCCTGAATCTCGGTGTCGTCCACGGCGAGGTGCAACGGTGAATTGGTTTGGGGGCGGACGGTAAGGGAGTGACCACCCGGCCAGATGGAAAATCCGCAGAGCGTTAGGGCTTCGGTCACCAGCGACTCGAGTCCAGCCTTTTGCGACTTCATCTGCTGGGCGATGACAAACAGGCGCTGTGTGTTGTCCCCGTAGGGGGCTTTGGCACCTTGGTGGGAGTGAGCCATTGCCGCAGTCGAGGCCAAAGCCATGCTGAAGATGCTGATGATTTGGAGACGCTTCATAGAAATTCGGAGCTAGGCGATGCCTTTGGTAGCGGCAATTGTAAGTGCAGTGGCGAGCCGATCGATCTCTTCGATGGATGTGTAGACGTTAGGCGTAATGCGGATACCATCGATCCCCGCCACGCCGTGAGAGGTCGTTACATACAAGCGATGGTTCTTACGAAGCCAGCTTGCTAGCGCATCTCGCGGCACTTTGTCGATTTGAATGGTTGTTAGTCCGCTTGAGTATGCGGGGTCGTGGCTGGATTGAAACTTAATATTCGGCAAGTCTCTGACTTTATCGACCCACCGGCGTTTTAGGTACTCAAAGCGTTTCGCCTTCCGCTCGATTCCTATTGCTTCGTGAAAGGTAATCGCCTCGTCAAGGGCATTGTGAAGAGCGGCGGGGTGGGTGCCGAATTGCTCGAACTTTCGGATGTCGCCATCAAGGTCTGGGTCAGCTGGCTGCAAGGGCCAGATTTCTTGAATTCGGGGTTTTCTTACGTAGAGGAACCCGGTTCCAATCGGACCGAGCAGCCATTTGTGGAGAGCAGCGCCATAAAAATCACAGCCAAGGTCGAGTTGCTTGTCCGGCAGTCGCGCGAACCCATGGGCACCGTCGATAACAACCGGGATTTTGTGATGGCGACCAAGTTCGCAAAGATCAGCAACGGGGAACGTGGTCCCGTTTAACGAGTAAGTCTGACAAGCCAGAATCAGGCGCGTTCTTGGGGTAATTGCGCTTTCGAACGGATCCAGGAGTTGCTTGAAGGAGGTGGGGACCACGGGCAGAGCAACTTGGACGACTTTGATGCCGTCGCGTCTTTCGCGTTGACGAAGGGCGGTGATGAGTCGAGGATAGTCCTGTTCCGACGTGATAACTTGATCGCCTGACTGAAGGTTAAGGCCAAGGATAACGGTTTGCAGCGACTCCGTGGCATTCCGCATGATCGCGATCTCATCCGATCCAACCCCGAAGAGACCGGCGATGCGCTTTCGAACCGAATCCAGTTTCGGTTCGGAGAGACGCCACATCCGGTAGCTGGGCCCGCGATTGTCAAATTCGATTCCTCGCTTCACCGCATCGATGACGACCCGAGGGGCAGGGCAGACGCCGCCATTATTGAGCATCACCAAGTCGGGATCTAAGTCAAACCCTGACCTAACTTTTCGCCAGTAATCCTCATCATCAGGCGCGCCGTTAGTTCCTGCTTCCAATAAGGATTCAGCGAGGTCGAGGGCTGAATTCCGGAAGGCGATGGTGCTGAGGGTCCCGGTGATGAGTTGGCGACGTGTCATGTTCCAGGCTGGAGTTGATTATAGGCGAATCCGCTGCGGGGGAAACTTCAACGGGTCTTTGTCACCGCACGGAGATGGGAGTGAAGATCACTAAGGCTAACAAATTTGTTTGAGAATTGCCGTCCCGAACATTCCCCCAAGATTTCAGAAGCCTGTCAGGCAATGGTGTTAGGTCGACATAGGCGCCTATTGGAGTGCGAATGAATCGGTCGCCGGGATCTGCGCTCACGAATCGTCTCTGCTCGACGGCGAGTGGGTAGCGATCCCACAGTACGACTGAGCCTTTGACTCATGAGTCAAACACCTGTGTTGCGCTGATTCCAGCCTAATCCGCGAAACCCAGGTGAACTCAATCCAGTATCACAACTCGTTGCCCTCTCTTGGCGTCCGCAAGCTAAACAAATTCGGGAGAACTATTTGGCCCTTGGTTGAGCTGGCCCGACAAAGTTGTCATTGCGCAATTTGATTCCGATTCTATAACTGAGAAGAATGCCATGAGCGACTCAAATACCCAAGCACCACTATCCTCAGGCCCCTCAGCCCAGCCCCAACGACCCCAATTCAACTTTTGGCGGTGGTTCTGGCTGAGCTTCCTCGTCGTTTCGCTGGCCTGGGCATGGTACGACTTTTACGCCCCCTCCAACAACGTGATTTGGGCCAAAGACTACGCCTCTGCTCAGCGACAAGCTGTCCAATCAGGCAAGCCAATGATCCTCTTCCTCACCGGAAAATGGTGCGTCCCCTGTCGAATCATGAAGCGGACGGTCTGGGCGGATAAGCAAGTGGAATCCACCGTCAATGCAAGCTTCACCCCTTTGATGATTGACGTAGATGATCCAAGTGCGGCTGAAGTGCTGAGTCGCTACCGATTCGGTGCGACTCCCACCACGATCATCACCGATCCACAGGGCAAGATCTTGCAGCAGGTGCAAGGAGGAATCGGCAAGACGGACTTCCTCGAATTGCTGGCAAAGAACACTCCATCCGCTCGTCCCCATTCGCCTTAAGAGAGGCGAAATGACCCGAGAGATATGGTCTGAGATAATCGGGACCCTCGGCCTGAGGGCGACGAGAGACAATGACCACATGCGTACTATCACAGCACTCGCGTTTCTCTTGTTCGCTGTTTCGATGTCCAGCGCAGAAGGCTGGCTCTTGAAATCTCCCTATCAGCCACACACAAAGATGAAGTGGAAAGTCGTCACCGACACCACGGTATCGGAGCACGCTGTTCAATCCGTGGTGACACACATATTGAAGATCGCTTCGGATGTCGACGGAAAGGCAACCGGGACCCTGGATTTCACCGATATGGAGATCAATGGGAATAAGTCGGGGTTCGATGCCCCAACTTGGGATATGGTCTTCGCGCGGGATGGAATGCTCACGACAGCAGGGGGCGGTCCAGACTGTCTTCGCCAACTTGCGCCGACGACGTTCATCTACCCAAACAAGGAAGTCGCCGTAGGTGCAACCTGGGAAGCGACGTTGAAGTTCGACGAGAATGGCAAAGGCGCAAAGGCAAAGTTCACTGTTCTAGAGATGACAAAACTCCACGAGGAGGATGTTCTCAAAGTCAAAACCACGCTGGCAGAGGAGTCCGGTCTTCACAGTGAAGGTCTGTTCTGGCTGTCCAAGGAAGGCATGGTCCTCAAGTATAAGGTTGACGTAAAAAACTGGACAGTCGCTGGGTCAGGCATACCTAGTCTCGATGCCAAACTCACCGGTGAGCTGGTGAAGTAGCTCAATGCTCGCCTTCGATTCTCAGTCCGATCGGGTTGAGTGATCTTTTCCGAGATTCAAAGCCACATTCCCCGGCAACAATTGAGCCGGGGAATCTCAGATTTTCAAATTCAGGTAATGCGCGGCCAAGACTCCTGTTGCCTGTCACAGGTTTGCGGGCCCTTTTGGCGGTAACTACGTCCTGAAAGAATCCATTCTGTCGCACTTGGCGTCAAAGCACTATGCTGCACCCAACGAAGGGTATTGCCTTGGCCATTTTGTTCGCCGCTTGTACTTCTGCTTTCGCGCAAATTTCGGCTGTTAAAAAGCCTTTTCAACTCCAAAAGCCTCCTAAATTCTCGCAAGTTGGAAACCCTGCTGGGTTATTCGTGCGTGACCAGGTTTTGGTTCGGAAGTGGTCAAGCACAAATCAGCAATTCCAAACCCAATTTTTGCCGTACCTCTTTCTTTCGTGGAAGAGCGAAGACCGTCACCTCGAGTTCGACCTTCAACATATCGGCGCGGCATACCCGCACGCAAAACTTTGTGTTTACGCCTATCAAGAGCCAGCCGCTCTCGTGACACCTTCTGGATTGCAGCTAACTCCCGTTCAACAACTGCAAAATCAGGCGGCCAACTCGTCACAATGCGTCTACTCGCGCAACATCCTAAACGCCACTCCGAACTCACATTACATCATCGAATTTGGTGGGTTCACCCCTTGGGGAAGGCCGAACTCTGTCTCAGGAGCAACCTCGCCAAAGCCGATTTTGGGCGGCAATGGCGAAGACGGAAACCGTCGGAACCGGAACTCGGGCACCAAAACACTGGTAAACCGGGACGCACGAGTCGTCATGACCTCGATGATTCGGCAGCAGTCTTATGTCCGCTTCTTTATCCGGTTAGAGGCCCCCGGCGCACTTTCCTCGGTGGCGGCAGTGGTCGATTACGGTGAGCCTCAGCCACCCAATAGCGCTCCTACAACCATCGAAGCGCTGGTTACACCAGCGAAGGGCGAAAATCCCGAAGAACTCTGGGGCAGCGAGAGGCAGATTTATGGAGACAACGCCTATGTCTTCCGATGGAAGACCCAGAACTCCGCCAAGGAGAAAGCCTTCTGGCAACTTTCCGACAAGCCCTTTCCCGCCGACCCTGCTCAATACAATGATCCCGATTACTCTTTGAGTTGGGGGCTACTCACCGAGTTTGCTCAACCCGCAATTCCGGAAGGAAAGCCAGTCACGTTCTTTGCCAACATCGCAGGCGTTTTCCCGAAGCAGGGGCTCGAGGAGCGCGATTTCTTCATCCGGGTTATCCAACTGGATAAAGACGGTGCCCTTGCCGCCCCGCCCTCAAACGCGCTCAAATTACGCCTTCTGCCCGCCCCCGCTACCCCAGACCCGAAAGACTCGAATTACTTGACCTTCACCACTGAGCTTGTTGGCTACAGACCTCCAAACTATGGCTCCAATCAACCGGACCGGTATTTGCTAACCAGAACTCCAAGTTCAGACCTGGACAAGTGGATTAAGCTCACCGGCGACCCAAATCCTCACGAGGGCGACGAGGTATATCTCCCTCCCGCAGAGCCGGCAGACGCAAAGGCGTGGTACGAAAAAGTCTACAGCGCCATCACATGGTGCCTCGGTGCGATTCAATCACTCGCCGACGATCTTCAGACGTTTGCATATTTCATGGATCAGATCTTCGTACAGCTCCCACTCCGATTGGTCAATTACCTGGGTTCGGTTGCTCAGCTTGATAAGGTCGCCGCTGCGACTGGACTTGATCAGGCTTTGAGTGCGGCGGGCTGGGTGAAGGGACAGGCCTTTGCTGCCACAAATATGGCTACTCACCCAGACTATTACGCCGCGAGCATCCTCGATTCTGCCGGGGTGCCTGCAGCCGACTGGATCAATCTACGCGGAAAAGTACGTAGCGCCGTCGCCCAGGCTGCAATCGATTCACGCCCAACAAACCCGGACACTTCTGGAAAGCTTCTTGTCCCGGATCCGCAATACCAAACTCACCCTGCATTTGCCTACCTGAAAATCACGGCAAAGCAGATGGGCGACAAATCCATCACGCTCGTCAGCAAAGCCGGAACCTACAACTTGAAAGCAATGGGCTACTACACCGACCCACAAAGTCCCGATGCAAATAAGGGATGGCAGGATATGTATCACAAATCCGTAAGCATGCCGTCAATGTGCGACGGAATGACCATGGTGGTTCCCATCCAACTGGACTACGACGCTTCCTTCTACGTAAACCCCAAGCAGTGGATTACGCGATATAACCAGACGATCGCGATGCGGTGGCTCCTTGATTACAAGGAGATCAAGTATCTGAAAGGTAATGCTGGATGGGGCGGTTAGCAAGCGCCTCATCTGAACATTTTCCGTCATGCCCCGTGGCTCTCAACATGCTAAGTTTTTGACTTATGCGACTTCAAAAACTGAACAAGCGTCAGTCCAAACTCTGGTTTGGCGAGCGTCGAAACATGGTCTCCGCCTTCGACAACCTTAACTTCTCCTCGTCCGAGTACTTTGCAGAGGTTGGCGACCTTCGCCTTTAAGGAATCGGACTCTTTGGATCCGTAGATATAGAGGCTAGGTGCCTTGCACTTTTTGAGGTCAGAGAGGCTCACTTGCAGTTTGTCGAAGCTCAGACCCGCCGTGGCGAAGGCTTGGACATCTTTCTTGCCATACAGAACATTGGTCAAGGCGTTCGCCTGCGCGAGGTTGATTTTTGGCCTGTCTGGCGGCATCACGTACATAAGATATGGTCCCAGACCCTTTCCGTCTGCGACTGCTTTGGCAAAAACATCAATCTCCTTGGAACCCGTTGGCTCCCCTTTGATGAGTGGTGCTTGACCGCCATAGACGATGCTGATAACACGGTTTGGAACGGTTGCCGCGACCTTGGCAGCGATGAACGCCCCCATCGAGTAGCCAACCAAGTGCGCCCTCCTGATCTTGAGGTGGTCGAGTAAACGCACAACGTCGTATGCCATCTCGGCTCCGTAGGCGTTTTTGTCATGCGGCTTACCGCTCTTGCCATGGCCCCTGCAATCGAGGGCGATCACTTGAAAGCCAGGTACGCCAGCGGTGTCGAGTTTAGTGTTGCCACGAGAATCTGCGCCCCACATGCTGGCATCACTCATCCAGCCATGAATGAGGACGATCGGCTCACCTTCTCCGGCGATATCGTAATGGATCTTCACCCCTTTGGAATCAAATACGCCTTCGGCACCCTGTGCAAGCCTAGGCATGGAACAACAGGCGAGAGCCATCACCAATATAGATCGACAAGTTAACATCGCTCCTTTGACCAGGGCACATCCTCAACCGTTGCAGAAGAAATCAATGCAATCTGATCGTTCCAATCGTCGCAACCGTTTTATGGCACGCCTTGTCCTAGAAGCAGGAAGAACAAAATGAGTTATTCAATTGGCGATGGGATGGTCACCTGCGCGGTGGCAGCGGCACTGATTACTTATCTCACCTTGACTCACCAGAGTCGGCAAAAGAGGTTGGAGATCATACATCAGGAGCGGTTGGTAGCGATGGAAAAGGGGATACCCCTGCCAGAGTTTCCACCGGAGCCCGAACGGCGCGAGGCAGATCCAACCGTCCTTCCCATTTTGGGGATGGTCCTGTCGACCCTTTCTTTGGGAACGATGGTCGTGCTCTATCTCAACCTTTCTCCGCAGCATAACAGTTTTTGGGTGGCACCTCTGCCCTTCGCTTTCCTTGGCGTCGGTCTTGCTGCCTACCATTTTCTGACCCGTGAGCGCGGGCGCTAAACGGTGGAGAGCGACTCAGAGCTAATCGATCGCGTGCAGCGCGGGGACCAAAGGGCCTTCGCGGAGTTGGTCAGTCGTCATCGCGTCCAGGTGTTCAATCTAGCCGTCTCAATCTTGGGTCCAGCTTTTGTTCCCGAAGCCGAGGACGTCGCGCAGGAGGTATTCCTGAAGGCTCATCGCTCACTGAAGTCGTTTCGGGGTGACGCAGAATTTGGGTCTTGGCTCTATCGAATTACGTTCAACCAAACCGTGAATATGAAGGCACTGGCCCGCTTTCGAAAGCCACACGTGCATGAAAGGGCTTTGGAGATTCTTGTGAGTTCCGAGGCTGGCCCTGACCAACAAGCTGAGACAACCCAGCGAGACCAAGTCCTTGCTGAGTGCATTCAAACCCTGCCCGACGCCTATCAGTCGGCCCTGAGGCTGTACTACTGGCTAGGCAAGGGAGTTGGCGAAATTGCAGAGCTTCTTGGTGTTCCCGAAAACACCGTCAAGTCGTATTTGCATCGAGCCCGATTACTTCTTCACAGCAAGCTAAAAGAGAGAGGATATTAAGATGATGGAAATGGAGCCTTGGGACGAGGAAATGGATGGTTTGCTGCGGCGATCGATGGCGGCGGAAATGCCAGAGCTATCGCCGAATTTCGAACGCAATTTGATGATTTCACTTGACCGAACTTCCAAGCAACGGGAGAAATACCGACGCACATTGATAGTCGGTTACCTTCTCGCGTCTGCCACTACCTGCATCGTTATCATGCATGGCGAGGGACTTAGCTGGTCAGCAATAGGAGCGCTGTGCGTGGCTCCACTCGCACTAGTCGCTGCCGTTCCTGCTTTGTTGCGGCTATCCCAAACCGAAACCCATCGAGCGCTGCGATGAACAAAGGCTGCCCCTATTCCATTGCCGCCAGTAGTTCGATGAATCGATCCAACTCCGATTCAGAGTTGTAGTAATGAACGGATGCTCTCACGACGCTATCGAGTCCACGGGCATCCATGTCATAGCGCGACTGACGACCGGGCGAGGCTTTCACGTTGATCTTTTCACGTGAGAATCGGCGCATGACTTCGTCCGCAGCTAGGTACTCGTGGGTGAAGCTCACAATTCCTCCCTTTACGACTCCTAGGTCTCGGACCTGAATTCTGGGAAGACTGGTTAGCTGGCTTCTTAGGCGATTCGCGAGGAACTGGACTCGGTTCCAAATCCTTTCAATGCCCCAGCCAAGGGCATAGTCCGCCGCTGTCCCTAAGCCGAGCCTCCCTGCCACATAACATTCGCCTACTTCGAAGCGCCGGGCACCTTCATAGGGGACATAGCGATGATCATCTAGCCAGGTTCCCGCATCTTGAGTCGGAGTCGGCACTTTCAGTTGCTCAAGAATCTCGGAACGCACGTATAGCAATCCAGTTCCGCGCGGGCCACGGAGGTATTTCCTTCCGGGAGCACTGAGGAAGTCACATCCGATTTCCTTGACGTTCAGCGGGTACTGGCCCAACGATTGACTCGCATCCAGAAGGTATGGAACGGCCCAGTCTTTCGCGACCCTTCCGACTTCAGCGACGGGATTCACGAGGCCACCGTTGGTCGGTATGTGGGTGACAGCGATGAGTTTGACTCTCTCATCCATCAACTCGCGCAATGCCTCGGCGGAGAGCTGTCCCGTTTCATCACATGGGATGATTTCGACTTCGATCCCCAACTGTCTGGCGGCATGTTCTAGCGTCAGCGATCCATTCACGAACTCGGATCGAGACGCCACGACTCGATCTCCCGGGCGTAAGGTCAGCAAATCAAAAGCCGTGTTCCACGCGCGAGTCGAGTTATCGAACAGGGCAACTTCGCTTGGCTCAGCGTGAATCAGATTCGCGAGAGAATCGCAAACCGCACCGACGTTGGCTTTAGCTGCGGCTTCATAAGCCCCCATCAAAGACTCATTCGTGAGATGACCCATGACTGCGTCCAAAACCGGTTGAGGCATCAGCGAAGCGGCGGCGTTGTTGAAGTGGGTCACCAACTCACAGCCGGGAGTCTCACGCCGAGCTCGTGCGAGATCGAATTCCACGGTTTGTGGTAGCCCTGCGTCAATCGTTGAATCAGAGCCAATCGGGGTGGGTGAGGTTCCCATTTTGGGGAGTATCCCATACACAGTTGCTGTGTTTCACTTTGAAGATTCTCTGGCGTGAATATTTACCCACTCGCCAAAGTAATCCTAAGCGAGATTCCACCTCTGGATTTCCACTCCGAAATGCTCGGGAGGGTTCAATTATTCCGTTTTATAATTATTGCGCTATGCCAATTACGAGTGATGATTTTTGGGGTTCCGCGGGCCGTGGTGATCTAGAGCGAATTCAATATCACCTTGACCACGGTGTGGATATTAACGCCCGAGGACAGGCTGGCATCAACGCACTTGGGTACGCCGCATTTGAGGGACATGCCTCCGCAGTGCGCCTGTTGCTCGCGCGTGGTGCCGATCCAAATGGAACCGGCTATATGGACGGCATGCCTATCGGCCTGGCAGCTTGGGCAGGGCAGGCGCTGTGTATTGAGCTGTTGCTTGATGCGGGAGCCGACATCAACCGTGGGCATGCGACCAACGGAGAGAGCCCATTGCATCATGCCAGCATCAAGAATCGAATCGAAGCCGTCGCCATCCTGCTAGAGAGGGGAGCCGAAGTGAATCATCGCGCATCGGACGGCGGCATAACCGAATTAATGCCAGAAGAAACACTATCTGGCGAAACTCCACTTCACATGGCGGCGGTGGGTGGAAGCGTGGCACTTATTCTAGCGTTGTTGGCGGGCGGGGCCGATTCCTCAATACAGACTCACCGAGGCGAGTCGCCACGCGATCTGGCACGACGGATCCACCGTGAGGAAGAGATCATCGCCGCGCTGTGATCGGTATCCAGCCGACACCAAGCCACCCATAAGGTGAATAATTCGAGCTTTCTTGCATACGAATGCAACACCTGCTACACTCTATGCATTCGTATGCATGAATCTGGAACTGAGAGCGGACAGAGGAGTATCGTCACCCTCGATGACATCGCTCGTCGTGCTGGAGTCTCGCAGCCCACGGTGTCCCGGGCACTAGCTGACAGTCCGTTAATTAGCGCGAAAACCAAAGCTCGAATCCGCGAGATTGCCGATGAAGCTGGATACCAAGTCAATCTCGTCGCAAGGAGCTTGAAGACACGGTCGACTCAAACGCTGGGACTCGTCGTGCCCCAAGTGAGCAACCCCTACTTCCCAAAGCTCATCCAGTGCTTTGCCGACACTGCCCGCGCGGCTGGGTATCACCTGCAACTCCAACTGAGTGGGGCTGACCAAGAAGCGGAAGCAGCCTGCCTCGGGTACCTCCGAGAAGTGCGAGTCGACGGCGTGTTGATTGTGACTTCGCGAGGGGGACTTCCTGCCAGGAAACAAGCTGAAGCCTTGCTCGAAGCGGGGGTTCCTGTCGTTATCTTGGGATGGGTCGAAGACTGCGAGCATTTTGATATGGTGATGGCGGATGACGCCGTCGGCGGCAGTGCCCTTGCCCAGCACTTGATCGGGTTGGGCCATACGAGGTTCGGCATCGTCGGTGCTACCCCCCATCGAGGCCACTATGACCGGCTCGTCGGCTTCCTCGCCGGACTCTCGGAAGCGGGATGTGCCGCAGAGAGTGTCGATCACTTCCCAGCAGTATCCGAAGCTGAAGCTGAAGAAGCCGTTGACATTTGGCTCGCAATGCCTGATCGACCTACCGCCCTTTTCGCTTACCGCGACGTTTTGGCGGCATATCTTGTCAAGCACCTTACAAATCGCGGGCTCTCGGTTCCAGGCGACGTGAGCATTGTGGGGTTCGACAACCTTGACCTCGCAACCTTCGTAAATCCCCAACTGACAACCGTCGATCTTCCGATCGAGGCGTTAGCTGCTACCGCCGTGAACCAACTCCTCACCCGGATCGCCGAACAGCCCATGCAAGCTGCCGTTCGGCGGGAGATTCTCACCCCTCAACTCGTTTTGCGTCAGTCCAGCGGTCCTCCGCCAGTCTCGATGCCTTGCACAAAGGAAAACAACAAATGAACCCACTAAAACCTCGATTGTTTGCTTCGATCTTCGGCGTCGCCACGGCGGCAGCATTGTGCCTTGCTGCGTCTGGCGGCCCTGAATTCCAAGAGAGACTTGTGAACGGTAACTTTGCGAAGGGTGACCTTGGCTGGAAATTTGAAGTCAATTCCACCGCGAAAGGCACCGCCGCGGTTGTGAAAGAAGGTCCGAACGGAGCGCCAGCCATGAAAGTTACCGTTCAGGCGATCACTGACCACGCCTGGCACCTCCAAATTTTGCAGAAGGGGATCAAATTCAAGAAAGACAACTCTTACGTCATGTCCTTCTGGGGCAAGGCAGACAGCGACGTTCAGATCAAACTCAACTTCCAGCAGGACCACGAACCTTGGGAGCACCATGGCGCTCAGAAAGAGATCAAGCTCACCTCCAAGTGGCAGAAATTTGAGTATAAGTTCGCGGGTCCCTACGACGATCCCGAGATGAAGGTGCAGTTCACGGATCTTGCGACCAAGCCTGGGCAGACCTTCTGGTTCTCCAAGTGTTCGCTAAAGGAAGCCGCCGCCAAGTAGCGGATCAGCCATCCCTTGCTTGAGCTGGGAGCACCTTCCGGGCTGTCTTGCGACAGCCCGGTATTTCATTTCCTTAATCTTCTAGAGCGAATTTTCTGGAGATCATTTCCGTCACTTCTGTTGTAGAGTGAATACGTAATGACTACAGTCTTAATGCTTTGTTCGGGGATATTGCTGCCGTTAACTTCGGGTGCCGGGCTCAATGTGTCGCTGACAGAGTCAAGTCGATCAGAGCTTAAGCAGACAGTTGTCAGTCAGGGGCTTTCCACCTTGACGGATTCCACGAGTTCCACACAGGCAAAGTGGAAGATCGAATTGACCACGTCTTTCACGTCCGAAGATTGGTCCAAATTGGGTCGAGATGGAACGATCACCATCAAGATTGGCAAACAGACTTTAGAGAAAAAGATCGAAGCGGGAGATGGTTTTAGCGCGGAAGCAAAAACGTTTAAGTTCAACTTAACCCAGCCTGTCGTTGTCAGCGAGGGTTACAAATACCTTCGACTGCCCTCCGACCCACCTCCGAGCCCCCAACCTGCGCCCGGAACCAAGCAGGTCATTGGGTCGGGAACCTTGGAGTTCAAGGGATCACAGCTCAAGATCACATTGTCGAGTTCAGGCAGGGCCGCTCCTTCATTGGCTAGCGGGAATTTTCTGAGCCTAAGCGACGGCGGGTTTGAAGGGAAACTTCCCTTCGATATCACGATCTGTGGTCAGACTCAGCACGCTGATTTGATCATTACCGGTTCGATGAAGCGTCGGGATTACTCTCGCGAAGATGTTTCTGGCTATACGGCTCAGATGTCTTTGTCCGGAAAAGTCTGAGTTGTCATTGATCGCTCACGACAGACTGTGACGCCATTGCCGTCAGAATCTGTTGTGAGTGGGACGATGTAACCGTCAGTTGGTACCGTTTGATGACAGCAGGTAGCGTGGCACGCCACGCCCCTACGGTATTGACAGAATGAGCATGATCTTTTTGGTCAAGTGTTCCCACGCGCCTGCCACCTACTATCTCCGTGTCGATGAAAAAAGTGTCACACGAATCTAACTTGGAAATGTTGGGGGACTTGGACAAGGCTGCAACTCTTGCAGATCTTGCTCACGGAGCCTTCTATAGCAAGCCACAGTTTGCAAGGGTTATCAAGAAACGCCTCGGAGAAGCCCCGATTACGGTGAGGAGGCGCCTGCTTCTTGAGCGATCAGCATTTCGGCTCAGTCACTCGAAAGAGCCGATCACGTCCATAGCTTTCGATGCAGGTTTCGAGTCTCTTGAAGGATTCTCGCGGGCCTTTCGGTCCGCTTTTGGGACGAGTCCAAGTCAGTTTCGGAAGCTATCTCCGGATGAATATCGGATAGATTTGTCCGAGCGTCTGCATTACTCTCCAACACTTGTTCATCGGCAAGGAGAAAAGCAAATGAACGTTCCTGAATTAATGACCAAGCACCATTGCTGGGAGATGCTACGGTTTCTCGATGCCTGTGAGGCGTTGCCCGATAACCAGTTGGACCAGCCCATGGCGACCTATGAACCTTACGTATGGTGTGAACATCAAGTCACATTGCGACAGATGCTCGGCCGAGCTTGTGCGTTTGCCGCACCGTGGATGGATTCCATCAATGGAGAGAAAACAGAATACGAACCCGAGACGTTAGTCGCGATGAGGGAAGCCGTCAAGATTAACGAAGAGGGCTTCCTCAAGCTGTTCGCCGCGATCGACGGAGAAGGTTCCTACGACCTCACATTCGTCGATACCCAATGCGATCCCCCCATCGTGTTCAGCTATGTTGGTGTCCTCACCCACGCCCTAACTCATGCCGCATACCGTCGGATGGTGATCTCTCAAGAACTGAGACCCCTGGGCGTTGGAATTGATCGGGTACGCGATCCGATCGATTACGTGAAAGCGGCCAGCGAACCCAGCTAGAACGGACGTATAAACCCGCGAGAATTCCAGGTCAAGATTGCCTACTTTGGCCTGGATTTTCGTCAACACCGACTTCGTGAATCGCGAGTCTCTCCGCCGCGTCCACTAGTACGTGTCCGGGGTGCTTGCTCACGAGCGCGAGCAAGTCGATCCCCGGCTCTAATGGCGCCTCTCTCACCAGAGGAAGCGCCATACACGATGGGCATTCCATCCGATCATCTCAAAAACTCGGCATTTCCCGCCAACGTAGCGGCCACGCCTGCAATGATTTCTTTTATGACTCCGGAATGAATTCCAGGTGGATACCGTAGTTCATCATCTATGCTTCTCGGTCTCCTTCTGCCACTCGTCCTGAAGGCAAGCCCTCCGACCTTCACCCCTGCGCAGTGGACTGCAGACCTTGAAGTGCTGCACCGAGGTCTTACCGAGGTCCACGGGGGAACTTACCGGTACACGAGTCCCAAGGAATTCGAGGCTCGATGGAAAGAATTGAAATCGGAATTCAGTCGTCCCCGAAGTCGCGCGGAGGGGTATTTGGTGCTATCGAAGTTCACGCGTTCACTGCGATGCGGCCACACGTATCTGAATTTTTTCAACCAGGAGTCGGAGGTTCAGCAGGAGCTTTTCGCGGGCCGTGACAAACTTCCCTTCACCTTCAAATGGGTCGACGATCGCATGATCGTCACCGAAAGTGTCCAACCGCAGTCCGATTTGCCTCGCGGAACTGAGGTTCTTTCGATCAACGGCAAGCCAGCCGCCGGCATCCTTCAAAAGCTGCTGGGTTACACGCGTGGCGACGGAGCCAATGACGACAAGAGACGGGCTTTGCTTCAAGTGATGGGTCGAGAAGGCATTGAGACATTCGACGTATTCTTTTCGCTCCTGTATCCACTCAGGGAGCCTCATTTTGCCCTCCTTATTCGCCTTCCTGGCTCTAAAGAGACTTCGACCGTTACGGTCGGTGCCATTGATCTCCAGGAACGAAACGCCAAGTTTGCCGCAGCCAGAGCAAGCATGAACACCAAACCCATATGGGCGGACAAGATGCTGGATTCACAGACGGCCTATCTTGATATGCCTAGCTGGGAGCTATACAGTTCGAAATGGGATTGGAAGACTTACCTGGACAAATTCTTCGAACGAATCACGGCAGGCAAGGTTCCCAAGCTGATTATCGACCTACGGGAGAATGAGGGCGGGAATAGCGTGAGCCGAGACATCATCCGCCACCTTGTCTCCAAGCCCACCACATTTCAGGATTTTGTCGAGCATGTCCGCTACCGAAAGATTGATGAAGCCCTGAAGCCCTACCTTTCCACGTGGGACAAATCATTCGAAGACTGGGGCAAAACCGCAGTTGAAGTGGCACCGCACGAATACGTCCTCGATCGCCATTTTGATGACTCGAAGTGGCCGTTAAAGGCAGCCGACCACCGATACGAAGGCAAAGTGATCGTGTTGATGGGACCGACCAACAGTTCCGCGACGTTCTCATTTTTGGCAGACATGAAGCGACTCAAACTAGGGACACTCATTGGCCAACAATCAGGAGGTAATCGGCGCGGCATCAACGGCGGTGCGTTTTTCTTCCTAAAGCTCCCCAATTCGAAGCTAGAGGTAGACCTCCCTCTCATCCGTTACGAACCACGGACCCAAGAGCCAAACAAGGGAATCCGACCCGATATCTTTGTGCGTCCCACGGTAGATGCCATTGCGGAAGGGATCGATCAAGAACTCGCTGTTGCCCTCAAGCTTTGATCATATCTTCGGAACCGAACATCGATAGAGTGTAAAACTTCGACCTTGTGTTGGTTTTCTTTGCAGTGTGATCTTTGGCCAGCCGAAATCCGTTACAACACCTGAACTACACTTGTAGATCAAAGTGATGTCCTTTCTTGCCGTGGTTGTACTTAGTCAACTAGGCTCTACCGTGCCACTTGGCGTTGCACTTGAGCGCAATTTGCAGGCGATTCCCATCCATGGAGAGCAGTTTCGCTCGACTGTCAAAAGGGTCGCTGGGCAATATCCACAGTTATTCGGGGAGCCGATGAGTTTCTTTAAGTTCCAGCACCCCGTTGGCGGAAGAGACTCGACCCTTATCTCCCTCGGTGTGGACAAGGTTGCCAATTGGTCTTTCATCGTGTTCCGGGAGGGGGCTCACACCAGGGTCGAAACTGTGAACACTGCTTCTGAAATCGAATTGGGGTCCTCCTTGCCTAAATTTGCTGCTTGGTCGGGTTCACGATTTTGCGAATTCCTGCGATTCCATGGTGGAACCGGCAACACCGATGAGGCGCGAATGTTCGAAATCCGCCGAGGCAGTTGGCAACTCTCCAAACGCATCCAAGCCTTTGGAGAAAATGTTTGGGAGGGTGACCGGAGCCGCCTGAGCATTGTAACGTCGAACCCTGTCGACATCCGAAACACCCTGGTGGTAAGACGCCCACCACCGGGATTCGAGGATCGACTCTCACACTCAGACGTTTGGCTCGACTATCGTCAAGAGTTACAGTTTAAGGATGGGAGGTTGCGCCAGCTCTCCTTGCGAAAGATAGATACGCCGGCTGCGGTCGTTTATGACTTGCTTCGACTTAGGCGGCAAGATCTTCGCCAAGAATTCAATCGACGAGTTGCAGTCCGACTGCAAGGTCGACTGTGGAGCGTCCTATCAAGCCTAAGCCAAGAACCTGTTCACTCAAACGGTCAGGATGCGCTCAGGGACGAAACACCTGAATTGATCGTTGGGAGCGTGATACCCCTGACCTTGACGCAGGTGCATGGGAAGTGGACCGTTACACGGATGGGGAAGACGGTGGGAAAACTCCTGAACCGATGGTGAAGCCCCACCCCCGCAGCAGGATTAATCGGACTCTTTGCGCAGGATGAAGGTCAGTGGGCGCTGCCCACCGACATGATAGATCGCACCTATGGCGCTCTGTGGTCTCGTGCCTTGTGATTCCAGGGCGTTGCCCTTCGCTATTTTGGGGCGCACCTTTGGTGCTTTCGGACGGGTTCATCGCCAGTTCTAACCACCAAGGCTGCGATTACCGCAGGGTTCCGGAAGGAGAAAGTTCAACTCGTCTCCCTCCCTCGCAGAGCTACGGCGGACAGGCTCCTCGACGCCATAACCGTCGCGGTTCGCTCGTCGCTGGGCAGTCAGCGCGTCACTGTTTGAAGCCGAAGAGCCGAGTTTGGCGCGCGCCCAGCGATGACAAGCGATGAAGCGACGGTTCGGGACGTGGAGGAGAGACAGCCCCAGCGGTGTGAGCGTACGGACCAGTCCTCATCCAAAAGCAGACGCAGGAACTAGACGAAGCCGTGCGGTCGATGGGCCACGAGAGGACGCGGCCCCTAAAAGCAAAGAGACCCGAGGTAATCGGGTCTCTTTTTGCGCTCGATTGAGCTTACGTCAAAGTCAGGGATTGATCTTGCCGTCTTTGCCTATGGCAGGCAGCTTGGTTCGCTGCTGCTTCTTCGGCTGCTTGTCGAGTTGCTGGAGGAGGTACTTGATCGCTGCCTCTAGCTGCGGGTCTTGGCCGTCGGCGACGAGGTCGGGACGGTTGTCGACATCGATGTCAGGGTCAACACCGTGGTTTTCAGCAATGATCTCGTTCGTCGCGCGATCGTAGATGCTAAACGAAGGGGCCGTTACCGAGCCGCCATCGACCAACGGTGCGCCGGCACTGATTCCGACCAGTCCACCCCAGGTTCGCTTTCCGATCAGCGGACCAAGCTTGGCTTGCTTAAACATCCACGGGAAGAAGTCTCCGCCGGATCCGGCGTAGCCATTGATGAGCATCGCCTTTGGACCTTCGATGGCCGATTCTTCAGGGTTATCCACTCCATGTCTTGGCTGGATCACAGCCTTCACCTTTCGGGCGAGGGTATCCACGAACCAGGGCTGGATGTAGCCTCCACCGTTCCATCGCTCGTCGACGATCATCGCGTCCTTATCCACTTGTGGATAGAATCCGCGAACGAAGTCGATCGAACCTTGAGCGGCAGTGTCGGAGATGTGCATGTAACCGATGCGACCACCGGACAGTTCCGCGACCTTCTTTCGGTTGTTCTCAACGAACTCCGTATAGCGAAGCTGCATCTCTGTCGCAATGGGGAACACCCGGACTTTTCGTGCGCCGGTCAGACTCGCTGTCGAGTTGACAGTGAGCGTCACGCCACGTCCAACCTTGTTCACGAGCAGTGAATCCGGGTTGGTCGTCGCTGAAACTGGCTGGCCATCGATCTCAAGGAGATAGTCCCCTGGATTGACTTCAACGGCAGGATCTCCAAGTGGTCCGATTCGACTGGAGTCGAAAGACAGACCCTTGTAGATCTTCTTGAACTTGATATGATCGCCAGCCGCCTCGTAATCGGCACCAAGGTGACCAATAGGCACCGGACGAATGGCGACACCGAGGTCTCCACCTTGGACGTAGGCGTGGCTGGTTCCAAGTTCGCCGACCATCAAACCGAGAACGTAGCTGAGATCCCAACGATTGTTAACGAACTTCAGATACTCGTGATAGTGCTTACCGACGGCAAGCCAGTCCATTCCCTTGAAGCTCTCGTCGTAGAAGTTGTCCTTCTCAAACCGCCAAGCTTCCCAGAAGATCTGGTTCCACTCCGCGCGAGGATCGATCGTTGCTTCGACTGCGCTCGTATCAACCTTGCCCTGACCAACCGCGTTACCTGGTCGCGCATCGATGACACCCAATGTTCCGCCGACCAGGTACGCGATCTTGGTTCGATTCTGGTTGAACGTGAGCGGTCCGACCGCGTTAGGCAGGATCGGGGCGGGCTCGCGCGAACCCATATCGAACTTCATCAGCGTTCCGTTCGTGTTGTAGAACACGCCGTTGTTTGAACCGACGAGGCCACCGTAGTTGCCGTTCGGCATAGGCAACGCCATGACTCGGTTTCCGATCCCATCGAGATCGATCTTGAGTGAATTATCGGGGACAGCGGCGGGAGCAGCACCGGGCGCGGCAGGAGCCTTGCCCTTGGGTGGAGCGCCAGCGGCAAGAGGAGCACCAGGACCCTCAGCCTCTTCATCACCAGGGGCGATCAACGGATTCGGCGTCCCTTTCGTGAGGGGGATGAAGTAGATCTTGTCCGCATTCTCGACTTTGAGGCTGAATTCGTAAGAGCCGTAAGTCGGTCCAAACGTTCGAGCAGAGACGAGATAGAGATATTTGCCGTTCAAGTCAAACGACACATTCGAATCATTGAAGTTACCGTCGGTGACCTTTGTTTTCTTGCCCGTCGCCACCTCATAGAGGTAAAGCGAGGCGAATTGATTTGACCCGGCTTCGGTGTAGGCAATCCACTTGCTGTCTGGCGAGACATCGATGCTGGTCATGCCGTAACGCGATTCGAGGGCAAGCTTGGTCTGCTTCGTGGCGAGATCAAGGATCAGATACTTGTTGTCGACCGTCGCAATGCCAAGGGATTTTCCGTCGGGAAAATACTCAAACTGCGCAATGGAGTAAGGGCTGTTCTTCGTGAGTTGGGTCGCTTCTCCGCCCGCTTGCGGCTTCGAATAGATCTCGTACTGGCCCGTTGCATCGCTCATATAAGCGATGGTCTTTCCATCTGGAGACCACTGTGCGAACCGCTCGCGAGATGCGGGCGTGTTCGTCAAATTGCGCGTATCGCCTTGCTTAGCAGGAACCGAGAAGATCTCGCCTCGCGCTTCCACAGCAAGCCTAACTCCGCTCGGAGAAAGCCCCATTGAGGTGACCTGCGTTCCGAGCGGCCGAATGTACGGACGCGCGATCAGGTTCTCACTGGCGATATGGGGCGCGAGCCGATTCGTCGCACGTGTCGCGATATCGTAGGTGAACAGATAGCCGTCACGCTCATAAACGATGGTCTTGCCATCGGTCGATGGGTAACGAATATCGGCATCCGTATTCTTCGTGATCTGGGTTTCAGACTTCTTGTCGAGGTTATACGAGAAGAGGTTGAGCGTTCCCGTGTCCTTGTCGCTGATGAAGTAAACCTCTCGGCCCGCAATCATCGGGAAGTACGACTGCTCTCGCTTACTCGGAAGCTCGGAGTACTTGTTCTCAACGAAGTTATAGAACGAGATCTTGCCTTGAGTGCCACCCCGATAGTGACGCCAGTTGAAGGCGTACGAATTCATGCGGCTGTAGGCCATGGCCTTTCCATCGCCGAAGTACGATAGCTCGGCAATTTCGTTGATCTTTGTTGCTACGGGCAAACCGCCCTTCGGATCGATCAGCCAAAGTCGCGCCTGCCGGTTGATGAAGTTACCGGCAACGCTGGAGTAGGCGATCTTGCCGTCTGGCGTCCAACCCAGGCAGTTATCCGGCTCGGCATCGAAGGTCAAGCGCTTGGGCTCGCCACCCTCGATGGGAATAACGTAGATATTGGTGGCACCGTCGTACATGCCGGTGAAAGCAACCCACTTACCATCGGGAGAGATCTTAGGTCGAATCTCCATCCCAGGATGGCTCGTAAGTCGCCGGGCAAGTTCGCTGCCGTGCGTCTTGGTAACCCATAGGTCACCTGCATAACTGAAAACGACGGTGTCGCCGTTGATTGCTGGCGTGCGCATTAACCTAGGTTCGGTAACGTCGCCGCTCTGACCCGCCATGGCGATAGCCGCCGCAGTCACAAGGATAAGGCTCAAATAAAAATCCCTCCGCTTAACAAAGCAAGTATGCGCCCAAGGAGGGCGCCACCGTAATACCTTTCGAGACTATTGGTGGGTTCCAAATTTTGCTATTCAGAACCCAGCCTGCTACTTTTCATTGCCCAAAAGCTGGCCGCCGCCCTTCGACTGGCGCCATGCATCTCGCCACCGATGAACATCGACCGTACCCATTTCTGGTTTGGGAGCCCGCTCCTCTACCGTGGGTAGAGGCGGGAACGGCTTACTGGGCGTGGTTTGATACCAATAGGCAACGCTCGCCAGGTCGAGAGTTAGGCAGTTCGCGTGCCCATGTTCGATGCTCGCACGTAGCGATTTCTTGAACCGAATCGGATCCTCGAGGTGGAATCGATATACATGGGTTCGGCCAAGCCATCCGAATCTCGGACTGTCGTTGTTGCGTCCCGGCGCCCGAGCAGTTCCGAAATACGGGTGGTTGTACTGCTCGTCGGGGCACCAGCTCTGGTTAAAGTAGTCCTCGGTCCCGGTTCCGTGTGCGCTTCCTGGCCAGGCTTCTCCATCGACAATGAACATGTCGTCTCCCTCGCCGTACCAGACTGGGGTAGGACAGTTGATGTAGTAATTGACGCCAACGTAGTGACCGGTCCCTTCCGGATTGCAGAACAGATAGTTATTCTCGTCAGTGGGGTTGTTGGGGAAGCCGCCAAAAATGGTCCACTCATTCTCTACATCACCACCCAATCCGACGTTGTCGGTCTGGCCCTCCGGCTTCGTCAATTCCTGGTGATACCAAGCGTGGAATCGTCCAATGTCCGTTCCAATTTTGGCGTGCTCTTCATAGTCGACGTAATAGTAAAAGGCGTCAACTTCCTCAGTTCCCTGGTTCTCAACCGTGATGCGGGCTCCATCGCCAAATGGCATCGGGAAGTAGCAGACGAGGGCATTACCGTTAGCCGGTGCGGCGGCCAAGGGTTGCGAGATGAAGTTGTACTTCATTCCCCACCCTTGGCCAAAGAAATCGCCAATGGGTGACTCGACCGATGGGTGCTCTTGCCCGTCCCAGTAAGCTCGAAAGACCAAGTTACGTCGATGCAACTCGTCTTTACACGAGATCGTGATCCAAATATGCTTCACGATGCCCGCGCCGGAGATGTCGGCTAGGGTGAGGGTTTCGCCTTTAGGGATCCTGATGCAGTCGCCATTTCCGCCAGCGCGATCAAAGCTGGAGATGCGTTTGCTCTTGGCGTCGATGATTTGAGCGAGATTGGCAAGCGGGCCATGTGACATGCCCTATTTTCCCTGTTTAGGAATCGAGAAGGTTTGCGAAAGCCCTATAAAGTTAGGGACTGGCGCTCAGGTGCAATCATCCGCTCAGCACCTTGCTCAAGAAATGCGATGACAACGTCTCTCGTAACTGAAGGGAACTCGCTTAGGAAGGTGTTGACCGTTTCACCCGTCTCAATAAAGTCAAGCAATGTTTGAACAGGAACTTTGCTGCCAGCAAACACAGGCGTGCCCCACATGATATCTGGGTCAACGGTGACTGTCTTCATGCCCTACATTCTATAGCAACTCTTGTCAGAGTGTTAGGTGTTCTTCATACTTCCCAAAAAACGTCCGATTTGGAATAGAATGAACGCGTTTATCGGGCAACCTTAGATTCGAATAGCCATCATGAACCTTAGATATTTACAAGATCGCTGGAATGAAACTGATACACAGGGAATGGACGAAGCTGATCTCCTCCGATATCGGTCCAACCTCCTCGGAGCCGACCTCCGGCTCACCAATTTCGGCGGAGGAAATACCTCGGCCAAGATCGTGGAACAGGATCCCATTACGGGTGAATCCGTCCTCGTTCTTTGGGTGAAAGGCAGCGGCGGGGATCTAGGAACAATCCAGCGCGATGGCTTCGCGACACTCTATCAGGACCGACTGTTGGCACTCAAAGGAAAATACCAAGGCGTCCATGAAGAGGATGCAATGGCAGACAAATATGCCCTCTGCACGTTTGCCAACAACCCGAGAGCAGCCAGCATCGACACTCCGTTGCACGGCTTCTTGCCATATAAACATGTCGACCATCTTCATCCCGACTGGGCGATCGCGCTGGCCGCTTGCGGAAATGGCCCTGAGCAACTCAATCGCCTCGAATCAGAGTCTGGAATCAAGCTGGCATGGTTGCCTTGGAAGCGTCCAGGATTCGAGCTGGGACTATGGCTTGAGGAGGCTGTCATAGCAAACCCAGGTTTGGATGGCGTCATTCTGGGTTCCCATGGACTCTTCACATGGGGAGGAACGAGCCGCGAGTCCTACCTAAATACACTGAGGGTCATTGACGGAATCGGCAGTTATCTCCTGCCTCGCATCGAAGCGAAAGGGAAACACCTGTTCGGCGGAGCCGTTCATGAGCCAAAAATCGACCGTGAGGAACTTGCCAATGAACTTCTACCGGTTCTTCGTGGCCATGTCGGTAGCGTCATCGGTCACTTCGACGGCGGCGAGACGGTGCTTCAATTTGTGAACAGCGCGCGTGCCAAAGCTCTTGCCTGGCAAGGAACGAGTTGTCCCGATCATTTCGTGCGCACCAAGGTCCGCCCCCTCTTCATTGAGTGGGATGGAAATGACGTTCAAGACGTCATCCAAGCGATACCTTCCGCTTTTGCCGACTACCAACGGGACTATGAGGCGTACTACGAAGCAAACAAGCGACCGGATTCTCCGGCGATGCGGTCGGCTTCACCCACTGTCGTGCTGATCCCCGGTATCGGAATGTTTAGCTTTGGAAAAAGCAAAGCCGAAGCCCGGATCACCGGAGAATTCTATGTCAATGCAATCCACGTAATGGAAGGTGCCACTGCGTTGGACGATGCCTTGCCGGCCCAATCCAGCATTGATCCAAACCGCATCGTCGACAACTACGTCGCCTTGCCCCCATCGGAAGCATTTAACATCGAGTACTGGGCGTTGGAGGAAGCGAAGTTGAAGCGCATGCCACCGGAAAAGCCTCTCAGTCGAAAGGTTGCCGTCTTGGTGGGAGCGAGCCCTGGCATCGGCCACCATGTTGTCGAGCAACTGCTTACGGCAGGTGCCCATGTTGCGGTTGCAGACATCAATCCGGATGTCGTCACCGAGACAGTGACCCATTTCCAAAAGAAGTTCGGTCACGAGTCCGTCACCGGCATCTCAGTCGATATCACCGAAAAGTCGTCGGTGGCAAAGGCATTCCGCGATGTCATCCGCAATTTCGGTGGCGTCGACATCGTGATCAACCTCGCCGCGATTTTCATAACATCGGACTCAGATACCGGACAAAACACCGAGGCGCAGTGGCGAAAGACGCTTGACATTAACCTCGTCGGCAACGTGACGTTGGCGTACGAGGCACAAAAAATCATCTCGAAGCAAAGATCGAACGGCAGCATCGTGCTGACGAGTAGCGCTAATGGCGTCGTCCCCAAAAAGGGCAGCCTTGCCTACGATGTGAGTAAGTCGGCCCTCAACCACCTGGTACGCGAACTAGCCCTTGAGCTATCCCCACATATCCGAGTCAACGCGGTCGCACCCGCGACCGTCGTTGAAGGCTCACAGCAATTCCCTCGAGAACGGGTTGTCAGTTCGCTAGCGAAGTATCAGATCGACTTCGCGGAGTCCGAATCACTAGAAGATTTAAGATCCAAACTTGCACATTTCTACGCGACAAGAACGCTTCTCAAGGTGCCAGTTAGCCCCGCGAAGGTGGCCGAGTCGATTGTCCATCTTGCTTCCGATTCGACGTCTCTCACCACCGGTCACATCTTCCCCGTCGACGCGGGGCTTGCAGAAGCGTTTCTTCGATAGAACCAGGTCAACCCAACATGCGCGTTCAACTTCAATCACAGCCATTTCCCGTCGATCCAAAGACATTGCCCTGGGAGCATCGTGGCCAATGGCCCTGCAAATGGGTGCATAGCCCGAAATCCGGAGCGACACCCCATGTCACCGCCTATCGGCTTCAATTCCAAGTCGTTGAGGCAGCTACTGTGCGCGTCCATGTCACCGCCGATGAGCGGTATGAGTTGTTCCTCGATGGCACCCGAATCGGACGTGGCAGTGAGCGCGGAGATGCCAATAACTGGTTCTTTGAGTCCTACGATCTGGACTTGTCTCAAGGTGACCATACAATCGTTGCCCGTGTATTCAGTCTTGGTGACTCTGCTGCGTTTGCCCAGATGACAGTTCGACCTGGCTTCTTGCTGTGTCCTCAAGAACATGCCTGGCAAGAGAAGATCGGCACCGGAAAGGCTCGGTGGGAAGCAAAACCGTTAGGCGGCTATCGCTTTGAGAGTCCGCAAGTCGCTTGGGGAACGGGAGCCAAGCTATCCATCCTGGGCGACCAATTTGATTGGGGGTTTGAGCATGGAATCGGGACGGGATGGCTTCCCGCAGAGATCGGGGGAGCAGGCGTCACCCAGGCCGCTAACGATCAGGGCCCGTCTCAGTACCTTGCCCCAGGGCAACTGCTCCCTCAACTTGAGCGGCCATGGACACTCGGTCTTGTTCGACATGTCGCAAACAGTCCTTCGGCTCATACCGCTCCCATTGCCATTAACCATGCCGATGACTTACCCGCCGAACATGTAACTTGGCACCAGCTACTGCGTGAAGCCAAAAAGCTCATCGTGCCTGCGCACACACGCAAGCGTGTGATCATCGACTTAGAAGACTATGTTTGCGCTTACCCGGAGGTGGTTGTCTCTGGTGGAAAGGGCGGATCGGTTCGAATTCACTGGCAAGAGGCTTTGTACTCCAAGCTGAATACCGCTGAAAAGGGGAACCGAAACGAAATCGAGGGCAAGTTCTTCACGAACTCCTGGAACACCCAAGACGGCGTTGGAGACACCTTCGTTACCGATGGCGGGTCACACCGCAGGTTCGAAACGCTTTGGTGGGAGTGCGGCCGCTACGTCGAGATCCTTGTCGAAACCGTTGATGAGTCATTGCAGATTGATTCAATAAGATTCCTCGAAACTCGGTATCCCATCGAGATGGAGGGGCACTTTGAAACGAATGACCCTCGTTTCCGCGAACTCACACCGATCATGGTCCGGGTGCTCCAAATGTGCTCGCATGAGACTTATATGGATTGCCCATTCTACGAGCAGCTCCAGTACATCGGTGACACTCGCCTTCAGGTTTTGGCCACCTACTGCCTGACTCACGATGACCGGTTGCCACGAAAAGCCTTGGCAATGTTCGACGCCTCGCGGTTGCACTCGGGCCTTACCCAGTCAAGGTATCCCAGTCGCGTTCGACAGATCATCCCCCCCTTTTCTCTGTGGTGGGTCGCCATGGTTCACGACTTCCTCATGTGGCGAGACGACCTTCAGTTCGTCAAAGCTCTCATGCCCGGAGTCCGGGCGGTCTTGGATGCGTATCGAGGCTATATCAACGAAGATGGATTCCTGACCGCTGTCGAGGGATGGAACTTCGCCGATTGGGTACCCAATTGGAACGGTGGAGTTCCTCCCGACGGAACTTCGGGCGTGAGTGCCGTGCTCAACTATCAGGCAGCGCTTGCGTTCCTACTCGCCAGCGATCTAGAAAACGCGGTTGGCGAGCGTGAAATGGCGATCCACCACCGAAATACTTCGCACAGAATCTCTCAAGTTTCCAACCGTCACTTCTGGGACGAGCGGCGTGGACTCTTGGCCGACGACCTTGCTCACTCCCATTGGAGCGAGCACACTCAGTGTCTCGCCGTCCTCGGAGGGCAACTTTCGAAGCATCAACATGACCGCATTGCGCAAAGCCTCCTTACCGATCCAGAGATTGAACGAACCACCATCTACTTCTCCCACTATCTGTTCGAAACTTTGCACGCATTGAACCGGCCAGACAAGATCCAAGAACGGCTCGAGATGTGGTTCGGATTGAAGGCGCTTGGGTTCAAGACAACGCTTGAGCATCCCGAGCCGAGCAGGTCGGATTGTCATGCTTGGGGGGCACATCCGCTGTATCACTACTATGCCTCGTTCCTCGGCATCCGCCCGACAAGTCCAGGGTTCAAGACTCTCACCATTCGACCTCAATTCGGATCACTCGAATGGATCCGCGGCGATCTCCCTCATCCCAAAGGGCTCATCACTGTAGAACTGCATCAAGAGCAAGCCGGATTGGTCGGTGCGATCACGCTGCCTGAAGGAGTCACGGGAACACTTGAGCATGCGGGCCGGACGATTCACTTAACCGGCGGCAGGCAATCTATCTAGTCATTGATTCCCATCGGTAGATCGATCGGTTAAACAACTCAACAAATCCGGCACGTTTAAGGTTGTTCAGGCTTGACTCCAGGAATCGATAGGTTTCGGAAACGAGGTCGGTACAGCCGAGCGAATGGGCCAGGCTTAAGCGGGCAGAGATAAGAGCGGTTTGCGCACCTTGGTTTTGATACGGCTCCAACGTTTTTCCATTGCCTAGGTACCCAAGGTCTTCGTGGACATAGAGGCTGCCCGTCGCCGCTGGCACATCATCACGCGTTGCCAGGAGTGTGTGGAAGTTTGGTGAACCAATCATATCCACGGTGGCTGGCGCATAGCCGAAGTCATCACCACACTCCATGACGACAGTGCTCAATCGCTCTGCGTGGGCATCTGTGCAGACATCGATTTGGAAACGAGAATCACTCATCTCAAGAGGCGTTGCTGGACGCCAAAGTACCGACAGGTCGACCATATTTACTAAGCCAAACTCTGTAAGCCATGCGCGGATCTCGTCCGCTTGGTCACTTGGACTGAGATAGAAAAAGAAGCGGTCGACATTTGCAGCCCGATAGATCTCCACAATCTCCGCAAGGATCGCTCGGCTAGCGAGCCCCGACGTGCCGAAGTGTTCGACATGGTTCGAATTTACACTCGGATAGAGTTTGTCGTTGCTGGGATCAATGGTGACGGTTGCATCCGCCATCGTCCGGGGCACGGGCCACGGACGATGCGGATGTAACATCGCTTGTCGCGTCGATATCTCACGGCCAACCCAATGCTGCAGCAAAGCCAACCGTTGAGCAAGAACTTCGGGGCTCACATACGTAGCCTATCAGCTTTGGGTTCAGCCCGCAAATGGAGTCTTGCTGAGATACACCTTGAAGCTTTTGACTTTGGCAGAGTTGGACTCCTGCCGAGGAGTCAAACGCACTCCTGCAGCCGTGACTTCGACTCCCAAGTCAATCACCACACGGTGCGGATTGGGCGTGTGGTCTACGCTCCATACCGAATGCCAAAGGGTATCGAGGTCGCCATCGAGAAGGTTATCAGCTGACCCATCCTCGGCTCCGGCCTCTTCACTATCGACGTAAGCGATTTTCCACTTTGATCGATCAAGTAAGAACCCGTCGGTACCGATGATGTCAAATTCGCTGAATGAAGCAAACGTCTCATCTGCAAATGTGGATTCAGTTTCGAGACAGACGTACCTTCCAGATTTCGGCGCAAACTTGAATCGCTGAGCGGCGTCGCCCTTGGCCATCTCACCACTGAGGACGACATCCTCGGCGCTGGGATGGGGCACAGCCGAAAGCTGCGTTCGGGTCCTCTTGGCGGCCTTAGCTTCACGCTTGAGATCCGTCAAGATCGGTTCTGCAAGCCCCTCGATGGAAGGCGCAGCTGTCTTTACCTGCTCAAAGACGAGAACTTCGTTCTGTCCTTTGTGCAGCCACACACCTGGAACATAAAGGGTTTGCTGAGGTCCGATCCACCAATAGCGGCCAAGGTTATGACCGTTAATCCAAACCACTCCCTTCGTCCATCCTCTCAAATCAAGGTAGGCATCGCCTGTGGTCTTCAGTTCGAACAGCCCCTTGTAAAACGTAGGTCCGTCGCCTCCCTTTCCATCTAGAGTTAGCTTAGAGGGGTTTAGCATCGGGAGGCTGTAGTTCTCCCATCCCTTGATCTCGGCCCCTGCATAAAGCACGGAATCCGTAATTCCTTTGTGGTTGTCGGGAATTTTGCCGCCGTAGTTGATCCTGCCGCAGTTCTCAACCAGGATGTCGAGTTGCACGTCTCCAGCAGGAATCACCAAGTCGGTCGTTTGCTGTTTTCGGCGGCGATCGAGCGTCGTGGCAACTTTTCCGTTCACCATCACAACCGCAAAGTCGCGCAAATCCTTGAGTTCAAGAACGCCCTGCTTGGGTCCTTTGAGGTGCGTTCGATACAGCACAAAGCCATAGGCTTGATGAAGGGCTTCAAGCGTCTTCGGAATATCGGACGCGACCGGCTTCGGCAAGGAACCGAACAGGCTTCCCGTCTTCTCCAGGTTAAATCGTGGGATCGTAACGACTGGGATCGTGGGAGGCAGGACTGGAGGGGTCGTACCGGTTAGCTTGGTGATCGCATCGCGAAACTCGAAGAACTTCTTGCGTGGACGGCCCGCTTCATCGAGAGGGGCATCGTAATCGTAGCTCGTGATATCCGCTTGGAAGTTTCCGCCGTAGTTGGCTCCATTCATGAACCCGAAGTTCGTTCCACCGTGGAACATATATAGGCTCACCGAGACTCCGTTCTTGACGAGTTCGGAGAAGCTGTGTACACCTCCGCTTGTCAGAGACTTTGGCTCACCCCAGTGGTCCAGCCAACCTGGATAGAACTCGGGAACGATGTAGGGTCCGCCTGGGGTGTATTTGTCGGCAGTCTGGACGGTATCTGGCCATCCACCACCGTTCACTCCCGCCACTGTTCCTGGAATCCAGGCACTCGCAAGCTGCGAACTACCTTCAGCGACATACAGAGGAACTTCGTAGCCAACCTCTTTCAGGTCATCTCGAACCTGAGCCATATACTCCTTGTCATGCCCGTAGGAGCCGTACTCATTCTCGACCTGGACCATGATGATGTTTCCGCCTTGGGTGACCTGAAGCGGTGCCGTTTGATTGGCCATCTCCTTGAGATACCGCTTGCCATATTTCATGAACTGCGGCTCTTTACTGCGGACAACCAGACCCGGCTCGTTAAGAAGCCAGTACGGATACCCACCGAACTCCCACTCCGCGCAGACATAGGGCCCGGGACGCAACATAACCCACAGGCCCTCTTGCTGACATAGGCGAACAAATTTCGCGACATCCGCGTTGCCCTTGAAATCGAACTTGCCCTTCTCAGGCTCGTGGACATTCCAGAACTCATAGACTGAGATCGTATTGAGACCCATCGCCTTGGCCATCTGGATGCGCTGAAGCCAATACTCCTTGGGTACACGCGCTGGATGAATCTCTCCAGCCATGATTAGGAACGGCTTTCCGTCGAGAACGAACTTACCGTTTTCGACCTTAAATGTGTGAGTGGGAGCCTGACCCTTTGGAGTCGGCTTCGAGGCACCCGAAGCAACCACCATTGTCAAAGCCGACAGGATCGAACAAACCTGAGTGAGCATGTCATAGCTAGGTTATCCGAACATACAGCCATTCGGTATTGGGCCTTAAGTCGGGTTGATGTTTGCCTCTAAAGCGAGACGAAATTTGCCTGTTAAGTTCCTCGCGAGATGTCCAACACTATTTTTGTGGAACATTCGGAAAAACCGAACACACAAATGATTAAAGGGGTAGGACAATAGAGTGTGGCCACCAGAGCCATACGGGCAAACTGCCCTTGGAGGTAACGTTGATGACGAATCGAAGCCGAGCTTGGCGCCGCCGAAAGGCGAGATTGATTCTGGGAAAGATCCAAGGCACAAAGGACTGGATCATCAACCAATTCGAGGATTCGAAGACAAAGCCGGGGGTTGCTGTAAAACCACGCAAAGCCTTCAAAGCCAAGAAAGCGCAAGACCTCCGACGAGCCTGGCAACTCAACGAAGATCTCGTTGACGGCATCGCCGGATAACATCTGCTTCGATCCGGAAGCAAATAAATGAGAGCTGGCCTAATCGCGCCAGCTCTTATTTTCATTCTGGGTTAATGTGTCTCTGCAAATCCATCGCACCGTGCAGAACGCGCAACACATAAATTCCTTCCGGAAAGACCTCATAGATAATCCGGTGTGTGTACCTAGCAACTGGCCATTTGACTGTTACGAGAAACTTCCTCGGTCGGTCAGCAACTGGCCGCCCGCGACTTAGATCGTCAGCCGTTCTCTGGGCTTCATCTGTGATAAATTCGATATAGCGTTCAGCCTGATCCCATCCCCACTCGCGGGTAGTGTGGGTATGGATTTCTGCCAAATCAAGGGCGGCCTCTTGACTGAAGAGGATTAGGCGCTGAGGATAGTTGGGGCCGCTGCTTGCATCCATGCTTCCGTTCGTTTCCTGGCTGATTCGCGAACTTCTTGGGCGGACATTCCCTTGCCCGGCTCGTAAGGTGCCACTGCATCAATGGCGGCCAAATCCTCCGCTGTGAGCGTCACCGGTTCCTTTTCATTGTTGTTCATGGCTGTCCTCTCTCACTGAATAATACGCTGATTTTGTCTCATAGTCACACGAGTATGCGAACGAGCCCTTACTTAGCCGCGCTTGGCTTACGTGCCGATGACAGTCGCTCCACGAAATTGCCGGATAGGACGGCGATCACCAAAAGGCTACCGATAACCACGAGTTGGTATTCGGCTTTCACGTTTGCGACACCCATTCCAATTCGTAAGACGGCGACCAGGAACAGGGCGAGTACCGTTCCAAGGATGGAACCTCGGCCTCCATTGATGCTTGCACCACCCAACAAGACAGCCGTGATAGCATCAAGCTCCAGGCCATTCGCGTGATCAAATCGTGCGACCCCCAACCGTGAGTCCATGAGGAGCGCAGCTGCGGCGGCCATTAACCCGGAGAGGGCAAACACGCCGAGCTTCACTTTCGCAGCTGGGATTCCGGAATAGAAGGAAGCTGTTTCGTTGGTCCCAATCGAGAAAACCCATCGGCCAAATAGAGTGCGATGAAGCAAGACGCCAAGAATCAGCGCGGTCACCAGGAAGATCACGAGAGGGATCGGGACGTGACCGGGCAAGTACTGAGTGTCCAAACCCGCGAAGCCGGCATTTACCTTTGCCGAGTTCGGACCCAAAAGCACCTGAGCGATACCCCGATAGACAGCCATGGTGGCAAGAGTCACAACGAACGATGGCAGCTTGGCTTTGGATATCAAGAATCCGTTGATCGCGCCAAGGATCACACCCAGCCCAATGGCAACTGCACATGCGCTCGGTGTCGCCCAGCCCGACTCCATGAGCTTCGCGGTAACGCAGGCGACCAAGACCGTCATCGACGCCACCGACAAGTCGATGTTGCCACTGACGATCACAAAGGTCATGGCCAAAGCCAAGAGGCCCGTTTCGACATACTGAGTCGACGAGTCGAGGAGGTACTTGGGGTCGAGGAAGTACTTGGACTCCATCGCGCCTGCAATGAATCCGAAAACAAGGAGAATCGCGGGCACCATCTCAGGGCGAATCTTGAAGCCTTTGCGGTTCATGATCCCACCTCCGAGAGCTTGCCGAGCCACTTCTTCACACCCGAGTCAAGAATCAATGCGACTAGGATCACCAGGCCATAGACCAGTTTCTGCCAGGTCTCATCGATGCCCAGAACGGCCAAGGCGACGTTAATCGTCCCGAGCAGTAAGCACCCAAGGAGAACTCCAGGCACCGTACCAGATCCGCCAAACACGTTTGTTCCACCGATAACGACGGCGGCAATCACGATCAGTTCGAAACCTGTACCCGCCGAACCTGGATTCACGAAACCATATCGCGACGCGTAAAGCACCCCTGCGAGTCCGGCGAAGGCCCCGCAGATCGTATAGACGATGAACGTGACCTTTCTTACCGGAATACCCCGGAGCATGGCTGCATCAGGATTGCTGCCAATCGAGAAAATGTCTCGCCCAGTTCGGGTTTGCTTGAGTAGGTATGCGGTGATGATTGAGGCGACAACCGCCCAAACAAGTAGCCAAGAGACCGTTACTCCCCCGACCTTGATCGGCCCGTTCATAGTCCAGTTGACAAGTGCATCAGGGATATCGTTGGATGCCACTTGGTCCCCTTTGCTCACGATGAACACAAGCCCTCGATATGCACTGAGTGTTCCTAGGGTTGCGATGATGGGCGGAATCTTGAGCCACGCGATGAGCCCGCCATTGAACGCCCCTAATACAGCGCCAATCGCCAATCCTATTCCCGCCCCAACGAAGACATTGAGTCCAGCGTGGTCGCGGAAGAGCATGCCGACGATGATGCCTGCCAAGCCCATCGTGGACCCAACCGACACATCGATACCCCGTGTGAGGATGACGAGCATCTGCCCCATCCCAACCACGGCGAGGAGCGGTATCCATAGTAGGATGCTGTTGAGATTCTTGGCCTCAAGAAAATGATGGTCCTTCGTCCATGCCGCTAGCACGACCGCAAGCAATAGCACGATCGTTCCCGCTTCGCGAAGAGTCGAAAGCTTTTTGGCCAGGTCAGAGCGCATGTGCCTCCTGACCGGTGGCGGCGAGCATGATCGTCTCCTGGGTCGCTTCGCCAGGTTCAAAGGTTCGGACCAACCGGCCCTCGCGCAGGACAAGAATTCGTTCGCTGACGGTGAGGACCTCCTGAAGGTCGGAAGAAATCATGAGGATGGCGAGACCGCCATCGGCGAGTTCACGCATCAACCGGTGCACTTCTGCCTTGGCACCAACATCGACACCTCGCGTCGGCTCGTCAAGGATGAGCACCTTGGGCTCCGTCATCAGCCATTTGGAGAGCACAACTTTTTGCTGATTGCCACCTGAGAGGTCGCGCACGGACTGGTCGACATCCCTCAAGGCGATTCTCAGCTTGCCCACGTACTCTTGTGACCGCGCACGTATCGCCTTTCGATCGATCAGGGCGGTCTTCGTCATGCCACGAAGGACGGCCAAGCAAGCGTTTTCACAGATGCTGATTGGCATCAGAAGGCCGTGGTGCTGTCGGTCTTCGGGAACAAGCGCAAACCCGTGCTTCATTGCATCTTGAGGATTTCGAGCGTTCACTTCAACGCCATCGATGAAGACAGCACCACCTGTCTTGTGCGTAATGCCAAAGATCGCGCGAGCAACATCGGTCCGCCCCGCACCGACCAAGCCGGCCATACCGACGATCTCTCCCTTTCGAACATTGAAGCTCACATCGGAGAATATCTTGCCTTGGCAAAGCCCCTTTAGTTCGAGCATCACTTTCCCTTGGGAGTGTTCAGCAGGGGTGAATCTCTCTGAAGCCAGTTCACGACCCACCATCATGCGGATGATGTCGGGCACTCCACATTCGCTTGGCAAACGCTCTCCAACCTTGTCACCATCGCGCAGCACCGTGATGCGGTCACAAATCTGAAAGATCTCATCGAGTCGGTGACTCACAAAGGCGATGGCACAGCCTTGATCACGAAGCTTGCGGACGATCACGAAGAGTTCGGCGACTTCCTTCGGGGTTAGGGATGCCGTGGTCTCATCCAGAATGAGCACCTTTGCATCCTGCGAAAGAGCCGCCGCCAATTCAACCATCTGCTGATCGGCAACGCTAAGTCCGCTCACCTTGGCTTTGGGGTCGAGAGCGACACCCAGCGAACTCAACAGCTCGCCTGCCCGAGTTCGCATTGCAGCCCAATCCACGCGCTTCATCCCTTTTGTAGGTTGACGACCTACAAAGATATTCTCGGCGACATCAAGGTCTGGAAAAGTCAGGGGCTCTTGATGAATGAGGGCAACACCCAATTCCATCGCTTGTCGAGGACTGCCTAATGACCGGGCAACTCCCCCAATCGAGATAGTGCCCGCCGTGGGCCGGTAGATACCGGCGATCAGCTTGCCAAGCGTCGATTTACCAGCCCCGTTCTCTCCAATGAGGCCATGAACCTCGCCGGGGAAGAGGTCGATGTCGACCCCTTTGAGGACTTCCACGCCCGCAAAAGCCATTCGGATTCCACGGGCGCTTACGATCGGCTCTGCGGAGTTCACCGTGTGAGCATAGTCCTGAAGTGATACGTTCCACCACCAAGATCGCACGTTAGGTCGCTCGTGTGAGGCTTAACATTGCGAATGCCAACCGCTTTGGCAACCGGACGACCACTTTCTGTGACCGTTCTGGAGTCGCTGGAGGGCAGCACCAACGTGGCGTAGGTATTCGCCGGAACCGTAACATCGAGAGTGAAAACGCCGTTTGCCGACTTGTGCCACTCTGATTTCACAACGCCGTGGATCGTGTCCAAAGAACCCTTGGCGTAGGTCATTCCACCGCCAGGAGCCGGGTGGAGCATCACATGATGGTAACCAGGATCGGCAGGATCGTAGTCGATTCCGATCACCCAGTTGTACATCCACTCTCCGACCGAACCGAGAGAGTAGTGGTTGAACGAGTTCATGCCCGGGTCTTGGAAGCCCTTATCAGCTCTCCAGCCATCCCAACGCTCCCAAATCGTGGTCGCGCCCTGTCGGATGGAATAGCCCCAAGATGGGTAAGTATCGGTGTTGAGCAGCTTGTAGGCGATATCGGTTCGACCATTTTCTGTGAGTGTTGGGCATAGGTAGCCGACGCCGACAAAACCGGTGGAAAGGTGCCCCTTTCGATCCACGAGGATGTGGTGCGAGAGCTTCTCCATCGCAGGTGCGATCATTTTCTTCGGCAACAGGCCAAAGTGAAGCGCTAAAACGTAGTCGGTCTGCGAATCGCCTTTGATCGTTCCATCCGCCGAAACGAACTGCTGATTGAACGCGACTTTGATTTCACTGAGGAGCTTGGTATATTTCTCGGCCTGAGCCTTCTTACCAAGGACCTTTGAAATCTGAGCCATAAGATCGGTGCTGCGTGCAAAGTAGGCGGTTCCGATGACGTCGCGGGGCGTGTCGTCTTGCACGTTCAGCCAGTCGCCAAAGTTGTTGTTCGCTCGATTCACCCAAATGTGATTGGGGTTTGCTTCGTCGATGTACTTGATCCATCGAGCCATCGAATCGTATCGGGCTTCGAGGATCCGAGTGTCACCATAAGCCTGATAGATCGTCCAAGGCACGATCACGCCAGCATCGCCCCACGCGGGAGCGCCATCACTGTTGTCGACAAGTCGCGGGGAAACATCCGAATAGCCGCCCTTCACGGACTGAGCATCCTGCACGTCGCGCGTCCATTTGGTCATGAATCCAGCAATGTCGTTGTTATAAGTTGCGGTTCGAACGAAGATCTGCGCGTCGCCCATCCAGCCTAAACGCTCGTCACGCTGTGGACAGTCGGTAGGAACGTCGACGTAGTTGCCACGCTGCCCCCAGAAGATGTTCTTGGCAAGTTTGTTAACGAGAGGGCTGCTGCACTCAAACTCTCCGACAACCGGATTATTCGATCCGATCACAACACCGGTGATGGCATCCATTCCCGGCTTGCCGGGGTAGCCAGTGACTTCCACATACCGGAAGCCATGGAAAGTAAATGAAGGCTCATAGACCTCGGTTCCGTTACCACTCAAAATATACGTGTCAGTGGCCTTGGCGCTTCGAAGGTTTGTTGTGTAGATGGAGCCGTCCGGCTTCAACATTTCGGCAAATCGCAATCGCACCGAGGTGCCAGCCGGGCCCTTCACTTTTAGCCGAGCGTAGCCGACCATGTTCTGTCCCAGATCGTAAATGAAACTGCCCTTCGGCATTTGCCGAATCGACTGCGGATGCAACTCCTCGAGTTTTTCAACCGATGCAGACTGCTGAGCGTTGATCGCGATATTCGTGAGCGGCTGAACGAAAGGCTGTTCCCAGCCTTTGTCCGTATTGAAGATTGTGGCCCAAGCATCTTTGCCAGGCCTAACGATCACGAAGGGTTTCCCAATTGGTCGAGATGCCTTTCCTGGTCTCCTCTGCGAGTAATAGAAGACAAGACTTTTGTCTGTCAAGGAAGCACGTGCCTCTTTTCGCGCATCGTAAGTCTCGCCATTTAGAAGGTCATCGCTTACGATGGGTCCAGTTCCAACACGCCACGATTCATCGGTGGTGATCCTCTCAACAGTCCCGTTGGCGTGCGTCAACTCAAGCTGAGCTAGACCCAAAGGTTGCGGGCCGTAGTTCTGACCGGCAGTCCAACCAACTCTCCCCGTGTACCAGCCGTTGCCGATGATCATTCCGATCACATGGGGGCCACGTTTGAACCGGTTAGTAACGTCGTATGATTCGTATTGAACGCGCTTTTTGTAATCCGTCCAGCCTGGACGAAGCAGGTCGTGGCTGACGGGCAAGCCGTCAATGTAAAGCTTGTAGAGTCCAAGGGCGCTCGCGTAAACACGAGCCTTCACCACAGGTGATGTAACAACGAACTCTTTGCGCAAGTACGGAGTGGGACCGTTGTCAATCGGTGCCGTTGGCTTGCCCCAAGGGGCCATTCCGACGGGGCCTACGACAAAGGCACTCTGCCACCCGCTGGAAGAAGTCTTGGCCGCCTCCCAGGTTCGATTGGTTGTGATCGTTTGGATCGCCCCATCGGCATACTTGATCTTGGCTACTGCGGCGATTCCCGCTTTCCCGGCATCATTTATGCCCTCAATCAGAAACTCGTTTGAAGTGGGCTTGAGGAACGGCTTCAGGTCAAAGCTATGTACTCGTTCCCAGCTGTCGCCGGCACCAACGGACTTACCGTTGAGGGTGACCTTGAAATGGTCGTCTGCCGAAATCACCAGTGATGCCGAATCAATCTTTGCGCTACCCACAAGAGAGAATTTTTTGTGGACAAACGCAGAGCCTTTCGGCATGTTTCCTTCGCCATCGGCTTCCGAGAACCAGATCCAGTTGGCTCCATCGAGAGTGGGAGGGTTCGATCCAGCCTTATGGATTCCGATCCATTTACCCTTCCAATCCGATCGATTGAGAAGACCCATCTCCCAGGAGGCGCTCCCGGCCGAATCTTTACGTAACCCCTTAGCATCCCAAACCTGGACTTTCCAGAAGGCTTGTTGACGACTGGCCAGCGGCTTACCCGCGTATACAACGTGTGTACTCTGATCGGAAGCGACCTTGCCGCTATCCCACAGGTCCGCTTTACCTTGTCGGAGCTTTGCGGCCGAACTGGCGACCAGGATTCTGTACGCGGCTTGACGAGCCCCGCGCTCTGCCGAAACATCAACCCAACTCAGTCGAGGGTGGGTCTCCTCTATCCCAATCGGGTTGTTTAGGTACTCACTACGCAGGTTTACGGGGGTAAGGCCGCCTGCATTCGCCATCACAAGGGAAACCAGAAAAGTCATCGACATCAAGACGCTCCAAAACCGTTCGACACAGTTTGCCATCTTCGAGACTCCTGTGTACGGTAGGAACGTTCAATTCAGTGACACGGATATACAATCATCAACGTAGAACTTATCCACAAAAGGCCATTTGGATCGCCTAAGCTATACACATATGGAACCCGTCACCGTTGTCGGCCCCAAGATCGTCACCTTCAAGGAAGTTCGAGCCAACCCCAAGATCCGAAAATTGATCGATGGCGCGAATGAAGTGATGAAGTCGATGGGCTATACCGAGCACGGCCACCGACATATTGGAGTGGTCACGTCCATAACTCGGTACATCCTCGAGCATCAGAATCTATCTCCACGCGAAATTGAACTGGGTCAGATTGCGGCCTATATGCACGACATCGGTAACTCGATCGCACGGCTCAATCACCCGATGCACGGAGCCGCGATGGCGTTTACGATTCTGAATGAACTCGGCATGGATGCTGCCGAGATCTCACCCATCCTTGGCGCAATCGGCAACCATGAAGAACTCACCGGCGGCCCAGTTTCCGTTATCTCGGCAGCCTTGATCATTGCTGATAAGAGCGATGTCCACTTCAGCCGGGTACAAAACCCAATTCTCGAAACGTTCGATATTCACGACCGGGTGAATTACGCAGTACAGAAGAGCCGTGTCGAAATCAAACAGGAATCTCAAACGATAGAGCTCACTCTAGAGATCGACTCCAAGCAGGCGACGGTGATGGAGTACTTTGAGATCTTTCTCTCAAGAATGGTCATGTGCCGCCAAAGCGCTGAACTGCTAGGATATCGGTTCACCCTCAACGTGAACGGCCTCTACTTAGAATAAACAGGCGAGATTTGGGACCATTGTCCCAGTTTCGCATTGTAACGGTAATGTAACGGCTCCGTAACCATACGCCTGTTATTAATCTCCAGCGCAGTCTATGACAATAAGGTCTAGAGGCGAAAGGAGAGAACTTTGAAAAGGATTATTTCCAACCTTGTCAGGAGGTTTACCGAGCGTTTGACGCCAAACATGGCGCTGGCCATAGCAAGCAGTCCGTCAACGCCATCGAGCCAGCACCTGATTGAAAGCGAGCAACGAATCAGCTCATTCAACAACCGCTCAACGTCGAGCGACCGTTGGACCGTGGGAAAGCGGCTATTGAGGATCCTAACGATTGTGGTCGCGATGCCGCTTGGTATCGCTTCTGCCCAAACGGTTACGATCGCGCCAACGGGTTATGTCACCACAGGTCTCGGCGGAAAGGTTCAATTCACTGCCACCGTCACCGGCCTCACTAACAAAGACGTCTCATGGTACGCCGGCGGAAAGCTAGGCGGAAATGCCACGGCCGGAACCATCAGCGCTACCGGCTTATACACGGCACCGACAGCCATACCTGGGCAAAATCCAGTCGCGATTAAGGCAGTCTGCAAGGCAAGCGCCACAACCACGTGCACGCAGTATATTTGCCTGCTCGATCCAGGCCCAACGATCACTGCGGTGACGCCAAATCCCATTTCGACCGGAAACCTCTCGGTCACTATCACGGGTTCTGGGTTCAAGCAGTACGCAACTGTCATTGATACTTCCAACGGCTCCCCCGTCCAGCTTTCCACGACTTCGGTATCGCCGAATTCGGTAACGGCAACCGGGTGGCAGGCTAACGCACCGTCGGCAACGTTTACCGTCATCAATCCCGGCTCGACGCCAAGTAATGCGATCACCGTTCCGATCAGCAACGGAGTCAAGACCTACAGTCTTTCCGTAACGGGCGGAACTGGGGGCGGCAACTATGCCGCCGGAACCGTGGTGGCGATCAACGCTAACGCACCTCCTGCAGGGCAAGTGTTCGTCAATTGGACCGGTTCACCTGTCGCCAACCCATCGGCTGCGAGCACAAGTATTACGATGCCCGCCGCAAACGCCGCCGTCACAGCAAACTTTGCAAACGGCACGACCAAATACAATCTCACCGTTAACAACGGGTCCGGAAGCGGCAGCTATACCGCTGGGACCGTCGTTACGATCACAGCAAACACCCCTCCTGCGGGCCAAGTCTTTCAGAACTGGACCGGCGCGGCTGTCGCGAACGCGAATGCAGCAACCACGACCCTCACGATGCCAGGTGCTGCTGCAAGCGTGACTGCCAACTACCAAGCGGCGGCAACGATTCCGTTCCCGGTAACTTCCCACCCACGGCTTTGGATCACGCCTGCCGACCTTCCCCGCCTTCAAGGTTGGGCAAACCCATCGAATCCGGTTTACGCCACTGGCATGATGCCCTTGCTCAACCAGTGCGTCAACCTCTATCAGACCCAATTCTTCCCAGGTGGCGTTGCAAACGCCAACTACCCAGATCCAGGCGACACTCAGGGCTACCAAGGCTGGCTGACCGAAGATGTTGGATTCATCCTGGCGTTCAATTCGCTCATCGATCCGGTTCCGGCAAACCGAATCAAGTACGCGCAGTACGCACGCAACCTCCTGATGTACGCCATGAATCAGGCGGCCCTTGGCGTTCAATCAGGTGCCCCATTCCGCGATCCCTTGTTCCCTGTTTACAACCGGGCAAACGAGAGCGGTGCGCAGTGGCCACTCATCGTGGACTGGATCTATAGCGCAAAGGACGGCCAAGGCAATGCGATCCTCACCGCCGCAGACAAGGCTACGATTCGCAGTGTGTTCCTCATCTGGGCGAACGAATGCATCAACGCCTACACAACCGGTGGCGATCACCCATCTCCGATCGGTGCTGAGAATAGCTTCTCACTCATCGGAAACGGCACGGCTGCCTATCGGATGGCAAGCAACAACTACTATCTCGGTCATGCTCGCATCCTCACGATGATGGGTCTGAGTTTCGATCCTTCGGACGACCCGACGATCGACATCACGAAATCGCCGGCTGTCACCGGTAACTCCCTTCGCAGCTACATCATGAATGGCATCGGAGCCTGGCTCTACCAGGTGTACGCAATGATGGGAGACCCACAAACGGTTAAGGCAGACTACGGCCTTCCCGGAAACGGAAGCAACTTCGGTCTCGCAAGCGGCGGACTTCCTCCTGAAGGAATGCTCTACGGCCACTCGTACGGCTTCCTGCTCGGTCAACTCCTCGCAATCCAGACGGCTGGATTCAATGACACCACGATCTCTGGACCTCAGGTCAAGTTGATCAACGCACCGGTATGGGATAGGTTTGTGACGGGATTCATCTCATCACTTACGCCCACTGCAACCGTTCCTGCAAGTGAAGTTTGGCTGGGTCCTGTCTATCAGATGGCAAGCTACGGAGACCTTCTGCGTCTCTACATCACTCCGGACTTCATGCAGCCGTTTGCGCTTCTCGCGCTTTTAGAGCAGCAACAGGGCCAGGCGACGCACCTCAATGCGGCTCGCTGGTTCGCAACGAGTGCGGTTCCGAACTCGGTGACTTACAACGTCAGCCAGCCATGGACTTGGGGCGTTGCCCAGTCGGTTCTGTACTACATGCTTCTCGATCCGACCGCGGGTCCTTCGAGTGACCCTCGACCAACCTTCCCTCTCAACTACCTCGATCCAGCAGCGGGCCGTGTGCTTGCTCGAACAGACTGGACTTCGAACGCCACATGGTTCGATTATCGCGCCAGTTGGGAATCGATCAACCACCAGGACGGAGACGGAGGACAGTTTGAGTTCTTCCGAAAGGGCGAGTGGCTGACCAAGGAGATGAGCAACTACGATAACAACGCGGTTGGCATGACCACGTACTATCACAATGGCCTCGCACTCCAAAACTGGAGCGCAAATGGTACACCCAACCTCAACTGGTTCGAAAGCGGCGAGTGGGCCAATGGAAGCAACTGGATTCTCGGCCTGAATGCAGGTGACCCCGTCACAGTAGCAAGTAACGGCACTGGATATAGCTACGCATCTAGCGACCTGACGAACTTGTACAACCGACCCAACATATGGGCGCCAGCAACCGGCGCAACCGACATTACACAGGCCACGCGTTCCATCATCTGGCTCAACGCGGACTACATCGTTGTGTACGATCGCGCGACGTCCATTCACTCAGGTCTGTTCAAGACCTTCAATCTGAGCTTGGCAAATCCGCCGGTTATCAACGGAAATGTTGCGACCGAAACAATGGCGGATGGTCAGAAGCTGTTCGTACAGTCATTGCTGCCTCAGAATGGAACGTTGACTGCTGCGTATGCCGCTGGCAACCTCAATCCCCACTCAGAACTTGACCCGATGCAATACGTGCTATCGGTTCAAGACAAGACACTTCCCACGGATACCCGCTTCCTGCATGTTCTGCAAGGTGCCGACAGCTCTGCGACGATGGCTCAGGCCACCTACGTAACTAGCGCCTCTGGCACAGCATTCGATGGAGCAGTGTTTAGTAACAACGCGGTGTTCTTCCCAACAAATGCAAAGGCGGCGATTGCCACCACAACATTTATCGTCCCCGCTAACGTTCACACGTTCGTTATTGCTGGACTCGGTGCGAACACCAACTACGGCCTTGCCGCAGTCGCGGGCCCCAACGGAACAACCGTGACCCTAACGGTCGGCGGTGCGGGTTCCACTTCCGACAATGCTGGCTTGTTGAAGGTGGCCATCTAGAGACAGAACTGCTCCTTGAGGCAAAAGCTGTTTCAAGGGGCAATTCTTATGAGATCAGTTTTGGCTAAGAGCTTCCTTAGCCATCACGACGGCAAGCACGCAAACTGTTGCGTGCGAGTCCGATGAAAGGAGAGCTTTCCAGCCGGGATGCATCGGACCGGCTGGAATTCCACCCAGTGCAAAGTAAACAGCATTTGCGTAGTCGGCCTTTCCATGTCGATCAAGTTCCTCCGCTAACGCCTTGAGTGAGCGTTGAAGTTCCTCTTTCGACGGATTAAATTGCGTCAATCGAAAGACATCTTCTATCGCGGCAATCATCGTCGTATGATCGTCCTGCTGGGATGCCCAGGCCATTTGCATTCGGGCTACTTCCAACTGCATGGGTGGTGATCCCATCCGGTTCGCTAAAGCACTCGCTTCCGCAAGCACTTCTCGATTATCACCCTGAGACTGATTCATCTCGGCAAGAATCAGGAGCGTATCCAAGAGCATGTCTTGGATTCCGGTTTCGCGAAGCCTACGAACTCCTTCTCTAAGAAGCGGAACTGCGGCCTCAGGGCGACCAACCTTTCGATAGAGGCGTGCCAGGTCACCATAGCTCCGAGCTTGCTCGGTCAGGTCCGTGGTCTGTTGCCGCAGGGCAAATACTTCTTCTCCGACTCGAATGGCTTCTGCTGTCTGCCCCATATCGGCCAAACCCATGGCATAGAAGCAAAGTCCAATACATCGCAGATCTCGCTTTGTCGTTTTGTCAGCGGCTTCCTTTGAAATCTCGGCTGCTCTTTGAAGGTCCCTATGGATGACGACGCTGGCCGCGTAATTAATGCTGACCCAGGCATGGCCATTGATATTTCCACTGTCGTGGTTGATTCGGAGCGATTCTAGGAACGCTCGCTCGGCAACGTCAAGATGGCCGGTGATCGTCAATGCAGTTGCCGCACCAAGCCAAACCTCTCCAGCCAGTTCACTGTCGATGCACTCAGCGCCAACTTCGGCGGCACGCAGTAGTAAGTCGGCTTGCTCCGATGGATTTCCTCGGGCACAAACAGTACGCCAAGTGCTAACCGCTAGCCTTCCGGCGATCGCGTGGTCATTCGAAATAGCCCAATCAAGGCCCCGTACTAGGTTAGGAAGTTCGGCTTGAACGGCATTGAAAGCGTACTCTTGGTTCGGGCCAACCATCATCCTTGATTTCTCAAAAGCCCAATCCACCACGGCCCGCCAGGTACGAAATTCGATATCAGCGCGGTCCTCCGTGTTGGTCATGTTCCGGATGGCATACGCGATTGGGTTTGGAACTCGATATCGACGGCGGGGTCCATCATCGTGCACCGTAATCAGACACTGCTGTTCCAGGGCCCTCCAAATTTCCGTAGGACTATGCGGCGCGGCGAGACTCCCGGCGAGGTCCACGGACGCCCCATCCAGAAGTGCCAATGCGACAAACACCTCGCGCGCGCTATCAGGTAGACCAGCCGCCATCAACATCACCGCGAGTCCCACCGTCTGATCATCGGGAAGTAATTCCTGCGAATACTCGCTCAGCGCCTCATCCAGATCTCTCAACACCTGATCCGCGGTGTGGATCATCAATCGAGAGGCGAAGACTTTCAAAGCAGAAGGAAGTCCATCTGAGTACCGCGCCAATTGAGCGAGATCGCGGAGATCTGCTTCACTCGGTGTGGAATTGCTCTGTTCGAGCAACTTTGAGAGCAGGATTTGAACCGACGGGCACGCCCGAATCTCCGGAGGTTCGTCCGCAATCCCAGGGACCGAAAGCGGATTGACCAATATCTCCGTAATATTGTCCGCCTGAAGCCTCATTCTTGATTCACCCAACACCCTCCAGCCACACTCGGTGGCGCTTCGAACTGCATCAAGCGCATCCGAACGGTAGGTTTTCGGGTCAGGAATGAAAAGGCCATCTTCCACAGGAAGTGGTGTTCCACCGAACTGAATGGGGAAGTCATTAGCCTTCGAGAATTGCCAAGCGGCTTCCTTGACCAAATGTGTCTTACCGACGCCCACGGCTCCAACGAGCACAACGGACGCACCCGGCCGAGCGATACTCGACTGGATGGACTCCAGCAACTCAGACCGGCCGTAGAGAGGCAAAGGGCGCGCTACTGCCGGGCGGGCGGTGACCTCAGTCGGAATCTCCTCAAGTATCGCTTCCTGAGTTGTTCCAGCCATCAAAGCCCGAAGGGATGACGGCGCATGGCGGCCCAGTTCACGAAACATCATCGCGTCAAATTCAAAAAACGCCTGTCTCGCCTGGGGGTGCAAGCCGTAATCGGCATAGCGCTTGATAAGACTGGTGTTGGCCTCTAAGTCGAGAGGAGCGTGCCGCACGGCATTCATCGTGGCCCTCAGAGATTCCTCGACCTCACCGATCCCTTGAAGCACATCGGCAAGACTAAGCCATGCCCGCCTTGCTTTATCCTCATACTCACGGCGGATGGCCACCACCCAAGGCTCTTGATAACCGGTCAGGAACGGTCCGCTGAGTAGTTCCACCGCAGCTTGGAGTTTGTTGGCTCGCTCTTTTGTGTCCTCGGTCAGCTGTGAAGCAGCAATTGCTTCATCAAACATTTGCAGGTCCGTCATCAAGAATCCAGATTCGATCTCCACCCACTGCCGATCTGAAAACAAGTGACCGTCCAAACCTCCAATGGACTGTCGCAAACGCCGAAGTTCTTGACGCAAGCGAAGGCGGGTCAGGTCTTGGAAATCGTCTGGCCAAAGCATTTCAGCCAATTCATCGCGTCCGACACGGTTTTCGCGCGAGATAGCCAGACGCGCAAGAATGAGCGCCGATCTCTTGGTTGGAAACTTGGTATAGCACTCCGCGCCCGATTCCAACCTTAGCGCACCAAACAAGCGCAATACGAATGAGACGGACATCTATTTTGCAGTGTGGCCGAAAATAGTGCATTCATGGGTCTTTTGGTACACACATGAACACAAACATATAAAGGGACGAATCACACACCTCTGCAGTTTTCCTCACCTCTCAAATCGAGTTTCGCCGGGATCATTCGCAAAGCAAGTCATAATGGAACGTCGTAATACTTCGATCTGAATTTTCTCTGGCAAAGCCAAATCCCTCGCGTGAACGAGCGATTTGAACTTGTTCAGGAGGTTCAAAGGTGGAGTAAGAACGCTGTCATGAAAACTCGGTACAGCTTAGAACTTAAACACACGGGTATCCACATATGATGGGATCACCACAAATTATTCAGGGCGGTATGGGTGTGGCCGTATCCTCCTGGAGACTAGCCCGCGCTGTTTCTCAGTGCGGTCAGCTCGGAGTCGTCAGTGGAACAGGCCTTGACGCGGTTCTTGCCCGCCGCCTCCAGGTCGGAGATCCAGACGGACAGATGCGAGTCGCTCTGGATGCCTTCCCAATTCCAGAGATGGCCCAAAGGATCCTGAATCGCTACTTCGTGCCCGACGGGAAGAAGAGCAACAAGCCTTTTAAGAGCAAACCGATTGCGGTTCAGAACTCGTCCAAGTTCCTTTTGGAACTCACCGTCGTCGCTAATTTTGTTGAGGTCTTTCTTGCCAAAAAGGGCCACAACGGGTTGGTGGGAATCAACCTGCTTGAAAAAATCCAGATGCCCACACTGCCTTCGCTCTACGGCGCGATGTTGGCTGGCGTAGACTATGTGTTGATGGGAGCCGGAATTCCCAGAGCAATCCCGGCAATGCTGGACAAGCTGTCGCAGCTTCAACCCACCCAGCTAAAGCTGGACGTCCAAGGTGCGCAACCGGGCGAAGAATTCATGGTCGACTTCGACCCAGCTCATTTCACACCTGAGGGTGTAACAAGTCTTCCACGTCCCAAGTTTTTGGCGATCATTGCTTCCTCCACTCTTGCCATCACACTGGCGAGAAAGAGCACGGGCAAAGTGGACGGATTCGTCGTCGAAGGCTGGACGGCAGGCGGACACAACGCCCCACCTCGCGGTGCGATGCAACTGGATGAGAATGGGGAACCCATTTATGGGCCACGAGACGTTCCAGATCTTGCCGAAATCGCAAAACTTGAGCTACCTTTCTGGCTCGCAGGTTCCTATGCAGACCCAGCGAAGCTCCAAGAAGCCCTCTCGATGGGTGCTGCTGGCATTCAGGTAGGAACCGCATTTGCCTTCTGTGAAGAGTCAGGCATCGATCCAGACGTTCGGACCCGGGCCATCGAAAAATGCCTCAGGGGCGAAGGTAGTGTTCACACGGATCCTCTCGCATCACCAACCGGCTTCCCTTTCAAGGTCTTTAATCTCGAAGGCAGTCTTTCGGATGACCAAGCTTACGAAGGGCGAACGCGGATTTGTGACCTCGGCTACCTACGACAGGTCTACCGAAAAGACGATGGCACTGTCGGCTACCGCTGCCCTGCCGAACCTATTGAGGACTTTGTTGAGAAGGGTGGGAAGGAAGAGGAAACCGTTGGACGCAAGTGTGTCTGCAACGGACTATTTGCAACGATAGGTCTGCCCCAAATTAGGAAGGACGGACAAATTGAACCCACTCTCATCACGGCGGGCGATGATGTCGCGAACCTGATCAAGTTTGTTCGCCCCGGTTCCACGAGCTACCACGCATCTGACGTGGTTGCTTTCCTCCTCGGAGAAAAGAGCAAAGGTTAGATCCTACGTCGCCGAATAAGCAAAGAAGCCGGGAGCTTGGACTTGGTCCAGGCTCCCGGCTTCTTTGTTCTTCCTAATTTGTCGTTCGCCCAGAAATTCGCTTCTTGGGCATATGAACTTTCAGGACCCCGCGTTTGTACTTTGCCGTCGCGTTAGAGACATCAACCTTATCGTTCAACGGAATACGACACATGAAATCTCCAAATCGACGTTGCATCTGAATATATTCCTCGGCATCCTCAGAGTCGTGATCGAAATCACGGCATCCGCCAATGCACAAAACATCGTCGTGCCACGAGAATTGAAGCGCATCTTCATCAACTCCGGGGAGGTCAATATAAGCAACGTATTCGCGCGGCGTATCCTTCAGATCGATGGGAGGGTGATAGCAACCGCCTTGGACGTCGTCGCCGTCCTGAAACTGGACGGGTTGTGTGACGGCCTTTCGGATCACGTCTTCGATTGATGCTGTAGGGTCTGTACTCAATGTGGTCATCTCCAGGAAATGCCTGCGAGTTTCAATTCTTCGCCATCCTGATCGAAGTCACAAGTCGTCAAAGATGAGTCAGGATTCCTTTGTCATGGTTTCTACTGACACGTACCTTGTATCATAGGGCTAATGGATCAACGCCCACCGATCATGGCTGAGACTTTATCGGACCGTGAACGCCAATTGGTCGTCCTCGCTTCAAAAGGTTTGACGGATACCGCCATCGCCCATAAACTGGGAATCAGCCTTGCAACCGTCGGTACCTACTGGGGGCGTGTACGCATAAAGTTTGGACCCCTCAACCGTACGGAGTTGGTCGCAGTTTTTCTCCAAGAGCAAGCCGCCACAGTTGTTGAAGGCCTTAGGGCAGAAAACAAAGTCCTCCTAGAAACTCTTGACGAGAAGTCGAAGACCGAGTCGATGCTAAAGACAAGCCTTGAGCTTTTTCGCGGGCTAGTCGAAACGGCTCCCGATGCGATCTTACTTGTCAATGAAACCGGACTTATTCAACTTGCCAACCAGCAGTCTGAAGAGATGTTCGGCTATGGTAGCGGAGAGATGTTGGGACTCCAAGTTGACATGCTCGTTCCAATCAGGTTCCGGCCCAATCACCCCGAGAACAGGGATGCGTATCACATAAATCCCGTCAAGCGACGCATGGGTGAGCACATGGCCACCTACGCCGTCAGGAAGGATGGTTCTGAGTTCCCAATGGCAACCGCCTTAAGCGCTACCGAAACGCACAACGGTTTGCTCGTCACCTGTATCGTTAGGGACTTGACTGACACCCTCGACCTATTCGCAAAGTAGTCCGCTTCGCAAAAAGATCAGAACTTCTGATTCCATGGCGTTAAGATTTTACGACGCTCGCCGACAATCTTCGCATAGGCCATTTTCAGGCAGAGAATTACTTGCTCTTGTGCTAGTAACTCACCGAGATGGACCTGCGGACGATCATGGAATCTTATTCTCACCACAATCAGTTTGTAGCCGAGTTTCGTTTTCGAGGCGCAGCCGAGGAAGCCATTCGAGAACTTGGGGAAGCCAAATTCAACCTAAGGCAGTTCTCAATAGTTGCTCGCAAGGGAAATCCGTTACTCCTGGATGAGATGCACGATCGACCTACCAAGGTAGCGTCAGGTTGGCGAGACCTTCAATCTCTTTGTTCAACTCTTTCAGGAATTCTGCTGGCACCCACCGATGTCTACATTGGGGGAGTCGGAAGCGTTTTTGTGGCGGGCCGAGCGGTAACAAGTATCGACCAAGCAATCGCAAATGCGTCGAATGATGGTGGCCACGACACACTCCGCCGGATGTTCCTTCGGATGGGCATCTCCAACGAAAGAGCCAAGTTCTACGCGACATCCGTAGAAGACGGAAACTTTGTCCTGGTATTCGCTGGAAACGATCGTGAACTGAACCAAGCCAGATCGTTGGTGTCGCCGTTCAGCACAACCTATCTCGAATATAGCGAACACAATCTTCCGATTGCGGTCTAATTTCTCGGTACCGACTTTGCTCAATAGCTCACTGTTGGGCAGATATGCCGGTACTCCCACGAGAAATTTGAGATGCGAAACGTTTGCGATACCGTATCCTCGTCTTCTTCCATCGACAATCAAGAACTGCTCAGAATTGATGCCTACTGGAGGGCAGCAAACTATCTGTCCGTCGGTCAGATCTATCTTCTGAACAACCCTCTCCTTACGGAGCCCCTACAACATTCCGACATCAAACCTCGCCTACTGGGGCATTGGGGAACAACACCGGGGCTGAACTTTATCTACGCCCACATGAATCGGGCGATCAAACTTTACGACCTTGACGCCATCTTCGTATGTGGTCCTGGTCACGGTGGACCTGGAGTGGTTGCGAACGCCTACCTTGAAGGTACTTACAGCGAGGTCTATCCTGCGATCTCAAAGGACACTGAAGGGATCCGGCGCCTGTTCAAACAGTTTTCTTTCCCTGGTGGCATTCCCAGCCATGTCGCGCCTGAAACACCTGGATCCATCCATGAAGGTGGAGAACTTGGTTATGCCCTCTCACATGCATTCGGGGCCGCGTTCGATAATCCTGATCTGTTCGTTTGCTGTGTCGTTGGCGACGGCGAGGCAGAAACGGGCCCGCTTTCGACTGGATGGCACGGGATCAAATTCCTGAATCCCGCAACGGACGGCGTTGTCCTTCCAATCCTGCACCTGAACGGCTACAAAATCGCCAACCCAACCATCTTTGGAAGGATGTCTGACAGCGATCTGGCCGCCTTCTTTACAGGGCTGGGATATGAACCAGTATTTGTTGAAGGGAGCGATCCGATCCCGACTCACGATCTCATGGCGAAATCTATGGACGCTGTCGTTGCGAAGATCGATGAGATTCAACAAGCTGCAAGAGGAGGTCAGTCACCCGATTGCCCCCGATGGCCAATGATCATCCTTCGCACGCCGAAGGGATGGACAGGCCCCAAGGTGGTCGACGGCTTGCCAAGTGAAGGCACCTGGCGATCCCACCAAGTACCCATCGCACATATGGAGAAGCCAGGGCACCTTGAGCTTCTCGAGCAATGGCTAAAGAGTTATCGACACGAAGACTTGTTCGACGCCACAGGAACGCTAATACCTGAGCTAGCCGAACTTCCCCCGAAGGGCCTCCGGCGCATGAGTGCCAACCCCCACAGCAACGGCGGGTTACTGCGCAAAGACCTCGTACTGCCTGATTTTCGAGACTATGCGGTCAAGATCTCAAGCCCTGGCAAGATTCAGGCCGAGTCGACCCGTGCAGTGGGTTACCTTCTCCGCGATGTCGTAAAGCTGAACATCGAGGAGCGAAATTTCCGCGTATTCGGCCCCGACGAAACCGCGTCAAATCGACTGGATGCCTTGTTCGAAGTCACGAATCGCGTTTGGATGGAAACGATTATCGAAGGCGATACTAGCCTTGCCCAAGACGGGCGAGTGATGGAGGTGCTCAGCGAGCACAACTGCCAAGGCTGGCTGGAGGGGTATCTCCTCACTGGAAGGCACGGGTTCTTCTCTTGCTACGAGGCGTTCATCCACATAATCGACTCGATGTTCAACCAGCACGCGAAGTGGCTGAAGGTCACACGACACATTCCGTGGAGGAAGCCGATCTCGTCGCTCACCTATCTCCTGACTTCCCACGTGTGGCGCCAGGATCACAACGGGTTTTCCCACCAAGACCCAGGGTTCATCGACCACGTGGTTAACAAGAAAGCCGAAATCGTGCGTGTTTACCTTCCTCCCGATGCGAACACGCTGCTATCGGTCACTGACCACTGCCTTCGCAGTAAGAACTATATCAATGTCATCGTAGCCGGTAAGCAACCGCAGCTTCAGTTCCTAGAAATGGACGCAGCCGTGAGGCATTGCCAGGCAGGCATCGGAATCTGGGAATGGGCCAGTAACGACCAAGGAGGCGATCCTGACGTCGTAATGGCATGTGCTGGCGATGTGCCGACGCTGGAAACACTGGCGGCTGTCGCAATTCTGCGAGAACATTGCCCGAATCTCAAGGTCAGGGTCATCAACATCGTCGATCTGATGGCGCTTGAACCACCTAAAGAGCATCCGCATGGTCTCGGCGACGCCGAATTCGACTCGCTGTTCACCACCGACAAACCGGTTGTGCTGTGTTATCACGGCTATCCGTGGCTCATTCATCGACTCACATATCGCCGTACCAACCACGGGAATATCCACGTTCGGGGATACAAAGAAGAGGGCACGACAACTACGCCGTTTGACATGTGTGTGATGAACGAGATCGACCGATTCCACTTGGTGGGTGACGTCATCGATCGAGTCCCATCTCTGGGTTACCACGCAGCGTATACGAAGCAGTGGGTTCGAGATCAATTGATGGATCACAAGGCTTATATTCGCGAGCATGGCGACGACAAGCCTGAAATTCGAGACTGGGTCTGGCCCTATTGAGACGATGAATATCCTCAGCCTAAACCCAGGTAGCTCAAGTCTGAAGTTTGGGCTCTTCAGCCTGGATGATACGGGAAATCCGACTCCGCTCATCCGGGGCTCACTTGAACAACTCGGTTCGCCGAGTGCAAATCTCACAACGACGGATGGCACCGGCAAAGCGTCTAGCTCAGACGTCGGACCTGTAAAGCTCTCCGAGGCGGTAAAACACGCCGTTGACGAATGCCGTCAGCACGGCACCATATCCGCCGTCGGATGTCGCGTCGTCCACGGGGGAAATGCTTTTTCACATCCAACCGTGGTTGATCAAGCGACACTTGCGACCATAAAGTCGCTGGCCCCACTGCATAACGCCCGCGATGTCGAATCCATCGAAGCTGCGAGAAAGGTGCTCGGCGAGATTTCTATCGTGGCGGTGTTCGATACCGCGTTTCACCAGACACTTCCCAAGATTGCATCGACCTATGCCCTGCCGCGTGAATTGATTGAGAGCCACCACCTTCGGCGTTTTGGCTTCCATGGAATCTCCTACCAATACGTGTCGGAGAGGCTACGATCGATCAACGGGCACAACTTCGAAAAGCTCGTTATTTGCCATCTCGGAAACGGCGCCAGCGTCTGCGCGGTCCGCAACGGTCAGAGTATCGACACCAGCATGGGCATGACCCCTCTTGAAGGTCTGGTGATGGGGACGCGCTCTGGGGATGTCGATCCCGGATTGATTCTGTATTTGGAGCGAGAAGCGCATATCCATATGCGCGAACTCGACAAGATGCTCAACTCCGCGAGTGGACTGCTAGGCCTGTCGGGACTCAGCGGTGACGTGAGAGAATTGGAGCAGGCAGCGAAAGATGGAAATCGAGACGCAAAACTTGCGATTGATGTCTTTGTTTATCGCGTCGCCAAATACATCGGAGCGTACGCTGTCGCACTGCAGGGCCTTTCCGCAATCGCCTTCAGTGGCGGCATCGGGGAGCACTCGGCAACCATCCGCCAACGTGTGTGTGACATGCTTCGATTTCTTGGCGTCGCTGTTTCTCAAGATTACAGGGGCTCTCAGCCTATTCCGGGAGTAACTCGAATGGACCAATATGGGCCGGTTACGGTCTGGGTCGTCAAGACCGATGAGGAGGCACAGATCGCTAAGGAAACAAGAAGCGCAATCCTCGGTTCTGCACTTCAATGAACCTGTCCTATAAAAGTCTGACTCGGAACAAACGACTGCGTAAACGGCTCTTTTAGGTCTAGTCTAAAAACAAATATCCAGGAGAATTCGCTATGAAATGCGTCGTAGGCGTTGATTTAGAAAGGCGGTCCGGCACCGCCATTGATCTGCTGGGTCGACTTCAATTTTCGCTGGACGAGACACTGCTCGTCCACGTCACTGAGCCAGCTCAACTCACGATGCCGTACAGCGCGTATGGCATGTTTGCCGAAACCGATCAGATCTATGACATGCTCCGAAAGTCGGGAGAGAATGTTCTGGCTGAGGCAAATGTCGAGGCCGTGAAGCAGAATCTCAATCCCAAGACCGAGATGTGCGAAGGCTTCCCGACAGCAACCCTATGCGAACGTGCCGATCAGATAGGCGCAAGCTTGATTGCGGTCTCGTCAACAGTTCGAGGAACCATTAGTGCCGTCTTTGGCGGAAGTGTTGCCCGAGGACTCACCATTGCTGCCCACCAATCGGTCCTCGTCGCTCGTGAAGATGCTTTGACCGATGAACCGATCCGAGCTGTGTTTGCAACGGATCAGTCGCCGTACTGTGGCGAATGCGTCAAAGAGATCGTGAAATTTGCACCCAAGGGGATATCCCACTTGACCTTGCTCACTGTTCACGAGCGTGCAAAGCACGAGCATCACCTTTCGCTAATTCGTCACAACGACGCCCATCGCGTGATGGAAGAAGCCCACCAGAACCTCACAGATCGAGGCAACGACATCGCGAAGTGGCTCAGCGAATCCGGCATCCCGACTAACTCTATAGTGGAATCGGGGCATGTCGATGAGATGATTCACAAAACGATGAAAGAAACCAAAGCCAACCTTCTCATCGTTGGCTCCCAGGGCCATGGCTTCCTCGATCGAGTCATGGTTGGCAGTGTCTCGCTCCACCAAGTCATTAGCGAACGTTATCCCGTGCTACTTCTTAGGATTCCCAAGGCTCACTAATCTTCATTTCAACATGCGCTCACGTCTCCGCTGTGCCGTATTCTCAGCCGATGGCTCGCCAAGGAGAGGTCTTTCATTTCTGACTCTCGCTCCCGATTACTCGGGGCTGGAGGCAATTGCCTCATTGACTAGGCAGTCACCTGATCTGCATCAGTTGACTGTCGAGGTCCTTCCACGCTTTGCGGAGTTCCGCTGTCCGACGCTTCACACGAGTGCGATCGGAGTTACTTGATATCCCAATCTTTCGGATCGAAGATGCGATCTGTGACACTAATCCCAATCGATCGTTCGCCTCAAATAGATCGATGAGTGCAGGAAGTGCAGCAGGGTTGCCAATCTGCCCAAGTGCACAGATAGCATTGCCACGGGCGATGGATTTTGACTTCGCTAGGGCAATCAAGCCAGGCACAGCCGGTTGAAATCGACGGCCCCCGAGTTCGTACGCGGCCATACCCGTAACTTCAGAGTCGGAGTCATTGAGCGCTGACAGAACCGCATCCAGGGCTACTTTTGTTTTTACTCCCTCAGAAAGCCCGACGACAGCGTAGAAACGTGTTCGAACGTCCTTCGACTTCATTTCTACAAGTAAGCCAGACATATTTGCCACTCCTGCCGAGAGCAGCTTCTTCATTGCCAGCTCGTGTGACTTACCACCCTCTCCTTCGGTAGCGGCAGCTTCCTTCGCTAGACCCACATGCTGGCCCAACAAGATTGGCAACAAGGCGATTACCACAGATATTGAATTGCGACACATGAATCCACCCTAGATCGGAAACGAATCACTTCGAAATTACCTGAGCCTGCAAGAACACTGAGGCGCATATGCTTGCAGAAAAGGAAGCCTGCAAACCCGTTTGGTATAACCACCAAATGGGTGGCTTGGAGATTGAGATTCAGCGACTCATAACTCTTGACGGTATCGGAACGTTGGCCGAAATTGCCCGAGCCGAGGGATTTCGCATGGTCGATCGGCTACGCCGTGAGTGGGCAGACGGCACTCAGTGCTTTAACCAGCCGGGTGAGCAGTTGTTTGGTGCCTATGTCTCCGGACAACTGGTGGGGATCGGCGGCGTGAACCGGCAGGACGCCACCACCGGTCGGGTCCGCAGGGTGTACGTCCTACCCGATTTCCGGCGACGCGGAGTCGCTACCGTCCTACTGCAGAAAGTCATTGAGTTGAGTCGAGGACACTTCTCCCTGTTGGTCCTTCACACCGATAACCCCGATGCATCTTTCTTTTACGAAGCGAGCGGATTTGCTCGTCTTGTCGGCGAGCAACCGACGGCTATCACACACCGCATGAGTCTAGAGGAAGCGCGCTCCGACAACCAATTTCGAGTTATTTCCACCCGAGTAGGGTCCTTCGTCCAAAGTCATGAGGCAGATGAACCCTAACGCTGAATCTCAACATCTATCCAGGAGGCGATATCGTCGCAAAGGGCCTTGCCGACCTCGAGCAGGGACTTCGGACTGAAGAAGCTCTCTTGGTGATGGTCGCTGGTCCACGACTCCGTGGCTTGGGCTTTGAGTTTCATGGACTCGATTCCGTTACGCGACCCTACGAGCATGCGCTCTATGAAGCCATTCAAGAGCGTTTGCCAAGCGGGGCTCACAGTGCCTACAACGCCTTGATTCAGCGCATCGTCAGCTTCGCCAACTCCTACCACGGCCAGTAGGTGCTCAGTGCGATCTCATCAATTTTGGAAAGAAACGCAAAACGTAGCGTTTGCAATGGCCCAATTGCTCATAGTTAGAAGGGAGTGATGGTCTCACGACGAGATTGAAGCAAGGCATGTTGACCACGATTTTTGGTTCGATAATCCTTTTCGAAATCCTGTGCATTCCAGGACTCGTCTTCCTTGAACGGAGAGGCAAACTGCGAAACTCCAGACAACTTGGTAGAGCGATGGGAATGACTTTGGCCGTGTCGCTCTTCTTGCTCGTCATGGCCGCGAACCATGAATTCTTACACCGAAAACAACCTCAATTGAGGCCCCACGCTTCGACCGGCTCTAGAGCGACCTAACTAAGGCACTGGATCGTAGAAGTGTGATTAAGCGAATGTTCGAGGCACTACGCTGTCTTTTATCTACGTAGACCACATTGGCTGGTGGCAATAGGTCGGTGTTAAACTGAAATCTCTGCCCTTCTTTGGCTTGCAAAGGTATGAAAACGCTCTCTAGAGGATTTGTCGCGGTCTGCTTTGCGCTTACAGCCTGTATTGGCTCAGCGCAGCGAATCTCCAAGCTGACTTTTGCACCTTCTTCCGTGATGGGAGGAGGTATGGCGACGGCAACGGTTGAAATTACGCCGAAGGCGGCCAAAGCCCCTGTCGTCATAACTTTGACCAGTTCGGACAAAATTTCATCGGTGCCGGCAAAGGTTGAGATCGCAGTCGGTGCGGCTACAGCGACATTCCAGGTGACCACTACTGCTGTGGAAACAGACACTTCCTCCGTGATCACGGCGACCACGGCAAAGGCATCGGTCACGGCGAACCTCTCGATATTGAGTCCCAAGGTCATCAAGATGACTTTGGCGCCGACGTCGGTGATGGGCGGAACCGCTTCGACTGCCACGATCGAGTTGAATGCAAAGGCAGGAGCCACACCAGTGACGGTTGCCCTGAAGTGTTCAAACGCTATATCTACAGTGCCCGCGACCATGCAAGTGGCGGCAGGCGCAAATACGGCAACATTTCCTGTAACCACCTTGGTTACGGCGAACGATACTTCTTCACAGGTCACGGCGACCGTTGGCAAGAGTTCGATTACCTCAAGCATCAACGTGCTAACGCCAAAGATCATTAAGATCACTTTGGCACCCAACTCGGTTCCAGGCGGAACTCCGCCGACGGCTACTGTCGAACTCGCCGCCAAAGCTGGAAGCCTGCCCGTTGAGGTCAAACTCAAAAGCTCGAATCCTAATTTCACGGTGCCTCCAACCATGACGGTTGCGGCGGGCACGAATACGGGAACCTTTCCTGTCACCACAGTCGCTGTCGCGACAGATGCGACTACCCAAATCACGGCAACTGTGGGCAAGACAACGGCTACGGCAACGCTCAACGTTTCCTCACCCAAGCCGGTTGATTTTGCATTTAGCCCAGCAAGTGTTCAAGGAGGATCGCTGTCTACAGGAACGGTGAAACTGAATGCGCCCGCACCTGTCGGAGGATTCAAAGTGGAATTCGCGGCGAATTCGCCATTTTGGGGTGGACCCAAAACCTTGATTATCCCTGCTGGAGCCACATCTGCAATGCTCCCCGTAACGACAGTTCCCGTCGTCGGCGCAACCGACGTCAGCATTAGCGTCAGCGGTGGCGGACATCGGATCGTCACCTCACTGAAGGTCACTCCCCCGGTCTTCACGACTTTCCAACTTGACGCATCGACCGTCACGGGAGGAAGCGTCGTAAAAGGCACGTTTTCGATCAACGCGCCTGCCCCGAAAGAAGGATTTCGAGTTAAAGTCTCAAGTGATAACGAGCTCGCAAAAACCCCTGGTTACGTCACAATTCCTGCCGGAGGCACCACTGCCAAGTTCGAGATTCAGACTAAACGGGTGACTAGCTCCAAGATCGTAAGAATCACCGCAGGCGGATCTGGTGCATGGGTCGAGCTCTCGATCTCAATCGAGCCAGCGAAGGGCGGCTAAGCTACGGCAATCGGCCGAGATTGTGGGTAATGGCCACGTACTCCCTCGGGTCGATTGAGAGCTCTTCGAGGAAATTCGATAGGCGTCCTCGGAGGATGGGCGACTCGACTGTGATGGTGGCTTTGGTCACCGTAAGTTGCTCGCGAACGATAAGTTCAAACACCCGATGCTGACGCTTGCGATCCTGCTCGATACTTCGGATCAGCGCTGTCACGGCACGAGGACTGGAGGCGATGAATGCTTGCTCAAGGAGCGGACCAACGCGAGGTTGCTCCAACAATGACCGCGCAGCGTTCATTCGAACGACGGAATCTTCATCGTTCAGTGCATGGAAAAGCGTTGGCGTAAGCTCTTTCCAACGGAGCCGGCCGATTGCCACTGCGAGTGAAGCGCGTACCCGCAGTTCGGGACTTGAAACCAATGCGCGGACGTACGAGATGACCTCCGCACGCTCCAAGTCGTCGGCATCGGCTGGAACCATTCGCAGGGCACGAACAACCTGATCCGTGTCGTTCGAAATGAGCCCCATCATGACTTCGTCGATCGGCACCTTCTCGGTCGAGACTTTCGCCTTTGTCTGATCTTCGGCCCCCATGTCGCCGATTCCTTCGAGGTGGGCAGTGTTATCCCACTTCACGGCGGCGCGCCCACGTCGTGAGTCGCTAAACACCTTTAATGCTCGGAACGTCGCAAGGCCGTTTAGGACGTTACCAACGATCAACCTTGGCACCGACATCAATCCAGGCCCAATTCCATAGGTCAACCCCACCCACGTGATCCGCTGAGTCAAGCGCAGAACCATGAAGAACGAGCAGAACGATACGAGGTGCGCAAGAGACGTATCTGGGACCAGAACTGGGAGTAGCTTAAGGCCGATCCAACCAGCTTGGCCCATCGCGAAGACAATGAAATAGAGGAGAACAAAATAGCCAAGGAACGAAGCAGAAGCGGCAACGAAGACTTTCCGATCTTTGACGAAGTTCTCCTTCATCAGCCAACTGCCTTCCCATCCCGACTGCTCCCACTCCTGAAGAGAGATGCCGATGATCCATCGCGACTTTTGTCGCACCGAGCGAGTCCAATCCATGGGGAAGTACGACCAGTTCGATACGAATAGAGGTCGCTTGCATAGGGGCACCCACCAAGGAGACTTATCATCGCCAAGCAGGACGTTGACGAAAACCGACTTCAAGCCTGCTTCCCGAATCTTCTTTGACATCGAATAGTCCTCTGTCATGGAAGATTCGTTGAATACATGCCCGTCATGCTCGTCGGCGAGGTAGTCAATTACCTTTCGCGAAAATCCGGTTCCCGTCCCTGCATAGGGTACGAAGCCTGAGATCTTCTCACGAACCGGCACATCCTTCATGTGGTTCTCGCTGAATTCATCAGCGTAGATCCAGTGGACCCATTTGTTCCATTTCGTTGGAAAAGGCAAGATTGGAATTTGAACGACGTCCACGCCAGGAATTAGGTAGTTGTGCAGCAAGAACTCTTGAGGATGAACCCAGTCCTCCGCGTCGTGCATGAGGATGATGTCGAAATTGATCGCGTTGGTGTCCTCGTAGGAGCGTAGTGCGGCAAGCACGTTATGCAAGCAGTCGGCCTTTGTTGTTGGTCCTGGTCGTGCCGTCACGACCTTGAGGATTTGCGGATACTCCTTGGCCAACCGATCGACACACGCCTGGGTGGCAGGATCGTTTGGGTAGGTCCCGACGAAAATTGAATAGTTATCGTATTCGACCCGCTTGATGATGTTGTCGACCATGCTCGCGACGACCTCGCCTTCGTTCCAAGCGGGAACCATGACGGCAATGCGTTGCTGCTCGCGTGCCCTTAGTCTTTCCAGGGTTAGTCGGGGTGAATTCTTGTAGGTGTACCTCCGCCAAAACCGAAGCCAATATGCTCCGATATCGTAAACAAAATCCTGCGTTCCGCTCAGGAAATAGACGACGGCAACAAACCACGTTAAGCCTGCGAAACAGTCTCTTAGGAGAATCAGGACGTCGTCAGCTTCGAGTCTAAATTCCATGGGCTTGCTACTTACTGCGCTTACGATAGCCGGACTTGGCAGAAGCGAAGTTACTCGCGTTTCCTCCGAGCAGCACCTGCTTGATCTTGCTGTTCGCTAGCTCATGGACTTCAAAAATCGTAGCGGACTGGAAGGTGACGGGATCGATCACGACCTGGCATCTAGGGCAGTATCGCAGCCGAGCCCAGACCCTTTTCCTTTGGAGATAGGCCCGGTATCGTTCCCAATGGGCCTGCAAGAGAACGCTATCCTCATTCGCGGCAAGTCGAGATTCCAATCTCCAATTGGAGATCCCGACGAAGATCGCGATTACCACCGATACGAGCATCAAAGTCGGGCTTGGAAGGTTTCCGGTCAATGCAAATGAGCCTGCTGCGATCAAAGCGATCCAGAATAAGCCGAATGCGACGCTATTGCGAAGCCCTGTTCGATGCCGCTTCGAAATCGGTCGAATCAGTCGCTTGGGAGGTTGAAGCCACTCAACCATATCCGAAGAGAATTGGCTCGATGGCTTGTCCACCAAATCCAACAGTTCGGCCATCGTCGACACTTCTGGGTTGCCACACCGCGGGCAACTGTTATGCTTGCTTGGACTCATCTGACTCGTAGGCATAACAGTTGTCGGCTAAATAGGATTGAAACCTACTATGGGTTGACGGATTTTCTGGCTCCCGTTGGAATTTTCCCCGTTGACCATTGCTCATTCAGGCGGATCTGCCTGAATAAGGATTTGAAGCATGCGCTTGATTCCACCGCCGACTTTTCTTGCTTTTTATCGCCGTCGTAGGCGCGAATGAAAGCTTCTGCCTCACACCAAGTCGTGTGTAGTATGCCTTTGGCATTTTGCGACAAAGTGCCGTTGGCAGACTTTCGGAGAGATTCGATGAATGCGAGTTGTTGCAAGGCGAGATCAGTTCTTCGCCAGGGTGAGGCAACGACAGGTAGCCCCGTCACAGCAAAGAAAGCAGGCGTTGGTTCTGCATGTTCATAGTGCCAGTCGCAGATAACGATATCCCTTGGAACCTTGTTGATGGCGGTGTAGGTTCCATTCGTGCTTGCTTCCCACTCACCCAAACCATTCGAGCGTCCGTCGAGGAACCGATCTCCCCACATCCACATCTGGCGCTTGGATTTTTGGAGATGATCATGGAGGACGTTCACTTCGCCGGCAAACACATCGGCGGAATTCTTCCCTTTGCAATTCGGACAATCTGGGTCAGCAAGGATAAACACCTCATCGAGTCCGGTATGAAAAGCATCGGCTTCGCAAGCATCACAAAGTTCGTCGATGAGGTCAAAAATGAAAGCGTGCAACCCTGGTGCATTCGGGCAATAGCTTCGGCAATAGATGCCCTTATTGTTGGGATACTTCCCGCGTGTTTCGTCGAACTCAGGGTGAGCGATAAGCAGCGATTCCGTCGTCTTGTCCCATGACTGATGTCCAAGCAGATTGATCTGCGGAATCAGCCGAATATGCGCATCTTTGCAGGCCGATACAATCTCCTGGACCTGAGGGATGGAATAAGCATCTCCATCGGCAACCTCTGGATGCTTCTTAAATTTGAATCGATAGTCAAACTCCAACACTAAGGTATTCACGCCTTCCTTAGGCAGTGACTTTCGAATAAAGTTTGTGAGCATCCCAATGTTCGAAGTTTTTGGGGCTGATAGATGAAGGCCTTTCACAGGAAGGGGCTGCACCCCACCCTTGGTCGCCCCCTGCAAGATTCCAAGAACGAAGACTGCGGTACCGATCATGTCTGGACTATACACCGGTAACGCTACCAACCCACCGATTCCCCTTGATGGCTGCTAGACTCGAATCACCTATGATCGGACTGATTCTTGGCTACGTGTTCGGTGGCGCGCCGTTTCCAACCACCGTGGCTAATCCCCTGAAATGCATACCTACCCCGACGTCGGTCGCACGGTTGGGTGGTGCGATACCGATGAAAGGAATTGATATTGTGTCGACTAATCGGAAGCTGGATGGGATCGCCAATGTGTTGGCGGGAGACCTTTCCGCAGTTACGGATCAGGTTATCACCGTTAAGACCAAGCCAATAACGCGGGCCATTGTATTGCGCCTTACGCCAGACGGCCCGAAAGAGTCGTACACCATTGAGGCCAAGTCCAATATCACCGTCACGGCGAAGACCCCCCAAGGGATTTCTCACGCGGCGGCGACTTTACTCCAACTCATCGAAAAATCGAATGGTAAATGCCGGATTCCCCGCTTCGTACTAAACGACACACCAAAGTCTTCCTACCGGGGAATGATGATCGACGTTGCGCGTCGCTACCACTCCATCGATGTCCTCAAACAGTGTGTGGTGCTTTGTCATCTATACAAGCTGAACTACTTGCAGCTTCACCTCTCCGATGATCAGGCTTTCACGTTCCCCAGCACGGCGTTCCCAAAGATCTCCACTCAGAACCAACATGGTGGTCCCGCCTACACTCTTACTCAACTCAAGGATCTGGTTCGATTTGCTGACGATCACGGCGTAACCGTCGTGCCGGAAATGGACATCCCTGGTCATTCGGGGATGCTCAATCGAACGATGCCAGATCTTTTCAAGATCAAGGGCACGAAGCCATACGAGCATCATGCGACGATTAACTTCGTCAATCCTGCCGTGCTGCAGGCCGTCGATAAGCTTATTGGCGAGATGTGCGATGTCTTCCATTCATCGCCCTATTTCCATATGGGCGGCGACGAAGCGGACATCTCCCTTGTTGACCAACACCCCGACTTCCAATCGGCGTTTTCCAAACTTGGCTTGCCCCCTCACTCCCAACAGGAGCTATTTCGACGCTTCATTGGCCAAGTAAACGATATCGTCAAGAAAAAGGGCAAAAAGCTTATTGTATGGGAGGGTTTTGGGCGTGACATGACATCGAAATTTCCGATTTCGAAAGACATCCTTGTGATGGAATTTGAAAACTCCTATTACCTACCCCAAGAGCTCGTTGCCGACGGATACTCACTCGTCAACGCATCTTGGACACCACTTTACGTCGTCAATCGTCATGTGTGGCCAGCCCGCAAAGTCTTTGATTGGAATTTGAACACTTTTGGAAGGTTCTCAAATCTCTACGCCACCACCACATGGATGCAATCAAAGAGCACATCTCATATTGAGGGCTCTCAACTCTGTTCATGGGAGGGTCCAGAAGAGCTAGAGATCCAGAACTTGAGACGTCTTTCGGCGGCAATGTCGGAAAGATCCTGGAGTTCGTCTAGCGGTACCTATGCCGAGTTTGAGTCCAAGCTAGGCGCGACCGATTCGCTTCTCACCAAGTTGATCCAAACTGTCGAAATCGTATCAAGCACACTGGATGCCAAGGATCCCAACGGCTACGATGTCCCGTGTTTCACACGTCCACTAACGATTAAGCTAAGCGGCAGGGATGGTTGCCAGGTCCGATACACGCTGGACGGAAAGCCTCCAACCGACAAGTCACCCCAATTCACAAAACCGTTCTTGCTCAATCAGACCACCACCATTCGAGCCGCTCTGTATGGGGCGGCTGGACGAATTGGATTCGAGAGTTCCGCCGCGTATTACTACGTTCCACCTCACGTGCCCAACTTGGCAACCGGAAAGCACGTCATCGTGTCGGGCGGAACCCAAAGCCCGCAAAATCCTGAACTCGTGGTGGATGACAATCTGGACCTCAACTCCAGTTGGTGGGCAACCCCAGCCCCTCAATGGCTGCAAGTTGATCTTGGGAAGACTCTCCCCATCGGACGAGTTGAAGTTTTCCCCTATTGGGATGGTCGGCGCTACTATCAGTACCTTGTCGAAATCAGCGTGGATGGAAAAACGTGGAAACAAGTTGCTGACCGATCACAAAACACGACGCCCGCCAGTTCCCAGGGCGACGAAATCAAGTTCGCCCCGACATCGGCAAGATACGTAAGAGTGACCCTTCTGAAAGGAAGCGCCAACGAAGCCGTCCACCTCGTGGAGCTACGCGTGTGGGGTGCCACCCAATAACCGCTATGCCTCGGCAAAAACGGTTTGCTTAATCCCAATCTCCTCACATAAGCGAAGGAGGTCGGGGATCGGAATCCCTTGTGCTTTTTCGCCCGCAGGCAAATTCATGAACTCGTAACGAGCTCCCGTTTCAGCGTATTCGATCAGGTCGCAGGCTTTTTGGACCGAGCCAGAATATCGGGCGATCGTTCCATGACACGCCCAAACGATGACTCTGTGTTTATGGGAGAGTTCGAGCGTTGCACGCATCAAGGAATCGGAGCCGGGTGCTAAAAGTGGGGCTACCCCGATGCCATCGTACAGCATGTGAATCAATTCAGGGTGCCAACGCAGAATTCGCTTGTTCATGCCCATCGTATCTCGACAACCATCCGTGTGGCTAAGGAAGGTGAGATGCAGGGGCTGAGCATGAATCACCGTATGAATCTCTCCAGTTTTTGCAGCGTGATGTTGGTGTAGCGCCAAATGCGTGTTCAGCTCGGAGGTGGGTTTTTCAAACATTCGGGATGGGCTGGCATGAACTCGTAACGCATTTCCCCGATCAAGAACTTCTACCAGCGCAACATTGGCTTCGGTCGAAGACTGCAATTCTCTTAGCCGACGCCCAGAACCCGTCACCGCGATCCATGCGCCAGCCAACTCCGGAACTTCCACTGGGGAGGGCATTTCCCAATTGTCTGAAAAGCGACCATCGGGTGTCGTATTCCTTGCGTATAGCACCGAAATGTTTCCCGCCGCCCCTTCTGAGGCCTCGATGTTTGATAACCGCGTACCGGCGGTTGCGATGGAAGTGCAGATATCGTCGAGGGTCTCAAACGCATGTTGCGAAGCTGAAAGATGGACCATGTTCTCCTTTTATATTGAGGCTACCTCGGCCACGACTCTTCTGAGCAGGTGATTGTTCCCTCGCCAAAGTTAGCTCAATGGAAGTAGGATGGAGCGGTGTCGACATTGATGTTGCTCGCCCCTTTGTTGTTGCTTCCAGCAACGATTCCGACGCCACTTCCCTCTGGACGGGCGATGGTCAAACGAATATTGTTTCTGGGTGATAGCATCACTTACTCGGGCGGTTATGTCGATCGAATCGACGAGTATTTCCATCGCACCCACCCGAAAGACCATCCGCTCATCGTCAATCTCGGTTTGCCGAGTGAGACCGTTTCTGGACTGACAGAGCCCGGCCACGCCGGTGGCGCCTTTCCGAGACCCGATCTGCACGAGCGACTGGATCGAGCCCTCGCCAAGTTCAAACCCGAGCTAGTCATCGCCTGCTATGGAATGAATGACGGCATCTATCATCCTTTCAACGAAGAGCGATTTGAGAAATATCAGCAGGGCATTCTCTGGCTCGGCGCACAAGTAGCCCGTGCCGGGGCCAATTTCTGTTTGCTGACACCGCCGCCCTTTGATCCTCAGCCGGTGAGAGGCGACCTCTGGCCAGCAGGGAAAGGCACTTATCCATCTGGACACACCTATGAAGGGTACGACGAGGTGCTTTCACGCTACTCTCGTTGGCTTGTTTCCCAAAGATCGAAAGGGTTGCGCGTGATCGATATTCACACACCACTCAACGCATACCTGTCTCTTCGACGAAAGACCGATCCAAAGTTTGCTTTCTCAGGAGACGGCGTTCACCTCGACGCCATCGGACACAATTTGATCGCGCGCGAAATCCTTAAGGACTGGAAGGTGCCAGAGGGCGACCTTCCTCCCATCGAACAACCTCAGTTGCCAGCGAGGGAAACCCATGCCTACTGGCGCTTCGTGAACATCATTCATGAGAGGCAGATGTTGCTGCGAGATGCGTGGTTAAGCAACGTCGGTCACAAACGTCCGGGACTTCCGCAAGGATTGCCACTTGGCACTGCTCAAGAATCGGCCAAGCAGTTTGATGCCAGCCTTGCCTCCTTCTCATCACAAGTTCCACCGGTCTTTCCGGGACCTCGTACTGACTATCATGGATTCGATCGATTTGACTTTGACGTCGATGGAATCTCAGTCATCGTTGTCAATCCGAAGGAGATCGATTCAAAGGCAAATCGTCCCTGGATTTGGAGAGCGGAATTCTTCGACCACAGACCGGAACTTGACTTGGCTCTTTTGAACAAGGGCTTTCACTTGGTTTATATGAATGTCGGGAATACATTTGGCGCGCCGTCCGCAATGAGACACTGGGATGCGCTCTACAACTTGTTAACCAAGACGTACGGTCTCTCTCGAAAGCCCACACTTGAAGGCCTATCACGTGGAGGGCTATACATCTATAACTGGGCGGCAAAACATCCGAACTGCGTATCTGTACTCTATGGCGATAACCCGGTGTGCGATTTCAAGAGTTGGCCAGGCGGTAAGGGCACAGGCCCAGGAAGTCCTGGCGATTGGCAGAAGCTCCAGGCGGACTATGGATTCACATCAGAGGCGCAGGCCTTTGCGTATAAGTTCAATCCCATCGACAACCTCGCCGCACTGGCAAAGGCCAAAGTTCCGATTATCCATTGCGCGGGAGACGCTGACGAAGTCGTCCCCTATGCTGAAAACACAGTCGTTCTAAAACAGAGATATGAAAAGCTTGGCGGCCAGATCAAGGTGATCGTGAAGCACGGATTCAAACATCATCCCCACGGCCTTGACGATCCTACTCTGTTGGTTGATTTCATCTTAGCGCACACAGACCTCAGATCCTAATCCCACAGCAGCGAGCAACGCGTAGGGAAGAGGCGTGCCTCGCTACTTGCTATTTAGTTAGGCAACCCAAATTTGGGCTGGTACGGCACGCCTGCCCCACCACGACCAGCACATTTGTGTGGGTAGAGAACGTGCCTAGATATACTTTGATAGGTGTTTTAACGCAAATTTGCGTTAGCACGGCACGCCCTGCCCCTACAGAACTTAGCATTCAATCCTTCGGGAAATTCGAATCCTTTATGAGAGCTTCGATCTGCTGCCAATGATATTTGTTGTGTTGAACGGTCGCGTCTAGGTAAGCAATCACCGACGGTCGCGCATTGCCGGCTGGAGAAGAAACGCGCAATCCCCTCAGCTGTTTCTCATCGGCAAAGTTGAGGACGATCTCAAACGCGTCGAACTCCTCATAGAGTTTTTCAACCAAGTGATGAGGAGAGCCATGGTGTTCCACCGGGATGAATATTCGGGGAACGGGAAGTTTAAAACGTGCGCCCGGGCTCAGAAGTTGAACAACAAGGCGATCACTGAACGAGTAGGGGAGCTCTTGGGTCTTTTCATCGCCGGCAGGTGGTGCCGCCAAAAGCACTCTCATAAAGGCCGGACTCGTTGCCACATGGACCTTAATGAGGTGATCCAACACCAAAGCAATCGACCACGTCTTGGCGTCGGGAGACCAACGCAATTGGGAATCAGAAAGCTGGTCAAGCTTGTCATGGCAAGCTTGGATAAGGGAGCGTTGTCGATGAGCGATGATCTCTAGTTGATGTCGAAGCGTAGCCATCTGCTTGTCTCCAAGTAGCCGACAATCGGTTCTACGTATGAGACGGGTCCTGGCGTTGCAAAAGTTGGAATCTGAGGCTTAAGACTCGGCTGCAACCTGAATATGGAATTCAAGCCGTACTTCGTAAGGCCTTGGCCAAGGCAGCCAAGCTTTCGCTCCATCGATTCCTGTAAACCGATACTGGCTCTCGCCTACCGAGAAAGTGCGATTCAGGAATCCCTGTTCAAAGAATGTTCTCAACTGTCGAAGAAGATCTCTCGCTACGTAAGTGTTGACCTCGTCCCACTCATCTCCGTAGATCTCTTCATGATGGTCGGGTTCGATCAAAGCGTAGGCAGATGGCCTTGTGTACTTGTGATAAGCGTAATCGTTGACAAAGCGGTGGATCAAAAATTCGCGTTGAGCAACCTCCCTTGTCAGAGGATCAACTGTAGATCGCTTCGCAAGAAGGTAAACATTTGCGGCTGGAATGCTGGTTCCGATGGTGTTTCCTGCGGTATTCCAGCCCGCATACGAGAGTAGCCGCATGAGCCGACCTTGCTGCCAAAGGACGCTAAACAGGGCAGGATCACCAGTGCCGTCATCGCCGAGATTGATATCTGCAACGGCGACGGGTAATCCCTTATCGAGGTCTGCCTTCATGTGATCGATGAAGTCTCGGAACGGGATATCTTTGCGCTTGGGGGTATTTAGATAGAGCGTGTAGTCATAAACCCCATCCGGTCCTACGGGTCGGGCTCCACTAGCAAGTAACTGCTGCGAAAGACTATCTTCGATCTTGATCGACTCAAAGTTGGCAAATTGCTTTCGAGCATCATCATCGGAATAGATGACTCGCACTTTCGGTGTCCACTTGGCTTCTCTCAGAAGGGCTCGACTGAGCAAAACGCTTGAATTCTGGTCGACACCTTCGCAGAAGTACACCTTGAAGCCTAAATCGGATTGGCGTACAAGCTGCTTTAGCTCCTTCGTTTCCTTAACATGCGGTCCATAAGTGCGGGCGTCATCTTGGCCGATGACGAGAAAGTCGATACAGGAGTCGTTGGCCATCTGCACCAGCTTCTTCTGGATGTCGTGGTTTCGCTCCCTTGTTTGCTCGTATTGATCGATATCTTCTTTGGGGATTGATCGACGAACTTCGATCAGATTCTGTCGAAAATCCGGGTTTGGGTCTCGTTCGACACGATCCTTGAGTTCTTCATAGCGGGCAATTTTGAGCCTAACTTTCGAGGCCTTACGCGTCGCAGTCGGCGTAAGCCGCATGGTCGCACTAAAGAGATAGAGCTTAACTCGGGGATTTTTTCGTTTGATATCCACGAGCCGTTGGAGCCTGCGCATTGCAACGACGGTAGACACATCATAGACTCGCGATGCAATCAGCCCACCGTAGCAAATCATGTCGGTGCTGACGATGAGCGACGACACATCCTTAAGGCTTTGATCTTCAAGCCAATCGAGTATCCGGTCAGGGTTACCCTGAGTGGTAAATCGTCCGAGTGCCTCATAGGTAGGCATCCGAACCTCCACTCCGTCGATCTTTCCAATCAGCTGGGCAAATTGACCAGCGGCAGGACGGCTATCAAGAGGTACGAGTAAGATCCGTTCTGCACGCGCTACTACCGCCACCATCACCAGCAGCAGACAAACGAACGACCTCATTGAGCTAATAAAATACCCTGCTATCCCAGGGTTAGGCCCCAATAAGGCTGATCCATGCGCTACCTCCGCAACCGTGAGCGTGCCCGAAGGTAAATTGCGGCAGAATTCAGAACGAGCAAAGCGATCATTAGAACCAAGATCGCTGTGGCTGCTACTTGGTTGAACCCTTCTTTGGCATCGCCAGCCCAGTCAAATATCTTGATGGGTAAGACAGTGTAATGATCGCTAACCCGCTGGGGCGCTCCTGCGACATAGGCAGCGGCTCCAACAACAATGAGAGGCGCCGTTTCGCCAATCGCGCGTGAAATGGACAGGATAATTCCCGTAAAGATCCCCGGGGCGGCAGAGGGCAAGACTTGGTGAAAAATCGCCTGCCAATAGGTTGAGCCAAGTGCCAAGGAACCATCTCGGTACCCTTTCGGAACTGCACGAAGGGCCTCCTGGGTTACGATGATCACCATCGGCAGGATAAGAAGGCTCATGGTAAGCGCCCCCGACAAGACGCTCTCCCGAAAAGAGAGCCAACGCACAAAGACAGCCAGCCCCAGCATTCCGTACACAATCGAGGGCACCCCAGCGAGATTGGCGATGTTAAGCTGAATGAACTCCGACAAGCGGCTCTTTCTTGTATTGAACTCTTCGAGGTAAATCGCAGCAGCGATTCCCGTTGGGACGGCAATGGCTGTGGTCAATGCCATGACGTAGGCGCTACCAGCAATCGCGGGCCAAATTCCTGTTTTCCCAGGACGGGATGAGAGGCTCGAGCGGATGAAAGTCAGGCTGAGTCTCCCCATTCCATCGACAAGGATTTTGTAGAGAAATAGAACCAGGATCAGAACGCCGATCGATGCGGCAAAAAAGCATAGCGTCTGAAAAATCCGATCCGCTCGTTTGCGCCTGGCCAGACGCTTTCTCGCCGCGATATCAACGATCATGAATACACCTGCCGGAACTTCTTAACGAGGCGCGTTGCGACAAGATTCATTACCATCGTGAAGCCGAACAACGTAATCCCAACTGCAAATATTGAGTTGTAGCGAACGGTTCCGACACCTGCATCGCCCTTACTCGTCGAAACGATATAGGCAGTCATCGTCTCAATTGCTTTGGCCGGGTTGAAGGCGAGGGTCGGATTTGAGCCTGCAGCGAGGGTCACCGCCATCGTTTCGCCAAGTGCTCGAGAAAGGGCAAGGATAAACGATGCCATGATCCCCGAGAGCGCTCCCGGCACGACGATTTTAGTTGTGACCTCCATCTTCGTCGCGCCTAGTCCATAGGCACCTTCTCGAAGAGCGCGTGGAACTGCCGAAATCGCATCTTCGCACAGCGACGAAACGAGAGGAAGGATCATTATCCCAACCACGATCGCACCCGAGAGAGCGTTGGAACTTTGGATTTGGGGGAGAACGTGCCGGAGCAGTGGGGTTACGAAAAAAAGACCGAAATATCCGTAGACCACTGTTGGAATGCCAGCAAGCAATTCAAGCGTGGGTTTCAGGAAATTCCTTAGTTTTAACGGCGCATATTCACTCAGGAAGATCGCGCTGAGTAACCCGAGTGGCACTGCGAAAAGTCCAGCACCCACCGTAATGATTAGGGTGCCCACGATCAGAGGCAGGATGCCAAATTTCCCCGGTTCCGGCGTTGGCTGCCACACTGTTCCAGAGAAGAACTCTGCAGGGCTAACTTCCTGAAAGAAAGGGATCGACTGACTGATGAGGACCGTGATGATGCCTATGGTGGTCAGAACCGACACGAGCGCACATAGGAAGCAAATCCACTTCACTACTGCTTCACTCACACCGCGGATTCCGAATGTACGCCGATAGCGTGCCGAGGTAGAAAGCTTCAAGCTCATTCTCGATTCCCCTTCCCTTGACCTGCCTTCGAATAGAGGTCGACTAACCTGGCTCCAGGTGCAAGATGAGCGAAAACCGTACCGGTTTGCTCGGCAAGAACGCGGGCAACCACCGCATCATGTAATTCCTTCGGCAGACCAACGTAACTCGACTCCCGCACATCCTTATCACCAACACCCCCTAGCGCGAATTGAACAAAGGCTTTCACTTGGGGCTTCAGATCATACGATCTCTTGCTGACATACAGGAATAGCGGCCTTGAGAGTGGGGCATACGCTCCGCTTGCAATCGTATCGGCTGATGGAGTGATGGGTCCTCGGCCCGCATCAACAGGAACGACACGCACCTTGTCTCGATTCTGCTCGTAGTAGTTGAAGCCGGCGTATCCGATTGCATATTTCTCACCCGCAATCGCCTGAATAATAGTGTTGGGCTCCTGGTCCTTTTGGCAATCTTCCCTGAGATCGTCCCGCTTACGGTTAATGGTTTCAGTGAAATATTCATAGGTCCCGTGGTTATCGGTTGGGCTATGAAAAACGATCTTCTCGTGAGGGAAATTGGGGCGGATATCGCTCCAGTACGTTACAAGACTCTGCTGGTTCCAAGCCCTCTTCAGTTCAAGTGTCGTGAGCGAGTCAACCCAATCATTCTCTGGATTCACGATGATTGAAACCCCGTCGTAAGCAATCGGAATCTCGATGTAGTCAATGGCTTTGGATTTGAGTGCGGCATCTTCTTCCGGTTGAATCGGCCTTGAGGCGGTGGCGATGTCTATCTCGCCTCGCTCAAATTTCTGGAAGCCGCTACCGGTGCCCGACTTGTTCACGGTCGGATTACTACCCGGATGGTCGTGTGCGAAATCTTCGGCAATCGCCTCTACGATCGGAAATACAGTAGAACTTCCATCGATGGTCAACGTTGTTGCATCGAAATAATGTGCTCGGCTGGGTTCACTGAATTCTTGTCTGCAGCCGCAAGTGAGAATGCAAATGCCGATTGAGAGCGAAATCGCTCCAACCACCAAAACCAAATGCCTCATCATTCCATCGCTTCGCACTGTTTCCGCGTCAAAAAACAAACCTACCGATTGTCTATTAAGCGTTTGTTAAGAAGCTTAACCCGTTAAGTTCGACGGATGCATCCGGAACCGGATAAACTGCTGTGAATATGAGGCGCGAATGGAGCGGCTGGATAAAGACGCGCCAGTGGAGTGAATTCGAAAAGCTGGCCAAGACGGAGCCTTCGCAATCGCTGGCGGATACCGTTGCCGAACTGGAGCTAGGTTTCCCAGATAAGCCCGACAAAAGAGCATTGAGGAAGATCCTTTTCCTTCTGTCGCTATCGGGCTACGAGCCGCGGCAGATTGACGAGCCGTTCAACGCCTCGATGCTCGAGGTCCCGCCGCTGCTGTTTGCCTTTATGGTCAGTCCCGATGGGGCAGGCGATACTGTCCTCACGTATGGGCGCGAGGAGCACGGGCGAGTTTCGTGGCTGATCGTGCACCTAACCTACCGGGATGGAATCACCCGGGCGATTGAAGACACTACAACCATAGAAGAAGCGCAGACCAGGTTACTTCGGCTTAGAAATATGACGCCGAAGCCATGTATTTCATCAGAAATTCCGGTCGATTTTGCTCTCTCGTCGATTGCCCAAGCTGTTCCAAGAACCAGAAACCTGCCTCCAGTCATGGCCTATTGGCGTGCGAAACTCCCCAAGGACTTTTCAACACCGCACCCTGCCCAAGAACTTGAAGCAAAGAACCTCACGTCTGATGAACTTCACACATTGATGACAGAGCTCGAACCCACGCGGTCTTGGCGATTAGAGTTAGGTGCCCTAGCACCTGCGCTCGAAGAAATGGTTCATAGTCACGAGAATCAGCAGTTGGATTTCAATGACTCTGAAGCCTGGCACCGCGTTCTGGAGCCGCACCGTGAGTATCTGTTCGCGCCGGAAACGTTGGCCGATCATCGACGAAGATTGCTTGACCTAGCCTACGTCATGCACCTGAAAGGGGATTCCCGTGTCGGTGAAGTGATGGCAATTGCGAAAGACCTCGATGCTTACGGCCACAACAGTGTGTATGGCAAAACTCTGGCAGCCCGAACCCTGATTTTGCTGGTAGAAACGATTAGAAGACAAAACGCAAAGGAGCGCTAAGAAGCAACAAGCGGTTTTTAGCCGTAGGACGAGTTCTTGCCACCAAAGCCAACCCTTAAACCCACGCGTCGCGACCTCCTGAGGTGGATGACTGCTGGTGCCGTCACCGCGATGGCACCACTATCCTTTGGTAGCTACTGCACCGGCCTAATCAGCGTTGAACACCACGAGCTTTCTCTCCCAAAGTGGGACGCAGATGGATTTCGGGTTGCTCTCTTGGCAGATTTGCATACCAATACCGTTGAGGAAGTGATTCATGCGAAGCAAGCAATAAGGCTTGCGATTGAGCAAAAGCCTGACCTTATTGCCATACCAGGTGATTTTGTCAACATCAGTGAGCCTACGCATCTGCACTTCGTTAGAGAATCGCTCGAACCGTTGCATGATGCAAAATGCCCAGTCGTTGCGACATTGGGCAATCACGACTACAACTGCAGGCACATCGAAGGGATCATTGACGCCATCCGGACCTCACCCACCGTGTTGCTGCGAAACCAAGCGATTGAGGTCAAGGGCGTGACTGTTGCTGGGATTGATGATGCAATCGCAAGAAGGCATCGCACAGACTTCCTTGCTGACGGTAGCTTGTCGAAATCACTCCTCGCGTTGTTACATGAGCCGGATTTCGTCGAAATCATGCCGAATAACGTCAGCCTTCAGTTGAGTGGGCACAGTCATGGTGGCCAAGTTTGTTTACCTGGTGGACTGGCTCTACACACTCCAAGAGGCGCATGGGACTACATCGCGGGCTATTACCCAGATGCAAAAGTTCCGCTCTACGTAACGAGAGGTATCGGAACGGTCGGGCTGCGAGTGCGCTTGTTCTGCCGTCCAGAAGTATCGATCCTCACTCTACGAGGGGCATAACGGCCAATCCGAAGGAATTAAGCGTTCCTCGTTCGCCAGAAGGTAAAACCTTGTTATGCGCCTTCGCGATTGGGCACTTCTTTTGGGCACAGCGGGCGTCGCAACTTTGGCTTACGGAGCCTTGGTCGAGGCGCGCAATTTGGTTTTGGAGAGACACACCCTTCCCCTTCCCAAATGGCCGGAAAGACTCCGCGGTTTTCGGGTTGCTCTGCTGTCCGATTTCCATATCGGTAGCAAGATGTCCGTCGAATTGACAAAGCGAGCGATTGCGTTAGCACTTGATGAAAGCCCGGACATGATCGTGATCGCGGGTGACTTCGTTCAAGATTGGCAACCGGCTTCACCTTGGTTACTTGGCGAATGCTTGGAACCCCTTCTGCTGATGGAGGGCAACGTCGTTGCGGTCCCAGGCAACCACGACTACCGAGGTGGCAATCCTGAATTGTTATCGATGATCTGTGATGAATTGAACATCAAAGTTCTGAGAAACGAGGTTTGGAAACATCAAGGCATTTCATGGGTTGGCGTCGATTCCGCCATTGTCGGCAAATCGGATCCAGTGGCGGCGATGAGCCATGTTGGTGGTGATCCTGCGATTGCTATATGGCACGAGCCAGACCTCGTATCGCTTCTACCCAAAGGTTGCGCGCTTCAACTGAGCGGTCATACCCACGGAGGACAATTCCGATTTCCTGGTGGATTCACTCCGATGCACACTGAGCTTGGCAAGCGATATCCAAGAGGTTTCTACCCAGCCGCACCGACACCGCTCTATGTCTCGCGCGGAGTTGGAACGACTTTGCTACCGTCGCGGCTCATGTGTCGACCGGAAGTCACGATTCTGACTCTCGTGCCTTCCGATCACCATCAATAACCAACTCTACTGCTTGGTAGCCTTGTTGGCATGCACTTTGATCGCTGGGGTTGTCTTGAGATCTTCCAACTCGTACAGGACCGATGTGTCTGACTCGACTTTGGTTAGCTTGCTCAAACCATCCTGCCCTTCGAAGCTAGACTTTCCTTCCCGACTTTCGGCATATTGCATCGCTTCCTTGAAGCTGGGATTTTTGACCGGTCTATTCGGCTGAGACATCGCATCAAGAACGTACGATTTCAACAGCTTGGGCCAATACTTCGCGAATGTTCGCTTGGAATCGAAGCGGTCCATCCAGATTAGCTTTCCGTCTACGGCAACGACGACTCCTGAAGCCTCTGCGATCGCGAACCGAGCCATCAGCGCATTGACATACTCGTCAAGCACCGGCTTCGTCTTGGTGCTGACATAGTTCTCGCGATACGTCCCTGTGGCGTTCTCGTTGCCTAGCGACTTCAGTTGGTGTCCGACCTTATCCCAGACTTCCGACTGGTTTCGACTGACGACGGCAGCGCCGCGCCCCCCACTGGGTGCGGCAAATGCTCCTCCGGCACCTCCGCCGAAGCCACCAAAATTCGTGGTCTTTGGTGTCCAGCGCCCATGCTCGACGCAGAACACGGCCAGATCTGTTGGTTCTTTGCTAGGGGGCACCAGGCCATCTTTCTGAACAATTCGATCCTGCTGACCACCAAGCAACATTTCACCCGCGATGAGGAGCAAAGTCTTTCCACTTGTATTGGTTAGCCATAAGGTGTTCACCTGCGCGCCCTGTCGATTCACTTGCCCCCTAACCTGTACACGACGACTGCCACCCACTCCGGCAGTAGAGTCCTGATTCCCTGAGAATCCAGATCGGCTTCTTCCACCGGAACCGGGACGCGGCCTGACCAAATTGGGCGTTGAACCCGTTTCGGTGATGACGATTGTGCCCTGCTTGATCCCTTCGTCGAGTGTAATCACATCTGCAGTTCGGTTTGACAAGCCTGCCGTGATCGGATAGAGAGTGATGTTTCGATAGCTGACGGCTTGGCCCTGGTGCCATGACTGCTGCGAAAGACTCGAAGTCAGTAGCAACGCTCCCGTGAGAATGAGCGACATTGATTTCCTCCTGCAAAACGCACAAAATGCGAACGCTTGCCAATCTGACGGATGAGCCCTGGCGACACTACGGTCAATCGCTACAGGATGTATGCTGACGGCATCGCAGGAGTGTGAGGATGCTAATCGTTCCGTGGCTGTTGATGGTTGCCGTGCAGAATAAGCCGGTCATGAAGGACTTCATGGGTCTCAATGTCCACACGGTTTTGTTCAAGCCCGATCTCTATCGACCCACCACCTCGGTGGTGCGCGACTACCACGGAATTGGATGGGATCTCGGTGACACTCCGGATAACTCAGCCATCTTCCCGATGACGCGTAATGGCGTCAACTGGCTCGACCTGTATGGGGGATGGAAAGCGAAAGGGTATCGAATCGATGTGACTGCTCAGTTCGATGGACTTGCTCCTGCCAAATGGAATTCCACCAATGAGTTTGCTTACGGACTCGCATTCTCCAAGTTCTTCGGTCCGTCCTCTGAACATCCACTGGTGGAATCCGTTGAAATCGGAAACGAGCCAGCCGAATTCAGTGAAGCTCAGTACCGCGCCATGTTTGAGAATATGGCGAAAGGTATTCGAAAGGGTGATCCCAAGTTGAAGATTGCTACGTGTGCGGTAGCCCTTGGGAAAGCGGACAAATATTCGAAAGATATCGCGTGCCTTGAGGGCTTGGAGCCGCTCATCGATATCGTTAACGTCCACACCTATCCATTCGTAGAAGGTTGGCCAACTTGGCGCCGGAGCTATCCCGAGGATCCCAAGATCAATTATCTCAAGCAAGCACAAGAGATGATTGATTGGCGGAACAAGCACCTACCCGGCAAGCCCGTATGGGTCACCGAGTTTGGATACGACTCAACAACCAAACCCAATAAGCCAACTGGAGATTTTGCGAAATGGGTTGGAGTCACGGATGAACAGCAAGCGGCCTATATCGTGCGCTCCTACCTGATGTTCTCTTCTATGGACATCGAGCGGGCGTACCTATACTGGTTTAATGACACCGACGAGCCACAACTTCACGGATCTTCTGGGTTGACTCGGAACTATCAACCCAAGCCGTCCTTCTACGCGGTTTCCCATCTCTATGGAACGATAGGAGACTTCGCCTTTGACAAGGCGATCTCACGAAAGGCGGACGAAGCCTTCGTATTCCAGTATCGAAATCCGAAAAAACCGAAATCGATCCTTTGGGTTGCATGGTCTCCTACCGGCTCCAGTAGAACCGCGACAGTGAGCATCCCTCGATCCCCTAGCCGGCCGGTTCGAAGTGCGGAAATGCCTCTCGCGGCCGGAGAGGCAAAAGCGGCTACTTGGAAACGATCTGCCGACGGAACCCTTTCCGTCGGTATAAGTGAAAGGCCTGTGTATCTCTGGTTCGAGTAGTTAGGCTAATTCGGCCGTCTGATACCGCTCCGTTGTAGATGCAGGGCGTGCGCTGCTAGCCAAACGTTGGTCAGTCATAGCGATAGCAGGTAGCGAGGCACGCCTCGCCCCTACAACAACTCTAGTTCGGCACGTAAAGCTGACTGGTTGGCACGATCTGGAATGGAATTCCTGGTGCTGCCCAGAAAAGCTGGAGGATTGAACCACCTCCGCCTTGGAAGAATTTGATAACGATGCTGTGCTTCTCACCGGCAACTAAATTCACGGTTCCGGAATTGTAGGTGGGAGCGTGATACGTGTAGTTGTCAATAACCAGGTTGCCATCGATATAAACCCTTACACCGTCATCGGAATTTGTCGTGAGAGTATAGGTTCCTGTGGTCATCGCCTGGATCTGGCCAGTCCACATTCCTGCCCAGTTTGAGCTTCCAACACCTGAGATCGGTGAGTTTCCGCCCCAATTGAGATCGATGGTTGAATCAACTTTCACTGCCGTTGGAGTGCCAGCCGGGTCCTGAATTCCATCGTAATAGCTGCCGAGCAAGCCGGTGCCATTACCGATAACCGGATTGATGAGATAGTTCCTTGAGACCACTGAACTCGCCCCTCCCCCGGTCATGAATGCCCGAGCAGAGAAAGTTAAGCTAGAGTTGAAGCTCAAAGGCTTTGAGTAAAGCGGTGAAGTCTCCGACGGAATGCTCCCGTCCGTTGTGTATCGAATCTGCGCTCTCGGAGTTGTATCGGTGACCTTCACCGTAATGCTATTGGCGAAGTTGCCTGCTGCAGGTGTAACCACAGGAGTTGCTGCCCAAGTGCCGTGCCCAAATACTCCGACGGAGTTGGTACATCCGACATAGACTTTTCCATTCACGACAACCGGCGTGTTGAATTTGACTGCGCCGCCAAGGATATCTCGCCCGCCCGTCGCACTGCTATCGTACAACTCCACATTGATGTGCGATGCATCGTATGCATGGAGCACGGCTGGACCACCGTTACCATAGTTGTCTGCCGAAATAGCCCACAGGATGCCGTTGCTCAGACCGTTCGAAGAGATGCTCGGAGTTGGCCCGGGATATTGGTATTGTGTCGGTGTGTAGGCCGAAGGTGTCGTTGAGGTGAACTTACCGTCTTTGATCGGGAATGAGACGATTGAGGAATATGTCGGTCCAAAGAACACGGTCTTGTTAAAATAGGCGGGTGCTCCCCAAATGCCACCCATCGCATAAGGCAACTCTTGGACGATTTGGTCGGTAGGGTTGTACTTGCCTAGGTTCGCCGTATTGAGAAGGTATATCGTGCCCTCTTTTCCCGACTGGACGAGAAGGTTCTTCTTGGAGGTGCCACTCGCAGAAGAAGGAAGCAACATGACCGCGCCCGAACCCAAATCAGCGTCATAGTCGTTCAGGTTGAGCTGGTTAGAGGGTGCAAAGTAATCCGCGACGCTGAATTTCTTGTTTGGAATTCTAACGATGGCGTCACCAAAAGAACCTGCTGCAGGATCGAACATGCCATTGCCCGTCGCAAAATAGATGCTACTCCCATCACTGGCAGGTGCACCACCGCCTTGCCAAATTCCACCAGCTGCAAGCGGGTATCCGCTCGGGTCAGTGTTAGCGTTAGGAGACGTGTTCATCAAGCCCAAGGGCTTGAGCTTATCGGCATCGTAGGCGAATACCCAACCGTGATAGGGGCCGTTGTCACCGTGAGAAGCGAATGCGACGTAGAGCGTGTTGCCCTGGCCGGGCGTGGAAACCACCAACAAACCGGGTCGATTGTGGTGTATACGGGAATCAAAAACGATTTTTCCGCCCGACGAAGCGTCTCCCGTGCCAGGAACGGTGCCTGCGATCACGAGAGGCCCACCTAACTGTTCTGCTCCCGTGGCAACATTTAGTGCATGTAGCTTTTGGGTGTAGACCGGATTATTTTGTGAGTCGGTGGTCCTAACCTTTGACACCACATACATTACAGGTGAGCCAGTCTTTAATGTGTAGATCACTGGAGTGCCAGTAATTCCAACTTCGGGGTTTATGTCTTCAGATCCTGTTTCCCAATAGGGAACGGAAGGCCCAAAGTTGACATGCCAAAGGGGTTTTGCGTTCGGACCGGAATTGCTGTCGGCATCAAAGGCATATACCGAGTTGTGCTCGGTGGCGATGTAGACGACGTTGTGGATACCTTTCCCAGGAACGAAGACGCGTGGCAGGTAGAGCGGCTGAGCATACACCTGGCCGTCGACAGGCAAGCTAAACAACAGTCCAAATTTTGATGCGTTGATGTTAGCTGGCGTCAGTTGAGTTTCCAGCGAGTTGAGACCTGTTCGCAAGTTATCGTAATGGTAGGTCGTGACTTGCGGCTGGGCGACACCTGCCGTAGCCAGCATCGTCATCACGCTAAGAATCGACAAACGAAACAGGTTGCTGCATCTCTGAAACATCGGTATCTCAATGATAGACCCTGGGCCAAAGATCACAACTAGTTAGGTCTTCCGGCCTAAGGCATAATGCGAGCATGGTGGCAATTGCGGTACTGCTCGGCTTGGGGCTTGCTCAAGCGGGAGAACGAAAACCTGGCGAACAACCGGTCCGCCCGGAATTTTTCCAAGTGCCAACCCACCGCCCAACTCTTTCGCTCGTTTCCTACACGGCTTCGTTTGCCCAACAGACCGCTGGCCAGAAGACAGTGCTTTCTATGCCTGTCCCAAATGACTACTCGGGACAAACGGTGATTTCGTTTCGCCTAAGAACCGAGCCTGCGTCGGCGTTGAAATCCTGGCGGTGGAAGCGACGGGCGGACTTGCTTAACTGCCTTGTTGAAATCGAGTTGAACCCGACCCTTGAGCCCGTTTCGGTGACATACGAGGCTCGCGTGCTCACTCCGGGCGAAGGAGTCATTCGCACCCAACAGAAGGATTTTGCAGCGTGGTCCAGTGCGAGTAAATGTGTGCAGTCCTCAGATCCGGACATCAGCGCCATAGCAGCAAAATTCAAGGCCGGGGCGAAGGATGAAGACGACCGTGTATCGAAGATAGTGCGTTTTGTAGCCTCGAACAAAGTTCGTCAAAATGGCAACCCAAATCGATCAGACGCCAAAAATGCGCTTGAGAACGGCGGCGATTCACTTGGCCGTGCGAACCTATGTGCCGCTCTGCTGAGAGCAGCAGGCACGCCAGCCCGAACGATCTGCACCATTCCAACTTGGGGAGAACGGACTGACGCTCTCTCATGGATTACCGAATACGCTTCCGATGAAGGGAATTGGCAGATGATTGACCCGACCGTTGGGATTCAATTTCCTGCCAGAAACTCAATCATCGTCATTGCCATGCCTAGCATTGCCGACGAGAACCATACCGCTCAAAGTCAAACGAATGAACGTAGTGAGGCGCCAGACTTCTCGTCGCCGTCTACAAGTTTGAAGGTTCAATGGCTCGATATTCCTTCAGGTCGCCGGGCACATTCCATTCACATCACGAAGGTTTTCCCTGGACAGAGCAACGCACGACTGATGACAGCCGGTTATCGTCATAGCCTCAACGTCATCAAGGCCGCAGAGGCCGGAAGATCGGAGTGGATCGAAGACCGGCTATTGTCGCAGGTTATCGCGAAAGGGCCCATCAACCTGGCGCTTTTTTTGGATCGCAAGCCGACAATGCCTGATAAGTAACTGGGCAAGCAAATCCGATCACATTCCGAACCTACACACCGGCGAATCGTCCTAATTTTATGGCCACGAATAAGCGGGAGGCACTACTACGCCACCTCTCGGGCGATGCCGACGACGCATATATCCCTGCAGCATTTTTTCTCCACTTTGGTGAGGAGTACAAGAACGGAAGGGCCGCCATTAATCGCCACATTGAATTCTTCGATTTCACCAATATGGACTTCTCGAAGATCCAGTTCGAGTTGGCATTTCCAAGGATAAAAATATCCACGAGATCCGACTACTCTAACATTCCGTGCCTTCCTCTCGAATATTACAAACCTCAATTGGAGGTCGTCGAAGGCATTTTAGGGGCACTCAAGAGCCGAGCGAATGTCTTGCTAACGCTCTACTCGCCGTTCATGATCGCTGGTCAGATGGTGGGCCAGTCGACACTTATCGATGATCTTGAGCTCGACCCTGAACCAGTGCTGAAAGCAATTGACTCCATATCTGAAAGTCTGATTGGGTTCATTCGCGAATGCCATCGCCTTGGACTCGACGGATTCTATCACTCGACCCAAGGTGCGGAGGTCAACCGATTCCAAGACCCCGATACCTTCGCAAGATGTGTGCAGCCATCCGACCTTATGGTAATGAATGAGATCGCCGATCACTTTCCGCTGAACATTCTTCACATCTGCGACTATCACCAAGAATATGGTGGCTACGCCGACTTAACGCCGTTTCACGGCTATCCGGGCCACATCGTTAATGTGTCGACCGAGATCGGACACCAATCGGTGACCCCACTTGAAATCTCGAACTGGTTTGGTCGCCCTTTCCTCGGCGGCATGAATCGATTAGGGGCCTTGGCGACCGGAACGCCTCAGGAAGCTGCGGACGCAGCTCGCGCGGTGCTAGCCAATCTTCCGAAGGACGCAATTCTTGGTGCCGACTGCACCGTACCAACCACAACCCCGTGGGAGAACCTCCGTTCTGCCATTGCTGCGGCGCATTGTGGTTCGTGAAATCGCCAGGCCTTCGCAAGCGCGTATAGACTACAAATGTCGTAAAGAGCCGGGCTGAAAACAGTGGTGAGTCAACCAGTCGTTTTCCGCATCGTCGCACCTTAACGAACTTGGATGCCTAGTCTCGGTCCAAACTAGGAAGGTTCAACGATGATCATTCCGTTTATTCTGCTTTCCACCCTAATGCGCCAGGGGCCATCTCTGCCGTTGTCCGACCTAAAACAGGCTGTCGTGTTCACGATCAACGAGGGGTCAGGCGGGTCCGCGCATGCAATGGCGTTGATGGAGAAGATTCCTGCCAACCTGATGATCCGATCCTGGTTCAAATGGCATGAAGCACCGCCGGTTGCCCAGTGGATCAACCAACCAAAGCAAGCTCATCAGCTTGGCATCCTGTTCGGTGGTGGGATCACGTGCAGCGCTCTGTACGATGGAGAAAACGGGCTCAGCCAATCCCAACTGCTGGATATGGCAACCCGCGATGCGGAGGGAAAGCTCGTCAACGCGTGGGGACAACCGGGTATTCGCCACGGTTCTCTCTCAAGTCCGGCCTATCTCGACTACATGTTTCGGTGGTGCCGGGAGCAGATCGACGCCGGTGTCGACAGCCTGTTCATGGATGAACGAGAAGCGGCCATAGAAGCCAAAGAAGGCTTCGACGACCACACCTTAAATGCGTTCCGCGTGTTCCTTATGCGGGACAACCAAAACACAAAGGCATGGGGACTACGCGATTCAAGATGGAAACGCGAGTTTGACATTGATCTTAGCGACTCGAAGGCGTGCCCCACCGGCAGCATCGATTCCTTTCGGTATCGTGCGTACCTGCAGGCCCATAGTCTTCTTAAGGATCCTAACGTCTCGTCCAACAAACTGGCAGGGCAGTGGAATGCCTTTGTGACGTGGCGGAACGACCACGCTTGGGCAGATTTGCAGGCGCGGATCCGAGCCTACGCCGCTGAAAAGGGACACAACGTAACCATTTGTGCAAACGGACTCGCACCTGGTGTCGACCTTCAGGTTCTTGGTGTATGGGACCGTTGGATGACAAAACAAGGGCGAATAGACCTCAGCGAGAACCAGATTCCGGTTTGGCACGGAATTGTTGAGAGTGGTCAGGAACTCGCTGGAAAGAGGGTGCCAGTCGTGCTGTTCCAAGATTGGGGATTCGGAAATCCTCCCTTTCCGTTCATGGCAGTACCCCTCGCTGATCGCATCACATGGATTCGAACTAAGGGTGCCGAGATCTACGCCGCCGGAGGCTTCTTCGCCTTCCCTGTATACGGTCCTGAGGGTTGCGATGCGGGTGCGAACGGCACGCTTCCCATCATCTCGCATCTCGCCTCGTTCTACCAAGCCCACAAGGAACTGTTTCTCAATTCGGAATGGCTAGGTTGGCAAGGCATCCAAACAGCAGCACGAGACATCAGCATCGCCAAGCGATGGATGCCTGCCGACAATACGTTGGCCCTGCATGTGGTCAACCGTAAGCTCCTCAACGGAGAGATCCAAACCCAAAAGCTCGTGTCCTTGAGCATTCCTGTTTCAGCCAAACCGGTGAATGTTCAGGTCGTCTCCCCCGACTTCGATTCGCGTCAATCGATTCCAGCTTCTCTTACTGGCGGTCGAATATTGGTAGAACTTCCGAAACTTGACGCCTACGCCATCGTCCTGCTTAGGTTTTCTTCGCCGCCAAACCTCGACCTTTTGCGCGATCCGCTGCGAATCGTGCCCAACGCCATGTGGTCACGCCCGGCAAGGAACGAGTTCACCGTCTCACCGACGGGCAAAGTCACCGGCCTCGGGGATCTCAATGCGTTTTTGCAAGCAAGGCTGCATCCCGAGTTGAAGAACTCGCCTACGTTCGTGACTGATTTCGCGCACCCGACACAGTTCCGAGTCCACATCCGCTCGGTTGCTTCCATCGGTGCTCGCGTTTGTATCAGTATCGACGGTCAAGTAAAAACCGTTATGGCTCTTCCAGACCGAGACGGCAAGAACGATCCTTCCGCTAAGGAGTACGACCAAACGGTCGAGTATCTCGTCCCACGCGGCCCCCACCGTGTTACCGTCGACAACGACGGTGCTGACTGGGCGGTTGTGGATTGGTATGAGTTCAAGTAGCGTCTGGTAGGTCAGTGGCCGGCTCCTCCGATCGGCTCTCAGCTTGTTCCAACTCTCGGTTCAATTCGAAAACTGGTACGGACGCTCACACCGCTCGGTGCTGTCTCTCCCCGATGTCCCGAACCGTCGCTTTTTCGTTCGTCATCGATGGACGCGCGCCAAACTCGGCCCTTCGGCCTCAAACAGTGGCGCGCTGACTGTCCATCGACGAGCGAACGGCGACGGTTATGGACCTCGGGGAGAGACGAGTTGGACTTTCCTCTTCCGGAACCCTGCGGGCAATTTTGGTCAGTCTGTTTACTTCGTGCGTAGCGGGTTGCCAGGTAGCGCCGGAGGTGCGTTCCTATATCAGCCCAGGGTGAAACCCTGGTTGGAAAGCCACCCCCAAAACCAGAGTCCTGAAAGGACGACATATCACGTCTCGGGCATCGCCCGCAGACTTCATTTCGCGTCAAAAATCCACTTACAACCTAACATCTTCTTTCCGCAATTCGCACCTACGGGACGTTCATGGCGTGGACATGACCGTCGAGGTAACCAATCACATCCTTCCCATCGTGCCGACCTGGACTAGGCAAGGAATCCAGTTCGCCGGCGGCGTTCTTTGTCATCAAAGTGATGTCAAAGATCATCGCAAATGTGTCCATAGCCTTGACTGAAGATGACTGAATTCCTGACGCAGATTTTCGAAACGCATATCCAAAGCTCCCATCCGGAACTCCTTCAACATCCTTCAAGGCAGCCGGATTTCTGGACTCACGTTCAACCATATCGCCCCATTTAGAGGATAGAGGTAAACGATCATCGTAATCATCGCTATAAATCAAAATGGCGAGTGAAGCCTGCTTCACATTTGAACGGCACCCACTCAATGGCCCGACCGGACGGCTGGCCAAGTAAAGCGGCCAGCAGATTGACGCGATTACTACAATCACGGCGATGCAAAAAAGAAGTTCCATCACCGTGATTCCGGATGTCCTGAATCGCACTTGCTTTTCGCTCATTGTCGCCCCTGTCCAAAACCACTTCTCTGCCTCAGTATGGACTTACAATGAACCATGCGGCGACTAGGTTTCATTGGCGTCATCGGTGCGGCGATAGCGGTGGCGACGCTCCTATGGCTTCGAATATACGCCCTCGAACTGCGGGTAACCGCTCTGCAGGCAACTATGCCTGGCCAGAGATGGGACACGCTTCGCCTTGCCCTCGGAGAACCGAAAAACGTGAGGCGGCTAAAGTTGAAAACACACTCACTTACCGCCTACTATTTCCAAAGCGCTCCTTCGGGCCCGATTGTCGGCAAAGATATGGTTTGGCTCGTCGACGACGATGGCTTCGTCACAAGCTCAATCTGGTGTTCGCATAGCAATGCGGACGATGCCGTTTGTGCGGAGATGATAAATTAGGAGTGCCAAGAGCCAACTATGCTGCGAAAGACAACGATTGCTTCCCTGATCCTCTTGGTCGCCCTCGTATCAATCACCCGGGCTGAGCAGCCTTGGGCGAAATGCACGGGATTTGTCGGATTCGTTGAGTGCCTGAAAAAGGGCTGTGTCGCATACGACAATCATCAATCGGTCGTTGTTTTGAACGAGCGTGGAGTCGTTGAGTCGACGATGAAGCTTCAAAAGGGCTCTTACCCAGCCTACGTTGACAGTGACGGAACACTCCATTTCTATAAAACCAAGACATCTGGGGAGGTTTCGCCTCGCGGAGAGGTAACCGAATCGGCCGATTACGAAATCAAGATGCAAGGCAGCATCCCGGTTGGATACGGACCAGGGGCGTACGTAACCGTGTATGCGCCGGGCCTGTCTCTTGGCATGCACGCGGCCGATCGGTTCAGTGGAGTTGCAGTTGATCCTGCTGGAGAAACGATTGCAGTGGTTGCATGCCCGTTCAACCGAACCTACGTGCGCATTGCCAAATTCGTGTCGGAACAATGGGCATGGCTCGAATCGGTTCCCACACCGGATATCGCTATGGAAGGTTCGGGCGTCCTGCTACTTCCAGGGCATAACGATGTCAGATTCATCGGTCCAAACCGAATCGCGTTTCTGGCCCAAATCGACGAGCCTAAAGTCGCACCGAAGGATGTCATCGACCTTACCGCAACGCCTATTGAGGGGAAAGCGACTGACAAAGGGATGCGGCCGTTGTACCTACTCTATTGCGATCTCAAAACGGGATTTTCGCGCATTAAGGCCCGATTACGGTTCGCGCGAAATGGAGGCGCGGACTACGGTAATGGTCTCGGATCCTTCACCGTCTCCCCCGACCAGAAGTGGCTTTTCCTAACAACCGGTGACCAGATCTGGCGATTATCCTGCGAGGAAGGGTAATGAAACGAAATCGCAAGTTGGAAAAGACCATTCAAAAGGCTGAATTGGATTGTGTTCCTCAAGATCTTTTACTCGAAATCGAAAGGGCATGGTTCGGAGGACCGCCAGTATTGCCAGTTGAGTGGGTGAACAATTCCTATCTTGAGCGGCACGACGTTTACTCTGCCTTTAGCGACAAAAGATGGGATGAGGTTCTCTGCAAAGACATCCCAGACTATTTCTGCGGATTAACTTGCTTTCAAAATGCTCCAACTGGTTCAGCTGGCTATTATCTTGCCAGCTACATCAAGTGCTGGTTTGCTTCATCTGATACCGATCGAGATCGGATTCTTGACTGTATTGAATTCCTGCTTCAGCACCTAATGAGGAACCGAGATCAAACGGAGTTGGACGTATCTCAGTGCATTGCGGTCGGCCATTTTCTTCACCTGCTGGATGTTAGGCTGGTTTTGACATCACCACCTGAACTTGTGGTCGAATGGAAGAGGATGGTGAACGAGATGTCAAACAGCAAAACTGGTGATTTGTAGCAGAGTCGCTGAAATTGTGAGAATTCATGACGCCCGACATCATTCTTCGGACCTTACAGCCGATCCTTTTGCTGCTGGTGCTTATTGAGGCGGTCCTATTTGCCGCATATCGGAATCGGTCACCAGCAACACCGCGCTTGCATTTGAATTTGTTCGTGATTTTTGGGTTCTTGTTGTGTGCAGCAGGCTTCTATGCGGTGCTTCTTCAGTCAGGATCTCCACGACATCGCTAGATTCTAGGTTTCAACAGAGACTTTGAATGGTCAGGATCGAATGTTATACTAAATTCTCTCGTAGCCAATCAGAGAGGACCACGCACATGCAGATTATTCAAGGAATTTGGGACGAGCTTGCTCCCCTCCACGGAGCTCAACTGAGTGGACACCGGGTTGAGATTCGCGTGTTGGATAGTGAGCCCCTCCGACAGGCGGTCGGTGACGATGCCTTTCAAGCGTCCATGGTCCGAATCAGCGAACTAACCAAAGGTGCAGCATTGATATCACCCAATCCGCTCCGAGCAGAAGACTTCTATGAGAGCGCTGAGTAAGTGCGTTGCCTACTCGATACGAACATCTTGGTGAGGTTAGCCCTCAATTCTGATCCACAGCATCCCTTGGTTCAGGACGCGATCAGGAAGCTCCGGGAGAACCAAATCGATCTCTGTATCACACCGCAGTCCCTTCGAGAGCTGTGGCATGTCCTGACGCGGATTTCGTCCGCAAACGGCGCTGGACTGTCTACTGCCACATCAAGGTCGGTCATCGACGAGTTGCTCAAGGACTTCACACTACTAGACGATACTCCGATCATCTTCAACGAATGGTTAGCTCTTGTGTCAGAGAACAGTATTTCAGGTGCCGGTTGCCATGATGCCAACCACGCCGCCTCCGCAAGAGTTCATGGTGTTGATTCAGTGCTTACCTTTGATATTTCCGATTTCAACCGGTTTAAGACTGCTGGCCTCACTCTCATCCATCCTGGATCGCTCTGACACATCGTGACGCTAAATGAGACCAGTCATCCAATTCTTTGAGGGATCGAAGCAAACGATGGTCTAGCCTCACAGCCAGATATGGAGACGAAGAGAGACACTGCAGACCACCTGCTCAAGGTCAGGATCTATTCTATGGGTCAGGCCTTGCCTTGGCCGCTGCCTTGGCAAATTGAGAATCGCCTCAATGCGGACCGGTGCGAGGAACGAGACCTCGGATTTCTATTCAGAGATAAAGATCTCGAAATGTCGAACATAGGATACGATGTCATCTTTCTAGCTCAACGAGAAGAGATGCCGAGGATTCTCGTACCATATCTGCTTCGTTGTCTGGACGAAAAAGCTCACAAACACGGTTCAGACAATCACACCCGCTGCCTCATCACGAAATGCACTCGCGACCCCGAAATTCCCCTGATAGAATTCCTATTCTGGTTTGAGACTTGCCCTCTTGAAGAGTTGCTGATCCTTTCGGAGTGTCTCCATTTGTTGAAAGATCGATACCCAGATCGCTACCCCTGTATCACAGCTTGCATCGACTCCTTTTGGTCGAACCTGCCAAGATTGCGGTGAGTGCCCACGGCCCCATTCAAATTGCGGTCAAGCTAGGTTTGGTGAACTGGAATTCTCATGCTCGGTGATATCCTACGCACGTCCCAACCGATCCTTCTGCTGCTGGTGCTTATTGAAGCGGTCCTATTTGGCGTGTATCGGAATCGGACACCAGCAACGAGACGCCTGCATTTGAATTTGTTCGTGATTTTTGGGTTCCTGTTGTTTGCCGCAGGCTTCGGTCTGGTGCTTCTTCAGGCAGGATCTCCACGACTCCGGACGCCGGTACGATCACCGTCGACTACGGGGCTGGGAGGGGCCGCGAGGTTGCGGGCTAGGCCAGAGTCAGAACGTAATTGAAGTTTGCGGTCTTGTCACCAACTGTTGAGAAAGAGACCTGCCCGGAAAGACTGGCGGTTTCGCTCACGATGGTCTTTGCGCCGATCGCAATTCGATAGCGCTTGAACGGCACTAGGCCGTTCACCTTTATCTTCACTTGGCTGGTAGCGCCGGATAGAACCCAGCGTTTGGTGGATTTCCAGCTTTGGATCGTGAGGTTCACTTTGGCCGTGCCGGTTCCTTCGACGACCAATGAGGGGTTCGAATCTTCGCCGTGGAAGTAGGCAAGGCGACCGGTGGAAATCGCGGCACCGAAGTCTTCAGAACAGTGGATCGTCTGGTTGCCGACGCCGATGGAATAGCTGTGGATCGACAAGCCGACATGCAGGAGTTGGTCACGCAAACGATAGTTGAGAGTCGTCCCGTTGAGGTCACTCGTGATCCTTGGTTTGAGGAAGAGCCGATTGTATTTCGGCTGGATACCGTAGATGTCACGATACAAACCAACCATCGCATTGCAGTTATTGGCAAGGATGTCGTCTCCGGTCCCGGTTTGGGAACGACGGAGGTATCGCTGGAACGCGAGGCCATCTTTGCGATACTGATTGAGGATGTTCCGTACGTATTTCAGCGCGATGTTGAGGTCATAGTCGGCATACGCAGCGATACCAGTCTCGGCCCATGCGAGGAAGATGTCGCCATTCTCGTAGGTCGGAAATTCAGGGTTCCCCGTGTCATTGGGCGCATAGGGATAGATGTTCGCCGGCCAACAGAACAGCTTCTGCTCCGCCATCTTCTGCTCGATATGACTCAGGATCGCTGCCTTCCGCTGAGGTTGATCGCAAAGACCATAAGCGATCGCCATGAAGTTGATCGGCAGCACCAAGTTATCGCCATGAACCGATCCGTCTTTCTCCCGCCAGTAGGCGTACCACTTTTTGTTGGCATCCCAGAATCCACCCTGCTCAAGGGGCTTGTTGAAGCTGGCTTTGAGCTTCGCGGCGTATTCTCGGTAATAGCCAGCCCGCTTGGCATCGCCCAATAGCAGTTCATTTTCTGCCCAGTTGGAGAGGGCTCGGTAAAGTTGGGCGTTGACGAAAGCACTCTCGAACGAAGCCCATACGACATCGAGCCAGTCGCTAGACTTGTGCTGCCGCCAAGTATCGCTCGCCACCTCTACAAGGTGATTGCCATTCGTATCGCGCCGAAGAAGGTAATCCAAGGCCGCCTCGCACGCAGATTTTTGACCTCGGAGCCAACCTGTGTCTCCCGTCAAGTCGAACTGCTGGGCGGCATTTATCACATACGAGGTTTGTGAGTCCATGAGCCGACCCCATTGGCACTCATAGAATCCGGTTGGCTCGAAGGTGCCCGGAATGGCATCGCCGGCATCGTAGGTCCAGCGTGACTTCACCAATCCATCCGGCTCGATGCCGTTATCGCGCTCATAGTTGATGGCACGAGACATGTTTGCTGTGAACTTCGGGTCGTCAATCGCCAATCCCATTTGCGCGACCCACGGCTCGTGATAGACGGCATAGCCGCTATACCAGCCATTGCTGCCGATGAGTTTGTCGTCGATCACGCCGATCCGCCCGATCGTGTTCAAAATCTCGCGAACGGAGTTTCCATCGACACCCTTGAGAACGCCGCGATTCGCTGTCGGGGAATATCGCGGAGCCCGAAGTGTGTAGGTCACCGAGGAGTGGTCAAGCTCGTCGACCCGCCATGGCATCCAAACGTCTTGCCCATCCCTTAGATAGCGGGCCTGGACGTGCTTGGTAAGCAGAGGATGAGGCGTCGGCGCGAATGCCAGGGTGAATTCGTTGCTTGGTTGGCGCGTGAACCTCAGCGCCATCGGACGACCGAATGCCTGCTCTGAGGTCAATTCAAGCATCGAATCATTGCCGGTATTCCAGAGGCTCGCCGAATCGGTGTGGACGCCGTAGGTCGCATTGGTTGAATCGAAGAGCTTGCACCAGGCGACACCACCTGTTCCAAGGAGAGCGCCCGTCCATGTGTCCATGGCTCGGAAGCTCCAGATCGGGCTTGAGGAATCGGCGAGAATCCCGCCCGCCAAGTATCGCCGGTCTATCTTCCACTGAATGGAATCGGCTCCCGTCGTGAACGTCCAATTCTCTGCGACCTTGGTTTTCTCGTTTCCGAATCGGATACCGGTAATTTGAATCGACTTCCCGTCCAGGACCATCTTGGGGCTTGTCGCCAGTTCAGCCGTGGTGATCCACGCATCACCAATTTTGATCCCACTTGTTGCAGCACGGCCAGTAGAACCAACCAAACGACCAGCGATCTTGAGGTCGGAGACAACGCACTTGTGATCGAGATCTAGCGTCATCTCAATACGGTTATCTCTCGACCGAAGTGTGATGCGTCCGTCAGGAGAGCTCTGAAGGGAGCCCGAAAAAAGCGCCGCAAATGCGAGAACCATTACCTACGATTGTGGACGAGTCTTCTCCAGATGACGAGGATTGCAGCAAGGGAAAGACTGATAACACCTACCACAATGAGAACACTCGGCGAATCGGCTTTTTTCGGCAGCTTTCTTGTAATCTCTGGCATTTGAGGTTCTTTCCAGCCGCTCCAAAAATTCCGGTCCGTATCGGGATGACTACCCAGTTTGAGCCGAGACAGCATGTACTCCGTCTTCGCCTTATGCCAATCCTCGGCCTCCTTGCGAAGGTCATGAAAGCGCTGGATGGTTGAAGGCTCAGAGCCCTGAGTGGTTCCTTCTGTAAGGCCCACAACATTGTCCAGAGCATTATTCGCGAGTTCAGGAGCTAGCGACTTTTTGCCACCCTTGATCAATTCGCGGTAACGCTCAAGTCCAAATCGGGCAGTCGCTAGCCTCATGTGTGAAACCTCCAACTCCGCAATCGCAAGGGCGGCATCGGGCGACTCCCATGCGCCACCGAGCATGATAAGCCCGGCAAGCGTCTTTGAGATTTCGACGGCTTTACGATCCCCTTCCTTGTTCAGTTTATCGGCCAGCCACTCGCCCAAAGTGCTAATGTCCTCGGCCTTCCGCTTCACATTGGCATGCGTTTTCAGATCTTCTAGCCAGCGTAAAACTTCAAGCTGGGTGCCCTCTCTCCCAAAATGGGCGTTCGGATTTAGCTTCAGGGCGTACGCGATATCCGATTCCGCCTTTTTCAGCAGTTGGATGTCCTTGAGATCACCACCCTGCTGAATGAACTTATGGGCCTCAATCGTGCCTCGATTGGCGTAGAGCCGATATTGGTCGATCATCGAAAGCCCAGGGAGTCGAGCTTTTTGGGCCAGTGCGGCCAAAGCCTCGTCATTGCGTCCAATTCTTCCAAGCGCGACCGCAATGTCGTCATATTCGACCGCGGAGATGCTCGATTTTGCCCTCAGACGGTCTACTCGCATAGTGTAGTAGAGTGGCGGGTACCGGTCAAACCGCCCTGTAAGCGCCTTTTGCACATCAGGGGCGTTGTAAAGTTCGAACCCGAGGGTATCTCGATCATTGAAGCAAGGCGAGCCCAAGGCTGGGATGATGGCCCCGACGAGCAAAAGCAACCGCTTCATAACTGTAGGTCGGATCAACGCGGGTGTTTTGTTCAAAGAAAAAGTGGCGATCTCAGCTTAGCTTCAGTTTAGGCACGCCGCTTGGTCACTGACCAACAGGAGCCCTCCAAACTCATCCGACTGAAATCTTCCCAACTGTGAACGCACCAGTGCCAGGCCGTATACTAAATCTCGCCACGCGGCCCTCAGGGGTGGTGAGGACCGAATAGCTATCCGCCAAACGTCCGGGCCGAGACACTTCAAATCGAGTCCAAGAATTCGGAACTTTGACCTCAACCGTCAGTGCCTGGTCATAGAGTTGCGGACCGAAGGCAAGTTTGGTCGAATCGCATGATGTGGATATCTCAAACTTCGAATCGCTTAGCGCGTGCAAGTGGATCGGCTGAAGTGCATCTCGCTCTTGGCAGTATTTGTAGATATCAATATCTGGAGCGACCCATACCTTGTCCCGGTTCGCAACGAGATAATCGAGCAGTTTGGTGAATACAGGGATGCTTGTGCTCAGCCACTCGCCTCCGATCCCGTGCATCGAAACATTGGACCAGGACCCGGTTAGTATTGCCCTCTGGACGAAGCTGGTCGGGTCGATTTTCTTCTCATCAAAGAAGTTTCGGTTGCTGGCAAGCACTAGGTTATTCTTGTGAAGGACCGACTCAAGTTGTGCATCCGTGACCTTCCAAGGGCAACCACCGGGAATGGCGAACGAAGCCAGGCGGGGTCCTTTGCCATAGATACGCCCCAAGTCGTAGGAGCAGTCTTCGATCTCCTTTGTCAATTCGGCTTCGTTCTTCGCTCCCGAGTGATGGGCGGTGTGGTTTCCGAGATCGTGTCTTGCCCGAACGACGTCGACCTCCCACTCTTTGCGATGCGAAACATACTGCCCGTTCTCCGTATTCACAAAAAAGGTTGCTCGGAGTTTCCTTTCGTTGAGGCGCGGAATGGCATTCGCCAGCTGGGTCGTCATGGCGTCATCGAACTGCAACGATATCGCCGCCTTCGCACCACCAAAGAACTTCAACACTTTCGGAGTTCCGAAAGGAGCTGAATATGGTTCGGCGTGGGAGATGGTGAGCATTGAAATGAACGCGACGGCGAACCCTGTCATATCTTCCAGTCTAGTAGATATTCCATGCCCTCAATTGACATCTGGACTACCCGCCCAAACATCAATATGGCAACTTCGCTACCGCCCGCGAAATAAGTGCCAATGAGATTGCCGCCAACGCGACAAGTCCAGTTCCGCAACTGAAACCCGCAAGCAGCACGGGCGCATAACGCGACCATTGTTCGGCACCGTATTTCTTGGCCATGAACTTCCTGCCCGCCCAAGCGCCGAGGAATTGAGGCACGGTGTTGGCAGGAAATAGGCCGAGACCACCAGCGAATCCGTAGAAGAATAGCGTCGGAATCTTGAACACAGCGCAAGCCCAGTACAGAAACAATCCCGACACCGTTCCCACTCCAATCAGATTTGGCTTGATCGCTTTGGCAAACCAGCCAAGCTCGCCATTGGGTCGAGGAACGTTGATCTGCTGTAGCACGGACGACATCTGAGCTTGAATAGGCCAGAACTTCTGGGCATACGGGAATTGGCCACTCGGCAAAGCATTGGAATTCCAGAAAAACGCCCAAAAACCAAATGAGGCGAGGAAGATCAACGGATACATCATCGCTTCGGCTTTGAAGATGCTGTGCATCTTCGTGCCCGTCAGCTCCACTTCACGAAATCTCTGGGCAACTGCCCCTTGGTCCACAAGCGGAATCGGCGCATACCAAACGTCGACCTGTCGATAGCCCGAGGCAACCACGCTGGCTTCCTTGAGATAGGGGAATGAAACTCCACGTCCCGTCAGACCAATCATTCGCGCTGAGATATAGGAGTTGAGCGGGCTCCACATGAACCCGAAAACGATCAACAGCCATGACGGGAAGTTGGGCACCAGATAGTGGGAAACGATAACCAGAACTGCGGTCGACCCAAACCAAGCGGCGAGGGCAAGAAAGATCGGGATATCTCCGCGACCTGGGGGTGGGGCAAGACTGAATTTCCGCTCAGAATTCACTCGTCGCGCATCGCGAAACGCCTTGTAGACCAGTCCGATGCCAATACAGGCGATCGCCATATTCACGCCGATTCCGACCGACAGCCAGAAATCCATGTCCACCGTCAACTTCGTGGTCAATGCGTCCGAGCCGGGTACGTAGCTTGGGAACATCTTGAAGTGATGCAAGATCGGGTTCATCACAACCATCGCGAGCACACTAGCGACCATCGAGCCCAACACAATCTCAAACGGCAGCACAAAGCCCATGAACACGTTGCCAAGGCTGAAGCTCAAACCGACAACTGCGGCAGGCAAGATGTTCTGGACGTTGGTCGTGTAGTCAGCAAATGGTATCGGAAGCAATTCGAACGAATGCCCAAATAGCGTGCCGGTGATGACAGGGATGCCAATGTACACCGCACCAAAGAGCAGACCGATGACCGTTCCCGTTGAGAAGATGCCCCATCGCCAGCTCTCCGACCCAGCTTCGCTGAGCGCCGTCGCACCTGAAGCCGCAACTGGCGCATAAGGGAATGGGAGCTTTTCAACGTCGCTGGTCAGGCGGAATAGTGCGTAGCCCAGACCGAGATAGCTTAAGCGGCCGCATAGGTCAGTGAGCAGAAGCAGCAGAATCGGCCGCCACCAGTCGGGGTGCCAGAGCTCGCGCTGAACAATGCCATGACTCAGCGCTCCCGGCACCGCCCAATGCGGTATTTGGCTCGCAATCGGCTTTGCTGCAGCAGAGCCGACGAAATAGGCGTTCCAAATAAGGTTCGCAAACGGTCCACCGGCAAGACCGCGTTCGGAATTCACCACCGCGGTCAGAGTCAGTGCCATGTAAAACAGGATGTAAACCTCCTGTTTTCGAAGCGGTGCGTAGGAACGTCGTGCGACCTCTGCGAAGAGCACGATCGTGACCCATTCGGCAGCATCACCCACACCTTGCCCGGCTACGAGGGCGAGATACATTCCGCCGGGAAGCATGAACAGGGCGATGAATAGCGCACCGATGGCAGTCTTAAGGGTGAATCCTTCTTCAAACGTAGAAGGAACCTCGTTAATGCCCAGCCGTTCAGCCTCAGAACCGGCGACAGGCGTTGCTGCCATTTTCTATGGAATTCGATAGGGGTGGAAGTAATTCCTTCCGAATCGCTTAAGCAATCAGTCCGTGTTCTTTAACGAGGCGAACACCGAGCTTGGCGAGCGACACCAGCGGCAGTTTACGTGCTTCTTCGGGCGTGAACCACTCGCACACGTCGGTTGTTCCGCCCTGCTCATACCGAAGGGTTCCACTCTCAACCTGGACTTTATAGATCAGTCGAACGGCATGCATCCGGGTGCCTGTGAAGTGAAATAGCTCTGAATTGACGGTAAGCACGCCTTTGTTTGTGACCTTGAGGCCTGTCTCCTCGAGCACTTCGCGCACGACCGCGTTATCGGGATGCTCGCCAAATTCGACTTTGCCACCTGGCAACGTCCACATCCCAGCCGACCCGGTTAGGGCCGTCAAGCGACACAACAGGATCTTCTGGTCCTGAACGATGAGCGCGTAGGCGGCTAGTCGCTGTATTTCTGGTTTTTGAACGACCTCAGCCACGGGATAGAGAGAATACCCGTCAGGCTTGGGATCACAGACACGATCCACCGTTCAAACGGGAGGATATCCGCAATAAAACTGAATGCATCTAGGTTTCTAGTCACGGTACCAACAGCCTTATCATAATGGTCAGATGCTTCCAGCACTTGCGCTTCTTGTCTCGTTTACGGCGGCAACGACCCAATCGGTGGATCCTTCAGCAAGTGAAATGCGCTTTCCCTTGGAGCGATTTCAGGCAGATCTGGGTGCACTCCAGCGCAAGTACGCCATTCCATTGTCGAAGGAAGATCACGCACGTCTGCGCAATTTCTACTCCACTTGGTCGAGCACCGTTGAGAAAGACCCCTTCGACTCCATGAGCCAAGCCGGCCAGGTCGATGCCGTTCTGTTTCGCAACTATCTCAAACACTCCATCAAGCGGTTGGACCAAGAAGCCACACGTGAAGTCGAGATGGCACCCATCCTACCCTTTGCCCAAACGATCGTTGCACTCGAGGAATCTTGGCAAAAGATGGACCCGATCGACCCTGATAAAACGGCCTCCACCGTCAACGGACTCATCAAAGAAATCGAGCTCGCCAGAAAGGCAGTTGAGAAGGGTATCAAAATCGACCGATCCATTGCCAACCGAGCTGTTGCGATGCTTCAGCGCGTTCGACACTCGTTTGCGCGATGGTTTGAGTTCTACAACGGCTACGATCCGCTCTTCAGTTGGTGGGTTTCCCAACCGTACAAAGAAGCCGCCAAAGCCCTGGATGAATATACGAACCTTGTTCGAGAGAAACTGGTTGGGATAAAGCCCGACGACAAGACCACTATTATCGGCGACCCAATCGGGACCAAGGCACTTCAAGATGACTTGGATGATGCGATGATCTCCTACACGCCTGCAGAAATCCTAGATATCGCCAACAAGGAGTTCGCGTGGTGCGAAGTGGAGATGAAGAAGGCCTCCCACGAGATGGGATTCGGCGACGATTGGAAAAAGGCACTTGAGCGAACAAAACAGGACTTCGTCGAACCGGGCAAGCAGCCACAACTCATCCGGTTTTTAGCTGAGGAAGCAATCCAGTTCGTGAAAGAACGGGACCTCGTCACCATCCCCGATCTTGCTACTGAGACGTATCGCATGAGCATGATGTCACCGGACCGTCAGCTCGTAAGCCCATTCTTCCTCGGGGGCGAAGAGATCCAGGTTTCGTATCCGACCGACACGATGTCACACGAGCAGAAACTCATGAGCATGCGCGGAAACAACAAGCACTTTGCGCGCGCAACCGTGTTCCACGAACTCATCCCAGGCCACCACTTGCAGGGTTTCATGCAGGAGCGGTATCGCCCCTACCGTGGCCTTTTCGACACACCGTTCTGGGTAGAGGGTTGGGCACTGTATTGGGAAATGCGATTGTTCGATATGAATTTTCCGAAGACCCCGGAAGACAAGGTTGGCATGCTGTTTTGGCGGATGCACCGATGCGCGCGAATCATCTTCTCGTTCGGCTTTCACACCGGAAAGATGACTCCCCAGCAATGTGTTGATTTTCTGGTGGAGCGAGTAGGGCACGAGCGGGACAACGCAGCAGCCGAAGTTCGCCGCTCCTTTTCGGGTGGATACGAGCCGTTGTATCAGGCGGCATACATGCTAGGTGGCCTACAGATTCGCTCACTAAAGCACGAACTCGTCGACAGCGGCAAGATGACGGAGAAGCAGTTTCACGACGCTGTTCTTCATGAGAACGCGATTCCGATTGAAATGGTGCGTACAAGCCTCACAAAATCCCCACTTAAACTTGATTTCAAGCCAACTTGGCGCTTCTATGATCGTCCTTAATTCGATCACTGAAGCACAAAAACGCGACATAGAACTCGAATGTCTCTCAAGGGTGTGCCTGGTAACATGAAGCGATTCTTAACCTTCAAAATAGGAAAATTGTAGACTGTGAACAGATATAAAGCGTCCATTGCTACCGCCGTCTTAGGTGTCGTCACTCTGTCACACGGACAGACATTGGCTCGGAGCTCTTACTCCTCGTCGATGATCGCCACCGCATTTTCCAAATTCCATGGGGTCAAAGCTCCCTCTGCCGTCGCTGCGCCAACGGTTGTTGCGACCGCCGCTCACGTTGATCAGCCGGCTGTTCAGCAGATTGTAAAGTCACCGGTAGTAACCGCGCCTATCGTAGCAACTGTCGTCGCATCCCAACCCACACCTGCCGCTTTGGCACCAAAGTTCGCTGACACAGCAACCGTGCCCCCAACACCAGCCCCTGTTGAGAAGAAGGAAGCGTATCAGGCAAATAACGGCGTTAAGCTTCAACTCCTTACCGCAGATGAACTCGACAAGGTTGCTGGCCCTTCCGCGCGACTTGCGGGTGGTCCGCTTGCCGATCCAGAAGCCCTTGAAGTCACGATTCCTGAGTCGGCTCGCCCCGACGTTGATGTGACAACTGGCCAGAAAGGAACCCGTAACCTCAAGCTGAAATGGGTTGAGGAAGGTTATTTCGACGTAGGTTACGAGAAACTCATCGGAACGTTCTCCGACCAAATCCTCCGCTACGGTGTTCGCTATGGCGACGATGACCTCCATCTGTACGTTCGAAATAGCACACTCGATACTCGTGGAACCGGTCTTCCCTATCCTCAGGTCGTTACTGGTCTGAGCGCTGGTGTTGAAGCTCGACACTGGTTCCCTGGAAACAAGATGTATGTGTGTGTCTCCGTTGGCGATGGCATCAGCGGATACAACAAAGACAAAACCGATACGCGCGTCGGAATGGTTGGCTACACGAACTGGCGTCACAATAAGTGGTTTAGCGACTTTTACGGCGAACTGTTCTACATTGCACTCGCTTCGGATACTTTTATCGATGGTCGCCTGCGTTCCGGCCAGATCCTGAAAGAGTACAAGGACCAGAGCTACCTGTGGGCGTATGTCGTCGGCCAATTCTGGGCCGCAGGTCAGACCGTATCCGGCACTGAGAACCGAATGGAGTTCGGACCCGGAATCGGCTACATGTTCCGCAATGCGATCTCCGTGAACTTCGAGATGCGCGCCGGCTACGCCTTCAACGGCGTCGTCGATGACGGCGGTCACCACGCCTTCTGGAACCCCACCCTCATCATTGCTGGTGGCTTCTACAAAGGCTGGCCCTAGGCCTTCCGCCTAGGGCGGTGTATCGTGAACGAGCACCTCCAATTTACGCATCATAAATGATGCGTAAATTGGTAAACTGCGCATCATGGCCGAACCGATCCTGTATTCCCATCAGGCGGATGAGTGGCTAACGACCGGCTACACCTGGGATCATCGTACATTCTCCTCCCACCTTGCACAGGTGCATTTTCGCCGTGGTGAGCTAGCCAACGCGATGGAAGGTATCGGCTTTCAAGCCAAACAAGAAGCCGTCCTCTCAACTTTGGTGAGTGACATTACAAAGTCGAGTGAAATAGAAGGTGACCTCCTTGACACTCGCCAGGTTCGATCCTCGGTTGCTAGGCGGCTCGGCATGGACGCTGCCGGATTGCCCAACCCAGATCGCCATGTAGAGGGGGTTGTTGAGATGATGCTTGACGCGACCCAGCGGTTTGAGTCTCCCCTCACTGAAGAACGGATATTCGGCTGGCACGCTGCGCTTTTTCCTACTGGTTATAGTGGACTCCACAAAATCGATGTTGGAGTCTGGCGTGACGACGCAGAGGGTCCCATGCAGGTGGTGAGCGGCCCAATGGGTCATGAGCAGGTTCACTATGAAGCACCTGCCGCTGACCGACTTCCGAGCGAGATGGCACGCTTCCTCAAGTGGTTCGAAACTGAGCAAATCGACCCTATCCTGAAGGCAGCAATCGGCCATCTTTGGTTTGTCACGATCCATCCTCTAGACGACGGAAATGGTCGTGTCGGGCGGGCGGTGATGGATATGGCATTGGCACGTGCCGATCGAACGAGTCAGCGATTCTACTCCCTGTCTCGACAGATCCATCGGTCACGAGCCAGCTACTACGAAATCCTTGAGCGGACACAAAAAAGGCTCTCACTTGATGCAACGGAATGGGTGATTTGGTTCCTGCAGCGAATGACAGAGGCCCTCGATGCCTCGGAGAGTGTGTTGCATATCGTTCGATCCAAACACGCTTTTTGGAGAAAGAACGAGGATTCGCAGCTTAACGAACGCCAGACCAAGGTGGTCAACCTGCTGCTGGACGGTGATTTCATAGGCAAGCTCCAAACCTCGAAATACGCCAAACTCGCCAAGTGCTCGGTTCCTACCGCGTTCCGAGACCTGGACGAACTCGTGGCCAAGGGCGTCCTTCAAATGGAAGGAACTGGGAGAGCAACCAACTACGTCCTTGCGGAAATGTTTCCGGACTCAACACCTTTGGCGTTGATTGGTGGCGTTGACCTTAACCCAGGGTAGCTTCGCAACCCTAGTAAGTTAATGAGCGGGACCACTCGGGACCAAGCCGCGTTCAACCCTTGAAGTTTAGCTTCGTAGCCCAGATCGCGGACCCGAGTGCGCTCACGGTTTCGGATGACTATCGTGGAAG